>NZ_CATYRA010000006.1:0-263192 GCF_958411575.1 uncultured Bacillus sp.
AATTGGCTGTTTAAAAGGTGTTTTGATCCCTGTCTCGAAAACGGGGGTCAGTCCCAATGACAGAGCGTTTTTTTTACGGCTTCGGCACATATTTAAAAATCTCTTCGCTCTCAAAAAACTCAATCAATCGCCCGAGCCAATTATAATAATCGAGCCATTCCTGTAATTCCTTCAGCAGTTCATTCACTTTTTCTTCCGCTTCAGGGGTAAGCTCTTCATCCAAAACGCTGAGCAGTTCCCGATTGAGTTTTTTATGCATCATTTTGTTTTTGCTGACGACTTTGCTCCAAGTGGCTGTAAAAAGCGTGATAAACGTTTGGTAGTAGTCCTGCTCAACCTCATATAAATCTTTTCGCACGCCCTTTTCGAACACTTTCTCGGCAATGTTGGCATCAAGCATTTCCCGCACAACCTGGCTCATGCGAGTTTTGCTCATGCCGGTTGCTTCAGACAATTCGGTCAGCGTCATCGGTTTTCGATTCATATAAATAATGCCCAGCACACGTCCGACGGTAGAGGGCATTCCAAATGCATGCATGTTTTCTGCGATTCTTTCTATTAAATGGTCCTCAGCTTGTTCAATGATCGTTAACGGATCTTTCTCCAACGGTTTCAATCCTTTCAGCTAACAATTCCGATGTCAATATACCACATTTTTGATACGGCGGAAATGCTGTAACAAGAGAATTTGGCAGGAAATTGGAGCAATAAGGAGATCATCACAGGTCAATGCGGGTAAATCAGCGCTTACACATACTTTATAAACAATATGAACAAATTGTAAACTTTTTATTTTATAAACTTTATTCTATAATGGGAAGCATTCAATTGTCTGAAAAATTAAATACAAACTGAACAAATTGAATAAACTTAATTTTGGAGGTGCGATGTTTGCTGACATTAGAAAATGTCTCGAAAACATACAAGGGCGGCAAAAAAGCCGTGAACAACGTGAATCTTAAGATTGCAAAAGGCGAATTTATCTGTTTTATCGGTCCGAGCGGATGCGGAAAAACGACAACAATGAAAATGATTAACCGATTAATTGAGCCTTCCGCCGGCAAGATTTTCATTGACGGCGAAAACATCATGGAACAGGACCCCGAAGAGCTTAGGCGTAAGATCGGCTATGTCTTTCAGCAGATCGGCCTGTTTCCGCATATGACCATTCAGCAGAACATTTCTCTTGTCCCTAAACTGCTGAAATGGCCGGAGCAGCATCGGAAAGAACGGGCGCGTGAGCTTCTGAAATTGGTCGATATGGGGCCAGAATATTTAGACCGTTACCCTCATGAATTAAGCGGGGGACAGCAGCAGCGAATTGGTGTATTACGGGCACTTGCCGCGGAGCCGCCGCTTATCTTAATGGATGAACCGTTTGGGGCACTCGACCCGATTACGAGGGATTCCCTTCAGGAAGAATTTAAAAAACTGCAAAAAACCTTACATAAAACCATCGTATTTGTTACCCACGATATGGATGAAGCGATTAAGCTGGCAGACCGGATTGTGATTTTAAAAGCGGGAGAAATCGTTCAAGTTGGAACGCCCGATGATATTTTGAGAAATCCGGCAGACGAATTTGTTGAGGAATTTATCGGAAAAGAGCGGCTGATTCAGTCATCCAGCCCGGATGTGGAACGGGTTGACCAGATTATGAACACGAAGCCTGTAACGATCACTGCGGATAAAACGCTTTCTGAAGCGATTCAGCTAATGAGGCAGGAGCGTGTCGATTCATTGCTTGTCGTCGATGGCGAGCACGTTCTCCAAGGCTATGTGGATGTTGAAATCATTGATCAATGCCGGAAAAAAGCCAATCTCGTAGGAGAGGTTCTGCATGAAGATCTTTACACAGTATTGGGCGGCACATTGCTGCGCGACACGGTCCGCAAAATTTTAAAACGGGGTATCAAGTATGTCCCTGTTGTGGATGGAAATCGGCGCTTAATCGGAATTGTGACTAGAGCGAGTCTGGTCGACATTGTGTATGACTCCCTCTGGGGGGAAGAAAATCAGCTCGCGGTATTGTCATAGGGAGGTGACAAGTCATGCATCATATTATTCAATTTTTACAAACCAACGGGGGCGAACTCCTGTATAAAACATATGAGCATATCACGATCTCGCTCATTGCTGTCATCTTAGGCGTGCTTGTTGCCGTCCCCCTCGGGGTTGTGCTTACTAGAATGAAAAAGGGAGCCGGCACCATTATCGGTATCGTCAATATCATTCAAACGCTGCCGAGTCTGGCGATTCTCGCCTTTTTTATTCCGCTCCTGGGTGTCGGGAAGGTTCCGGCCATTGTGGCATTGTTTTTCTATTCCGTTCTGCCGATTCTGCGCAACACGTACACGGGCATTCGCGGCGTCAACAAAAATCTGCTCGAGTCTGGCAAAGGCATCGGAATGACGCCGGCTGAACAAGTCCGCCTGGTGGAGCTGCCGCTTGCCGCACCTGTCATCATGGCGGGAATCAGAACATCGACGATTTACTTAATCGGCTGGGCCACGCTTGCTTCCTTTATCGGAGGCGGCGGATTGGGTGATTATATTTTTATCGGACTGAATTTATATCAGCCGGAATATATCATCGGGGGCGCGGTGCCCGTCACAATATTGGCGATTGTGATTGATTATGTGCTGGCAGTGACTGAACGAAAACTGACACCTGCCGGCATGCAGAGATTGAAGGAAGTTTCATAAGGAGGCGGCTCATGAAAAGAAAATATCTCAAATGGATGATCGGGTTAACGCTCGCAGCAATGCTGCCGTTGAGCGGCTGTTCGCTTCCGGGTCTCAGCGCCGCTTCAGACCAGACCATTAAAATCGGCGCGCAAAGCATGAGCGAATCAGAAATCATCGCCAGCATGCTTGGCCAGTTGATCGAACACCATACTGATCTTAAAACAACAACCATTAAAAATCTCGGCTCCAACGCGGTACAGCAACAGGCCTTAATGAATAGGGAAATCGACATTGCGGCCACAAGGTATACGGGAGACGCGCTGACAGGAACGCTGAGAATGGAACCTGAGAAAGATCCGGAGAAAGCGCTGGCGCTAACACAGCGGGAGTTTAAAAAAAGATATGATTTAAAATGGTATGACTCCTACGGGTTTGATAATACGTATGCCTTTACGGTCAGCAAGAAGCTGGCAGATCAATATCATTTAGAAAACGTATCAGACGTGAAAAAATGGGCACCGCAATTAAAGCTGGGTGTTGATAACTATTGGATGAAGCTCAGGGGGAACGGCTATCAAGATTTTACGAAAACCTACGGCATGACATTCAGCGGCACGTATCCAATGCAGATCGGCCTTGTGTATGACGCGGTGAAAAGCGGAAAAATGGACATTGTCCTCGCGTATTCGACTGATGGAAGAATCAAGTCCTATGGTCTCAAAATGCTAAAGGATGATAAGCAATTTTTCCCGCCGTACGATTGCTCTCCGGTTGTTCCGGAACAAGTGCTCAAAGAACATCCTGAGCTTGAAGGCACCATCCAGAAAATGATCGGGAAAATCGACACAGCCACCATGCAGGAGCTTAACTATGAAGTCGACGGCAATCTAAAAGAACCGTCTGTCGTAGCTAAGGAATATTTAGAAAAGCACCACTACTTCGAATCGTGAAAGGAGGCCGAAGCCAATGAACGTGCTTGAACAGTTAATGACATATTACGCGCAGAACGGCAGCTACGTCATGGATGAATTCGGCCGCCACTTTCTCATGTCGGTTTACGGCGTATTGTTTGCCGCTGTTGTCGGGGTTCCGGTCGGAATCCTCATTGCGCATTATCGCCGCTTATCAGCCTGGGTGTTCGCCGTAACAAATGTTATCCAGACAATCCCGGCGCTCGCGATGCTGGCCGTTTTAATGCTTGTCATGGGGCTCGGCGCAAACACCGTGATTATATCATTATTTCTGTATTCCCTCCTGCCGATTATCCGAAACACGTACACAGGCATTGTCAGCATTGAACATGCCTACTTAGAATCGGGAAAAGCAATGGGCATGACGAAATTCCAGGTTCTCCGGATGGTTGAGCTCCCGCTCGCGCTTTCTGTCATTATGGCAGGCTTGCGCACGGCTCTCGTCATTGCCATCGGAATTACAGCAATCGGCACATTTGTCGGCGCCGGGGGGCTCGGGGATATGATTGTCCGCGGCTCAAACGCGACAAACGGAACTGCGATTATTCTCGCAGGCGCGACCCCGACTGCGGTAATGGCCATAGGAGCAGATTTGATAATGGCCTGGATTGAAAGGTTCTTGAATCCGGTGAAACAAAAAAGCAGAAGAAAGGTAATAAGTGTATAGAGTTAAGCAAAAAGGATTCTTTTCTGAGAGGGAAAAGAGTCCTTTTTTTATGGTATTTACTGGGTGGATCTTGATATTTTTTTGATTTTTAGAATGTATAGTAAAAATAGAGTATTGTAAATATTTTGGTTCAAATAGAATAATATGGAGGACTAAGCAGAGGGATGTAGAATTGTTTTTATTAAGAAGCGGATAAATATGGGGGGCTATAGACTAATATGAAATCCTTATATACACCTACAGATTATTATATGATTCGGGTTCCTTTAGTACATCAAGACTTAAAAAATGAGAATTCTCAGGATATCGATCAGTTATTACATGACCTTTGCAACGATTCATTATTTCGGGAACAAATACTGGTATCTAGCAGGACACTATATGAAACAATACATACTTTCCTGCAAGCGCCGGATAAATTAAAAGGGAAAAAAAAGCGCAACTTTCAACAGGCTATTTTGAAGTATGCAACAAGAAGAGCAACAAGAACCACACCTTTTGGCCTTTTTTCTTCAGTCGGTATAGGGTCGTTTTCTGATAAAAATCACTTATCTTTTAATCAACATTCATTTTACAAAAAGGCTCGTGTTGATTTTGAGTGGCTCTACCAATTAATTAGAAAATTGGAAAACGAATACACCGACCGACTTTCTTTTACATTAAATTCCGCTTGTTATATTAAGGGTGACCGGGCTTACTTGTTGTACAGCACAGATGGAAAATCTGAAGAAGTTAGTGTTCGTGCGACATCTGTTTTCTATTTGATAAATGAACTGTGTGGTGAATCTGCTGCATATCAAGATATAATCCGTTGTTTGATAGATAACTATCCAAATACTCCAATAAATAAAATTAATCAGTACGTAGCAGACCTTATTGACAAAGAGTTCCTTATATCAAACTTACGGCCGCCGATGACTGTTTCAGATCAATTTCAGTATTTAATTGATCAAGCGGAAAGCCGCCATATTCCAAATGAACTCATTCAGGCTTGTAAGAACATTCAATATCAGATAGATGCATATAATCGGATCACTATCGGAGAGGGAGAGCATCAGTATTTAAATCTGATTGAAACAATGAATAAACTCATAAAGGCATCATCTCCTCTGCAAGTAGACGCTGGGCTGGCAGACTCCTCCATTCAATTAGATAATGAAACATCTCTCGCCATAAGTGAATTGGCAAGCATGTTTACTTATATGGCTTCTCCCTCTGCCAATACATTAGACCACTTGGAAAAATACAAAAATGTATTTTTGGAACGCTATGGATATGAAAGAGAAGTTCCTCTCTTAGAAATGCTATGTTCCAGCACTGGCATTGGTGCTCCTGCTACGTACACGAATCCTGCTAATGAATTCTTTGAAGAAACATCATTTGGGGAGCAATTTTCACCGGAAATGAAACAATTTTTCATGAGAAAGTATTTTGAATCAGTTAGAAAGAAAGCTCCTATTCAATTAGACGACGAAACATTCCATAGAATTTGCAACTCTGAAATTGCTGATGAGGAAATTCCATTATCATTTGAACTCAATTTCTTTGTTAAATTACGAAATGGGAGAGTTAAGCTTTATTTAGGCCCCAACGTCGGATCTACCCGCGCAGGGAAAACATTTGGGAGATTTTCTCATATGTCTGATTCAATCAGTGAAATCATAAAGACCTTACATAACAAGGAGAAAGAGTTAACAGAGTGTAATACGAAAGTTTGTGAACTGAGTATTGTGCCTAATCAAACTAGGTCTGGAAATGTAACAAGAAATGTAAGCTACCGAGAAAAAGAGATGTCTCTTTTTACGAACAGTGCTCTGCATCTCAATGATTCCGTCAAAGCTGAAGATATTCTAATTGGAATCAATAAAGACCATATCTTTTATGCTAGACATAAAACAACTGGCGAAATTCTGTCTTTTGAGTCAAATCATATGTTTAATCCTTTATTAATGACCAACGCTGTACGGTTTTTATTAGAGATTTCAAGAGATGGTAAAAGAAAATGGAATGATTTCCCGTGGTTTAGTATCTATAGTGATTTCAAGTATATTCCTGAAATCAAATATAAAGAGATAACCTTATCTTGTGAACAATGGCTGATATACAAAAATGATTTAAGCATGCACTCGAATGCATCTCTAGAAGAGATAAAATCTGCTTTTTTTGAATTTCATCGTACTTATGAACTGCCGCAAACATTTTATATCGTTAACGCAGACAATCGATTATTGATTGATATAGAGAATGATTGTACTTTGGATGTTTTTTTCTGGGAATTGAAAAAAACGAACCATAACCAGCCATTACAACTTGTGGCTGTTGAGCATGATGCAGATGCGTTAATGGATAGAAACCAAAATGACTATTCGGGAGAAATCGTCGTTCCGCTGCTTAGAAAACAACCAGAAAAACCATTGTATTTACCGGTTCTTAACGCAATAGAGGGAAGTGGTTCCGACAGAATAAAAATGCCATTTGAAGACTGGCTGTTTATTAAGCTTTATTGTAAACAAACAAGAGAAGAAGAGCTAATTGCTTTTGAAATAGCGGATTTTTATAACCAGATTTCTGATCAATATCCAGTCAGACATTTCTTTATGAGGTATCGGGATCCAAAGCCTCATATAAGACTTAGATTTAATGGAAAAGCCGAAGTGCTGTACAGCTTGTTTCCCCAATTATTGAATTGGCTGAAAAGCTTAAGAGAAAAAGGACTGGTTTCAGAGTCTGTTATCACTCAATACGAGCGGGAGATAGAACGATATGGCGGGCTAAGCCTTATGGAGGCTGCAGAACAGCTTTTCTGTGAAGACAGCAAAGTTGTTGAAATGATGATTAGAATGCACCGGATGAAAGATATTACGATAAGCAAGGAAATTGCAGGCATGGTTTCGGTTATACAGTTTTTAGAACAGTTCGAGCTAACGTTTGAAGAACAGTTAACTTTTTTAGAGAGAAATTCCTTACAGAATGAGTATCGTACTGAATTTAAAAAGGATAGAGAAATGTATATTGAAATATGCAATTCTGACAGAGATTGGGATAATCTCAAGAAAACAAGTGATGGCGGTATGTTATATGAAACTTTGAAAACAAGAAAAATGGCTGCAGCTCATTATGCATTTTTAATCAAAAAGGCATTTGATAACAAAGATGAAGTTTATTCACGTATAGGAAGTATCATCCATCTGCATTGCAATCGTTTATTCGGAACCGACAGAGAACTGGAAAATAAAATTCTCACCCTATGCAGACATTCTTTATATGCGCAACGATATCAAAAGATGAATGGTAGTTTAGCATGGAAGTAAAGGAACAACTGAAACTAAAAGAGCTGCTGTTTATCATGAAACAAATGCCTAAGACGTTCAAGTTGATTTTCACCTTAGAAAGATCACTGTTTTTAAAGTTGATTGCATTCAGTATTATTACCGGTATTCTGCCAATTGTTTCACTATATATTTCACAAGAACTGATTAATTCCCTTGTGACTATCCGGAAAGATGTTTCAATTGTTATCACCATTTTCTTGACATATCTAGGGGTATCTTTTTTTTCGGAGCTCATTTCGCAGATTTCCGAATTTTATAATGGTAAATTTCAATTAAATATTGGTTATAAACTCAACTATAAAGTCATGAAAAAGAGCAGTAATTTAGCTCTCAAGGATTTTGAAAATCCAGAAATATATGACAAGTTAGAGAGGGTAACGAAAGAGATCAGTTATAAGCCCTATCAGATTATTCAAGCCATCATTACAATGACCACATCATTTGTGACGCTACTCTCATCAATTGCGTTTTTAATGTCGTGGAACCCTAAAGTCTCACTTCTGTTGTTAGTTATTCCGGTAATTTCTCTATTCTATTTCTTGAAAATTGGACAGGAAGAATTCTTCATACACTGGAAACGCGCGGGAAAGGAAAGGAAATCTTGGTATATCAGCTATATACTCACACATGATTTTTCTTTTAAAGAATTAAAATTGTATAACCTTAAGGATTATTTATTAAACAAGTACTGGGATATCAAAAAATCATTTATAGAACAAGATACAAAGATATTAAGAAAGAAAACTTTATTGAACCTAATATATGAGATTGCAGTGCAATTAGTCGGAGCTGTCATTATATTTATTGCCATCATGTCTGCTTTTGCGGGAAAAATAATGGTCGGTAATGTAATGAGTTATATCAGATCGGTTTCGCTGGTGCAAAATCACTCACAATCTATCATGACAAGCATTTATTCGATCTATAACAGCAATCTCTATATGAATCAATTGTATGAATTTCTGGAATTAAAAGAAGAGAAAAGTCAAGGTCACAAGAAGCCGATTGTTGAGCCTATTCATTCTGTTGTTTTTCAAAATGTCAGCTTTATCTATCCCAATCAAGGAGAACAGACACTGAAACATATTAACGTTTCATTGCATAAAGGAGAACGTGTAGCCATTGTTGGACCAAACGGATCAGGGAAAAGTACATTCATTAAGCTCCTTACCGGCTTATATGAAGTTCAGCAGGGCGACATTTTGATTAATGGAATAAATATTAAAGAACTGGATATGGACAGTTATATGAATCAAATTGCAGCGCTATTTCAAGACTTTATGAAATACGAAATGACATTAAAAGAAAATATAGGATTCGGCCAAATTGATAAACTACATCAAACAAACAAAATGCATGAAGTTCTCGATATTGTGAGAGCCGATTTCTTAAAAAGCCACTCTTCCTATCAATTCGATACACAGCTCGGACTATGGTTTGATGAAGGAAGACAGCTATCCGGTGGACAATGGCAAAAGATTGCTTTGGCAAGGGCTTATTTTAGGGAAGCTTCTTTGTATATTTTGGACGAGCCAAGTTCTGCGCTGGATCCAATTGCAGAAAAAGAAACCTTCGATACTTTTTTCAGTTTGTCAAAAGATAAAATAGGAATATTTATTTCTCATCGATTGGTTGCTGCTAAACTTGCAGATCGGATCATTGTTATGGATAAAGGAGAGATTGTAGGAATAGGCACACATGAAGAGCTATTAAAAACATGTCCGCTGTATAAAAAAATGGATGAATCCGAGAACTATATGAACCCACTGGAGGAGGAAGGCAGTAAATGGAAAGAGGCACTGTATCAAGGATAGAAGTTGAAATTGTGAAAGAAATGGCTCGTCAAATTTCTAATTACGACAAAGTGCTTGAAATAGTGAATCAAAAAGATAACTTTCGCAGCATTGGCGAAGTTCCGCTTATACCTTGGAAATCAACTGCTTTGAGTCATGGTATACCAGGCATTTGTATGCTGTATGGCGAATTGCACGCTCATTTTCCTGAGGAAGGATGGGACGACATAGGACATCAATATTTATCGATTTTAGTAAATGAAATAAAAGAAAAAGGGCTGCATACTCCTTCAATGTTTTCTGGAGCAGCTGGCATTGGACTGGCAGCAATCTGTTTATCGCAACGTTTCACCTATTACAATGGTTTGATTTCTAGTATTAATGAATATTTGGCTGAAACCGTACCTCAATTGTTAACTGAATTTGATCAGCGGCAAGTGTGTATGAGTGACTACGATGTCATAGAAGGAGTTAGCGGAATTGCCAACTATCTGCTGTTATTTCAAGAAGATAAAGCTATGGGAGATTTGTTAATTGATATTTTGAAATATCTCGTTAGGTTAACTGAAGACATTATCGTGGATGGAGAAAAAGTTCCTGGATGGCATATTCCATCTCAACATCAGTTTACTGATATTGAAAAAAAAGCTTATCCTTACGGCAATTTTAATATGGGATTAGCACATGGGATACCTGGTCCTATTTGTGTTCTCTCTTCAGCACTCATACAGGGAATTAAAGTAAAGGGACAAGAACGTGCGATTGAAAAAATGGCGAATTTCCTACTGGAATTTTCTGAAAAAGAGCAAGACAGCTTGTTTTGGAAAGGAATCATAAGCTTTGAGGAGTATCAATACGGATCTCCGCCAAACGCAGTAAATTTTAGCAGAGATGCTTGGTGTTATGGAAGACCTGGTGTATGTCTAGCGCTTGTTAAAGCCGGAAAAGCACTTCAAAATACTGAACTTATAAATATCGGAGTACAGAATTTAAGATACACAATATCTGATATACGGGGAATTTTTTCACCTACCATATGTCATGGTTACAGCGGTATCGGTCAGATTCTGCTTGCTGTAAATCTACTCACCGGACAGGAGTATTTTAAGGAAGAGCTTCAAGAGATTAAACAAAAGATCATGAGCTACTATGACAAGGATTATATCTTTGGATTCCATAACTATGAATCAATGGAAGGGGACGAAGCAGTACCTTTGCAGTACGTTGGTTTGTTGGATGGAGCTGTAGGTGTAGGCTTAGGGGTATTAAACATGGAATTAGGCTCAAAAACAGATTGGACAAAAGCATTATTAATTTAATAAAAAAAGGAAAAAAATGATAAAATCTTGATATTTGTCTGTTACTATTTAGGTATTGAAAGGAGGTGACCAATATGTCAAAGTTCGATGATTTCGATTTGGATGTTGTGAAAGTCTCTAAACAAGACTCAAAAATCACTCCGCAATGGAAAAGTGAATCACTTTGTACACCAGGATGTGTAACTGGTGCATTGCAAACTTGCTTCCTTCAAACACTAACTTGTAACTGCAAAATCTCTAAATAAGTAAAACCATTAGCATCACCTTGCTCTGACTCCTTGCACTTCTGAGTGTTATACATACTTATTTTCATAGAGTCGGGACAAGAAAATGAAGTAAAAAACGACGGGTGTGAAAGAGTTTATATTCACACCCGTTTTTATATTCGGCTTTAAGGAGGAACACAATTGTAGAACGGAAGAACGGTTATTTTCGATCATGCGTTTTGAATAACATTCCAATAAAAATTCCAGTCTCTTCCTCAAATGCAGACAAAGGATGAAGGACTTAAGGGTACTTACCAGGTTTTATGGTTAAGAATATTTCTAAGAACATCATATTTTTTATTAGGAAATTAATAAATGAGATTGATCCATCTAGAGTAGGAGTGTGACCTGATCGCACTTTTTTTATTTGGCATTGATCATGGCAATGGCCGCCCAAATGCTTAAAGTTTCCAGTTGGAAATGTTTTTTTGATTAAATTTTGATAAAAGTATTCTAGAATGGTCTGCATCCGGAAAAAAGGATTCTTCACATGGATTCATGGCGGTGAAGAATCCATTATTGCTTAACATCTATTGAGGAAAATTCATAAGATTGAGGTGATGTATGTTGTTTTTGAAAAGAAGTGTTAACATTTTAGGCTGTTTTATTGTTTTATTTATGTTATCTGCTTGTCAATCATTAACAAAGTTTAAAGATAAAGTTGTTGAAGAAACAAAAAAAACAATGCATTTTACTGATGATAACGAAAACGATACATCGGAAACAATGGAGAGCCTGATTGATAAGGGAAAACTTGATCAAGTGGTCTATGACGATCAACTTTATCATCTGAAAGAGAAAGTTGATGAAGACAAAAAAGGAAAAGTAATAGGGGCAATAGGCCAAACTTTCTTTGTAGATGGTGATGGAAAGAGATGGTCGGAAGAAGAATTGAAAGAACCGTATATCTCTAATAACCCGGATGAAATTAGAGAGAAAAAACCATTACGCTATGGGAAGGTTTATAGTACAAACGAAGATTCTGATGCCAAAGATGAAATCATTGTTGAGTTTAATCGTGAGTATTATCGAGCGGTTTTAATAAAGAATGAAAAGGAATAAGGGAGAGTGTGACATGAGTACAGTCTTATTAGAAACCAAAAGTCTTACAAAAAAGTTTGGCAAAGAGACAGCTGTTGCAGATGTTTCATTAACTGTTCAAAAAAACAGCATTTATGGTCTGTTGGGACCAAATGGAGCTGGAAAATCGACAACGCTTAAAATTTTAACAGGAATTTTACGGAAAACTTCAGGTGAAATTCTCTTTGATGGACATAAATGGAAAAGATCTGATCTGCAAACTATCGGATCGTTAATAGAAGCTCCGCCTCTTTACGATAATTTAACTGCATTTGAAAATGTGAAAGTACATGCCACGCTGCTCGGTCTTTCCGAAGATCGCATACACAGTGTGCTAAAGACTGTGGATATGCAGCATGCTGGAAAGAAAAGAGCAGGCCAATTTTCGATGGGGATGAGGCAGCGGCTTGGAATTGCAATCGCCTTATTAAACCATCCTAAACTATTAATTCTTGATGAACCTACAAACGGGTTAGATCCAATAGGTATACAAGAGCTCAGAGACCTTATTCGCTCATTTCCTCAGGAAGGTATAACGGTGATTTTATCTAGTCACATCCTTTCGGAAGTCGAGCAAATAGCAGATCATATTGGGATTATCATCGACGGTCATCTTGGGTACCAGGGTGAAATAAACAAGGCTGATGATTTGGAGCACTTGTTTATGGAAGTTGTAAAGTCAACTCGTGAAAAAGAAGGTGTAAAAAGATGATAAATTATATAAAAGCCGAAAACCTAAAGTTTAAGAGGACGTTTTCCAGAAAAATGATTATCTTTGTAGCTCTTCTTAATATAGGTTTTTCTTTTTTAATGAACACTCAATTTTTTGTACCAGGAACTTATAACTGGTGGTCTATTATATTTATGCCAGTGATGATTGCTTTATTTTGTTCTTTATCTCATCAAAAAGAAAAAAAGGCCTCTCATTATAACGGTACGTATTCATTGCCTATAGATCTAGGGAAATTATGGTACGCTAAGATTATTATTATTGCAATTTATTCACTATTATCTCAGGTTGTATTTTTAGTTTTTATGTTACTCATGGGATTCGTTATAGCTGATTTTTCCATCATTTCGCCTTCTATAGTTGCCGCGAGCTTATTGCTTTGGTTGACAAGTCTTTGGCAAATTCCGCTCTGTTTATTTGTGGCAAAAAAGTGGGGATTTACAATGGCGGTAATGTTAAATTTCATAGGGACGCTAGTTCTCGGTGTTATGCCGGCATCTCGTGCCTTTTGGTGGTTCATTCCTTGGAGCTGGCCAATTCGAATGATGTGTCCAACCATTGGTATACATCCTAACGGTTTGCTGCTCGAAAACAATGATCCTTTGTTGAGTTGGATGGTTGTGCCTCCTGCCATAGTGATTTCAATTTTATTTTTTTTGATACTGGCATTTCTGACCAGCCGTTCGTTTGCCCCAACAACTGATTACAAAATGAATAAGCGGGAGGCGATGTAAGGTGAAATTGCTTTTGAGGTGTTTACAAGCTGATTTCCAGAAGAGCAAGCACACCTCTTTTTTGTGGCTGCATCTTATCATTCCTATCGTTTGTTCAGTTATATTGATTTTGTATTTTTACGGAAGAGATCAAGGTGAATTTCACCTTTATAAGTCTTTTATGGAAGCTATCGCAGTTGCATTACCGCTGCTCATCGGGGTGCTATGTGGAATGACTGCATCCTTAGAAGAACAGGCAGGGAAATTTCATGTATTACTAGGGAGCACATCTCCGAAAATCGTTGCTTATGTGAGTAAAGTGTTCATGCTGCTTTTCTTGGAGATTTGCTCTATTGGTTTAGCACTATTCATCTATTTCATTGGATTAAAGTTTATTTTAAAAGTGCCGGATTTATCTTACGATATTTTTATAATGGGTGGTGCCTGGCTGGTTGCAGGCAGTGTAGTCCTGTATTGTATTTACTTTTTTATCAGTTGTATGTTTGGAATGGGGGCTTCTGTCCTGATAGGAGGAGCAGGCCTGCTCATGACAGCTCTCATGAACACTGGATTAGGGGATGCTATATGGAAATTTAACCCGTGGGCCTGGGGGATTAGATTGTCAAGTTTAAATGGAGTACTTCACTTTAAAGAAGTAAATCAAGGGGATCATCCTTTATTAATGCATGAAATAAATTCAGGGGTATTGATGATGGTTTTTGGTATAATATGTACAATCATTGCCAGTCTTATATGGTTTAGTAAATGGGAAGGCAGAAAAACGTTTGAATAGTATGAGGGGGCCGGGAAATGGCAAAAATCCTTGCTGTCGATGATGAAAAAGATATTCTTGTACTGATACAAAATATTTTGCGCCGTGACCAGCATCAAGTTGACATTTTAGATCATGTTCATGGACAGCCGCCTGATGTATTTCAAGGATATGATTTAATTTTGTTAGATGTGATGATGCCGGATATTGACGGTTTTGAGTTATGTAAACAGATACGGCCTTTGGTTGATTGTCCCATTTTATTCCTCACAGCTAAAACGGAAGAGGAAGCGATAGTAAAAGGCCTCATTACCGGCGGAGATGATTATATTACAAAGCCGTTCGGCGTTAGAGAGCTTAGTGCCAGAGTGAATGCTCACTTAAGAAGAGAACGGAGAGATAAACATCAATCGAAGAGAGTGATCTCCGGTTTTTTATTTCATTTTGATAGTAAAGAAGTATTTATCAATAACAACAAACTCAACCTAACAAAAAATGAATATAAAATCTGTGAATTTTTAGCTCAACACAAAGGGAGAACTTTTTCGAGAGAACAAATTTACGAGGAGATATATGGATTAGAGGGGAATGCTTTGTATTCAACAATTACTGAATTTATTCGAACGATTCGAAAAAAATGTAAAGAGCATAATGCAGATCCCATTAAAACGGTATGGGGCGTTGGGTACAAATGGGAATAGGTTTTAAGGGCCGGAAAACGCTTCTTAGAGAACTGGTAAAGTATATGGTGACCCTATGTATTAGCTTGGTCGTACTTGCTCTGCTATATATATTTATAAATACGATTGCAATGAATACAGGTTTCTCACACCCAGCGAATTATAATGAACGAGAAGCGGAAAAACTTGCGCCGAAGCTGGAAACCATCGACAAAGTAACTGCCGATATGATTCCTGATACAATGTCATATGCCATTCTTAACAAAGAAACAAAACAAAAAACAGCTGGAACTATTAAAGAAAAAGATCTGCAGCTGGTAAAAAAGAAGATTGAAAAAAAACCATATGTCAATTATAAGCAAAAAGGCTATTTGGTTATAGAAAGAAACAATGAATATTGTGTTTTGCAATATTCATTGCGTGCCGATTTCAGTTCGCCTTTACTAAGAAAATACCTTCCTAATTATGAATTAACGAGTATTTGTATTTTGATTATCTTGCTCATTATAGTTATCTCTATTATAACAACTTACTTTGCGAATAGATTAAGAAAACATTTTGAGACATTGAACGTAATCACTCGATATATAAAAGAGCAAAATTTGCAATTCACTCCCGAATTTACACATATTAAGGAATTCGATGATGTGATTGACTCGTTGATTGAAATGAGAGATGCTCTCCAGTCCTCACTTGAGGCACAGTGGCGTTTAGAAAAAAACAAGAAAGAACAAATAGGTGCTTTGGCACATGATATCAAGATTCCGATCACCATTATTAAGGGGAATGCTGAATTACTCAGCTTGTCAATGCAAAACGAAGAACAAGCTGAGTATACAAAGTATATTCTTGGAGCAGGAAATCAAATTGAACAGTATATTTATCAGCTGATTCATCTTTCGAAAACGGAGGATGCCTTAACGATTCATTTGGAGAAAGCATCTGTAGATGAGTTGACAGAAACTCTAGTGAAAGATATATCCGCCTATAAAGGAAATAAAAATATAAACATTTCGTTCAAAAAAGAAAATCTAATGAAAGAAGCGAAAATAGACTGGCAATTGTTACATAGGGCATTATTGAATATTTTAACAAATGCAGTTGATTATACACCGGAAGGCGGCACCGTCTCGGTACATGCAGAATGCGATTCTGAGATATTTTATTTTTTTGTAAAAGACACGGGAAATGGATTTTCGGAAATGGGGTTAAAAAAAGCCACAGAACTTTTTTATATGGATGACAAGAGCCGTCATTCTAAAGGTCATTATGGAATGGGATTGACTTTTGCAAAAAATGCAGTGAATCTTCATAATGGAGAACTTACTCTTGGGAACACTATAGCCGGTGGAGCAGAGGTTCGAGTAAAAATACCTTTAAGAAACGAATAAAGCCCATGTCCTATCTGGACGTGGGTTATTTTAAATGTGAACTGATCCATCTTCTCATGAAGCTCTTTCGCCAGCTGCTCAAATTCTTCGGCTAAAAACGCAATGTGGGGTTCTACTATATATCGGCTGAGAAGTCGTTTTTTACCTGGCAAATGAAAAATAAAAAAACGGCTCTTTTCTCGCCTTTGAGATCAGAACCGTTTTAGCAATTAGTCAAGAAAGGAAGGGTCAATCCAATCCGTCGCCCATTTAGAAATCTCACCCAAGATGGGGGCCAACGCCTTTCCTTTATCGGTCAATGAATATTCGATGCGAACCGGAGTTTCAGGGATGACATCCCGCTTCACCACTCCTTCAAGCTCAAGTTCTTTCAGCCGTTCTGACAGAACTCTGCCGCTTAGATTTGGAAGTGCTGCTTCAATTTCGCTAAATCGCTGCGACCCGTTCAAGAGCTGAAATACGATCAAAGCGACCCAGCGTTTACTCAAGATGTCGACTGCTTTTTCAAATCTAGGACACATTTCTGATTGGTTCATACTTTTCACCTCGTCTGACACTATTATAACGCAAATAACGAGGGAAGGTATGCAAGCGTGATTGATAAAATGGAGAAAAGATACAGGGGATTATGAAGAAGAGGTTCGTTTTTTTGCTTCCAAGGCTAAAAAATCGAAGTATTTGCTGAGATTTTCAATATCCTGCTTTGAGAGATATCCCCATTTTTGGCTATTGAAAATCGGGAGGTGCTCCGCTCCGCGAGTGACAGCTGTTTGATAAATGTCATATATGGACTGATAGCTTTCCGAAGCTTCGCGAATTTCTTCTGGAAAGGCCCGAATATGGCCTGCGGCAGCCATCAGGTTTTCGTAGGGAACTTTGAGTACGGCCGCCAATTTTTTGATAGTGGCAGGTTTTGGCGTGCCCCGCTTACCGTTTTCAATTTTGGAAATGGTGGCGGAGCTGATGCCTGAGTACACCGCAAGCTGATTCACTGTCAGTTTGCGGGCGCGGCGCAGCTCCCGTAATTGCTGTCCGAAAGGTGACATGGTGATCCCCTCACATTTCTATCAAGAGTTAGTCATCAGCAGACCGTTTCTTGGCTTCGTCTGAAATAAACGAAAAATAATGATCCAGCATGAGCAAATCTTCTTTATTGAGATATTGCCACTTTTCGTTTTCAAGAAGAGCAAGGTTTTTCAGGTCATAGGCCTCCGCTTTTTCAAGCAGCTTGCACTTCGTTTCATAAGGAGCCCTAGCTTCATGCACTTCTTCGATGTAACCGGCCTTATACATAAGCCCTTCATAAGGAATTTTTAAGGCTTCCGCCAGTTTTTTAATGGTGGCAGGTTTGGGAACGCCCCGTTTGCCGTTTTCGATTCTGGAGATGCCGGCTGCGCTTACGCCTGAATAAGTCGCCAGCTGGTTGACTGTTAATTTTCTCTCTTCACGCAATGCCCGCAATTGTTCGCCAAAGCTTTCCATGTATCTCACCCCGTCCCTCACTGTTACTCATATTTTAGTATGTTTATTGACTAAAGGGAATAGGTAGGCTGGAAATGTGTTGACAAAAGTTAACATAAGCCGTAATGTAAAAGTATAGAAAAAAGTTTTCCAGGAATGGAAGGTGAGGAAAGTGCCAGTAGAAAAGATACAGATTAGACGTGATTATGTATTGCAGTATATGGTCAATAATGATTATTCCCTTAATCAGCTTGCGCTGGAAATCGGAGTCTCACCCGCCACACTTAGCCGCGTGCTGAATGGAGAAAGACGGCCGGGGCAGCTTGTGATCGGTAAAATGCTTCACTATTTTAATTTGAAATTTGAGGATCTTTTTTACTATGATTTTATTGACAAAAGTCAATAAAGGAACCAAAAAACGCAAGGAGACCAAGCGTTTTCTATCTCTATGAATGATGTGTCAACACAAACCCTGTCACCAGTTCGTTGCATGTTTTCCATTGTTTTGTCGGCAGCTGATGCCCCTGATATTCCAATCTGAAAAATTCGGCATGGCTGCAAGCTTTGCGGTAATAGCCTGAGGCTGGGAAGGTCCAGTCCCGCAGGCCGCCATACATAAACAGCATTGGCATGTGTAAATGAGGCAGCTGTTCAATGCAGTTGTAGCGGAGCGAATCCTGATAATATTGATGCCAATGGACAAGGTCTGCTTTTTTCATATGGCCTGTTAATAGGTTTCGAAGTTCTTTGTTTTTTGTGTGGCTGACGGCAAGCATTTTTATGAGCAAACCGGCGTTTTTCTCGAGCAGATACATCCCCGTCTTGTGAATCTTCTCTCCAATTACGTTATGAACAGCGGGGTAAGCGCCGGATAGAATAAGATGAGATACTTTGTCCGGACGGGTAAAGCCGATATGCTGCGCAATTAAGCCGCCGGCGGAATACCCGAATAACACAGCCTTATCAATATGCAGAGCGTCTATGAATTGCAAGATCTCGTTTGCGTAATAAGAAATAGAGACGGGCTGATCCGCGTGATCACTATCACCGTGGCCGCTTAAATCAGGGAAAATCACCCTGAAATGCTCGGAGAGAAGGCGCTGATAATAAAAAACCTTGCGTCCCATGCCCGGCGGGTGGACAAAAATGATAGGAATTCCCTGTCCATATTCCTCATAATAAAGATGTTTTTTGCTGGCTATGCTGATAAGGGGCATTGTTTTTCTCCTTTTGACCTTTTCATATGAATAGGGTAACCAAGATCATACGTCTTATCCCGCCTTTTGGTGTCTGATACAGCGTGACATGCCAACCCTTTTCATGTAAAATAGAAGTAATGTAGGCCAGTGAGTCTGGAGGTGTATGGGATGCACGCGGTTTTGATTACCTTATTGGTTATCGTCAGCATTGCACTTATTATTGTCGTTTTGCTTCAATCCAGTAAAAGCGCCGGATTATCTGGTGCGATTTCCGGCGGAGCGGAGCAGCTCTTCGGGAAACAAAAAGCAAGAGGTCTTGATTTGATTTTGCACCGCATCACGGTTGTGCTGGCAGTCTTGTTTTTCGTGTTAACGATTGCGCTTGCTTATATCCTATAGGGCAATGTTTGTATAAGGTCTGATGTGAAGTCAGGCCTTTTTCACGTTTCTGGCTGATATTCAGAGCGTTTTTTTCTGATCAAACTGTGGAAAACTAAAATGATCGTGCAGATAGAAAGGGAGACATGAGCATGAAAGTTGTGACACCAAAACCATTTACATTTAAAGGCGGAGACAAAGCGGTGCTTTTGCTGCATGGCTTTACAGGAAATACAGCGGATGTAAGAATGCTGGGACGTTATTTGAATGAACGGGGCTATACGTGCCACGCGCCTCAATATGAAGGACACGGCGTGCCCCCTGAAGAACTAGTACATACGGGGCCTGAAGACTGGTGGAAAAACGTGATGGATGGCTATGAATACTTAAAATCTGAAGGCTATGAGAGCATTGCTGCCTGCGGACTGTCGCTTGGCGGGGTTTTTTCGCTGAAATTGGGTTACACTGTACCCATAAAGGGAATTGTTCCAATGTGCGCACCGATGCATATTAAGAGTGAAGAGGTCATGTATCAGGGCGTCCTTTCATACGCTCGCAATTACAAAAAATTCGAGGGGAAAAACCCGGAGCAAATTGAAGAGGAAATGAAGGAATTCGAAAAAACGCCGATGAACACTCTTAAGGCGCTGCAAAATTTAATTGCCGATGTGCGGAACAATGTCGATATGATTTATTCACCGACATTTGTGGTGCAGGCACGTCATGATCACATGATTAATACCGAAAGTGCCAATATTATTTACAACGAAGTGGAAACTGATGATAAACAGCTGAAATGGTACGAGGAATCAGGCCATGTCATTACGCTAGACAAAGAACGGGACCTCGTCCATCAGGATGTGTATGAATTTTTAGAGAAGCTCGATTGGTAATCAACAGGAGGTTGGATAATGGAAAAAGAAGCATTTATGGATAAGCTTCTCTCGTTTATGAAGGAAGAGGCATACAAGCCTCTGACTGTTCAGGAACTTGAGGAGATGTTAAATATTACGGAAGCCGAGGAGTTTAAAGAGCTCGTCAAAGCGTTAGTCGCCTTGGAAGAAAAAGGACTTATCGTACGGACGAGAAGCGACCGCTATGGCATTCCGGAGAAGATGAATTTAATAAAAGGAAAGATTTCAGCACATGCAAAAGGATTTGCCTTTTTGCTGCCTGAGGATACGTCGTTAAGCGATGTGTTTATTCCGCCTAATGAGCTGAATACGGCAATGAACGGCGATATCGTCATGGTTCGTCTGAATTCACAGTCAAGCGGCTCCAGACAGGAAGGAACCGTCATCCGCATTTTAGAAAGAGCGATTCAGCGGGTTGTCGGTACGTATACAGAAACAAGAAACTTCGGCTTTGTCATTCCGGACGACAAAAAAATCACAAGCGACATCTTTATCCCGAAAAACGGGAAAAACGGTGCTGCGGAAGGACACAAGGTTGTTGTCAAGCTGACGAGCTATCCAGAAGGCCGCATGAACGCAGAGGGCGAGATTGAAACCATTCTCGGCCACAAAAATGATCCGGGGATTGATATTTTATCAGTCATTCATAAGCATGGCCTGCCGGGAGATTTTCCTGCTGATGCGATGGAACAGGCATCAAGTACGCCTGACACAATTGATGAAAAAGATCTGAAAGACCGCCGTGATCTCCGTGACCAGGTGATTGTCACCATTGATGGTGCGGACGCGAAGGATTTGGATGATGCAGTTACCGTGACGAAGCTTGATGACGGAAGCTACAAGCTTGGCGTTCACATTGCTGATGTCAGCCATTACGTAACCGAAAATTCGCCGATTGACAAAGAAGCGCTAGAAAGAGGAACGAGTGTGTATTTGGTTGACCGTGTCATCCCAATGATACCGCACAGACTATCAAACGGCATTTGTTCCTTAAATCCAAAGGTTGACCGCCTGACACTCTCTTGTGAAATGACAATTAACAGTCAGGGACAGGTGACAGAGCACGAGATCTTCCAAAGTGTCATCAAAACAACGGAAAGAATGACGTATTCTGATGTGAATCAAATTCTTGTTGACGATGATGAAGAGCTGAAACAAAAATACGAGCCTCTTGTTCCAATGTTCAAAGACATGGAGCGTCTGGCTCAAATTCTGCGCGATAAGCGGATGAACCGCGGCGCCGTTGATTTTGATTTCAAAGAAGCAAAGGTGCTTGTCGATGAAGAAGGGGCGGTTAAAGACGTTGTCATCAGAGAACGCTCTGTCGCCGAGAAGCTGATTGAAGAATTTATGCTTGTGGCGAACGAAACAGTAGCGGAGCATTTCCATTGGATGAACGTCCCGTTTATATACCGGATTCACGAAGAGCCGAATGCTGAAAAGCTGCAAAAGTTTTTAGAGTTTGTAACGACATTTGGCTATGTGGTGAAAGGAACGGCGGGAGATATTCATCCGCGCGCGCTGCAAAGCATTCTGGACGCTGTGCGTGACAGACCTGAAGAAACAGTTATATCTACTGTCATGCTCCGTTCGATGAAACAGGCGAAATACGACCCGCAAAGCTTGGGGCACTTTGGTCTGTCAACGGAATTCTATACGCATTTCACATCACCGATCCGCCGTTATCCGGACTTAATCGTCCACCGTCTGATCAGAACGTATTTAATCAACGGCAAAGTCGATGAAGCGACACAGGAAAAGTGGGCTGAACGCCTGCCGGATATCGCCGAACATACATCAACGATGGAGCGGCGTGCCGTTGACGCCGAGCGTGAAACGGATGATCTGAAAAAAGCGGAATACATGCTTGATAAAATCGGTGAAGAGTTTGACGGCATGATCAGCTCTGTGACAAACTTCGGAATGTTTGTCGAGCTGCCGAATACAATCGAAGGACTCGTCCACGTCAGCTTTATGACGGATGACTACTACCGCTTTGACGAACAGCATTTTGCGATGATCGGTGAGCGGACAGGCAACGTCTTCCGTATCGGGGATGAAATCACAGTCAAGGTCGTCGATGTCAACAAAGACGAGCGCAACATCGACTTTGAAATTGTCGGCATGAAGGGCTCTCCGCGGCGTCCGAGAGAACTGGACAGCAGCCGGAGCAGAAAACGCGGAAAGCCTGCCAGAAAACGCGTCCAAAGCACCAATACACCTGTTTCTCCAGCTCCGTCTGAGGAAAAAGGTGAGTGGTTTACTAAGCCGAAGAAGAAAAAGAAAAAACGCGGCTTCCAAAACGCACCGAAACAGAAACGGAAAAAGAAGAAATAGCAGCTCAACCAGCAAATAGGGCCGCAGTGCTCTATTTGCTTTCTTTCGGAAACAGCTTTTCATTGTAGCGGCACGTGACATTTGGTAAAATAGAGGGTATCGCAAAAGGTGGACAGTTTTTCCTTAGAGAGAGGAGGTTCTGGCATGCCAAAAGGGTCAGGAAAAGTATTATCTCAAAATAAGAAAGCCAATCACGATTATTTTATAGAAGAAACCTATGAAACAGGCATCGTTCTCCAAGGAACTGAAATCAAATCGATTCGTGCCGGCCGCGTAAACCTTAAGGATTCCTTCGCCAAAATCGAACGGGGAGAAGTGTTTCTCCACAATATGCACGTCAGCCCGTATGAACAGGGAAACCGCTATAACCACGATCCGCTTCGGACGAGAAAGCTGTTAATGCACCGCAAGGAGATTAATAAGCTGATCGGGTTAACAAAGGAAAAAGGCTATTCTCTCGTTCCGCTGAAGCTGTATTTGAAAAACGGCTTCGCCAAAGTGCTTCTCGGCCTTGGAAAAGGGAAGAAGAACTATGACAAACGGGAAGACCTGAAGCGCAAGGACGCGAAGCGTGAAATCGAAAGAGCATTCAGGGACAGTCAAAAAGGCTTCTAAAGGCATAGTGCTTGATTCAAAAATCAGGCCTGTGCTATACTGTGTTCACGAACAGATCCATAACGCATCTTTTGAAGGATTTGACAATTGAAAAGAGACGTGATCGTGTTATAATAAGACTATAGCCAGTTTGAGTGAGAGCTTGATATTTTCTCCCGTATTTCCCTTATAACAAGGGGACGTTACGGATTCGACAGGGATGGATCGAGCTTGAGCTGCGAGCCGAGAGGCGATCTCGTAAACACGCACTTAAATATAACTGGCAAAACTAACAGTTTTAACCAAAACGTAGCATTAGCTGCCTAATAAGCGCAGCGAGCTCTTCCTGACATTGCCTATGTGTCTGTGAAGAGCACATCCAAGTAGGCTACGCTTGCGTTCCCGTCTGAGAACGTAAGAAGAGATGAACAGACTAGCTCTCGGAAGGCCCGCCCGCAGGCAAGAAGATGAGTGAAACTACAAATATGCAGGCTACGCTCGTAGACGCTTAAGTAATCGATGTTTCTGGACGTGGGTTCGACTCCCACCGTCTCCATACATACTTTGAAACCGCAGTGCTATCAAGGCTTCCAAAGCTTTTGAGGGCACTGCGGTTTTTTCGTAGAGTCAGTCAATTGTACTGGTCGCTATGCTAAAAAGAACCAAAAACCCTATAATCTGATTTAATCGGCGCTGTCTTATGAGCGCTTTTTTTATGTCTTTTAATTGCTCTATCGCCTGTTTCGGCAGACTTATCCAGCTACAGCCTGGTTATCATAGATTTAGGAAGTTAACCAACACCCACGGAGATGTTTCTATTTTGCCTCTAATGAGGTGATCAAAAGAAAGGGAGGAAACGAACGTGCTTATTAACTTTGAAACGTTGGATTTAGCGAGAGTTTATTTGTTTTAGGGAGGGAAATACACTGATTTAATGCTGATTATCAGCATTATTGACAGCCTAACCGGTGAGATTAAGGGGTGGAAATTTAAAAAGCTGCGGAGCCAGAGCACATGGTTTGGTTACTTCTGAAAAAAGCCTGCCTTTCCAGTTTTTTAACAAAAAGGGAAAAATTCAATTTAAAATTAAAAAATAGACATAATCAGTAAAATATCGACAGAAGATTGTTACCATAAATGCAAAGCAAGAAACGAAAGTACCCATGCAAATATGCCGAATATTACAAAGAACCTAAGAAAAGTTTCATATTTTGTAAGTCTTCGTTCTTTTTTTGTTTTACCTAACTTCCAATAAAGGGCGTAGCCGGAGAACAATAAAATTATTTGTCCCAGTTGCGACACAGACTCTAAAAATTCTATACCATTCATTGATTTCACCTCTTATTTTATTATCGCAGACGGAAAAAACGTTTCCAACAGTTATATAAAAGTTAAGCAATCCATAATATGTCTATGGTATAAGAAATGATGTTTCTCTTACCAGTAGAACCATAAGTGTATAGTGGCAGAATACGTTACGTCCCTCCACTAAAAGAAACAGATGTGTTAATAAAAGAAAAAAGAGCCAAGTATAGGCTCATTCACATTGAAGCTTTATTCCGTCAGCACTAAGCACTCAAAGCCAATACATATCTCATCCCTGTTTCAAAGTCACTCATCGGCACTACTACACGCCTCCTTTTATCAAAGGCCAGCCCCTGTAGGTGATTTATCATGAAACGCTCCAAAAAATTTGGTGCGTATAACTGGGCACTCCGTGATCAGGAGTAACCACAAATATCCTAAATTCCGAAACAAACTCAAACTTATTCCCTGTGTTTGGCTTTGCCAAAAAGAAAAAAGCCATCCTTAGGGATGCCCTTTTTCTTGAAGACCATGGACGCCGTCCACCACCTGTAAGGGGAACTCTTCCTCTTAACTCCAACATAAAAACTCCCCCCAACCCCGGATCTGAAAACATCTCGGTTTGCCCAGGCACTTTTTTAAATCTTGCTTATAATGACAAATTAGTTAAGTCTTTAATTGGGCATTCAGTTGGAGTTTTAATAATGCGATAATCAATCGTATATTACATTTTTTCCTTCTTCACTTAACTTTTTTAAAGATGTAAGCATATGATTTATTTCTTCATCGGAATGCCTTTCCCATGAACCTAATTCAGCTACTATTTTCAAAGGAGATTTAGATCTATAAGAACGTGTTGGGTTTCCAGGGAATTTTTTGTCAGTTAAATTCGGATCATTTTCAAAATCGCCTAATGGTTCTACAATATAAATTCTCTCTTTTGAATTAGATCTTGCTAATTCAGCACCCCATTTAGCAGCGTTTAATGTTCCAGTAAAATAGATATGGTTAGATTTTTTATCCTGATAATTTGACAAATACAACGGTTCAAGCAGGTCTCCAATTTTCAGTTCTGCTTTAGTACCATGAAAAAACGGACCAGGATCTAAGACATTTTTTTTGTCATTCATATAGCCACATCCCTTATACTTTTAGACTTGCGTATAACAGTATAAGGCAGGACAAGAGCGAAAAAACAGTCTGTAAATAATCCTCAGATGGGGTTATAATGTAAGTAGAGACTAAGATGTATTGGTTTGTGGAACACTTTGGTAACAAAATCATAAAATTAAAGTTTAGAGCGGGATTTTCACCATACCGAAAAAACTTATATATCAACGTTTTGTAATGATTTTAAAACATAACCATACCAAGGTAATAGACTCCCACCGTCTCCATACATACTGACAATAAAGCAGAACCTCCTAAGGGGTTCTGCTTTATTTTTTCTCCAGATCACAGGCACCAAAAAGTGCGTACTTCCATTTCAATCCCAGTTGTTTCATACTGATTGCATAGCAGATGTTTCACCAATCAGATTTCTGTCAATAAATAAGAGGAAACAAAACGGAGGGATGAAGAATGAAGCTGAATTTACAAGGAAAAACCGCATTGGTGACTGGGTCGACATCGGGGATCGGAAAAGCTATTGCCTCTTCGTTAGCTGAAGAAGGTGCGGCAGTGATCATTAACGGACGCCGGGAAGAGAAAGTGAATCAGACGATAGATGAATTGAAAACACAATATTCTGAAGCGGTCCTTTATCCGGCCGCATATGATTTGGGAACAGAGGAAGGCTGCAATGACCTGTTTCAGGCATACCCTGAGGTTGATATTTTGGTCAACAATTTAGGAATTTTTGAACCGGCGGAGTACTTTGATATTCCTGATGATGAATGGTTTCGTTTTTTTGAAGTGAACATTATGAGCGGAGTAAGGCTGACACGCAAGTATTTGCACAACATGATAGAGAAAAAAGAAGGGCGTGTGATTTTCATTGCCAGTGAAGCGGCGATTATGCCGTCACAGGAAATGGCCCATTACAGTGCGACAAAAACGATGCAGCTGTCCATTTCCCGCAGTTTGGCGGAGCTGGCAACCGGCACAAATGTCACAGTCAACACCGTCATGCCGGGTTCTACCTTAACAGAGGGTGTGGAAACAATGCTGAATTCGCTGTATCCTGATGAAAACCTGACGGTTCAAGAAGCTGAGGCACGTTTTATGAAAGAAAACCGGCCGACATCCATCATTCAAAGACTGATCCGGCCGGAAGAAATCGCCCACTTCGTTACATTTTTAAGCAGTCCGCTTTCCTCTGCGATCAATGGCGCAGCACTTCGGGCGGACGGCGGTTTGGTCCGCAGTGTCTTTTAACTTCTCCCAAATGGGAGAGGTTTTTTATGTCACTATTTTTGTAAAGAAACCTTTGTTTTCAGAAAAGTGAAACGATATAATATGTAATATATTGCATATTACCTGTCAGGAGGATGTACATTGGCGACTCAAAAACAACGGATGTACGGATTTTTTATGGTCATTGTCGGAGCTGCTTTTTGGGGATTATCGGGAACTGTTGCCCAGCATTTGTTTGAAACAAGTAATGTGTCGGTGGAGTGGCTTGTCACCGTGCGTTTGCTTTTATCTAGCCTGCTTCTGCTGATGATTCTATCTGCCGGTAAAAACAGACGTGCTGTGTGGGAGATATGGAAGGATAAAAAATCGGCTATCCAGCTGATTGTTTTCGGGATTGCCGGCATGCTGGGCGTTCAGTATACATTTTTAGCTTCAATCGGAACCGGAAATGCAGCTGTAGCTACGCTTCTTCAGTACTTGGCACCCGTTATGATTGTGCTGTTTATGCTTGTGACTCGGAAGAATTCCTTTCAGTTAGCAGATATTTGCGCACTTGTGCTGGCCTTGGGAGGCACTTTTTTATTGCTGACCAATGGAAGTATTAATAATTTAACCGTCTCGCCTTTGTCTGTCATATGGGGCCTGCTTTCTGCTGCGGCTCTTGCCTTTTATACGCTATACTCCAGCCCTCTCTTGAAAAAATGGGGATCTGCTCTCGTGATTGGCTGGGGAATGCTAATCGGAGGCATTGGCATGAGCTTTATTCATCCACCATGGGACGTTGATGTACAGGGATGGACGATCTCTGAGAACGTATCAGTCGGTTTTATTGTCATTTTCGGAACGCTATTGGGTTTTTATATGTATTTGACAAGCTTGAAATATTTATTTCCGCAAGAAGCTAGCATGCTTGGGTGCACTGAGCCGGTTGCGGCAGTGGCATCCTCTATCCTGTGGCTCGGTGTGTCCTTTGGATTATATCAAGCGGCAGGGGCAGCGTGTATTTTGGCAATGATTTTTGTTTTATCGCAAAAGAAGAATGCCGGCAAATCGGCGGCGTTGAGAAAACAAACCAATATTCAGAGGTGATGCTTTTATGCCAATCCCGTCAAATACCCCGAAGCCTGTCAGGCAGACAGCTAAAACGATTGCATTGGAACAAATTCAAAAATGGATCGTGGAAGGCATTCTTGCTCCCGGAGAAAAAATCAATGATGACGAGTTAGCGAAAGCGCTTGGCGTCAGCAGAACGCCAGTCAGAGAAGCTCTGCAATTATTGGCAGTACAAGGCTTTGTTGAAATGTCACCGGGGAAAGAAACAAGAATTTCACAAATTGAAAAAAATGATGTTTTCAAGGTGTATCCGCCAATGGCGGCTCTGCAATCCACCGCTGCCGAACTGGCTATCGAAAACATTGAGTCATCCCACTTGGAGGAGATGGCGGCGATCAATCAGCAAATGGAGGCGGCTATTGACCGAAATGAAATCTATGAAGTGCTTGGGCTTGATAAAACGTTTCATGATGTCATGATTGATGCGGCCGATAATGAATATATCCGGAATTTCACATCTGTTCTTCATATGCATTTTCTTCGGCTCGAATATCTTTTTTTCAAATCGCCGCAAAATTCGATTGAAGAGCATGAACAAATCATTCAGGCATGTAAGGAGAAGGATCGAAAAAAAGCAGCCGAGCTGACGTACAGCAACTGGATCAAGCCAATTCAGGATATTGCGAATAAATTGATGTAAGACAGGCAGAGACGGTACGGTCTCTGCTTTTTTAACGTTATTGGGACATACTATAGCGGATAAGCGGGAAGAGTTCTACATATTCATTGAAAAGGATTTTGTCATATGAACAAGACTACTGAGAACAATCAAAGAACCATGCCAAGCATTGTGAAAGATGCCTTTCGCATTCATGCACATCCCTTTCCATGGAAAAAGGCAATCGGATCAGGCGTCGCCTCGGGGTTTCCTGTGCTGATCGGCGCATTGGCGGGGCACACGGATTACGGTTTAACTGCAAGCATCGGGGGCTTTGTTTATTTATATGCGGGCGGTGAATCGTATAAAAAGCGCGCTTTGAAGCTGCTCTTAGTTTCCATTGGGATCGCTCTTTCATTTGGATTAGGCACACTTTTGTCCGGTACGGTTTGGATGATGGCGGCTGTCCTGGGGCTGATCGGTGCAGCGGTGATGTTTATCTTTAGCGCGCTCGGTATACAAGGCCCTGCGCCGATGTTTTTTGTTCTTTCTTTTTTAGTCAGCTCCGGGCTGCCGGCCGATCCTTCACAAGCGCTGTTCAGAGCGGGATTGACGTTTCTCGGCGGCATTTTCGCCATGGGCATCGCCTTAATCGGCTGGTTATGGAGCAAACATGGACCGGAGGAGGCTGTTCTGCAAAAAACATATCATCAGCTGGCAGCATGTCTTTCGGCCGTCGGGACGTCAGGCTTTCATAACGCGCAGCATCAGACGGTGCTCATGCTCAGAACAGCTCGTCAAACGGTTCTCGGCAAGGGGAACAGGAAGAAAAAATCGCAGCATGATGAACGTTTTTTCCGTCTGCTCGAAAAGGCTGACGACATATTCCTTACTATTATTCATTTTTCAGCTGAAACGCCAGACGGAGAGAAGGCACAGATTGAAAGGGCACTCCGCCAAACCGGAGATATGCTTGGGCATGCCCGTGTTTCCAGTGCATTTCAGATTAACGAGAATGAATCAGAGCCAAGCCGGAAGCTGTTTGGAGAAATCAATGATGCTTTGCATATCGCTTTAGGGCGGTTTGATAAGCAGCTGGACGAGGAACCGAGCCGCCTGCCAGCCTCTTTCTACTTTCTGAGAAATGCCTTTGACTGGCAGTCTCCCGTCTTGATACGGTCGTTAAAGTACGGGATTGTGCTGTTTGCCGCCGATATGTTTGCCCTCACATTCGGTTTTGCACGCTCCTATTGGATTCCGGTTTCGGCAGCAGCGGTCATGCTTGGCACTACTGTTGTCTTTACGCTTCACAGGGCCATTCAGCGTTCGGCAGGAACTGTGATCGGTGTGGGGCTGGCAGGCGCAATCCTGTTTGTTAAGCCGGGCGGTGTTTATATTGCGTTATGTATTGCAGCGCTGCAATGTCTTCTTGAGATGCTGATTGTCCGCAATTATGCGCTGGCCGTTCCTTTTTTGACCGCAAATGCGCTTGTCATCACAGAAAGCATGCATGGCGGCGCGGACGTCGGTTATTTTATGATAGCGAGGCTGACGGATGTAGCTGTCGGCAGTGTGATCGGACTATTGGGAACGATGCTCTTGTGGAGGCGGTTTTCAACGAAGCGGCTGCCTGAACTGATGCGAGACGTGATCCGGGCGGAAGGGCAGTTTATGGAGAAGCTGTTAACCGGGCAGAAAGCAGACGAACACCGGTTAAGGGTGAGCCTAGTCAAGCTTCGGGATGCGTATGACAAGGCGCTTGGGGAATTTCCCAATACTCATGCGGATGCGCTATGGCCTGCCATTTCCGGTGCTCAGCACTTAGGGTATTATTTGCTCTCGGCCCAAGCCCATCATCGACCGCCTGCTCCGTTTTCTGAAGAAGAGATGAAGCAGCTAAGGGCATTTTTTGAACAGGCTGAGCAATCCGCTTTGATGAAAAGGATGCCGGCGAACATACAAGTACCGCATGTTCCTTACTACCCGAGGATCAGCAAAGAGCTCTCCGCACTGTATTCCGGCTTGCGGACAGCTTTTGAAAAGTGAACAGTTTGGAAGAGTTAAATAATCTTTAATTCGAGATATTTTACTTGAAAGTAATTTTTATTGTCTCTATAATAAAGCATAAGAGAGAAAGAATATTGGCAGTGCATCTGTATGATAATAATTGATGTGTAATTTTTAAAAACGAAAGGGCTGGTTAAAATGGCAAAAGTATTGTATATCACTGCTCACCCACATGATGAAGCAACTTCTTACAGTATGGCAACAGGTAAAGCATTCATCGAATCTTACAAAGAAGCGAACCCTAATGATGAAGTTGTACATATCGATTTGTACAAAGAAAACATCCCGCACATTGACGCGGATGTATTCAGCGGCTGGGGCAAGCTTCAATCAGGCACAGGCTTTGAAGAGCTTTCTGATAGCGAAAAAGCAAAAGTCGGCCGTCTGGGAGAGCTTAGCGACCAATTTGCATCTGCTGATAAGTACGTATTCGTTACTCCTTTATGGAACTTCTCATTCCCGCCAGTAATGAAAGCGTATCTTGATTCTGTTGCAGTTGCAGGAAAATCATTCAAATACACTGAACAAGGCCCTATCGGATTGTTAACTGATAAAAAAGCGATTCATATCCAAGCACGAGGCGGTTACTATTCAGAGGGTCCTGCGGCTGAAATGGAAATGGGCCACCGCTACATCGGCATCATGATGAACTTCTTCGGTGTACCATCCTTCGATGGCATTTTTGTAGAGGGTCATAATGCGGAGCCTGATAAAGCACAGCAAATTAAAGAAGACGCGATTGCGCGTGCGAAAGAAGCAGGAAAAACATTTTAATGAAAAAGCCTCCCTTGAGAAATGGGGAGGCTTTTATTTAGTGCTCCAGTATAATGGTACGTTTCTCTTCACTGCTTTTCATTGCGGCTTCAATGATGCGGATGACATCAATTCCTTCCTCAGCGGTGACGGGCAGCGCTGCGCCTTCCCGTATGCTTTCCGCTATTTTGCGGTAATAGGTAAGGTAGGAACCATTTACTGATGGGATGGTTTCTGTTTTTTTGTCCGTGCCATGAACGGTTGTCAGCTGTCCGTAATACTCCGGATCATCCGCACCCCAGCTGTCATCCTCCGGTTTTTTTCCCGCTCTGAGTGCGTCTTCCTGTCCGTCGATTCCGTATTTTATAAAGCTAGAATGCTGTCCATGGATTTGATAACGAGGGCCGTTTGCCGGAACGATCGATCCTCCGTATAGAATGGCTTGGAGCTTGCCGTAATCTAGAGTCAAGTGAAAATAGTCAACCGTTTCCGCATTTTCACGCTGGGCCATCACGTTTGCAGTAACGGCTTTAGGCATCCCGAACAAATGCAGGGCTTGGTCTATGACGTGGGAGCCGAGATCATACAGTGTACCAGTGGCAGCGCCTTCTTTATCCCGCCACCGTGCTTGAACCTCAGGTCTGTAGCGGTCATAGGAGACTTGATATGTATTGATATTTTCAAGGGATCCGTCAGCGATCAGCTTTTTAATCGTTAAAAAGTCGTTATCCCAACGTCGGTTATGATATACGCTTAACAATACACCTTTTTCATCAGCAGCCTTCTTTAACTTCTCCCCCTCTTCGGCCGTCGCTGTCATCGGTTTTTCCATTACAACATGTTTTCCAGCCTGAATGCATGCCATAGCATGCTCGTAATGAAGGTCGCTCGGGGTGGTGACAATGACAAGCTCAATGGCTGGGTCATTTGTTATTTCCTCAAGCTCATGCACAACTTCAGCATTCGGAAAATCCCGTTTCACTTCTTCTGTCCGCGATGTCATGACCTTGCTGACGTAATACTCATCCAGAACAGCAAGCAGCGGTGCGTGAAAAACAGAACCAGAAAGTCCGTATCCTAATATCCCAACCTTTATCGTATCCACTTTTCTTCTCCCCTTTAAAAGCGTTTTCACAAGAAGTATATACCCTCCTGAACAAATGGTAAAACCTAACTGATTTATTTTTGCCGCGGCATGCTTAGACAACAGTTTGGACAATCAGTATAATGGGAATTAATATAAGGAACAGAGGTGTACGCATGGAGAAGCATAACGAACATAAAGCATTAAACCATAAAAGCTCGAAAGAAAAGGATCAAATCACAAACCGGCTGAAGCGGATAGAGGGCCAAGTCAGAGGGATTCAAAATATGGTGGAAAACGATAGATATTGTGTAGATATTCTTGTGCAGATTTCAGCTGTTCAGGCGGCAATGAAAAATGTGGCGCTTCAATTGCTTGAGGATCATGCCCATCATTGTGTAGCAGATGCCATCAAAAGCGGAGACGGAGAACAGGCCATTTCTGAGCTTTTGGACGTATTTAAAAAGTTCACTAAATCATAAAGTCTTTTTTTATTGTAATACCCTACGGGGGTATGGTAGGATGAAAACAGAAAGAACAAACAGGAGGAATTCATATGGAACAAAAAACATTGCAAGTTGAAGGAATGTCTTGTCAGCACTGCGTTAAAGCAGTGGAATCAAGCGTAGGAGAACTGGACGGCGTCAATGCTGTCCATGTCAATCTGGAAGCAGGAAAAGTCGATGTTTCGTTTGATGCTGACAAAGTATCAGTCAAAGATATTGCGGATGCGATAGAAGATCAGGGCTATGATGTAGCCGAATGATTCAAGGTATCGCGCCTTTATGGAGGCGCGATATTTCTTTCATTTTTATATACCCCCCGGGTGTATATAAAGGAGTGAGTATGTTGAGTGAACAAAAGGAAATCGCGATGAGGGTATCTGGGATGACCTGTGCGGCATGTGCATCCAGAATTGAAAAAGGACTCAAGCGGATGCCGGGTGTCACAGATGCCAATGTCAATCTGGCAACCGAAACGTCAAATGTCACCTTCGATCCTGCTGAAACAGGGGCGGCAGCGATTCAGGAAAAAATTGAAAAGCTGGGCTATCACGTCATAACAGAAAAAGCTGAATTCGATATTGAGGGCATGACCTGTGCGGCCTGCGCCAATCGGATTGAAAAGCGGCTTAACAAAATAGAAGGCGTCACAAATGCTCCTGTAAACTTCGCTCTAGAAACCGTTACAATCGAGTACAATCCAAAAGAAACGTCTGTCACCGATTTGAAAGAAGTGGTAGATAAGCTGGGATATAAGCTTCAGCCCAAGGGCGATGAGGAGCGTGAAGCGACAGCTTCTAAAAAGAAAGAAGAACGGAAGCAAACGGCGAGACTGATCTTTTCAGCGGTTCTGTCATTCCCATTGCTTTGGGCGATGGTGAGCCATTTTACGTTTACATCGTTCATTTGGGTGCCGGATATTTTCCTCAATCCGTGGATGCAGTTTGCGCTGGCGACACCAGTCCAGTTTCTGATCGGCTGGCCGTTTTATGCGGGGGCGTATAAGGCGCTCAGAAATAAGAGCGCCAATATGGATGTATTGGTCGCGCTCGGAACGTCGGCTGCTTACGCTTACAGTCTTTATCTTACGATTCGAAGCGTCGGTTCCCATGGGCATACAGACGGTCTTTACTATGAAACAAGCGCAATTTTGCTGACGTTGATTTTATTAGGCAAGCTGTTTGAAACAAAAGCAAAGGGCCGTTCTTCAGATGCCATTAAAAAGTTGATGAAGCTTAAAGCCAAAACAGCAACTGTCGTAAGAGACGGACAGGAGAAAATCATTCCAATAGATGAAGTGCTTGTCAATGACATTGTTTACGTCAAACCGGGCGAACGAATTCCTGTCGACGGAGAAGTAGTTGAAGGCCGCTCGGCAGTAGATGAATCGATGATTACAGGAGAAAGCCTTCCTGTTGACAAAAATCCAGGTGATAGCGTGACAGGTGCAACCGTCAACGCAAACGGCTTCCTGAAAATCAAAGCTGTCAACGTTGGAAAGGATACGGCACTTTCTCATATCATCAAAATTGTCGAGGAAGCACAAGGATCAAAAGCGCCGATTCAGCGTCTCGCTGATCAGATTTCCGGTATTTTTGTACCCATCGTTTTGGGGGTTGCCGTTCTCACTTTCATCATTTGGTATCTTTGGGCGGCTCCCGGCGATTTTTCCGAAGCGATCAGTAAGTTTATTGCAGTTCTCGTCATTGCCTGCCCGTGCGCCCTGGGCCTTGCCACTCCGACGAGCATTATGGCTGGATCTGGGCGCGCTGCTGAATTTGGGATTCTCTTTAAGGGCGGCGAGCATTTAGAAAAAACACATCGTCTCGATACGATTGTTCTCGATAAAACCGGAACTGTGACAAACGGGAAGCCGCGACTGACAGATGCCATTCCGTTCGGCCGTTTTGAAGAAACTGATCTGCTTCAATTTGCGGCGGCAGCTGAAATGGGATCAGAGCACCCGCTCGGTGAAGCGATTGTAGCAGGTGTGAAAGAAAAAGGGCTTGAGATACCGAATCTGACCCGCTTTGAAGCAAAAATCGGCTCAGGCATTTTGGCTGAAGCCGGAGGAAAAACCATTCTCGTCGGCACAAGAAAGTTAATGGAGAGCGAACAGGTTGAGCATGGAGCCCTTCTTGCCCAAATGGAAGAACTTGAGGCAGAAGGGAAAACAGTTATGCTTGTATCCATTGATGGTGAAGCCGCGGGCCTTGTAGCGGTTGCCGATACGATAAAAGACACGTCACGGGCGGCAGTAGCCCGTCTGAAAGAGTTGGGCCTGGATGTCATCATGATGACAGGAGACAACCGCAGAACCGCTGAAGCCATCGCCAGGGAAGCGGGGATTACGAGTGTCATAGCGGAAGTCCTTCCTGAACAAAAGGCAGCAGAAATTTCCCGCCTGCAAAAAGAAGGTCGGCAGACGGCCATGGTAGGCGATGGAATTAACGATACGCCGGCGCTTGCCACAGCCGATATCGGCATGGCGATTGGAACAGGCACGGACATTGCTATGGAAACAGCAGACATTACGTTGATTCGCGGCGACCTGAACAGCATTGCCGACGCAATTCGCATGAGCAGACTGACAATGAAAAACATTAAACAAAACTTATTCTGGGCGCTTGGCTATAACAGCCTCGGCATCCCCATCGCGGCGCTCGGATTTTTAGCGCCATGGATAGCGGGTGCAGCAATGGCGTTCAGTTCCGTTTCCGTTGTTCTGAATGCGCTGCGTCTGCAGAAAGTAAAATAAAAACCGGCTATATGCCGGTTTTTGTTTTACATTGACACTTTCTTGGAAAACGACATATAATAGATGTAACCAATATATGAGTATATGCTCATATATAAAAATCCAATACCAACACTCATTGATACGTTTTGAAGAGGGAACCCTAAATCGGAAGGTAAGGTGAGACTAGTGAAACAGGAATACGTTCTGGACGGTTTGGATTGCAGCAATTGTGCTCAAAAAATCGAAAATGGAGTCAAAGGCATAAAAGGCATTGACGGATGCGCGGTAAATTTTGCGGCAAGCACCTTAACTGTCTCAGCCGATGGGAAAGAAGAGCAATGGGTCACCAATAAAGTAGAGAAAAAAGTAAAATCAATCGATCCGCATGTAACGGTTCGTCAAAAACATAAAAAGAAATCAGCTGATGACGGCTATCGTCATCGAATGATCAATATGCTGATCAGAATGGCGGCGGCTGTCATTCTCGGGGCAGCGGCATATTTGGTTCATTCCGGAACAATTGAATTTTTCCTTTTCCTCGCTGCCTATTTGATCATCGGCGGTGACATTATCATCCGTGCAGTTAAAAACATCACTCGCGGTCAGGTGTTTGATGAGCATTTCTTAATGGCTCTTGCCACAATCGGCGCTTTTCTGATTCAGCAATACCCTGAAGGCGTCGCAGTTATGCTGTTTTACCAAATTGGTGAGCTTTTTCAAGGAGCCGCGGTCAGCCGGTCCAGAAAATCAATCAGTGCGTTAATGGACATCCGGCCTGATTACGCCAATGTCAAAACAGAGAACGGCATCGAACTGGTTTCTCCGGAGGACGTACAGATAGGAGACATCATTGTGGTCAATCCGGGAGAAAGCATACCCCTTGACGGTAAGGTCGTGCAGGGATTAGCGATGGTTGATACGTCTGCTTTGACAGGTGAGTCCGTTCCGAGAAAAGCTGCAGAAGGACAAGATGTGATGTCAGGCTTCATTAATCAAAACGGCGTTCTGCATATTGAAGTCACAAAGGGCTACCAGGAGTCTGCAGTATCAAAAATATTAGACTTGGTTCAGAATGCGAGCAGCCGTAAAGCCCGGACAGAAAACTTTATCACGAAGTTTGCCAAGTATTATACACCTGCTGTTGTGATCATCGCGGTATTGCTGGCCTTTGTCCCGCCGCTGGTTCTTCCTGGCGCCGCACTTTCGGATTGGGTGTACCGTGCACTTATTTTCTTAGTGATTTCTTGTCCATGTGCGCTTGTTGTCTCTATTCCGCTCGGTTTCTTCGGCGGAATCGGAGCAGCCTCAAAGGCCGGAGTGCTTGTGAAGGGAAGCAATTATTTAGAAGCCTTGAATCAAGTCAAATACGCGGTGTTTGATAAAACAGGAACATTAACAAAAGGCAGCTTTGAAGTGACAGAAATCAAACCTGCTGAAGGATTTACAAAGGAAAGTTTACTTGAAGCGGCGGCATATGCTGAACTTCATTCCCAGCATCCGATTGCCGAATCTGTGCGAAAAGCTTACGGGAAAATGCTCTCCTCTGACGCGATAGAGTCATATGAGGAAATATCCGGCCACGGCATTTTTGCAAAAGTAAACGGAACAGAGATCCTTGCTGGAAATAAAAAGCTCATGGAAAGAGAACAGATTGAGGGTGTCCCGGTTTTAAATGCCGGAACAATCGTACACATTGCTGTTGATCAACGGTATGCCGGAGCAATCATCATAGCGGATGAAGTAAAAGAAGATGCAGCACAGGCGATTGCTGATCTGAAATCGTTTGGAATCAAACAGACAGTTATGCTGACAGGTGATTCGAAACAAACGGGAGAAGCCGTCGGAAAACAGCTTGGCATCGACGAGGTATATGCAGAGCTGCTGCCGCAGGATAAAGTTGCGCGGGTCGAAGCATTAGAAGCCAAGCTTTCGCCAAATGAAAAACTCATTTTTGTTGGTGACGGCATCAATGATACGCCGGTGCTTGCGCGCGCAGATATCGGAGCGGCCATGGGCGGCCTTGGCTCAGACGCCGCGGTAGAAGCCGCAGACGTCGTACTGATGACAGATCAGCCGTCAAAAATAACGGAAGCAATTCGGATTGCGAAACGGACACGCCGAATCGTGTGGCAAAACATCGGCTTTGCTTTAGGTGTGAAAGCGATCTTTCTCATTCTTGGAGCATTTGGAATTGCAACCATGTGGGAAGCGGTTTTCTCAGATGTCGGCGTTACACTGCTCGCTGTGGCAAACGCGATGCGCGTCATGCGTCTCAAAAACGGATAAATTGTCGGAGAGAATTCATTTTTTCGGGGTTTTCTTATAGGCACTTGTCTTGTTAAAATAAAGAAGTGGGTCTATTGCGATCCGCTTCTTTTTTTAATTTTAAAACGATGAGGTGTCGGAGTGAAAAAGAAACAGCAGTCTTCTGCGAAATTCGCGGTCATCCTTACGGTTGTGGTTGTTGTCTTACTAGCAGCCATTGTCATCTTTAATAACAAAACGGAACAAGGCAATGAAGCGGTTTCCGGACAGCCGTCTATCAAAGGCCAGCCTGTGCTTGGCAAGGATGATGCACCGGTAACTGTAGTAGAATTCGGAGATTACAAATGTCCATCTTGCAAGGTGTTTAACAGTGACATCTTTCCAAAAATACAAAAAGACTTTATTGATAAGGGCGATGTGAAATTTTCATTCGTGAACGTCATGTTCCATGGAAAAGGTTCAAGATTAGCGGCTCTTGCATCAGAAGAAGTCTGGAAAGAAGATCCTGATTCTTTCTGGGCATTCCATGAAAAGCTGTTCGAAAAACAGCCGGACACAGAACAGGAATGGGTGACTCCAGCCGTTCTCGGTGATCTAGCAAAAAGCACCACAAAGATAAAACCTGAGACGCTCAAGGACAATCTTGATAAGGAAACATTCGCTTCTCAAGTGGAAAAGGATTCTGAGCTTAATCAAAAAATGAATATACAGGCAACACCGACGATTTACGTAAATGATAAAGTAATTAACAAATTTATGGATTATGATGAAATCAAAGAAACGATAGAGAAAGAGCTGAAAGGGAAGTAATCATATGAAAAATAGAATTGTATGTTTATATGCTTCCTGGGTTGTGGCTCTTGTCGCTATGCTTGGCAGCCTGTATTTCAGTGAAATCAGAAAGTTCATCCCCTGTGAACTGTGCTGGTACCAGCGTATCCTCATGTATCCGCTCGTCCTGCTTTTGGGCATCGCCACCTTTCAAGGGGACACACGCGTGAAAAAATATGTGCTTCCGATGGCGATTATCGGGGCGTTTATTTCGATCATGCACTACTTAGAGCAAAAAGTGCCCGGCTTTTCAGGCATTAAGCCGTGTGTAAGCGGCGTGCCGTGCTCAGGCCAATATATTAACTGGTTTGGTTTTATTACCATTCCATTCCTGGCCCTGATTGCTTTTATCCTGATTATTATTTTTATGTGTCTGCTGAAAGGCGAAAAATCTGAATAACAAAAAAGCGCCCGCGTATGCCGGGCGCTTTTTCTCATCTCGAAAACTTATATCCATCAGCATTAGCGGTATTCCCTCTAAATTTATCTTTTTTTATCGTGAAAATGTTATTGATTTTACGCTTGAGCGATTATAAAATCTAGAGGTCGTCAGAAAATTTAACAAACATAAAGGGAGTCATCAGAATGGCTTGGGAGCTGCTCAGTGTGATTGGCATCATTGCGTTTGCAGTCAGCGGCGCAATTGTTGCGATGGAAGAGGAATATGATATTTTAGGAGTTTATATATTAGGGATTGTCACAGCTTTTGGAGGCGGAGCGATCCGCAATTTGCTGATCGGTGTTCCGGTGTCAGCATTATGGGAGCAGGGGGCGTACTTTCAAATTGCGCTCTTATCCATTACGATTGTATTTCTGTTCCCGAAACTGCTGCTGAAGCATTGGAACAAGTGGGGCAATTTATCAGATGCGATCGGTCTCGCAGCCTTCGCCATCCAAGGCGCACTGTATGCCGTCAAAATGGGCCATCCGCTTAGTGCCGTCATCGTCGCTGCGGTGCTGACGGGAAGCGGCGGCGGAATCATCCGTGATCTTCTTGCCGGACGCAAGCCGCTTGTGCTGAAAGCAGAAATTTATGCAGTCTGGGCGGCTCTCGGCGGTTTAATCGTCGGCTTGGGCTGGCTGGGAAACTCATTTGGCTTGTACGTTCTGTTTTTCGTGCTCGTAGTTTGCCGCGTTTGTTCTTATATGTTTAATTGGAAGCTGCCAAACCGTTCTTTTCGTTTAGATAACTAACAGCAAAAAAACCGATTTCAAATTGAAATCGGTTTTTTTGCATATAAATAACCCAAACCTTGATTGAGATTGGGTGAATGTGCTAAGATAAATTGTATTTGCCAGCTTCAATCATATATTGATTATATGTATCCAATTATATTTTACAGTATTTCATCTGTGTTTGTCAACTATTTTCTGGAGGTGCCGTTCATGAATCAGCAGGATAAGGAATGGAAGGAAGAGCAGTCAAGAATAGATGAGGTGCTGCAGGAGCTCGGCAAAAAAGAGCGGTTTCTCGAAACGTCTGCAGGCGGGTTAAAGCATGACATTATCGGATTAAGAAAAAGCTTTTGGGAGGATGTTACGGTTAATCTTGATGATGCCCATGAAGCGGTTGAAACGATGGCAAGCATTAAGCAGCAGGCAGAGCTACTGTCTGATCGGGAACGGAATCATCGGCGTATGGATCAGCAGCTCAAACGAATTCATCAATTAAAAGCATCGCCTTATTTCGGCCGGATTGATTTCATTGAAAACGGCGAGGAGCAGGCAGAGCGAATTTATATCGGTTTAGCTTCTTGTATGGATGAGAAGGAGGAACAATTTCTGATCTATGACTGGAGGGCGCCAATATCAAGTATGTACTACAATTATTCCCCAGGAAAAGCGGATTATGAAGTGCCCGGCGAAACGATAGAAGGGGAAATGGTGCTGAAACGCCAGTTTATCATCAAAAACGGCACTCTTAAGGCGATGTTTAACACTGATATGACGATTGGCGATGAAATGCTGCAAGAGGTATTAAGCCATCAGTCTGATACCCAAATGAAAAACATCGTGTCCACGATTCAGAAAGAACAAAATCAGATTATCCGTAATGAAAAAAGCAAATTTCTGATCGTACAGGGAGCGGCCGGGAGCGGAAAAACATCGGCAGCGCTTCAGCGTGTCGCTTATTTGTTATACAGGCACCGCGGCGTCATTGATGCCGGACAAATCGTTTTATTTTCTCCTAACTTCTTATTTAACAGCTATGTCTCCTCTGTTTTGCCTGAATTAGGAGAAGAGAATATGGAGCAGGCGACGTTTCAGGAATATATTGAGCATCGGCTTGGCCGCAAGTTTCAATGTGAAAGCCCCTTTGATCAGCTCGAATATTGCCTGACCGAAAAAAAGGATGGCGATTTTCCTTCAAGACTTTCGGCAATCACATGGAAGGCAGGCTTATCTTTTCAGCAATTCATTGATGAATACGTCAGCCAACTGTCCTCTGAAGGGATGATCTTTAAAAACATCATCTTCCGCGGACAAAAACTGATCAATAAGGAACAGATTCAATCCTATTTTTACTCACTGGATCAAGGCCAGTCCATTCCAAACCGGATGGAGCAAACGGCGAGGTGGCTGCTGAGTGAGCTGAACAAGCTTGAGAAAAAGGAACGGCGTAAGGATTGGGTCGTTCAGGAAGCTGAGCTGCTCGACAAAGAGGATTACTTGGACGTATACAAAAAACTGCAGGAAAGGAAACAGTTCAGTGAGAGCACATTTAACGATTATCAAAGAGAGCAGCAGCTCCTTGCCGCCATCATTGTGAAAAAGGCCTTCAAACCGCTCAAACAGGCGGTCAGACTCCTTGCATTTCTTGATGTTACACAGTTGTATCTGCAATTGTTTTCTGGCTGGGGAGGGAAATTTCAGCATGAGGAGACGGCAATGATAGGAGAGCTGACCCGATTGGCATTTGCGGAAAATAAATTGCTCTATGAGGACGCGGCACCGTTTCTTTATATGCAGGATCTGATTGAAGGCAGAAAGAAAAATACGAAGATCAAACATCTTTTTATCGACGAAGCTCAGGACTATTCACCGTTTCAGATGACTTACATGAGAAGCATTTTTCCGTCTGCCAGCATGACGGTGCTCGGTGATATCAATCAGTCCATTTACGCCCATGCCATACATGGCGTAAAGCGTATGGATGCGTGCTTTGAAGGTGAGCCGGCTGAATATGTTCGTTTAAAGAGAACGTACAGATCGACAAGGCAGATTGTCGAGTTAACAAAAGCGATGCTTCAGGACGGAGCGGATATTGAGCCTTTTAACAGGAACGGGGAAATACCTCTCATTTTCAAAACCGAAGGACGTGAGGACCTTTGTCAAAAACTCACGAAAGAAATTGACCGGCTTAAGAAGCAAGGGCACGAAACGATAGCCGTCATTTGCAAGACTGCGCAGCAATGCATACAGGCGCACGCTCACATGAGCGAATATATAGATGTTCGTCTGATTCATAAAGAAAATCAAACATTCCAAAAGGGAGTTTGTGTCATTCCAGTGTATTTAGCGAAGGGAATTGAGTTTGACGCAGTGCTTGTCTATGATGCATCAGAAGAACATTATCATACAGAGCACGACCGCAGGCTGTTATATACTGCCTGTACCCGAGCAATGCATATGCTGACGGTATTTTATACAGGTGAAGCCAGTCCGTTTGTAACAGTTGTGCCGCCTCACTTATATCAGAGTGCTGAATGAAGAGAAGGGAATCCTTCTCTTTTTTCTATTTAAATGAAACATAACCGTTTTATCATTAGGATTCTTAATAGTTATCATCATGTAAATCTATTTTACTTAAGCCTAGTATTCCGGTAAAGTTCAATTAGATGCAATTTTCGATCAGTTTATAACTTTGTGAGGTGGATACGTTGCAACTTCAGGTAATGAACAGTCCGTTTAATCAGGAGCAGGCAGAGCTCCTTAACCGCCTTCTGCCAACCTTGACCGAATCTCAGAAAATCTGGCTGAGCGGATATTTATCCGCGCAATCTGTTTCCGCCCAAGAAACAGCGGGGGCGCCGGCGGCTGCTGTTTCTGCAGAAGCGGCGGCACCAGCCGTTTCAAAAGAAGTGACCGTTCTTTACGGTTCACAGACGGGAAACGCACAGGGGCTTGCAGAAAATGCCGGCAAGCAGCTTGAGCAGCGCGGTTTTCGAGTAACCGTCTCATCCATGAGCGATTTTAAGCCGAATCAGCTGAAGAAAGTAAACAATCTTTTGATCGTCGTCAGTACGCACGGTGAAGGCGATCCGCCAGATAACGCGCTGTCGTTTCATGAATTTCTGCATGGTAGACGGGCGCCTAAGCTTGAAGATCTTCGTTTTTCTGTTTTGGCGCTTGGTGATAGCTCGTACGAATTTTTCTGCCAGACAGGGAAAGAATTTGATCAGCGCTTAGAAGAACTCGGCGGAAAACGGATTTCTCCGCGCGTTGATTGCGATCTTGACTATGATGAGCCGGCAGCCGAATGGCTGGAAAGCGTTTTTGATGGCTTAAGTGAAGCTGAGGGCGGAAGTGCCGCGCCTGCGCCGGCAGAAGCGCCTCAAACCGGTGAGTCTTCGTATTCCAGAACAAACCCGTTTCGGGCTGAAGTGTTAGAAAATTTAAATTTGAACGGCCGCGGATCAAATAAAGAAACACGCCATGTGGAGCTGTCTCTTGAAGGATCTGGCCTGACTTATGAGCCTGGTGACAGCCTCGGCGTCTATCCGGAAAACGATCCGGAGCTTGTCGAGCTGCTGCTTAAGGAAATGAATTGGGACCCGGAAGAAATTGTGACGCTTAATAAGCAAGGTGATGTCCGCCCGCTGAAAGAAGCGCTGATTTCTCACTATGAGATTACCGTTCTCACAAAACCGCTTCTTGAACAGGCAGCCCAGCTGTCTGGAAGCGATGAGCTTAGAGAGCTTTTAGCCCCGGGAAATGAGGATCGGGTAAAAGCGTATCTTGAAGGGCGCGATTTGCTTGATCTCGTTCGTGATTATGGCCCGTTCAGTGTATCGGCGCAGGAGTTTGTTTCAATTCTGCGAAAAATGCCGGCCCGTCTCTATTCGATTGCGAGCAGTTTATCCGCAAATTCGGATGAAGTGCATTTAACGATCGGCGCAGTCCGCTACGATGCACACGGCCGTGAACGAAAAGGCGTCTGCTCGATTTTATGCGCGGAGCGTCTGCAGCCGGGAGATACACTGCCGGTTTATGTCCAGCATAATCAAAACTTTAAGCTTCCGAAAGACCCTGAAACACCGATTATCATGGTCGGCCCTGGGACGGGCGTCGCTCCGTTCCGTTCCTTTATGCAGGAGCGTGAGGAGACGGGAGCGGAAGGGAAAGCATGGATGTTCTTTGGCGATCAGCACTTTGTGACAGATTTCCTTTACCAGACAGAGTGGCAAAATTGGCTCAAAGACGGTGTGCTGACAAAAATGGATGTGGCGTTCTCGCGTGATACGGAAGAAAAAGTATATGTGCAACACCGCATGCTTGAACAGAGCGCAGAATTGTTCGAATGGCTTCAAGAAGGCGCGGCTGTTTACATTTGCGGCGATGAAAAGCACATGGCGCATGACGTCCATAACACATTGCTTGATATTATCGAGAAAGAAGGCAATATGAGCCGCGATGAAGCGGAAACTTATCTTGCCGACATGCAGCAGCAGAAACGCTATCAGCGTGATGTATACTGATTTGACTTGAAAGGAGTTTTTCAACATGGTGACCAAAATCTTAAAAGCACCGGACGGCTCTCCAAGTGATGTCGAACGCATTAAAAAAGAAAGTGATTATTTGCGCGGCACACTGAAAGAAGTCATGCTGGATCGGATCAGTGCCGGAATTCCGGATGATGACAACCGCCTGATGAAACACCACGGCAGTTATTTGCAGGATGACCGTGACCTTCGCAATGAACGCCAAAAGCAAAAGCTTGAGCCTGCATATCAGTTTATGCTGCGGGTGCGGATGCCAGGAGGCGTTTCAACGCCTGAGCAATGGCTTGTCATGGATGACCTTTCTCAGAAATACGGGAACGGCACATTAAAACTGACGACACGTGAAACGTTCCAAATGCACGGGATTCTGAAATGGAACATGAAAAAAACCATTCAGGCGATCCACTCAGCTCTTTTGGATACGATCGCAGCCTGCGGAGACGTAAACCGCAACGTCATGTGCGCATCGAATCCTTATCAGTCTGAAATCCACTCTGAGGTATACGAGTGGTCTAAAAAATTAAGTGATGATCTGCTGCCGCGGACGAGAGCATATCATGAAATTTGGCTTGATGAGGAAAGAGTGGCCGGCACGCCTGAGGAAGAAGTCGAGCCAATGTACGGACCGCTCTATCTGCCGCGGAAATTTAAAATCGGTATTGCAGTTCCGCCGTCTAATGATATTGACGTCTTTTCACAAGATCTTGGATTCATTGCGATTGTTGAAGATGGCAAACTGATTGGTTTTAACGTGGCGATCGGCGGCGGTATGGGAATGACGCACGGCGACACAGCGACATATCCGCAATTAGCCAAGGTGATTGGGTTCTGCCGTCCTGAGCGAATGTATGACGTTGCTGAAAAAACGATTACGATTCAGCGTGATTACGGAAACCGTTCTGTCCGCAAAAATGCGCGGTTCAAATACACGGTTGACCGCCTCGGTTTAGAAACCGTAAAAGAAGAATTGGAAAACCGTCTCGGCTGGAGCCTGGAAGAAGCGAAGCCGTATCACTTCGACCATAACGGCGACCGTTACGGCTGGGTGGAAGGCATTGAGGATAAATGGCATTTTACACTGTTTGTCGAAGGCGGCCGTATAACGGATTACGATGATTATAAACTGATGACAGGCTTGCGGGAAATCGCGAAGGTTCATACAGGCGAGTTTCGTCTGACTTCCAATCAGAACTTGATTATTGCGAACGTTTCAAGCGATAAAAAAGATGAAATTAGTGCGTTAATCGAGCGATACGGACTCACTGACGGCAAGCAACATTCAGCGCTCCGCCGCAGCTCTATGGCGTGCGTCGCTCTTCCGACCTGCGGATTGGCGATGGCTGAAGCAGAACGTTATTTGCCGACCCTTTTAGATAAGGTTGAAGAGATTATTGACGAAAACGGCCTTCGTGATCAGGAAATCACCATTCGCATGACAGGATGCCCGAACGGCTGTGCACGCCATGCGCTTGGTGAGATCGGATTTATCGGAAAGGCCCCGGGCAAATATAATATGTATCTTGGCGCCGCATTTGACGGAAGCCGTTTAAGTAAAATGTACCGTGAAAACATCGGTGAAGAAGACATTTTAAGCGAGCTGCGCGTTCTTCTTTCCCGTTATGCGAAAGAACGCGAGGAAGGCGAGCACTTCGGTGATTTTGTTATCCGCGCAGGCATCATTAAAGCAACAACTGACGGCACAAATTTTCATGATTGATAAAGAAAGACGAGAGACAGGGTATAGCTCCCTGTCTCTTTTTTCTAGAATTTGCTCTGCTGCAAAAAAGTTCACTATGAGCATATCATGAGAAATAATACCCTAAAAAGGGTACTATAAAAGAAGACAAGTGTGGAGAGAACTCCTGTGAAATCACATAATGGATGCAAGGCCATCCAATCCTCAGCCTCTTATAGACAATCAGACATCGAATCATCGTGCACGAAACACAACAGACGAAGGAGGTCATGCATTTGGACATATTTTTAGTTGTTCTCGTTTTATTAACGATTATTGCGATATCCAATATCGTGAACCGGTTTATTCCTTTTATTCCAGTGCCCCTTATTCAGGTGGCGCTAGGGATTCTTGCGGCCTCATTTCCACAGGGGCTTCATTTTGAATTAAGCACCGAACTGTTTTTTGTATTGTTTATCGCGCCTCTTCTATTTAATGATGGGAAGAGAACGCCGCGGGCGGAACTTTGGAATTTGCGAGCTCCAATTTTATTGCTTGCACTCGGCCTTGTATTTGCGACTGTAATTGTAGGAGGCTACACGATTCACTGGATGATTCCTGATATTCCGCTGGCAGCGGCTTTTGGACTTGCGGCCATTCTTTCACCGACCGATGTTGTCGCTGTCAGCGCATTATCAGGAAGAGTGAAAATGCCAAAAGGGATTCTTCGACTGCTTGAAGGGGAAGGGCTGATGAATGACGCATCAGGTCTGGTGGCCTTCAAGTTTGCGATTGCAGCTGCAGTGACCGGTGCATTTTCATTAGCACAAGCGGCTGTCAGCTTTGTATTTATTTCTCTCGGGGGACTGCTGTGCGGGGTTGTTATTTCTTTCTTGATTATCCGCTTCCGTTTATTCCTGCGCCGCCTTGGTATGCAGGATGTTACGATGCATATGCTGATTCAAATTTTGACGCCGTTTGTCATTTATTTGGCAGCGGAAGAAATCGGCGTTTCCGGCATTTTAGCCGTTGTAGCGGGAGGCATTACCCATGCGGTTGAACAGGATCGTCTGGAATCAACGATGGTCAAACTGCAAATCGTCTCCTCAAGTACATGGAACATTATTTTATTTATTTTGAATGGCCTGGTCTTCGTTATTCTCGGGACGCAGATTCCAGACGTCATTTCTGTCATCTTTAACGACACCGCAATCAGCAACTTAAAGGTGATCAGCTATATCCTTGTGATCACATTTACGTTAATGCTCCTCAGATTTCTGTGGGTGCTGTTCTTCTGGAATGGCAAATGGTTCTTTAATAGGGATCAGAACATCTATAAACCGGGTCTTCGTTCAACGCTGTTACTCTCGATTTCCGGTGTGCGCGGAGCTGTAACGCTTGCGGGTTCTTTCTCCATTCCTTATTTCCTGGAGGATGGCACACCGTTCCCGGAAAGAAATTTGATTCTCTTTTTAGCAGCCGGCGTCATTTTATGCACGCTTGTCATTGCCACCGTTGTCCTGCCGCTTCTGACTGAAAAAGAAGAAGAGGACGAGAAACGAAATGAAAAGCTTCTGACGGCGAGACGCAAATTGATTAAAACAGCTCTCCGAACGATTAAAGAGGACATGAACGATACAAACAAAACAGCCTCTCTTGCGGTTATAGCTGAATACAATGAGAAAATGAAGAATCTTCGTTTTCAGCAGTATACATCATCTAATCGGATCAAAAGGCAAGAGCGAAAAGTCCGTGCACAAGGAGTTAACGCTGAGCAAGAGGCGCTGGTGAAAATGCTGGAGCGGGGAGACATCCCGGAAGAAACGGCAAATGTGCTGCAAGAACGGTTTAATGAATTAGAAATTTTGTATGGCAACCCATTTAAAGTCGGATTATCAAAAACAAGACTCAAGCGGTTGATGTATTGGATTTTCTTTGGTGAACATAAAAAGCCGGAGATGTCGATTTTAAATGAAGCGGGATTGATACGGGCAACGAGAGTGAAAACGGCAAAAGCAGCGATAGAACACTTGGAAAAACATAAGACGGAAGAACATAAAGAAGTGTTTTTATCTGTCATTACGTTTTATAAACAGTTAATTTTCAGGCTGGAGCACAGCCATCATGAGCTGAAATCAAGCGCTCATTTTGAAAATCAGAAGCTGGAGGTGAAGCTGAAGGCTGTGCAGGCGATCAGAAATGAAATTCAAACGCTCTTCGAGGAGCGGGAAATTTCCCGGGACATCTCCCATGAGCTTCGCCAATACATTAATGATGTGGAAGCCGCGATGCTTGAAGGCGGCGAATAAATGCAGCAAAAAAGCTGGCGCTCTAACGCCAGCTTTTTTCTATATTAAGGGCGATGGAATTCGACAGTGCTGCCATCCCGGTCGAACCAGCCTCTGAAGGCCCAGTTGATCCAGCCGCCATCACCTTTGTTAGTAAAGGTTCCGTCTTCAAATACCCAAATGCCGTAGGTAATGCCATCGTAAACGGCTGAGCCGTAAAATTGCACACCGTTCAAGTGATCTTCATATTCCTGGCTTAAATTAAATACCATAACATTATATTTTTGGCCGGATGCGTAGAAGGAAGACTCCATGAGGTTTTTCACAAATCCATCCCGGTTTTGTGAGGATTTAATGGCATCGGCAATCTGATTGGCAATGCCAAGCACATCAAGGTTTACATTTAAACCGACCTCAGCCGCAGTTGCTCCGGCTGTTGTTGTCTGCGAGATCTTCGGAGCGGGGTTTTCTTCAGCAGAAGCAAAAGACAAAGGGGCAATGGTCAAAGCGGCACCAAGCGCAAGTGTCATTGGGATATGAATCCGTTTCAATTTGTTTCCTCCTTTGTTTTTATGTGGTTACACTACACGCATACCCTGCTCAATGTATCTGTAATCTCAATATTGTCAAAATAGGAAAAAGATAGTGTTTGGATTTGTCTGTGCTGTGAAAAAAGAAGCAAAAAGAGGCTCTTAAGCGTATTATTGGTATCGGCTGAGAGGAATGTGAGATAATATAGACGCTTACATTTCAGTGAAAGGGTGGATGTTCAAGTGCCAACAAGTTTAAAAGATACTGTAAAGTTACATAACGGAGTGGAAATGCCTTGGTTCGGTCTTGGTGTTTTTAAAGTAGAAAATGGAAGTGAAGCGACTGAATCAGTGAAAGCGGCAATTAAAAACGGCTACCGCAGCATTGATACAGCAGCTGTCTACAAAAATGAAGAAGGTGTTGGCATCGGGATCAAGGAATCCGGTGTGGCAAGAGAAGAGCTCTTTATTACATCAAAAGTATGGAATGAAGATCAAGGCTACGAAACAACGCTTGCTGCCTTTGAAAAAAGCTTGGAAAGACTTCAGCTTGATTACTTAGATCTATATTTGATCCACTGGCCTGGCAAGGATAAATATAAAGATACATGGCGTGCGCTTGAAAAGCTGTATAAAGACGGCAAAATCCGCGCAATCGGTGTCAGCAACTTCCAAGTTCATCATTTAGAAGAACTGCTGAAAGACGCAGAAATCAAACCGATGGTGAACCAAGTAGAATTTCACCCTCGTTTGACGCAGAAAGAATTAAGAGATTACTGCAAAGCGCAAGGCATTCAGTTGGAAGCGTGGTCTCCGCTCATGCAGGGACAGCTTTTGGATAACGAAGTGCTTGCACAGATTGCTGAAAAACACAATAAATCTGTGGCTCAAGTCATTTTGCGCTGGGATCTTCAGCATGAAGTTGTAACAATTCCAAAATCCATCAAAGAACACCGTATCATCGAAAACGCTGATATTTTTGATTTCGAATTGTCTCAGGAAGACATGGACAAAATTGACGCGTTAAACAAAGATGAGCGTGTCGGTCCAAATCCCGATGAGCTCCTGTTCTAATGAAAAACTCCCCGTCACGGGGAGTTTTTTTAGTGTGTGTTTTTCTGTTGAATGAAAAACAGCATCAAAAAGGAAATGACGACAATACAGACGACCCACGCCCAGGCTAGGGTATTGTTGCCGGAATCTAATGCGACATAAATGGCCGTCGGCAGTGTTTGCGTAACACCGGGGATGTTCCCTGCAAACATGAGTGTTGCACCAAATTCTCCGAGCGCCCGCGCAAGGCTGAGGATGCTTCCGGTCAGCAATGAAGGATAGGCGAGCGGGACTGAAATATGGATAAATACCTTCCATCTGCTTGCGCCGTCTAGCTTTGCCGCGCCCTGTATATCGGGATCAATGTCAGCAAATCCGGTTTTGGCGGATTGATACATGAGCGGAAAGGCTACAACCGCCGAGGCGATCACAGCGGCCCACCAGGTGAAAATGACAGGCTGCTGAAAGACCCACTCGATGGCTTGACCGATGAAACTGTGCTTTCCGAAAATGACGATCAAGATAAAACCGACAACAGTAGGCGGAAGAACGAGCGGAAGCATAAAAAATGTTTCGAGCGCCGTTTTTCCGAAAAATGATGCCCGCGACATCCATGCTCCAGCCAGTGTTCCGAGAATAATGACAACAATTCCGGCAACTGCCGCCACCTGAAAGGAAAGCAAAACAGGTGTGAAAAACTCTGAAGCGCTTATGCTACTCAGCAGTAAAACCATATTTCTCAAATACTTTCATTGCTTCATCAGATTGCAGGTACTCGTAAAATTCCTTCGCTTCCTTACGGTGTTTTGTATCTTTTACAATTCCTAACGGATAGACAATCGGGCTGTGTGTATCTGCTTTTGCCTCGTCAATGATTTTGACCTTTTTTGAGATCAGAGCGTCTGTTTTATAAACAACGCCTGCGTCTACATTGCCTGTTTCAACATAAGAAAGAACTTGGCGAACGTCTTTTCCGTAAACGATCTTATCCTTCACTTTGTCCCATAGAGACAGCTTTGTCAGTGATTCTTTCCCGTAAGCTCCTGCCGGCACAGATTCCGGCGTTCCGAGGGCGATTTTTTCTGAATCAGCCAGATTGCTGAAGCTAGTTACAGGCGAATCACCGTTTTTCGGCACGACCAGCACAATTTCATTGCCGACTAAATCAGTGCTGTCTTTTTTGGCGATATCCCCATCATCCACCAGCTTTTGAAATTTATCCTCAGCAGCTGAGAAGAACAGATCAGCCCCTGCACCTTGAGAAATCTGTTTTTGCAAGGCGCCGGATGAGCCGTAATTATCTTGGATTGTAATGTTTTGATGTTCTTTTTCGTAATTCTTCTGGATTTCCTCAAGTGCATCCTGTGCACTGGCGGCCGCTGAGAGGGTTAACGTTACTTTTTTCTCGCTGTCAGTTGTAGACTGGTTTGCAGAGCAGCCTGCTGCAAGCAGAAAAGCGGTTAAGACTGCTGTTAAAATGGAATACTTTTTAAACATGAGTGCACCCCTTATAATTAGTTATAACTAATTATAACTGATTATGTTTGGTTGTGTGGGTTTTTTTACATTCGATGAAAAGGTATAATAAAATAGGAGAGTGATGATGATGAATGAAAACTCATCCTATACGATAGAAGAAGTTGCAGGTCTGCTGAAGGTATCAAAGCTGACCGTTTATGATTTGATTAAAAAAGGCATGATTTCTGCTTACCGCGTCGGAAGGCAGATGCGTGTGGACGAAGAAGACCTAAAGCAATATAAAACGAATATGAGAATGTCTCAGCCTATTGCTGCAGCCGAAGTGCCGAAACAGATGCAGGAGGCGGAGCCGGATGGCAGACCGAATGTCATGATCAGCGGACAGGACATTTCGATGGATCTGCTCAGTAAGCATTTGGAGAATGCCATTCAGGAGACGCCGCTCCGTAAATACAAAGGAAGCTTAAACAGCCTGATTGATATGTATCAAGGAAAGTGTGACATTGTCAGCCTGCATTTGTATGATGCGGAAACAGGGCAATATAACGCGCCTTATGCAAAACGGATTTTGTCAGGTGAACCGTTTTGTCTGATCAATGTCGTTCTCCGCAAAGCAGGACTGTATGTTCAAAAAGGAAATCCGAAAAACATTCAAAGCTGGGAAGACTTGAAAAGGACCGATATCCGGATCATCAACAGAGAAAGAGGTTCGGGCGCAAGGGTGCTCCTTGATGAGCAGCTTGGCTTGCTTGGTGTGAATCCGGCTGATGTAAAGGGATACGGCGAAATCGTGACCAATCATTACGCTGTCGCTTCACAAGTCTCAAGCGGACAGGCTGACGCGGGAATCGGGGCGCAGCACGCGGCACATATGGGCAGTGTTGATTTTATCCCGCTCATCGAAGAACAATATGATATTGTCGTTATGAAAAAACATGAGCAGCTGCTGAAGGCCGTGAAGGAGATCTTGAATTCTGAGGAATACAAGGCGAATCTGTCTCATTTAAACGGCTATCACACAAAGCTGACTGGTAAAGTAATGTTTGAAACGTAAAAAATCCCTCTATAAAGAGGGATTTTTTATTCATAAAAACGGAGCAGGTCGCCGTTTAAGATTTTATCAGAGAAAGACAGCTCTTCGTTTGCTTTCTCCTTATAAGGGAGGCACGCATTCTGATCTTCCAGCACTTCACCTGTTTTTTGGCTGTAGCACGTGTTTTTCGTGTATACATAGTCGTTCGTAATAAAACTGCCGTTTCTCAGCACGGCGAATGGGTTGCGGTCATCTGACAGCAAATCATTGCCGAATTGAATATCTCCCTTTGTTTCAATGCCTAGCAAATGCATCAGTGTCGGCCTGACGTCGACCTGCCCTCCGGCATCAGAGATGGTTTCCGGCTTATGATCGGTGATTCCCGGGATATGTATGATAAACGGCACTCGCTGGAGCTGAACGTTGTCATACGGCGTGATTTCATCTTTTCCTAAAAACTCAGCCATCGCCTCGTTATGGGCCTCTGAAATGCCGTAATGATCTCCCATAAATACGATCATCGAATTTTCGTATAAGCCTTCGTCCTTCAGCCTTTTGATAAAATGCTTCAATGCCTCATCTTCATAGCGAACCGTTGTCACATAGCGGTTTAGCAGGTCGCTGCTTGAATCGTATTCATCAATCAGCTGATCCTTTTCATCAATCTCAAACGGAAAATGATTCGTTAAGGTGATGAAACTGCTGTAGAACGGCTGCGGCAGGCTTTTCAGCTTTCCGGCTGACTGCTCTAAAAATTCCTTATCCTTTAAGCCCCAGCTTGTTGATGTTCCGGGAGTGACATGGAAGTCATCAACATCAAAAAAGCGGTCAATCCCAAATGAATTGTACATCACATCTCGGTTCCAAAATGTTTTATGGTTGGCGTGAAAGACGGCTGAATAATAATCATGTTGTTTCAGCGATTTGTACATCGTATGAAATTGATGATCGCTTTTCGTGAAAAAGACGGCGCCGCTAAGGGAAGGATATAGCGAGTTCGCGACGATGAATTCTGAATCAGATGTTTTGCCTTGTTCTGTTTGCTGATAGAAATGATCAAAGTAATAGCTTTTTTTGATGAAATCATTCATAAACGGGGTAATTTCTTTTCCATTTACCTTTTCATTCAGAACGAAGCTTTGGGTCGATTCAAGCGTCACAAAGATGACGTTGCGCCCCTTTGCCAGCCCGAATTTGCCTTGGTCAGGCTTGCTGTAATCAGCCTCTGTGTAGTTTTTAATGGCAGTCATGCTGTCTTCATCTGCAAATGCTTTCGCGCTTATATTAACAGTCTGAGAAATCGTATCGTAGATATGGAATTGAAACAGACCGATGCTTTTAACGAGCATTTCGCGGTCAAAGGAATGTGCCAAAAGCTTCGGCTGCTGTACTTCTGCAAGTGCCAGGGTGCATAAAATCATGCCGCAGGAAGCTGCATAGTACCGTTTGATCGTGCGGGATGCGGCTTTTGTCTGCGGGTGTTTCTCTTTTCGGGCAAGCAGCAGAAGAAAGACCAAATCTGCAAATAGGGCGATAAACAGAGGATTGAACAGTTCTTTTACACTGCTGCCCATATCGCTCATGTTACTGGCCTGAAACAAAACCGGGATGGTAATAAAATCGATATAAAAGCCGTAAAAAATCGTGTTGGAAATCAAGATTACAGTCAGAACCAAATTGGCAATCAGCAAAAAGACCCGCTGCTTGTTTTCTTTCAGAAGCAGGCCGATCCCGAATAAAGGAAGGATAAAGCTGAGCGGGTTGATCAGCAACATCAGCTCCTCCAACAGAGAATCGATCTGCAAATCAAAGCCGAGTTTATAGATCGCATACGTTTTGATCCACATGAATACGATCGAAATACATAAAAACCGCTGATTGTGAAAAAAGGTTCCTTTCATTAATATGACTCCTCGCGTTTTCTTAATCATCTGCATGAAATGTTTCTTATGTAAAACCTACTAAAAACAGCCCGTTCAGACAAGTGTCAGCACTCACGTTTAAAACATGCGTCCATGAAACAGCATATAAAAGTAGTAACATGAAGCAATTGTCAGCCCGGCTAACACGAGCTGCTCGGAAAAACTGCCTGTCTTCATATATAATGGGAGCCGCACGCGAATCGTTGAAGGGAATAATAATTTGATTCCGTTCACCGTCCAAGCGTCAAGAATTAAATGGCTCGCCATTCCGATCATCAGTCCGGTTGATATGTTTTTATCTGGAATATATGTGGCTGTGATAAAAAACATGATGAGCAGAAACAGCAGGCTGTGCGTAAAGGTTCGGTGGCCAAAAACGGAGCTGACCACTTTCGATAAAATAGGAAATCTTCTCCCGATTTTGCTTTGCGTGTGGCAGATATCGGGTATCAATGCCCCAACCGCGCCTGAGGCAGCCATAAGCACTGGATCAAATCCATAATAATAAGCCACTGCCGTACAAGAAGCGATGCCTCCCATGATGTGTGTTTTTCCTGTCATTTCCCGCTTCTCCTTTTATCTTTTGCAAAAAATCTCTGAATTACAAATATATCAAGAGAATGTATGTTTGATCAACAGGACTTTGGACGATAAAAAATTTCCCGCATAATTTCTCAAGGAAAAAGGCATCTTAAACATGTACCTATTTTCTATAAAGAGGTGATACGAATGGGTTTCTTTAATAAAGATAAAGGAAAACGTTCTGAAAAAGAAAAAAACGTAATCCAGGGAGCTCTTGAAGATGCCGGTTCAGCTCTAAAAGATGATCCGCTTCAAGAAGCTGTGCAAAAAAAGAAAAATAATCGATAACCACATGCGGATAGGGCTTGGCTCTATCCGTATTTTCCATCTGTTCCCTTTGACAGATCATCCTTTCTTTGATAACCTTCTGGGAGTAACTGAATAATTAAATCCTCACTCTTTCTCAGTGAGGTAGAGGTTGCGCGGATGATGAGTCACACATGCCAGGCTGACAGGAGCTGTTAAACATGTGTAAAAGGCATCAGCGCCGAAGTGTGGAGAAAGCCGATCCTTCTCTATGCTGGGACTGTATCTGAATAAGTGCAGGACTGCCGCGTGCTTTTTCGCGGAGGGCTATCCGGAGATCAAGGGTGTGTGTTTCTTTAAGCATGGACTTTTGTTCAGGCTTTTTTTGCGTTTATATGATCTCGGGGTCTGGTCCGTACAAAGAATCATGGAGGTACTGGAATGGAACAGACGAAAAAATGGGGTTTTTGGTTATTAACGGCGTTTGTCGTTGGAAATATGGTTGGATCAGGAATTTTCTCCTTGCCGAGTTCGCTTGCTACTATCGCAAGTCCGCTTGGCGCTACGTCCGCCTGGCTTTTGACAGGTGCCGGCGTGCTGATGATTGCGCTTGTCTTCGGGCACTTGTCCATTCGCAAGCCCGAACTGACAGCGGGACCGCAAAGTTATGCGAGAGCGCTGTTTTCAGATCCGAAGAAAGGGAACGCTGCCGGATTCACAATGGTGTGGGGCTACTGGGTGGCGAGCTGGATCAGTAACGTGGCGATTATTACAAGTCTTGCCGGTTACTTGACTTCGTTCTTCCCGATCTTAGTTGATAAACGTGTAATGTTTTCGATCGGCGGGCAAGAGGTGACACTCGGCCAATTGCTGACGTTTGCTGTTTGTACGATCTTGTTATGGGGAACGCACACGATTCTTGTTGCAAGCATTAACGGTGCAAGTAAATTAAACTTTATCACAACGTTTTCGAAAGTATTAGGGTTTGTCTTCTTTATCGTTGCCGGATTGTTTGTATTTCAAACGACATTATTCGATCATTTTTATTTTCCAATTCAAGGCGAAAACGGCACAAGCATCGGAATTGGCGGACAGGTTCACAACGCCGCAATTTCTACTCTTTGGGCGTTTGTGGGAATTGAATCAGCTGTTATCCTGTCCGGACGCGCGCGTTCTCAGCGTGATGTAAAACGTGCAACAATTACCGGCTTGCTGATTGCCTTGAGCATTTATATTATTGTGACTTTAATTACGATGGGCGTTCTGCCGCATGATAAACTTGTTGGATCTGAAAAACCGTTCGTTGATGTGCTGTATGCGATTGTCGGGAACGCGGGAAGCGTGATCATGGCGCTATTGGCGATTCTTTGCTTATTCGGAACGATGCTCGGCTGGATTTTGCTTGGCTCTGAGGTTCCTTACCAAGCTGCTAAAGCAGGAGATTTTCCGGCATTCTTTGCGAAAACGAATAAAAAGGGAAGTCCTATTAATGCGCTGATTATTACAAACGTGATGTCACAGGTCTTCATTTTCTCTGTTATTTCCCGGACAATAAGTGACGCATTTACGTTTTTAACAACAGCGGCAACGCTTGCGTACTTAATTCCGTATTTGGTATCAGCGATTTACAGCTTGAAGCTTGTCATCAAAGGTGAAACATATGACCAGCTGAAAGGCTCCCGCGTAAAAGACGGATTGATTGCGATTTTAGCGTGCGCATACTCAGTGTTTGTAATTGTAACAGGCACAGCGGATTTAACGACATTTATTCTCGGCATCGGTTTATTCTTTGTCGGCTTGATCGTTTATCCATTTGTGGTTAAAAAGTTCCAGAAAGAAAAACAAGCATAAACAAAAGACACCTGATTTGCTTTTCAGGTGTCTTTTGTTATCGAAATACAATTTCTCCTGTTAGTAATCCGATCGTTAAAATAGCTGACAGGAAAGCTGAAATAGAGAGAAAAACCTTTGCGGATAATCGCATATGCAAAAAACGTTCTTTCAGTCTCTCCAGTAAGCTAAACAAAACAAGGATTAATATAAATACAAGAAGCACATCAAAAAAAGGTTTTCCGATATAGAGCCTGTTAAAAAAACTGATCGCGATGATCATGCAGCTAAATATAAATTGTGCAAGAAAATATCCGATATGGTTCAAAATGAGCCGCTCCTTTTAATGGATGGAAAAAGAGCCGCAGGCAGGCGGCTCTTTTGTTTATTTTGTTAAGCTTTCCGTAATAAACTTCAGCTGGCCCTCTAATGAAATCGGATCTGTAAAATAGAAGCCAATTGGGTCAATCTTATAGACATGGTCATTTTTAACGGCGCTTAGGTTCTTCCAGATGGAGCTGTCAAAAACGCCGCCATCATCACCGCCTGATTGCCATGGTCCTGCGAAAATATAATCTCCGGCGAAGTCAGGGAGCTTCTCTAATGAAATACTTGTATATCCAGGACCCTGGTCAATGGCTTTTTCTTTTGTCAGCTTTGTAGCCTGCAGGCCGAGATCTTTGTAAATGATGCTTCCGCCTCTTCCGAAATCTTTACCGAATACGTAAATGTCTTTTCCGTTCGTTTGCATAATGGAAATGGTTTTGTCACCGACGGCTTTTTTGATTTTTGTTTTAGCTGCCGCAACTTTTTTATCCCACTTAGCCAGCCATTTTTCCGCTTTATCTTCAGTTCCCGTCATTTTTGCGAATTCTTTCAGCTGTTCGATATTGTCGAGCTTATCGTATTTTACCGCGACAGTCGGCGCGATTTTCTCAAGCTTTTTAATATCAGAGCCTTGCGTTGTCCAGACAATAATCAGGTCAGGATTCAAATCAATGACTTTTTCAACGGACGTGCCGTCTCCGATGTTTGTGACACCGTCGGTTTTTCCTTTGTAGTAAGGGTTTTTAAATACATTCTCAGGCGCACCGACGACGTTGATGCCCAGTGTTTTGAAGTAGCCGTAGTAGCCGTCAGCCATGACAACCACCCGTTTAGGATGTTTAGGAATTTTCACATTTCCGTTTTCAGCCTTGTATGTAATGGTTTCTTCGTCTTTTGAATCAGAGGAAGAGCCTTTGCTTTCTGAGTTATTTCCACAGGCTGCCAGCGCTGCAATCAATAGCAGGGCAAAAAATACAGCTCCGAGTTTCTTATATATATGGGTCATATCTCATACCTTCTTTCTGGAAAATGGGTGATAAAGAGAATCATTATCGATGTGATTATACCATCGCAAGAGCCAGTTGACACGATATTTTTGCAATTATATTCTCATTATTGTTTAAAACGCTCTATTAAATCAGCGGAAAAAAGTGATATACTGGAACAGCAATTGATAATCATTATCAGTATCGGAAAGGAAGTACGGCTGTTGAGTCAAAAGAAAAATAGACAGACCACATCAGAAGAAATCCAATGGACGTCAAGGTCATATAGCGCGATCATTGTCCTTATTGCAGGGATAAGCTTACTATGCCTTGGCGCGCTTTTATCCATATCCCTCGGTGCAGCGGATATTCATTTGCGCACTGTGTGGGACGCCATCTTTCATTTTCAGCCGACAGAGACGTCCCACCAAATTATACACGATCTTCGGCTGCCAAGAACGGCTGCTGCCGCACTTGTCGGCGCATTGCTAGCAGTGTCGGGAGCGATCATGCAGGGGATGACGAGAAACCCTTTGGCAGAGCCTTCGATTATGGGTGTTACATCGGGCTCCGCGTTTGCCGTTTCGCTTGCATTTGCCTTTTTTCCCGGACTTTCTGCTATGGGGCTTGTGCTATGGTCCTTTGCAGGAGCGGGGCTGGGGGCATCGACGGTAATGGGTATCGGCATGTTTTCAAGAGGCGGACTTACGCCTGTAAAACTTGCTCTCGCAGGGACGGCTGTTACTTATTTCTTTACGGGCATTTCAACCGCCATTGCAATCCGCTTTGATGTCGCTCAGGATATCAGTTTTTGGTACGCAGGCGGAGTAGCGGGCGTGAAATGGTCAGGTGTCCAGCTTTTGCTTCTCGCAGGGGCTGTCGGTTTAACGCTGGCGTTTATCATCGCCCGTTCTGTGACAGTGTTAAGTCTCGGTGATGAGCTGGCGAAAGGGCTTGGACAATATACATCAGCGGTAAAACTGGTTGGCATGCTTGTCGTTGTGATTTTGACGGGAGCTGCGGTTTCCATTGCCGGCACCATCGCATTTATCGGGCTGATCATTCCGCATATTACCCGGTTTTTGGTCGGTGTGGATTATCGGTGGATTATTCCTTGTTCGGCCGTGCTCGGAGCTGTTTTGCTTGTGTTTGCTGACATTGCGGCAAGACTCGTAAATGCGCCCTTTGAAACGCCTGTCGGCGCGCTGACTTCTCTTATCGGCGTTCCCTTTTTCTTTTATTTGGCACGCCGTGAAAGGAGAGGGCTGTAATGAAAACAAAAATGAAAAAACCGCTCTTTGTGATGGCTGTGACCTTTCTGCTCATCGTACTGGTCTTTTTTATCAGTCTAAATTTGGGCGTCATCAAAATTGCACCGCTTAAAACGCTTCAAGTCTTTTTCGGCCAAGGAACGGCGCGTGACGAGCTTGTCTTATTTGAGTTCAGGCTCCCCCGGATCATCCTTTCCTTGCTCGTTGGGGCAGGAATCGCTGTTGCTGGAGCCATTTTGCAAAGCGTATCTCAAAATGATCTGGCTGAGCCTGGTATTCTCGGAATTAACGCCGGCGGCTCTCTTGCTGTTGTGCTTTTTATTTACTTTTTTCAAGGATCAGCTTCAGACCTCAGCTTTTTCGGTACATTTATGCTGCCGTTCAGTGCTTTGGCGGGTGCAATCCTAGCCGCGTTTCTCATTTATCTTCTGGCTTGGAAAAAAGGCGTGACCCCGATTCGGCTGATTTTAGTCGGCATTGGCGTGAATGCCGGATTTAACGCCCTGTTGTTGATTTTTCAGCTCAAGATGGACCCTCATGATTTTATGCAAGCCGCGGTTTGGATATCCGGCTCGATATGGGGGGCGAACTGGAATATGATTTGGGCGATTCTTCCTTGGATTGTGATCTTGCTTCCGTTTACTTTATATAAGGCACGCTATTTGAACATTTTGCAGCTTGGAGACCAATTAGCGACCGGGCTGGGCACTGCTGTTGAAAGGGAAAGACGGATTCTTCTTCTGGCAGCGGTCATACTTGCCGCTTCATGCGTAGCAGCTGCAGGGGGCATCGCGTTTCTCGGATTGATCGCGCCTCACGTGGCAAGAAGGCTTACCGGTCCCCGACACCAGACGCTGATACCGGTCTCCGCCTTCATTGGCGCATTTCTGTTTTTGCTCGCAGATACGCTGGCGAGAAATGTATTGGCACCGTCAGAAATTCCGGTTGGACTTGTCATTTCCGTGTTAGGTGCGCCTTACTTTATTTATTTATTGATGAAAGCGAATTAGAGGAGGGGGCCGAATATGAATTCATTATCAACAGATCAGCTTGGAATCGGTTATGGCGACAGGGTGATTGTAGAAGATTTAAATATATCGATTCCTAAAGGGAAAATTACCACCTTAATTGGCCCGAACGGCTGCGGGAAATCAACGATATTAAAAACAATGTCCAGAATTATGCGTTCACATGCAGGTACCGTCTATTTAAACGGTAAAGCGATTCATAAAATGTCTACAAAGGACATTGCGAAAGATATGGCGATTCTGCCGCAGACACCTGAAGCGCCGAGCGGTTTAACGGTGTATGAATTGGTATCGTACGGCAGGTTTCCGCATCAATCAGGATTTGGCAGATTAAATGATGAAGACCGCCGGATTATCAAATGGGCGCTTGAAGAAACAGGCATGGCTGAATTCGCTGAACGGCCGATTGAGGCACTGTCGGGCGGACAGCGTCAGCGCGTGTGGATTGCCATGGCGCTTGCACAAGGGACGGAACTGCTGCTGCTGGATGAACCTACAACGTATCTTGATCTCGCACACCAGCTTGAAATTCTTCAGCTGCTTGACAGACTCAACAAAGAGCAGGGGCGGACGATTTTAATGGTCATTCATGATCTTAACCACGCAGCCCGTTTTTCTCATTATATGATCGCGCTCAAAAAAGGCACGGTCATCAAGGAAGGCACCGCACTGGAGGTCATGACACCGGACATTTTGAAGCAGGTATTTCAGATTGATGCCGAAATCGTGACTGACCCCCGTACAAATAAACCTGTATGCTTGACCTATGACCTGATTAAAAATGAAAAAGCGCTCGTTTCTGTGTAAGAAAAATCCCGGTTCAGAGCCGGGATTTTTTATTTTCGGCCGTGAAAATATAATTTTTCTATTTGATTCCTTTATTTCAATAAAAAGATTGCAAGTCTTTTTGAATTAATAGATAATATTGGTTAGAATGTTTCGAAAATATTACATAGTTTACAGAAAGAGGAGATCGTTGTGTCCAAGAAGAAAAAATGGCTTATTGGCGGCGCGATATGTGCCGGTGTGCTTGTATTGGCTGGGATCGGTGCCGGGGGTTTTTACTTTTTTACCCACATGAACCAACTTGCCGTATCATCTGAGCCCTATGCTGAATCGGTAGCTGTATACATGGGAGGAGAATCAGAATCAGGCCAAACGTTTTCTGGAAAGGTTGAACCTGAGAAACAGCAGAAAGTATACATAGATTCAGAAAAAGGAAGCATTAAAAAAACATACGTCAAAGAAGGCGATCAGGTCAAAAAGGGCGATAAGCTTTTTGAGTATGAGGGCGAGGATCATTCTGACGAAGTTGAGCAAGCCAATTTGCAAATTGAAATGACCAACCTGCAAATCAGCCGTTTGCAAAAATCAATAACGGAAACGGAAAAGCAGCTGAAATCGGCAGGAAAAGAAGAGAAATCCCAGCTTCAAGATGAGGTTGATCAGGCCAATTTCGATTTAAAAACAAGCCAGCTTGAGCTGAAGCAGCATCAAAAAGAGCTGGCTGCCCTGACGAAAAACAAAGGTTCCAATGTCATTACAAGCAAGCATGACGGGATCGTTCAAAGCGTCAATCAGGATATCGCTGACGGAGCAACAGGTGACCAGGCAACAGGTCCGTATATCCAGATTGTTTCGACGGGCAAATATCTAGTCAAAAGCCAAATCAATGAGCTGTTAATGGACACAATCAAAAAAGGCAGTAAAGTCAGAGTCACGCTGAAAACAGGCGGTGAAGGCGAGTGGAAGGGAAAGGTCACCTCGATCGGCAAGCTTCCAGCAGGGGCAGGCGAGGGTGAGGAATCAGAAAGTTTTGCTGAAGAAGAAATGAATCCTCAATCCTCTAACTATCCTTTCACAATTTTATTAGATAGCCATAAAGGTCTCGAGGTCGGCTATCATGTCAACATCGAAGTGATGAGTGATGAGGCTGATGCGGACAAGATCAAGCTGCCGTCTGACATGGTCATTCAGGATGACGGCGAACCGTACGTGTGGAAAGCGGATGAGAAGCAGAAAGCGGTCAAGCAGCCTGTTGAAATCGGAGACACTGATGAAAGTGATATGGTGGAAATCAAGAGCGGCTTGACGCCGGAAGATTATGTAATCTATCCTGACCCAGCGGTCAAGGAAGGAAAGCAGGTTACAGTCAATGCTGACACTGAATAATATTTCGAAATCGTACAAGCTGGGAAAAGAAGAAGTTCCAATCTTGAAACATATCAATCTGACTGTCCAGGCTGGTGAGTTTCTGGCGATTATGGGGCCTTCAGGTTCTGGAAAGTCGACGTTAATGAATATCATAGGCTGTTTGGACAGGCCATCCTCCGGAACCTATACGCTTGACCAGATAGATATATTGAAAGGGAAAGACGGTGCCTTAGCTGAAATCCGCAACGAATCAATCGGTTTTGTGTTTCAAACCTTTCATTTGCTGCCGCGCCTTACCGCGCTGCAAAATGTCGAGCTGCCGATGATCTATAATAAAGTGAAGAAAAAAGAAAGAAGGCAAAGAGCCTATGAAGCGCTGGAAAAGGTCGGTTTAAAAGACAGAGTCTCCTACAAGCCTCCGAAGCTGTCCGGCGGGCAAAAGCAGCGGGTGGCGATAGCGAGGGCACTTGTTAATCAGCCGAGGTTTATTTTAGCTGATGAACCGACCGGGGCGCTTGATACCAAATCAAGCGAACAAATTTTGTCATTGTTTTCTGAACTGCATCGGGAAGGCAAGACAATTATTATGATTACCCATGACCCGGACGTCGCCAAAAAAGCTGACAGAACGGTTTTTATTAGGGATGGAGAATTGGTATTAGATGAGAGAGGGGATATCAGCCATGCTTGAACATATTCGAATCTCCTTTCAATCTATTTTCTCTCATAAATTAAGATCCATACTGACAATGCTCGGAGTCATTATCGGCATAGCGGCAATCATCGCGATTGTTTCGATGCTAAAAGGCCAAAGCGAACAATTAAAGCAGAGCATGATCGGCATGGGAAATAACGCGATCAATGTTGTCTATCAGCCGTCGGGCGGAGAAGAGGAGGGCGGCGGCTACCAGGTTTCCTATACGTCCGCGCCGCCTGTAGCCGAGGAAACAGTAAAGGCGATCAAATCTGATCCTACCGTCAAAGGATTATCCTTATATTACTTGTCTGAAGGCGCGAGCGTTTTTCATTTAACAAACGTCTCGTACCCCCAAGTGTACGGGGTCGACGGTGATTACTTTGATATGTTCCCAATCCGTATTACCGAAGGGAGAAAGCTGGCGGAAAACGAACTAAACAGCACACACCAAGTGGTAATGATCAATGAAGCTGCCAGAGATGAACTGTTTCCAGACGGAGACGCTCTGCATAAAAACATTGAGATGAATGGTGTGCCGTTTAAGGTTGCCGGTGTTTTTAAAGAAAAAGATCAGCAGGAAAGCATGTTTGAAGGCGACTACGCGAACCCGGTTTTGTACGTGCCGAAAAAAGTGTGGCCGCTCATTGAAGGCTTTGACGCGCCAACGCAGATTGCCGTGCAGGCTGATTCTTCTGAGCATATCCAAGAAGCCGGCGTAATGGCTGCGGATCTTTTAAATCAGGGGCTGTCAGAAGCTGAGTTGGAAAAAGCAGAGTACAGTGTGATGGATCTTCAGGAGATCGCGCAGGAAGTGGAGTCCTTTAATCAATCATTTGCATTGCTGCTTGGCGGGATCGCCAGTATTTCACTTTTGGTAGGCGGTATTGGCGTCATGAACATTATGCTCGTTTCCGTCACGGAGCGCACGAGGGAAATCGGGATTAAGAAAGCGCTCGGTGCTAAGCGGCGTGTGATTTTATTTCAATTTCTAACCGAGGCTGTCGTGCTGACAAGCATTGGCGGAATACTCGGTGTGCTGGCGGGCTTTGGCATCGCTAAGCTGCTGACGGTCGTTTTTCCGATGCCTTTTATCGTCTCCGTTCCGGCTGTTGTCGGAGCACTCATCTTTTCAATGGCAGTCGGCATTATTTTCGGCTTGCTTCCGTCCATCAAGGCATCTAAGCTTCAGCCTGTAGACGCGCTCCGCTATGAATAAAAAGAACGCATCCATTTGGAATGCGTTCTTTTTTTAGCTGGGAAGGGCCGAATTGCATTTGTCTAAAATAAGAAAAACGGCTGCGATGATCATTTCTTCTGTGGTGGACAGCCAGATGTCGCTGATCATTTCGTCTGTTGTATGAGCAGTCATCCACAAAAACAGCAGCTGTACGATGCCAGCAAGGAGAATGAATAAGGGTTTGTCTGTCTTGAAAAAAGTAAAACTATGTATCATTAGGCGTTCAAATGGTTCTAAGAATAACCCAAGGACAAGAAATAACACAGCAAAAAGCAGGACATGAGCTACTGAACGGTAGCTTGTTCCTGCTAAAGAAAACAATATAAACATGACGGCAAAATAGGTCAACACCACTGCTGTCGCGGCCAGCGAGTACTTTATAAAGAGCCGCAATAAGCGTTTTGAAGAAATTTGATGTTTCACTGGTACATCTCCTTATAAAGGCTTGCAGAGAACGATTGCTCTCTGCAAGCTGGTCGTTTTTTATTTACTGCATTTCTTTTTTACAACCGGATGCTTTTCTTTCGAAAGAATATCAGTAAAGTCTTTTCCTAAATCAAGATGCTGTTGAACTAATGTTTCAGGAAGCATTGCAAGCCATTGGTTTAAAGATACATCGGCATAATGATCGTCTTTAAAGATTTCTAAAAAGACAAGCGGTTCGTCCCCGATGTTTTCAACGTAATGACCCATTGCAAATGGAACATATCCGACATCACCGGCTTGGTAGTTAAATGTTCTGGCATGGCCGTCAGAAGCAAAAACGGTCATTCTTGCTTTGCCGGAGATGTAGTATTGCCATTCGTGAGTATTCGGATGCCAATGCAGCTCTCTCATGGCGCCGGGTTCCACTGTTACGAGCGCAGATGCAATCGTTTTAGACACTTTGAAGTTTGTAGAATCTGCAATGTATACTTTTCCTCCCTCTGATTCAATTGGCTTCTGTTCAAGAAGGCGGTAAGTAAACGGATAAGGCGCTTCGCCGTTCGGCCCTTCTACAATGTCATCTTTCAAACATCCTGGGACTGGTTCTTCAAAAATATATTTCTCTTCCCCTGGCAAATTAGCAATATCTTCTTGTGTCACGCCAAAGTTCGCAGCAATGACTTCCTTAGGCGTGTGAGCAAGCCAATCTGTCAGCTGGAAGGTGCTGTTTTCAGAGAATGAGCCATCGTCAAACACGAGCAGGAACTCGGCTCCCTCATCCAGCGCTTGAATGGAGTGCGGCAGGCCTGACGGGAAGTACCAAAGATCTCCTTCGCCTACATCATCAATAAAGCTGCGCCCTTGTTCATCCACAATAGTAACTCTAGCACTTCCGTAAATCATATAAGCCCACTCTGCTTCTTTATGCCAATGCAGCTCGCGAATGGCACCCGGCTTCAGCCGCATATTTACGGATGCAAGGTTTTCTGAAATCGGCAGCTCCCGTACTGTCACTTCACGGGCATATCCGCCTTTTTCTAAGCGGTTATGAGTATCAGAGAACGAAAACTTCATATTGCTTACGGTACCATTATCAGTTTCCGGCGGAACAAGCATGTCCGGATTTTGGCGGTCTCTTTCAATATTGCGCGGGATTTTTACTGTTGCTCCTTCGTCTCCTCTAATTGGCTGTGGAATGTCATTTTGTTTTTTCATGAAATGTTTCCTCCTTAAATTTAAATGTGTTAGCAGAAAGAGAGGGTGAAAGGCCTTTCGTTTTCCCTTCTGCCTTGTTAAGTGAAAAAAAACAGTAAAAAGTCAACTTCGATTGAAAATTAATTTTTTGCTTTCTGATCTTTCAGCTCTGTCATCAGTTCGATAAGCTGATCAAACTTTTTTTCAAATCGGGTCAGCAGGTACATTGCAATTAACGCGGGAAACCCCAGATTGCCGATCTGTTTCACGACTTCCTCTATAAAAACCTGATCCATAGGAAAATACCTCCCTTCTTTTTTTGCAGTCATGTATGTAAGTGAAGGAAATCTAAGAAAACGTAAACTGCGGCTGGAGTATTTAAGACAAGCGCTAGTCTGAAAGTAGTAGTTTACTTTTTTTTGCTTTCCTTCATTTAATTTAGTAGGGAGGCGGTTTGATGGACTATCAAGGTCTTTTACGGTCAAAATGTAAGGAGATAATGAAGCATCCCATCGTGAAGCATTTTTTGAGCAATCCTCAGCATTACCGTTTGTTCAAAAACGTAATGGAAAGCCCGAACGAAAAAGATGCAAAATCATTGGACGAGCAATTTAAGCAATTTTATAAGGAAATCCGCATCGTCAAGTATATGAATTCAATGATTCGGATCTTTTCTATTGATTTTGATAAGCGGGTTCGCAAAAACCAAAAACGGTATCCGCTGACGGTCGATCATCCGGAAGCAGGAGAACGACTTCCTTCCGAAACTGGAAGCGATGCGTTTGAAGCATTTTTAGATATGCAGGATGATTTGAGCCAGCATGTGCAGGATTATCAGCTCTACCAAGCGATTCAGAAGCTGACTGACAAACAAAAAAGCGTGCTGACGAAAGTCTATCTTCATGGTGCCACGATGCAAGAGATTGCCGATTCACTAGGAGAGTCCCGGCAAAACATCTCCAACATTCATAAAAAAGGGCTTGAGAATATCAGAAAACAGCTAGCGGCGCAAAAAAAGGGGGAAAGTAAGCTGTGAACGGCCAGTTTGAACAAAAGAACCAAAAAGACGATAAATTTGACATTGAACATCTGATTGAATGCTTTTCACCGATGATCAGAAAAAAACTCTGCAATACGTCCTATCAAGAAAGAGAAGATTTAGAGCAAGAGCTGAAGATCAAAATGTTTGAAAAGGCTGATATGCTTTTGTGCCAGGACGTTCCAGGGTTTTGGGAGTTTATTTTGTATATGGTAGACGAGAACTCATAACCATTTATCATCTGAAAATACGAAAAACGGGAACTGCCACGTTCCCGTTTTCTATTTGTTCTGCCCGGCAAGACTCTTCCCATCCAAAAATGTACCAAAAATAAACGATATAATGATAAGATGAAAAAAACAGTGACAGAAAGGAACATAAAAGTGGAAAATGCGTCAATTTTAATCGTAGACGATGAGAAAGCGATTGTGGACATGATCAAACGCGTTCTCGAAAAAGAAGGTTATCGAAATTTACTGGATGCGGCAAGCGCAGAAGAAGCGATTCCGGTTGTGAAGGCCAATAAGGTTGATTTGATCGTGCTAGATGTCATGATGGGCGGAATGTCCGGTTTTGAAGCCTGCACGCTGATCAGAGAGTATTCAGACGCTCCGATTTTTTTCCTGACGGCAAGATCATCCGACGCGGATAAATTGTCCGGATTTGCGGTTGGGGCTGATGACTATATCACAAAACCATTTAATCCATTGGAATTAGCGGCGCGGATCAGGGCGCACCTCAAGCGGACATATCAATCGAAAGAAACGAATTCAAATCAAACCTATACATATGATTATTTTACATTTTCTCCGCAAAATGCCGAGCTGATTGTAGGCGGGGAAGCCGTTGCTTGTTCAGCTCAGCTTTTGCAGCTTTTGCAGTATTTTTGTGAACACCCCAATGTGGTGCTTTCCAAAGATCAAATTTATGAAAAAGTTTGGGGCTATCCTTCTTACGGCGACAACAACACCGTCATGGTTCATATCCGCAAGCTCAGGGAAAAAATTGAGCGTGATCCAAGCAATCCGGAGTATATTGTAACCGTTCGCGGTCTCGGCTACCGTTTTATCCCGAATCCTGAAGGCAAGCGGTCATGAGATTAAGATGGAAGTTTTTGTTTCACTTTTTTGGGCAGATGCTGATTGTGATCCTGCTACTTACGGTTATGCTTGTCGCTTCATTTTTCTATTTAGACGCTCGATTTAGCGATGCGGAATCGAATTCTGGGCTGACAAAGGCAACCACCGACACACTTGAGGCATATCTCGATATAAATGAAGACGGGACATGGGAAGTCGATAATTTTCTGAAGAAATCTGTCGATAAACAGCACGGCTGGATGCAAATTATTGATTCCAATGGGAAAACCGATTATTCCTACAGCGTGCCGAAAGACGTGCCGGGCACCTATACCAAGAAAGAGCTCTTGTCTATTTATAAAACCAAAAAGCTTAATAACTATAAGCTGAATTATTGGGCCATCAATATTGAAGATAAGTCGTATCTTCTATTGTCCGGCTGGAAATCAAAGAGCGAACAGCTGCTGACTTCCGTTGAAAAGCGCGAACAAAAGATAGATTCTCTAGCACATTATAAGTCCAGTACCATCGACTATATTAAGCGGGAAAAAGGCGCCATTTACCTATTAGACAGCAATGGAAACATTCTCGACAGCATTAACAGCACAAAAAGTGAAAGAAAAACGATGAACCAGCTGGAGCTGCTTAAATACAGCTCTAAACCTTGGAACTATAAACGGGAAATTTCCGTTAAGATCCTCAATAAAGACAGATGGATGGTCGCTACGGTGCCGAACCCTGTCTATGTAACCGATCAGGAGTTTAACAAATCGTTTCTGAAGGTTGTGCTAAAGGCAATGTTCCTGATTATGGGTGTTCTGTTCCTGTATATCATTTGGATGACCATTTGGTATATGTTCCGATTCGGGCTGCCGATTTTTCACACGATTAAATGGCTGGTCAATCTATCAAAAGGGAAGCTTGAGGAACCGAAAAACCGGAAAGGCCTTCCTGTCAGCAAAAACAAAAAGGGGAAAATCAAACAACCGTACCGCTTCTTCGGAGAAATATTTGAATCAATGGATCAGCTGACTGAAACGCTGAGACGAGATAAAAGAAACAGAGAAAAAATCCAGGCGACAAGAGAAGAATGGATTGCCGGTTTGTCGCATGATTTAAAAACACCGCTCAGCAGCATTTACGGCTACAGCATGATGCTTGAGTCGAAGCAGTATGACTGGTCGCCGGAAGAAGTGAAAGAAATGGGACAGGTTGTCAGAGAAAAATCCGAATACATGTCCAAGCTGATTGAAGACTTAAATTTAACGTATCGGCTGAAAAATGATGCTCTTCCAATTGAGAGAAAGCTCACAAACCTGATCCCGTTTTTTAAAAATGTCATTGAGGATTTCAAGAAAAATCCGTTTTCTGAAGGGTATGATATCTCCTTTGTATCCATAGAAGAGCATATTGAATTTGCGCTTGATGAAGCATGGTTCAGGCGAATATTAGAAAATCTGCTTGGGAATGCCGTAAAGCATAACGACAAAGGAACGGAAATTCAGGTCATTCTAGAACAAACAAAAAATCATATTTCGTTGAAGGTTAAGGACAATGGGAAAGGAATGGATGAAGAAACGATTACCCATTTATTTAACCGTTACTACAGAGGGACGAACACAAAAGATCCATCTGCCGGAACGGGCCTCGGGCTCGCCATTGCCAAGGAGCTTGTCCATCTGCATAACGGGACGATTCATGTAAACAGCAGAATGAACATTGGAACGGTCATTACCATCCTTTTCAAAAAACTATAAACATGTGGTTTGGACACCTTTTTGCCGGGAATAACAATATATAGACTGAAGCTAAAGAGGTGTAACACATGGACGCAGTATTGGAAGCAGACACTCGGGCAGTGATTGGAGAAGGCCCGTTATGGGATGAAGAAAATGGCCGCTTATATTGGGTGGATATCTTAGGGAGCGAGCTCCACATCTTCGACCCTGAAGAAAAAATCAACCGGTCTGTCAAATTCAAGACCTTTGTGACCGCGCTTGCGAAATATTCAAAGGATGAGCTGATTATGACGATGAAGGAAGGGTTTTACCTGTATCATCTTCAGGATGACAGCTTGGAAAAGATCAAACAGCCGAAGGATATGGATGAGAGCCTGCGTTTTAATGACGCGAAATGTGACCCGTACGGAAGGCTTTGGGCGGGGACGACGAGCATGGAAGGCGAACAAAAACAGGCTTCGCTATACCGTTTGGATCCAGACGGCAGACTTATCAAAATGAAAGATCAAGTCTCCACCTCGAACGGTTTGGATTGGGATCGCGAGCGGAATCTGATGTATTACATCGACACGCCGACACAGGAAATTGTGCGCTACAGGTATGATCCTGAAAGCGGAGATGTCTCAAATCCAGAACCCGTCTATCGTTTTGATCAATCAGAAGGATTGCCGGACGGCATGACAATCGACCAAAATGGCATGCTGTGGGTGGCGCTGTTTGGCGGCAGCCGCGTGGTTCACATTGACCCGTTTCAGAAAAAAGAAATCGATTCAATCAGCGTGCCGGCTAAATATGTCACGTGCTGCGCGTTCGGCGGCAGAGACTTAAAAACCCTTTACATCACGACGGCAACGGAACAAATGACAGAAACAGAAAGATACGAGCAGCCTCACGCGGGAGGATTGTTTTCAGCAAAATTGGAAACAGGCGGCTATCAGCCGGTTCCATTCGCTGGAGATGTATAAAAAAACGCATCCGAAACACGGATGCGTTTTTTGCATATTACAGAGAACGGATAATGCCGCCTTCCACGCGCTGTGCCGTGCCGTTGATGGCGGATGCGGCGTCAGATGCGAGGAATACGATCGTGTTTGCCACTTCTTCTGCTGTCGCGTATCGCTGAATAAGAGAAGTCGGCTCATTAACTTTAAAATAGTCTTTGATGAATGTATCTGTATCCTGACCGGCTGCTTTTGCGGCACCTTCCATATAGGATGCCACGCCCTCTGTCCAAGTAGGTCCCGGAAGCACTGAGTTGACTGTCACATTCGTGCCTTTCGTCATTTCAGCCATCCCTCTTGAAAGGCTGATCAGTGCCGTTTTTGTCATGGAGTAAGGAATCATTGTTGGAAGCGGTTTGATGCCTGCTTCACTTGCGATATTTAAAATGCGGCCGCTGTTTTTGGCAAGCATTTTTGGAAGGAAGTGACGGCTTGTCCGAACCGCGCTCATCACGTTTACTTCAAAATATTGATTCCACTCTTCATCTGTCACATCGGCAAAGTCTTTTACCTCAAAGAAACCAAGGTTGTTGACAAGAATATCGATATCACCGATTTCATTTACTTTTTCAATAAAAGCCGCTGCTTCATCTGTTTTTGACAAATCGGCAGCCGCACCGTGCACCGTTCCGTATCCAGAGAGCTCTTCAATCGTGCGATCAACAGTCTCCTGTTTGCGTCCGTTGACAATCACTGCCGCTCCCTCTTGCAGAAAGCTTTTTGCTGCGGCTTTCCCGATGCCGGAAGTCGAGCCGGTGATTAAGACGAGTTTGTCTTTTAGCTTTAAATCCATAAGAATCATTCCTTTTTATACATGATGGTATTAAGTATACAAGAACAAAATTAGTGTTTACGAGGATTTTGCTTCCATACATATACCGGGGGAAAAGTCATTCAGGATGCATATACAAGCCTGTCAGTCATATAGTATAATTACTCCGAAAAAAGGATACGAATGTCAAATAGGTGCCGGTCCGTGAACAACAGCCGGCTTAATAGGGAAACCGGTAAAAGCCGGTGCGGTCCCGCCACTGTAATTGGCCATAGCGCCAAGAGCCAGGATACCTGCCTATTTGATCAGCACGAAGTCTGCGAGGACAGATGATGTGTAAACAATAGGCTTTTTTGTGTTGTTTACAGCATCTTTACCATCGTAGAGATGCTTTTTTTAGTTCACTTAGGAGGAAAGGTTATGAAAAAACTAGCCGGAATATGGACTGCGCTTCTGCTGGCTGCCGTTATGATGGCAGGCTGCGGCAATACTGCGGATCAGAAGGATTCCAAGGCAAAACAAAAGACAGAAGCGTCTGAATCGTTCCCTGTCACTATTGATGATGCGTCAAATCAAGATGTGACTATCAAAAAGGAGCCAAAAAAGATTGTGTCATTAATGCCGAGTAACACTGAAATTACATACGCTCTCGGTCTCGGTGACAAAGTGGTCGGTGTCACCACAAACGATACATATCCAAAGGAAGTCAAAAAGGTTGAGAAGGTCGGAGATATGAATGTAAACGTTGAGAAAGTCATTTCTCTAAAGCCGGATCTCGTTCTTGCTCATGAGTCTTCCATGTCAGCGTCAGCGGATGCCATCAAACAGCTGAGAGACGCGGGCATTACCGTGCTGACTGTCAACGATGCACAATCATTTTCCGAGGTGTACAAATCAATTGAAATGATCGGAGAAGCTGCCGGGGCAGAGAAAAAAGCCGATCAGCTCGTAAAAAGCATGAAATCAGATTTGCAGGATATGAAAGAAAAAGCAAAAACCATTTCAAAAGAAGAGGAGAAAAGCGTATTTATCGAGGTTTCTCCTGATCCTGACATTTACACAACCGGAAAAGACACGTTTATGAATGAAATGCTGAATGTCATCCATGCTAAAAACGCAGCAGCGGACCAAACAGGCTGGGTGCAAATGACAGACGAGGCGATCGTAAAACTCAATCCTGATGCTATCGTGACAACAGACGGGGTGAAAGCGGAAGCAGTGGAAAAACGTGATGGCTGGAACGAAATCAATGCTGTGAAACATCATCGAGTGTACGATGTTGATCCAGATCTCGTGACACGTTCCGGTCCCCGTCTGATCGAAGGGGTCGAAGAACTTGCGGAAAGCATTTACCCGGATACGTTTAAGGAATAATCGTTATGCCGCATATATCATCGGTTTCTCATTTTTAGCCGCGAGCATCATCTTAGGAATTTCTTACGGCAGCCTGCAAATTCCTATCCCCGCTATCTTTCGTATCTTTTGGCATGAAGGCTTCGGTGGCTCTATCGGCTCAGATGACCCGATGTACACAACTATTATGATGAATATCAGACTCCCGAGAGTTGTGCTGGCCGCCCTTGTGGGGGCGGCTCTTTCTATCGCAGGGGCCGCTTTTCAAGGACTGTTGAAAAATCCGCTTGCTGATCCCTACACGCTCGGCGTTTCATCCGGTGCTTCAGTCGGAGCGGTGGTGACCTTGTTCTTTGGCTTGCAGCTTCCTGTCATCGGAGGGTTTACACTCCCGGTTGTGAGTGTAGCCGCGGCACTTGTCACGATGGCGGCGGTCCTTTCCTTCAGCCGCCTCGTTCATGCTTCAATGTCTGTTTCCACCCTCATTTTGACCGGTGTCATCATCAACTCATTTTTAGGCGCATTTATTTCTCTCATCATTGCCCTGACAGGCGACAACCTGTTGCCGATTGTGCACTGGCTGCTTGGCAGCGTCTCAATGAGGGGCTGGAGCTATGTTATTCTGTTTCTGCCGTTTTTTCTTTTGGGAACGATTTTACTGATCATAAACGGAAGAGAGCTGAACGTGATGACTTATGGAGAAGACAAAGCAAAGCTTCTCGGAGTCAGTGTCCAGCAGAGAAAAATGCTGATTTTGATCGCCGGCTCTCTTTTGACGGGAAGCGCTGTGGCTGTATCCGGCACGATCGGCTTTGTCGGCCTTGTGATTCCGCATATCACAAGGCTTTTGTGGGGAACTGACCATCGGCATTTACTGCCGCTGTCCGCCTTGCTTGGAGCAGGTTTTCTCGTTTTAGCCGATCTGCTTTCCAGAACGATCATTGAGCCGATTGAACTGCCGATTGGGATCATTACGTCATTGGCGGGGGCACCTGTTTTCGCCCTTATTTTAATTCGGCAGCAACGCGGGGGGAGAAGCTTATGATGAAGGCAGAAGGGCTGTCGGGCGGGTACGGAGACAGCAGGCTGATCAACAATGTCAGCTTAACAGTGGAGAAGGGTGAATTTCTTGGTATTCTCGGCCCTAATGGGAGCGGAAAAACCACGCTTTTGCGCTTGCTGACAGGTACGCTGCCGGCCAAGGAAGGCAGCGTTTATCTGGCTGGCAAACCGCTGGCGGACTATAAACCGAAGGAACTGGCGCGAATTATGGCCGTCCTGCCGCAAAAAACGGATCAAGCCTTTACCTTTACCGTCAAAGAAACGGTAGCCTTCGGCAGATATCCATTCCAAACAGGGCTATTCAGACAGCAGACTGAAAAGGATGAAGCCATTGTACAGGAAGCAATGGAGCAAACTGGAGTGTCCGCTTTTGCGGAAAAATCGATCCGTGATCTAAGCGGAGGTGAACAGCAGCGGGTATATTTGGCTCAAGCTTTGGCCCAGCAGCCGCGTATTTTATTTCTGGACGAGCCGACCAATTTTCTCGATCTGGCTTATCAAAAAGAACTGCTTGATCTCATCAAACGCCTGACAAGAGAAAATGGATTGGCAGCAGTCAGCGTTTTTCATGATTTGAACACCGCGAGCCTGTACTGTGATGAGCTCTTGTTTATGAAAAACGGTACAGCCGGGCCTAAGCAAAAACCGGAATATGCTGTCTCAGAACATCACATAAAGGCGGTGTACGATACAGATATCACCGCTTTGGTTCATCACAGCTCACCTAAACCAATGATTGTGATTCAGCCTGAAAAAGACAGCGTAAAGCAGCGGCCTATCCCATTTGAAACATTGCTCCAGGCGGGGAGCGATGACATTCTACTGCAAACGGAAATCCCGCTGCGTACATTGTCCTCAGCGCCTATCGGTGCAGGATTCTCGTGGAGCAGGACGCTGATCCTGAAACGGCTGCCGGTTCAGGAAGATCCTGTACAAGGGCTTACTGCCAGCCTATTAGAAAACGGTTTTCATCTGACTGAAACTTGTGCGATGGCTTCTCCGGGAAGGCTTGACCGTTTTGTGTATCGAACGTATAAAGATGGAGAGTTATCCGTTTTCATATGCGTCATGACCGGCTTTTCGATCTGGATTTTGATCAACGGCTATGCGGCAGATCAATTCTTCGTCAAAGCCCTAATGACCGCCGAAGCCGAACGGGTGAAAGTGCTCGGGGACGGACGACTGACAGAGGGTGATATTCTCATCGCCGCGACACAAACTCAGCAATCTCAAAACACAGAACAGCAGCTGAATCAATTGATACAGAAAGGGACAGCTGAATGTGTAAAAGAGGCGGCAGAGCTGTTTGAATAAGTCTGTAAAGGAGACTCATGTATGAAACTATATACAAAAACAGGCGATAAGGGACAAACGGGCTTAGTCGGAGGCAGAACGGACAAGGACAGCCTCCGTGTCGAAAGCTACGGCACGATTGACGAGCTGAATAGCTTTGTCGGGCTAGCTTTGGCAGAGCTTTCCGGGCAGCCCGGCTTTGAAGATTTGACAGCCGAGCTGCTGATCATCCAGCATGAGCTGTTTGACTGCGGAGGCGATCTGGCAATCGTCACAGAAAGAAAAGACTATAAACTAACGGAAGAATCCGTTTCCTTTTTAGAAACGCGCATTGATGCCTATACATCAGAAGCACCGGAACTGAAGAAATTTATTCTTCCAGGCGGCTCGAAGGGTGCTTCGCTTCTCCATGCGGCGCGCACCATAACAAGGCGGGCGGAACGCCGAGTGGTGACGCTGATGAAATCGGAGGAGATCCATGAAACAGTGCTGCGTTATCTCAATCGTCTTTCCGATTATTTCTTTGCCGCCGCACGGGTTGTGAATGTGAGAAGCGGCATTGACGATGTGGAATATGAAAGAAGTGCTATTGTGTTTCGGGACCAAAACAGCAGCAAATCATAAAAAAAGAAAACGAAAGCCGGCGTGTTCAAATTCATGCTGGCTTTTTTGTTTTTCATTCTGTCAATCTCCCATTTTACGACAAAAAATGAACCTTATGAATTATTGACTGAAAAATGGAAAAATGAGATATTGTAACAAATAGATGTAAAAAATAGGCAGTGGGGGGCTCTGATGGATGGTGAATTTAATTGAAAGTGATAGCATCTGGAAGAGAAATTTCAATTATCTTTTTTTCTCAAGAATAGTTAAGATATCCGGCGATATGTTCGCATTTAATTCGATATTATGGTTTTTAATTTATGACGGCAAAGGTGCGATCGGCACTGCTTTATTGATTGCTGTTACTTTTTTGCCGGAAGCTGTACTGGCGCCTGTGACCGGTCCTTTCATGAAACAAAATACGCTGAAATTTTGGATGTACTTTTCAGATCTGACAAGGGCTGCGATAGTCTTGATTATTCCTCTTTGTCATTTTGCGGGCTTCTCTCCGCTGTGGTTTGTCATGACACTTATGATTGTGCATTCTGCTACAGGGGCTGCCTACAATCCCGCCTCCATAGCTTTAATTCCCCAAATCGTAAATGAACAGGGCATTCAAAAAGCAAACGCTGTGCTGCAATCCTCCGCTCAAATTGTCCGGCTCGGAGCTGTCACGTTATGCGGTGCTTTTCTTACATTTATCAGCCCTTCTTATACAATGCTTATCGCACTTGTTCTCTATTTGGTTTCTGGTTTTCTCGTCCTTTTTATTAAGTACACTGCGGTTGAATCTCAATCAGAATCTGCTGCCGTTAAGCAGAGAGGCACATATATCGGCAGACTAAAACGCGGCTTTACGCTCGTGAGAAGACATCAGATTTTATATCCGCTCGCCATTTATTGTATCTTTATGAATTTCGCGGCTGCCCCTTGGGAAGCGCTCTCAGCCGTTTACGTTGCGGAAGATTTAAACGGCCAGCCGATCGTTTACTCGCTTTTAAAGGCCACCACCGCCGCAGGCGCGTTTTTATTGGGGTTTGTGCTGGCGAAAGTCAAAGTAAACAGATATGGCCTGTTATTCGTAACTGCTGGCATAATTGAAGGATTCGCTTTCTTTATTACCGGTATGAATACTTTTTTGCCGCTCGTTTTTCTCGCTGCGTTTACCTTTGGCGCCGCAGTCAGTGCTGTTAATGTTCCTGAGTACACGATTATCCAGACCTCTGTGGACAGTGAGGATCAGCCGCAGGTCTACGCTGTTATACATATGATCTCTAATATTTCCATACCTGCCGGAGCTGTCATTTGCGGATATGCTGCAAACGCTTTTGGTTCAGGAACTGTGATCGCTGTCGGAGGGGTTGTCGAAATTATTGCGGGTATTGGCATTTTACTGTTCACAAAGCTGGCTAAAGCAGAACGGTCCGACCTGATCAAAGAAAGGGAAGCAAGTGTTCATCTGTAAAGGGTTTTGAAACGCCATGCCTCGTGCATGGCGTTTTTTTGTGTCCATAGGTCCAGCACGAGATACGACTCCGGTCTTATATAAAAATCAATCTCTGATTCGTTTTGCGCAAATGCCAATTTGTTTAAGATGAAGACAAGGAAAACGAAAGGAGGATCTGCATGAAGATAAACAAGAAAACAATAGGCGGATTCTTATTAATTGTATTTGGGATCTCCGTCTTTTTTGGAGGAGGAAGCTTCGGCTTTATCATCCCGCTCGCCATAGGGAGCTTGATGACATACGCAGGAATGAAAAGATTTGCCGCAGGAAAAACGATTACAGGAATCATCTTGGGCGGTATCGGAGCGATCATGCTCATCTGTTCACTTCCGTTTGTCGTCGGAATTGCGCTGGCTGCCGCTATGGTGTATTACGGCTGGAAGCTCATGAAAAACGGATCAGCTGATAACGGTGTGTCATCTTTTGATCCTGAACCGGCTTCGGCTGCCTACCAATCTCACTTTGATGACGAATGGGAAGAATTTTTGAAGAAAAAATAATATCAGCATATTAGGAGGAATCAGGTATGGTATTAAAAAGAATGAGAGACATGTTTGTTGCGTCAGTTCATGAAGGTCTTGATAAAATGGAGAACCCAAAGGTGATGCTGAATCAATATGTCCGTGATATGGAAAGTGACATTGCCATAGCAAAACAAACAATTGTGAAACAGCACACGATTGCCTATCAATTTAAGAAAAAATTTGAAGAAGCAGCTGAAGTGGCTGGAAAACGCCAAAATCAGGCACAGCTTGCATTTGACGCAGGTGAAGAAGAGCTGGCGAAAAAGGCGCTGACTGAAATGAAGTATTTAGAAGGGAAGGCGGCTGAACATAAAGCGTCCTATGAACAAGCGAACAGTCAGCTGGCTGATCTGAAACAACAGCTGGCTGCACTTGAAACAAAGCTACAGGACGTAAAGGATAAAAAGCAGGCGCTGATTGCCCGGGCAAATGCCGCGAAAGCAAAAGAGCATATGAATACGACATTTGACAAAATTGACAGCGAAAGCGCGTATCGTGAATTTTTGCGTATTGAAAACCGTATTGAAGAAATGGAAATCCGCGCGAATTATTCAAAGTCAGCGGAAGCCGGCACAGAACTCACGCGGAAAGAATTCGCAGACGATGTGGAAGCGGAGATTGAAAAAATGCGGGCGCTCTCACTGCAAAAATCAGATCAGACATCACAAGCAGCAAATGAATAAGCGGAACGGGGAAGGACTTGCGGTCAAGTCCTTCCCTTCCGCACGTATCAATTCACAGGCTTTTCCTTTATAATAGAATGAATGAGAAGGATGAAATCGAATGAAAAAAATGCTGGGCAAACTGTTGATCACTGCCGGTATTCTTGTATTTTTTGCCGTCGTCGTAAAAGACGTGTTTGCTGCAGGCTTGGGTTTCGTAAACGGCACAGAAGCCGATTCAGCCAGCGCAGCGCCGCGAGACATCGACAGCGTAGTCATTGAGTCAGATAACAAGGATGTCCAGATCATAGCAGAAGAACGAAATGACATATCGGCAGGCATTTCAGGAGACTCAGGAAAGTTATTTGTTACTGAAAACAGAAGAAAACTGGAGCTGACCACAAAGGAAAAAGAATTTCAATTTTTGAATGGGTTTAATCGCTCTTCCCTTATTGTCCGGATTCCATATGAGTATAAAGGGGATCTGACGGTGCGAACCTCAAGTGGTGACGTGTCAGTGGACGGGAATCATCATCTTGCGCTTTCCGGACTGAACGCAGTATCCGCGAGCGGAAATATGAGAGTGACGGACGTCCGCCTTAAAGATCTGAAAGTAAAGGGGGCATCCGGAGATGTTACCCTTTCAAATACCATCTCCAAAACAGCCGGCATTGACTTAGCTTCAGGAGACGCAAATCTGGCTGATGTAACAGGCTCTTTTGATGTGAAAATGACTTCAGGAGATCTTGATGCTTCACTGAAAAAGGTAACGGGTCCTGTATCTGTCACACTGACAAGCGGTGATGTGGATTTGAGCCTTCCCCAAAACGGCAGTTTTACAGTCCATGCAAAATCAGCAAGCGGGGGCGTCAGTTCGCCGTATTCATTTGCAAATACAGCACATAAAGAACATCATCAAATCACAGGCTCGCAAGGAAGCGGCCGGCATCAAATCGATATCAAAACGGACAGCGGGGATGTAACGATAAGGTAGCACCAGGCAGAAGAAAGGAGGCGGACACCAGGAATGACAAAAAAACAGCTTTTCGGATTTATTATTGCTTTATTCGGCATCAGCATGTTTTTGCAAATTATCGGAATAGGCGATCTGCTGTTTTGGCCGCTCTTTTTTCTGATTGCCGGCTATTTCTTGAAAAGATATTCCCGTGATTGGCTCGGTTCCGTCATGTACATCTTTGCCGCATTTCTATTTTTGAAAAACCTCTTCAGCATCACCTTTAATTTATTCGGCTATGCGTTTGCCGCATTTTTGATTTACGCCGGCTACAGGCTTGTCAAAGGAAAGCCAATATTTGAACCGAATGAAAAACGGATCGATCTCACTAAAAAAGAACGGCATGAGCCGTCAAAAGATGAGAAACATCCTGACATGCGCAGCTTTTTTATCGGAGAGCTGCAAATGATGAAGCAGCCGTTTGACCTGAATGATTTAAATGTCTCTGGTTTTATCGGCGATATCAAAATCGACTTGTCTAAAGCGATGATTCCTGAGGGAGAAAGTACGATCGTCATAAGCGGAGTCATTGGAAACGTTGATATTTACGTGCCATCAGACCTTGAAGTGGCTGTCAGCTCGGCTGTTTTTATCGGAGATATCAATCTGATTGGCTCGAAGAAAAGCGGATTAAGCACGAAGGTATATGCCGCGTCATCTGATTTCAGCGAGTCAAAGCGCCGTGTCAAAGTGTCCGTTTCCTTATTTATCGGTGATGTGGATGTGAAGTACGTATGAGAAAAAAACTGCTTGCCAGCCTTCAGTGGCGCGCCATCCGCATGACAACGGGAATCAGCCTGCTTCTTTTTGCTTGTTTGATTTCCTTTATGATGTTTTATTATCGGCTCGATCCGCTTGTTTTGCTGTCATCAAGCTGGTTCGGAATTCCGTTTATCCTGATATTGCTGCTGATCAGTGTGACGGTCGGTTTTGCCTCAGGGTATATGTACGGCAACCGGCTGAAGACAAGGGTTGATACATTAGTCGAATCGATTTTAACCTTTGAAAACGGTAATTTCGCTTATCGAATTCCACCGCTTGGAGATGATGAAATCGGCCTGGCCGCCGATCAGCTGAATGAAATGGCGAAGCGCGTGGAGCTTCAAGTCGCTTCCTTGCAGAAACTTTCAAATGAACGTGCAGAATGGCAGGTACAAATGAAGAAGTCAGTCATCTCAGAAGAACGCCAGCGATTGGCAAGAGATCTTCATGATGCAGTCAGCCAGCAGCTCTTTGCCATATCGATGATGACATCAGCTGTGTTGGAACAAGTCAAGGGGGCTGATGATAAAACGGTCAAGCGGATCCAGCTGGTCGAGCATATGGCAGGTGAAGCCCAAAATGAAATGAGGGCGCTGCTGCTCCATTTAAGGCCTGTTACCCTTGAAGGAAAAGGACTGAAAGAGGGGCTTACGGAGCTTTTGGACGAGTTCCGGAAGAAACAGCCGCTTGATATTGAGTGGGATATTCAGGACACGCCGATATCTAAGGGTATGGAAGATCATTTGTTCAGAATCGTTCAGGAGGCCCTTTCAAACGTATTCAGACATTCAAAAGCCTCAAAAGTATCCGTGATTCTGGGCGTAAAGAACAATCAGCTCCGGCTGAAGGTGATTGATAATGGAAAAGGCTTTAAAATGGATCAGGTGAAAGCATCCTCATACGGCTTGAACTCTATGAAAGAACGTGCAAGTGAAATCGGCGGGGTCGCCGAAGTGATTTCAGTAGAAGGAAAAGGCACACAAATCGAAGTAAAGGTTCCGATTTTCCCGGAAGAAAAAGGAGAGAACGAACGTGATTCGAGTATTATTGATTGATGATCATGAAATGGTCAGAATGGGGCTCGCGGCTTTTTTGGAAGCACAGCCTGATATTGAAGTCATCGGCGAAGCATCTGACGGCGGCGAAGGCGTGCGGCTTGCTGCGGAACTGTCGCCTGATGTTATTTTAATGGATCTTGTCATGGAGGGCATGGATGGCATTGAAGCCACAAAGCAAATTTGCCGAGAGCTTCCAGATCCGAAAATTATTGTGCTCACAAGCTTCATTGATGATGACAAAGTGTATCCGGTCATTGAAGCGGGCGCGCTCAGCTATTTATTGAAAACCTCAAAAGCTGCGGAAATCGCCGATGCCATCCGCGCCGCAAGCAAGGGAGAACCTAAGCTGGAATCAAAAGTGGCGGGAAAAGTATTATCCCGGCTGCGCCACTCAGGTGAACACGCGCTCCCGCATGAATCACTTACGAAACGGGAGCTCGAAATTCTCTGCCTGATCGCAGAAGGAAAAACAAACAAAGAAATAGGCGAGGAACTGTTTATCACCATTAAAACAGTCAAAACCCATATTACCAATATTTTATCAAAACTGGATGTCAGTGACCGGACACAGGCGGCGGTGTACGCACACCGAAATCACCTCGTAAAATAGGCGTCTGCTATTTGTTTGCGCCTTTCGTCCCGAAGTCTCTGACAACCACATTGACCCGGTAGTCTATTTCCGCATTGCTGAAATAATCATCATCCCATTTTCTTGCAATCTTTTTCCACTTTTGAGGATAATGAATTCTGACCTCGTTTCCCAGCCCGGTGACATCTGCTTTGATATCTTTCTGCAGTTTGTCTGTAATAAATGCTGTTACTGTTTTGTGTAATCGTTTTTCGACTGTCTTTTCAATATCTTTGATATATGAATCTTTAAATGAATCTTCATTCGGATTCCAGTCCTCTGATAAACGACCTTCAATATTGCGTGTGACGGTGAATTTGAACTTTCCATCCTTGTAGTCTGTCTTGATCTTGCGATTGCTGGAGTACACTTCATAAGAAAAAAGATTGCCATTATGCCTCATATCAATGACGCCTCCTTCGACAGTGCCTGTAAATAAGTTGATATTTTGAACTTCAACCGGTGTTAAATTCCGGTTCCATAATTTATTTTTGATGATAGCAGCACCGTTTATCGCGAGTTTGCCGTTTTCCTTACCGACATGAGGGATGAGGAACGAATCGTCAGAGGTTAAGTGTTCTGAGATCTCCCCCAATGTAACAGGCTCCATCATTCTGATCGTCACCGCATTATTCTCTGTCAGATCGTAAATCACATTGGATGCGGGTTCACCTTGATCATTCATTTTAAATATATCCTTAGTTCTGCCATCGGTGACAAAGACGTACGAACTCCTCCTTGTTCCGTTGTCTCTGACAAACTGGTTAATGATCGCGTCCATTCCAATATGATCCGCAATCACGCTCTTGGAAAGCAGAATGAGACGCAAATGCTGTGAAAACGTAGGGTTATGCTTTAATGCAGATGTTCTCATCATTTGATGGACAGTTTCCCCCTTTGTGATAGCAAGCTGTGTCGGGTCAGATGAAGAGCCTTCCTTGGAGCTGATTTTTTTCGGGACGAGAATCTGCTGTGTCAGTTCTAAATTTTTATCATCAGGCTTGTCTAGACCTACTCCGATCACCAAGCTTAATTCCTCAATATTCCGGCTGTCCCAGCATCCGGCCAGTAATAGGGTGCATATGAACATACATAAAATCCGGATTTTCATTTTGCTGTAATCCTCCTTTTGAGAGCTACAATGAAAAACAGAATGAAGGGAAGCAGAAACAGGCAGACGAAAATGTATCCGAGATAATCGCTGTACATCATGACCTGATTAGAGTCATCCGGCCATAAAGAAAAATAATAGACAGCCGCACCGATGATCACCATGCTTTTTTTAGTCGATAATCCAAACGTCTTCTTCAGCCCGTTAGCGGCAAAATACCCGTAAATGACAAACGTTGTAAAAAATTGAATGATCCAGACGACCAGTAAAAACGATTCAAACCTTTCAATGAATAGTCCTTTGAGCTCAAAGGACTGAAAGAGAGATATAGTCGGCCATATCAGCGTTTTCACCTCGGGAGCGGTCAAAGCCCCAACAACGATGACATATGTCAGGATATATAAAATAATCGGAATCAGAAAGCCGACAGCCGCATATCTGAATGTGTATTTCTTTTTCTTCATATGTTCAGGAAGAAACAGCATCACTTCCATTCCTAAAAAAGAGATGGAAACGACAGTAAGAGAGTTAGCAATGGGTCCAAGACCTTCACCTAAAACAGGGCGCAAATTATTGATGTCAAAAATTTTAAAACTGATCCCAAACACAATCAGTAAAATAATAATCGTTATCGTTAAATAAAAGGGAAACAGCCGCGACACATCACTTAACCCTCCAACAATTAAATAGATGCCACAGCATATAAACGTTAAAGTAATGACCTGAATAGGCGTTTTCTCCAGCAGGAAAAACTTCACCATTTCAGCCATCGCTCGGGTTTCGAAGCTGGCCACTCCGATAAAATAGCAGCTGATCAAAAGGCCGATGATGCTGCCGATCCATTTTCCGAGCCCTTCCTGCAAATACTCAAACAGAGAGGGGTATTGATGTTTTTTCTGAATGAGCGTGTTTAAATAAATAAAAAAGATAAAAGTGACACCTTCTAATATCAGCACGATCCAGCCGTCAGGAGTATTAGCCTTACTGGTCAGCGCTCGCGGCAATGTTAAAAGACCGGCCCCAAGCATCGTATTTGCAACAATAGATATACCTTGAAAGGTATTAAGTTTCAGTGGAGTCTGTTTTTGGCTCATTTGGATTATTCGCCTCTTTTAGTTTGTTTTTAATTGGGAGACGGATAATGGAATCCGCCGTATTTTTCAGGCTGAAGAATCCGTTTGGCGAAAAATACGGAGATCCAAAGCTCGTTTGTCTCGTTAGGTGCGTATAAATAACAAGCATAAATAAAATAATTCCGTACAGCCCGAGAATAGCGGCGGAAAACATCGAAATAAAACGCAGGACCCGAAAAGACAGACCCATTCCATATTGTGGAACGGTAAAGGATGCAAGGGCAATGACGCTGACAACGATGACCATAATCGAACTGACGAGATTCGCCTCTACAGCCGCCTGTCCGATGACAACGCCACCAACGAGCCCGATTGTCTGGCCGAGCGGGTTTGGAAGACGCAGTCCGGCTTCTCTGAGCAGCTCGATCGTCACTTCCATCAGCAGGGCTTCAAATATCGGCGGAAACGGCACGTTTTCCCTGTTTGCCGAAATCGTGACGGCGAGCGCGGTCGGCAGCAGCCCTTGATGGAAGGAAACGAGTGCGATATAAATCGATGATAAAAACAAGGTGATGAAGATAGAAGCAAAACGCAGTGACCGGATAAGAGATGCTGAAATCCAGCGTTCGTAGTAGTCATCCGGGGACTGCATCAGGACACCGAGAGAAACAGGGACCAACAGTACAAATGGTGAACTGTCGACCAAAATGGCCACACGGCCGTTATACAGGGCCGACGATACCTTATCGGGTCTTTCCGTATTTTGAATCTGCGGAAACGGCGAATATTTATTATCTTCAATGAGCTCCTCAAGCGTTCCGCTGTCCTGAATATCCTCCAGTTGAACATTTTTAAGCCGCGCTTTTACTTCTTTTATGACGGACTTTTTTGCTTTGCCCTCAATGTACATAATGGCCGCCGACTTCAGCTTGTTTTTGCCGATCATGATTTTTTTTGTAATGAGTTTTGGATGGGGGGTCCGTTGTCTAATCAGAGCCATATTTGTATCGATATCCTCTACAAACGCAACTTTTGGTCCGCGAACCACTTTTTCTGTTGTCGGCTCTTGCAGGCTTCTTGTTTTTTTCTTTTCTGTGGACAGGATGTAGGCTTTGTCCAAACCGTTGACAAATACAGCACAATTTCCGCTGAGAATCTCCTCGACCGTTTTTTCTGCTGTTTCAACGGGTCTTGCGTCAAGCTGGTCAAGGCGTTTTTTGACTTGGTCAAGCGTGAGGGTCTCTTCATCTTTGATTAAGGTTTTAATCGATTCTGCAACCTTCTTCTGATCATTCAGTTCACTAAAATAGAGATAGTAAAAAACAAGACCGTTGGAGAGCATTTTTTTATTTTTCACCAGATCATCGTTTTCTTTTAATTTTGGAAGCACCAATGCTAAGTTATCGTGTATATATTCCTTGAATTCTGTTTGTTCCAACGAGGTCACCTCTTATCCAAAACCTTAGTAGAGGTTATCTTTTCCTGTTAAAAAAATGATATACTGTGTTAGAGTATTTCATGGTGTAAGTTTTTTATGAAAGCGGAGGATACGAAGTGGCACAGGTAAGGCTTGCTGGAAAACAAGAAGAAATTGAACAGCTCATCAGATCATTTGAAAAGCATTATGATGTCTCTTATACATCAAAGGAGTACGGCAGGACGAATCCGAAGTACAAATATTCAAAGGATTCCCGCGTATATCTTGAATTAAAATTAAAATCTGCCAAGATCGAAAAATAAAAAGGATTTTTTGTACCACTGGCGAATTATGATCTATTGAAGCAACCGTTATGGAGGGATACATAAATGGAATACAGAATTGAACGAGACACCATGGGAGAAGTAAAAGTTCCTGCTGATAAATTTTGGGGCGCCCAAACACAGCGAAGCAAGGAGAACTTTAAGATCGGTTCTGAAAAAATGCCGATGCGTGTTGTGAAGGCGTTTGCAATATTAAAACGAAGCACAGCTCTCGCTAATAAACGCCTTGGCAATCTGGACGCGGAAAAAGCGGAAGCGATTGCAGCGGTTTGTGATGATGTGCTCAAAGGCAAATATGATGACAATTTCCCGCTTGTCGTATGGCAGACCGGAAGCGGCACACAAAGCAATATGAACATGAACGAAGTGGTAGCCAACCGTGCGACTGCTTTATTAAAAGAAAAGAACTCTGATCAAACGATTCATCCAAATGATGACGTGAACCGCAGCCAAAGCTCAAACGACACATTCCCGACAGCGATGCATGTTGCCGCTGTATTGGCTGTTTACGAGCAGCTTGTGCCTGCGCTTGACCAGCTTCGCAATACATTGGATGAAAAAGCGAAAGCATACAACGATATTGTCAAAATCGGACGCACGCACCTTCAGGATGCTACGCCTCTGACACTTGGACAGGAAATCAGCGGATGGGTTTACATGCTGGACCGTTCGAAGGAAATGATTTTGGAAGCGACAGATAAAATGCGTGCGCTTGCAATTGGTGGAACGGCTGTCGGAACGGGAATCAACGCTCATCCAGAGTTTGGAGAGCTTGTTTCAGAAGAGATCACAAAACTGACTGGCCAAACGTTCAGCAGCTCGCCGAACAAATTCCACGCGCTGACAAGCCATGATGAAATCACTTATGCGCATGGCGCTTTAAAAGCGCTTGCGGCTGACTTAATGAAAATCGCAAACGATGTCAGATGGCTTGCAAGCGGACCTCGCTGCGGCATCGGGGAGATCGCCATTCCTGAAAATGAGCCGGGCAGCTCCATTATGCCTGGTAAAGTCAACCCGACACAAAGTGAAGCATTGACAATGATCGCTGCGCAAATCATGGGGAACGATGCGACAATCGGCTTTGCGGCGAGTCAAGGGAACTTTGAACTGAACGTGTTTAAGCCTGTTATCATTTACAACTTCCTGCAATCTGTACAGCTGCTGAGTGACGGCATGAATTCATTCCATGATAAATGTGCTGTCGGTATTGAGCCTGACAAAGAAACCATTCAGGAAAACCTGTCAAATTCATTAATGCTTGTTACGGCGCTAAACCCGCATATTGGATATGAAAACGCGGCGAAAATCGCCAAGCTCGCCCATAAAGAGGGATTGACGCTGAAAGAAGCGGCTTTGAAGCTTGAATTGCTGACAGAGGAGCAATTTAACGAAATGGTTAAGCCGGAAGATATGGTAAAACCAAAGGCGTAAGAGAAAGAAAAAACGGCTGCTTTTTAAGCAGCCGTTCTTCTAAATATGTTGTTGTTTTAATAGATATTTAAGCTGCTCCGCATCTTTGGCGAGAGCTTCAGACTCCGTCAGGTTATGGATCATTCCTTTTATGATCGCCAGCTTCGGTGTTTTTTTCTTCATTTCTGCTTCAAGTATGTCCAAGCTCTCCGATAATTCAAGAGAGGAGTTTGTGTTTAAGCTGTTAATTTTGTCACGAAGGCTTTTCACAATCGATTCAGTCAGCGGATCAGGCCGTCCGTGCGTAAGAGGCCCAAATAAAGAGCTTGCCTCTTCCAATGTGATGAAAGGCTTATCGTTACGTTCAGACATGCCTTTTACCATATCATCAATTCTATTAATAATGATATCGGCTAATTGATCCGGCTTCACATTATAGCCGAACAAAATCATGCATTCCAGGTAAATCTGGCTGATGCCCTCTATTAAAAAACAAAGCTCTGCAGTATACGGTTCCGCTTTTTTTCCATAAATGTTCAGCAGGCTGTCGATATGAAATTGAAGTGAGGACTGGCGGATTTTTTTTGCGCATTGCTCTACTTCCTCCGTGTAAGGCAGAGAACTTTCCTTCATCTGCATGCCGATAAAATCCTTGTGTTCAAGGATGTTTTCATAGAGCACGGTCAGCTGTTTACGGTAAGCCGTTCTGGGGCTGTCGCCCTTCGTTTTAATATTTAAAATTCGGGTAAACGTTTTATCATAATAGTAGTTCAGCATAGACAGAAGAAGCGCTTCTTTCGAAGGAAAATAAATATAAAAAGCGCCTTTAGATATTTTGCATTCTTTTGCGATTTCCTGAACTGATGTTGAGTTGTATCCTTTTTGGGCAAATAGTTTTAAGGCTGTTTCAATAATCAGCTTTTCTTTTTCCTTCAATGGTTCCACCCTTTCGGAGCCCGGAGGCCTGCGCAGGATATGACCATATAGTCACACCTTCTGTTATAAAATTAACCTTATTGTAACTTGTTTTTTTATCATGTATTATTTATATTATAAATTGAGATGACCGAATGGTCAAAGCTCAAGCGAAAGGGTGAATCTAGAATGAGAGAATTGGACGAAATGATCAGCCGCTTGCGAAACAGAGGAATCAAAGTGGAGAAAGTCAAATATCCGAAGCAGACTTTGTCAGAGAAAAAATGGGTTCATCAATGCAAACAGCCGCTCAAAACAAATTACAGAGATTTTAACGGCTATTCTTTCACATAAAAAAATAGACTGCAAAAACATCTACAGTCTATTTTGGCACTGCTATGCGGTATGTTACACCCGTTTTGTCATTTTCAATTGAGATAGACGCCTTATGAAGAGTTAAAATTCGTTTTACAATGCTTAGACCAATGCCGAATTCGCCTTTCTTCCCTTTATTAAAAGGCTCATAGAGGCTGGAGAGCATCTCATCTTCAATATGCGGTCCGTCATTTTTAATGGTGATCACGATATTCCGATCATCTTGTTTCATGCTGATTTCTATCTTTGTCTCAGCATAGCGGATTTGATTTTCTAGAATATTTTCAAGGAGTTTGTTCCATTGCTCCGGATCGCCCGGCATCAGAATGTCTTCTTCTACATCAATTTCCCACAATAATTCTTTCCGCGCCCACTTCAGTCTTTCGATGACTTCTTCTGTCACTTCCACGATGCTGAACATGTCGTGCTGCACTTTTTGCTTCGCTAAATAATCCAGCTTCGTTAAATATAATAAATCCTTTATTTTTTTCTCCAGCTTAAGGGCTTCGCCTTCAATGACATCTACTGTATTTTCAAGATCTCCTTTAGGGAAAATTCCGTCTTTAATCGATTGCGTATAGCCTCTGATGACCATAACCGGCGTTTTTAGATCGTGAGAGATATTTTGCAATAGGGTTCTTTCTGTTTCGTCCTTTTGCACAAGCTTTTGGCGCATCTCTTCGATGGTATGGCCCAATTTGCCGATCTCATCTTTCCGATCCACTATCACTGGGTCATCCCAATCCTGTTCGGAAATCCGTTTGACGTGCTTTTCAAATGACACGAGAGGCCTTGATAAATACTTCGCAAGCCAAATGGCCGGAATCCAGCTTAATAAAATGACAACGGCTATAATAAACAGAAGCTGTTTGAACAGGGTATAGGCCAGATCGTCCCGATAAGAATCAAGCGCGTAAGAGAGCATCATAGCTGATTGTCCATTGACGGAAAGTCCCTTTTTAATGACAAAAAATACTTTCTCTCCATTGACGTCGGCGCTGTACCGTTTCTTTTTGTCCTCCTGTTTATCGGCCAGCTTGTACACTTTATGGATAAACGAAGACGAGAGAATGCTTAAATCCCTGTCTGAAGAAGCATCTTCATTTTCAGGCAGAAGCACGTGCTGTACGGAGCGAACGGTTGTCGGTGCCGTAGCTTCCTCGCTGTAATAGCGCCGTTCAATTGAACCCGGCAGGCGGTATTCCGTCAGAACATGCTGCTCATTTTCAATCGTCGTATACGTTTCATTGGTAAAGAAATCGCGCAGCGTGTTTGAAAATAACACAAGCAGTAAAAGGGATATCCCTAACAGGATGCCGGATATGACAACCCATATTTGAAACGAGAGAGGCTTGTTTTTCATGATGTCATCATCCTGTAGCCGAACCCGTAAATCGTCTCCACCTTCAATTCAGGCATCTTTTTGCGCAGTCTCCGGACGAGGTCATCAACGACCCGGTCTGTTCCGAAGTAGTCATGACCCCATACTTTTACGAGAATATCCTCACGTGAGTATGGATGTCCTTTATGATGGATAAATAATAGCAGCAGATCAAATTCCTTAGACGTCAAATTGATGATATTTCCGTTTTCATCATAGACCTCGCGGGCGTCTTCAGCGACCCGATACGAGGAGACGGCGATTTCGTTTTTTTGTACAGGCGGAGCTTCCTTATAAACGAGCTGCAGCAGCTTTTGTACACGTATAATCAGCTCCCGCGGCAGAAACGGCTTTGAAATGTAGTCATTGCTGCCAAGCTCTAAGCCAAGCACTCTGTCAATATCTGCATCTCGGGCGGAAATAAAAATGACCGGCACGTCAGGATCTTTCGCTTTAATTTCTTTTATTAATGTATAGCCGTCGGTATCCGGCAGCATGATATCGAGAATCCACAGGTGGGGAGACGGCGTCATTTTCTTTCTGGCGTCTTCGCCTTTCGTAAAAGATGTAATGTTCCAGCCCTCATTCTCTAAATACTTCGTCAGCAGTTCATTCAGGTTATCCTCATCTTCAACTAGATAAATGGTGTATGACAAGGCTCTTCACATCCTTTCAACGTCATTATAAACTAGTTTTAACATACGGCAGACAATTTTCATAATTTCACATATTCTTTTCATTTTTATCCCACAATGTTTGTTTATGATATGTATAAGGGAAGAAAGGAAGAGAAAAAGAGCGAGGAAGATGTAGAATGATCAAACATATTCTATTTTGGTGCTTTGCTTTTCTCCTCATCATTGGCACAATTGAACTTGTACATGTGATGAATATGTAACGATAAATGAAAAACCGTTAAAGGAGTGTAAGAACATGGATTATCGACGTGATGACCAAAACGATCAACATCAAACAGAATCTTCACATACAGAACATCAGAATACAAATAACCGGCAGCCGATTGAACATACTGAACAGAAATTGCTTGACGCGCCTGTTTCGTATGAAGCGGGAAAACATGAAACGGCTTCTGCTTTAGAAATGGAAAAGACAGAAACGGCTGTGAAAAAAGAAAAGAAACGGAGAGCCGCATGGCTGAGCCCGATTTTAGGCGGGATTATCGGCGGGGGTCTGATGCTCGGCATCGCGCCTTATCTGCCATCAGACCAAAATCAGGCGACCGAGGCCGTTTCTGCAAATAAACAGGTGCAGTCAGATAATTTTAAAACGACACCGATCACTAACGCTTCAAACGTCGCTGATATGGTGGAGGATTTAGAGCCGACGATTGTCGGAATCTCAAATATCCAAACCTCGCAAAATAACACATTCGGCACAGGAGGCGGCTCGAGCTCAGAAAGTGAAAGTGGAACGGGGTCAGGCGTCATTTTCAAAAAAGACAGCAATAAAGCGTATATCATTACAAACAACCATGTCGTTGAAGGCGCAAATAAATTGACTGTCACGCTTTACAACGGAGAAACGGAGACTGCCAAGCTGGTCGGCAGTGATACTATAACTGATTTGGCTGTTCTGGAAATCAGCAGCAAGAACGTCAAAAAAGTGGCGAGCTTCGGTGACTCTTCACAGCTGCGCACGGGCGAAAAGGTCATCGCCATCGGAAACCCGCTCGGACAGCAGTTTTCCGGTACGGTGACACAAGGCATTATCAGCGGATTGAATCGGACGATTGATGTGGATACAACACAAGGTACGGTGGAAATGAACGTGCTGCAAACTGACGCAGCGATCAACCCGGGAAACAGCGGAGGCCCGTTAATCAATGCAAGCGGCCAGGTCATCGGCATCAACAGTTTGAAGGTGAGCGAAAGCGGCGTGGAGTCACTTGGATTTGCGATCCCGAGCAATGATGTCGAACCGATTGTTGACCAGCTGCTGGAAAACGGGAAGGTAGATCGTCCGTTTTTAGGCGTGCAAATGATTGATATGTCTCAAGTTCCTGAAACGTACCAGGAAAATACACTCGGCCTGTTTGGAGATCAATTAGGAAAAGGTGTTTATGTAAAAGGAGTTCAAGGAAATTCACCTGCGGCAAAAGCCGGCATCAAATCTGAGGATGTCATTGTCAAACTAAACGGGAAAGACGTGGAAAGCAGTGCGGATATTCGTCAGATCCTATACAAAGACTTGAAGGTCGGAGATAAAACGACAATTCAAGTGCTGCGGAACGGAAAAACGAAAACGTTAAACGTGACACTGACCAAGCAGACAGAAAGCAGCTCAAGCTAAGCGGTAATTAAAAAGCTGAACCCGAAAAGGGTTCAGCTTTTTTATCCTAAGTAAGCGGAAAGCATCCACACTTGTTTTTCAACTTCATCAATTAATCCGACAAACAAGTCCGCTGTCGCATTATCTTGATTTTCTTCTGCCAGGCCGATCACGAATTTAGATTCGCTGCTGATTTGTTTGTAGTCGTTTACCAATGCTTGTACCATTTCTGACGCTGATGTTTCATTTCCGCCGTCTGTGATAGACGCATGCTCAGTGTATTCTTTCAATGTGGCAACAGGCTGTCCGCCGATCGCCAGCAGGCGTTCAGCAATGGTATCGACTGTTTCAGCCGCATGGTCATACAGTTCTTCAAATTTCTCATGCAGTGTAAAGAAATGCGGCCCTTTTACATACCAATGGAAACGGTGGAGCTTAGAGTATAAAAGGAACCAGTTTGATAATTGTGTGTTCATTGAATTCTCAACTAATGTTTGATTTGTTTTTGCATTTTCAGTTTTCATAAGTTACGTCCTCCTTGTGATCTGTTAATTTAATTATACCACGTATTAATTAAAAATCAATACTAAATTATAATAATTATAATTTAGATGAACTGAATAGTTTTTTCTTCAGGATAGATTCCCACGCAGACCAAGGAAAAAGCGATCGGAATAACAAGGTAAGCTTGATGCCTTTTCCGATCGGGTATCGCAATTTCTTTACGTGCTGTTTTGTTGCCAATTGATAAATGAGGTCGGCAACCTCTTGAGGATCTCCACTTTCATCTGCGTTTTTTTCAACGTAGGAAAGGATCTTTTTATAGTATTGATGATAGGCTGAATCGTCAGCAGGCACCGACATATAATTTGATAATGATGTGGACCAGATCGATGTCCTGTATGAGCCTGGCTCGATCAAAGCGGTTTGGATACCGAACGGAAGCAGCTCCACACGCAGGCTCTCAGAAAAACCCTCCAATGCATGCTTGGAAGATGCATAAGGCGACAACGCAGGGAATCCGGTCAGACCGCTGATGCTGCTCACGTTTATAATCTTTGCTCCACTATGCTTTCTTATGTAAGGCAGAACGGTTTTTGTCACATGAATCACTCCGAAGACATTCGTTTCAAATTGTTGTCTGAAATGTTCCATTGGCACATCCTCGACAAATCCTCCGTAAGCCGTTCCGGCGTTGTTGACGAGAAGATCAATAGGAGCGTAAGCACTAATGGCTTTTCCGAATGAGGCTATGGACTGCTCATCTGTGACGTCGAGAGCGGTAATGTGAATAGAATCAGCCACATTGTGTGCTGCGGCCAATTCCCGAAGCTGTTCAGCTTTCTCAGGCTGTCTTGTTGTGGCAATCACGAAAAATGACTTGGCGAGCTTTACGGCTGCCAGCTGACCAAAGCCTCTTGACGCTCCTGTTACGATCGCGATTTTTTTATTCATGATATACCTCCTATTTAACTACTACAGCTATTGTACAATCATGAACGGAAAATGACGCCTATAAAAGAAATTTTTATACAATAATTCAGAATTGTTCTATAATAAAACGAAAGAAGGAAAGGGGTTTTGTATGATGGCGCTGCAAGGGGTAGACCAAAGATGGGATCTTGATTCATTTTTTAAGGGAGGGAGCCAATCAGAAGAATTCAAAGGATATATCGAGAAGCTGTCACAAAGTCTGAGTGCATTTCAAGACATGACTGATGCGTTTCAGGTGCCTCAATCGCCTGAAGATGCTGAAGGACTGATTGCTTTGCTTGATTTATTCGAGCGGACATCTGTCAAGCTTCAGCAAGCCGGTGCTTTTGTTGCATGCCTTCAGGCCCAGAATATCAGTGATCAAAAGGCTACTGAGCATCAGTCACTCATGAATCGGATTTCCGCAGATTTTCAATCATCCCTCGTCACATTAGATCATAAACTGGTGGCCATTGAACAAAACGTGTGGAATGAATTGTTAACAAAGCCGGGATTACGCGATGTATCGTACATATTAAATGAAAGAAGGCAGAGGGTTGCCGAAAAGCTTAGCCCGGGTAAAGAAAAACTGATTGGAAACCTTGCGGTGGACGGATATCATGCTTGGAGTGACTTATACAATATGGTTGTCGGAAAAATGACGATACCGTATGAGGAAAACGGTGTGAACAAGCAATTGTCTGTCGGTCAGGCTGAAAATGTGATGGGCCATCAAGACCGCGCTGTCAGAAAAACAATATATGAACGTTTGCATCAAGCTTGGGAAAGCAAGCAGGATATTTTCAGCAACACGCTCAATCATTTAGCAGGGTTCCGGCTTGAAACCTATAAAGCGCGCGGCTGGGAGAATGTCCTGAAGGAGCCTTTGCAGATCAACAGGATGAAAAAAGAAACACTGGATACGATGTGGCAGGTCATCACTGAAAACAAGCAGCCGTTCGTTCAGTTTTTGAACCGGAAAGCATCCATGCTCGGCCTTGAAAAGCTTAGCTGGTACGATGTTGAGGCCCCAATTGGTTCTGATGGAAAGGTCTATTCATATGATGAAGCCGCAAATGTCATTGTCAGCCAGTTTTCAACGTTTGGCAAGAAGCTGTCCTCTTTCACAGAAAAAGCGTTTCGGGACCGCTGGATTGAAGCGGAAGACAGGAGCGGAAAAAGAGTCGGCGGTTTTTGCACGAGCTTTCCGGACAGCGGAGAATCGCGGATTTTCATGACGTTTTCGGGAAGTGCCTCAAATGTCTCAACGCTTGCACATGAGCTCGGACACGCGTTCCATCAGGAAGCGATGCTCAACGTCAGGCCGTTAAACCGGTCCTACGCCATGAACGTTGCGGAAACGGCCTCAACGTTTGCTGAGATGATTGTGGCGGACGCGACTGTCCAGCAGGCGGAGACGAAGGAAGAAAAGCTTGTCCTTCTCGAGGATAAAGTGCAAAGAAGCGTAGCATTTTTCATGAATATCCACGCCAGGTTCCTATTCGAAACGAGATTTTACGAAGAACGAAAGCGGGGAGTCGTCCCGGCCGGCCGTTTGAATGAGCTGATGGAAGAGGCACAAAGAGAGGCATACTGCAATTCGTTAGGGGAGTACCATCCGCTCTTTTGGGCATCAAAGCTGCACTTCCATATCACGAGAGTGCCGTTTTACAATTTCCCTTATACGTTCGGCTATCTGTTTTCTCTCGGCATTTACGCACTGGCGCTTGAAGAAAAAAACGCGTTCGAAGAGAAGTATATTGCGCTATTGCGCGATACGGCTTCTATGACCGTGGAAGATTTGGCGATGAAGCATTTGGGTGCCGACATCACGAAGCGCGATTTCTGGGAAAATGCCATCAAGCTTGCCGTGCGTGACGCGGAAGCCTTTTTGCAACTGACTGAATCTTTTGAGCGTGAATGAAAACCCTTGAAGTTTAGGAAGGGCGAGCATTTGTCGACACGCTGAAGCCGTGGCGTTATACGCCCCGGCTTTTTCAATTCTCCTCTGAATGAGGATTTCGTTCTCTGGATATACCTAAAATAAATGGAATCCTACAGGGGGGAAACATATGCGTTTGATCAGAGCAGCCGGGGCTGTTTGTCTCGCAGTGGTTCTGATTGCGGGCTGCCGTCTCAATGAAGATCAGCAGCAGGCAGAAGGAGAAAATACAGCCGTCACCCAGCAGAAGTCCGTTCCTTACAGCAATTTCTCGCTTCGCGTGAGCTACGGAGATGGTGAGCATAATCGTTATGAAAGCATATATACAAAAAACGGAACTCAGGAAACTGCGGAAATACAGGATAAGCTCTCCGGCGTCAAACAGGAGGGAGAAGAAGCATTAGATGAGATGAAAATGATCTTGAGCGAGCTTTCCGTGACAGACCAAATGGCAGAAACAGAAGTGATCCAGAGTGTGCTGGCAGCATTTAATCTGGACTCCCATTATGATCATATCAACTTAAAGCTGAAGCTGAAGAACGGATCAGTCAGAGAAATTAAGAAATAACCTTGTAATAAATAACCCATAAACGCCAATTATGTCCAAAAAGCTAATTGAAAATGATTTTCAAAGTCATTGTTTTCTGCTACAATGAGAGATATATGACCATATCAAATGGCTGAATATCAAATCACTTGCATTGATGACAATTGACTTAAATCGCATGTATATAGAAAACGTGCAATACATAGTGCTGCTAAAAAGCCAGCAAAAAGGAGCGGTTATGGGTATGAGTGCAATTTCTACAGAAACGCTGAGCTTAGGATACGGGGATGCCGTTATTATTGAAGAGTTGAATTTAACAATTCCCAAAGGTGAAATTACCGTATTTATTGGCAGCAACGGCTGCGGAAAATCGACACTTTTACGTTCATTAGCGCGTTTGATGAAGCCGAGAGGCGGTTCAGTGCTGCTGGAAGGAAGAGCGATTGCCAAGCTTCCAACGAAGGAAGTCGCAAAAGAGCTCGCAATCCTGCCGCAGGGTCCTTCGGCTCCAGAGGGGCTGACTGTACATCAGCTGGTGAAGCAAGGAAGATATCCTTATCAAAACTGGCTGAAACAATGGTCAAAAGAGGATGAGGAAGCAGTTGAGCGAGCGCTTAAAGCAACAAAGCTTGAGGACATGGCTGACCGCGCCGTCGATTCTTTGTCAGGCGGACAGCGCCAGCGGGCTTGGATCGCGATGACGCTTGCGCAGGAGACCGATATCATCCTTCTAGACGAGCCGACGACGTATTTAGACATGACGCACCAAATTGAAATTCTTGATTTGTTGTTTGAGTTAAATGAAAAGGAAGAGCGGACGATTGTCATGGTTCTCCATGACTTAAACTTAGCATGCCGATATGCGCATCATCTTGTGGCCATAAAAGATAAACGTATTTATGCTGAAGGCCGTCCGGAAGAAGTCATCACTTGTGATCTTGTGCAAAATGTGTTTTCTATGAACTGTCAGGTCACACAGGACCCGCTGTTCGGAACGCCTCTTTGCATTCCTCATGGCAGGGGCAGATGCATTGTCCAGGAAGCGGCTTTCACATCACATGGATAAATAACGTCAGCGAAAGGAGCTTTCACATGAGAAAGCTCCTTGCTGTTTTTTCGAAAGGAAGATGGAAAATGGAACAAAAACTTCAGGAGCAGCTGGATGGATTGCTGGAGAAGTATACTGAGCTTCTGCTTGGTGACACAAACAATGAGCTAAAAGAAGAAGTGAAGCAATGGATTTTGTACACGCATATAGCCAAAAGCATGCCGCCGCTCGCTAAGCATTGGAATGCGACATATCCTGATGCGAAGCAGGGCATTAAAGATATCATTCAGCATATTAAGGAATTAAATGAAGCGCATCGAAACAAACAATAGCTAAAAAAGCAGTCTGCCAATTATCGCAGACTGCTTTTTTGTGATTCTGCCGTTTTATCTGGCGCAAAGGAATCCATAAAGGTCCGCAGCGCGCTGCTGATAAACGAATCTTTACGGACAATAAATTCTGTTTTCATCTGCCTGAGAGTTTCAGGCAGCGGGTACAGCCGAATCGATCCTTCAGCCTCGTGTTTCTGTACAACCGTTCTCGGCAGCAACGAGATGCCAAGACCTGCTGTAACCCCGCCGATAATCGCTTCAAGCGTACCAAATTCCATAATGACCGGCTGTGTGACTCCGGCAGAGCGCAGCCATTTTTCAAGTGTCTCTCGATACGAACAGCCTGTGCTGTAAACGAGAATCGGCTTTGTAATGGCTTCCTCTGTATCTAATATGGAAGCAGCCGAAACAACCACTGGTTCTTCCTCAAATGCAGGATAGGATTCGAGTTCAGGGTGATTACATTCGCATCCGATAAACGCGCCATCCAATTCATACCGGAGAACTTTATCAAGAAGGAATTGTGTATGTCCTGTTGTTAAAGACAGCTGGACGTTAGGATGTTCTTCATAATAAGAAGCCAGAAGCTTCGGAAGCCTTACCGCGGCGGTTGTCTGAGTGGAACCGATCATAAGCGGCCCGCTTGGCTCTACGGTAGATGAGAGCGCTTTAGACGCTTCATCCAGCAGGCCAATAATTTTATTTGCGTAGTCGAGCAGCAGTTTTCCGCTTGCAGAAAGTGTCATGCCCCGATTATGGCGCAAAAACAGAATGGTGCCCAGCTCTGCTTCCAATTGCTGAATTCTGGCCGTGACATTCGATTGCACATAGCCAAGCTGCACGGCTGCTTTCGTAATGGAGCCTTCACGGGCTACCATTTGAAACACACGTAAATCTCCGCTTTCCATTTTGAACGCCTCCGTTCGGGTTTGCAATCAATCTGAGTGATAGCAAGTATCTTTAACAATCATTATACGTAACATCCAACCTGGATTACAATGGAATCAGCAAGAGATGTTAATCAACAGCAAGGAGTGGCGGCAATGAATGTAATGAACAAAATAGCTCTCGTAACGGGGGGCGGCACAGGAATCGGACGAGCAGCCAGTATGGAATTGGCAAAACGCGGAGCAATTGTTGCGGTGAATTATTCACGTTCGCAATCCGAAGCGGAGGAAACAGTAGAAATGATTCAAAGAGATGGAGGGCGAGCCTTCGCCATCCAAGCGGATGTATCAAAAAACAGCGAAGTGCAGGATATGGTTCGATTGATCGTGAAAATATACGGCCCGATTGATGTTTTAATCAACAATGCCAGCATTACACGGCACATTCCAATGGATGACCTTGAAGCTGCGACAGAAGACATCTGGGATGAGTTATACGCTGTCAATGTGAAAGGGATGTTTTTCTGCGCGAGGGCAGTGGCTCCGTTCATGAAGAAAAGCAAGGCTGGAGCGATCGTAAACGTCGGCAGCATCGCAGGGTTAACCGGGGCGGGTTCATCTATGCCTTATGCAGTGTCAAAATCGGCGGTGCACGGTTTAACGAAATCATTGGCCCACGCCTTAGCGCCCGAAATCAGAGTGAGCGGTGTAGCACCGGGAGCTGTCGCAACGAGATGGTGGGCTGGCCGGGAAGAAAAAATGAAAAGCATGATCGGCACTTTGCTGTTACAACGTATCGCTGAACCAGAAGATGTTGCCAAATTGATCTGTTCGCTTGTTGAACATGAATCACTCACAGGCCAAATCATCACAATTGACAGCGGCCAGACGTTGTAAAGAGAGGAGATGCGGATGATGCCATTTGTACAGATTCATTTACGGGCAGGAAGAAGTGAAGCGTGGCTTCAAAAACTAAGCAGAGCCATTCACCAATCGATGATCGAAGAAATTAATGTGCCGGAAGATGACTACTTTCAAGTCATCAGGCAATATGAAAATAATGAATTTTTTTACGATCCGTCTTATCTGCAGGTCGAGCGCACCGATGAACTGATATACATTCATTTTACGTTGAAACAGTCAAGAACAACTGAACAGAAAAGAGCACTTTACCGCTCAATCGCAAGCCGGATTCATTCCGAGCTTGGCGTAAGAAAAGAAGATGTGTTTATCATGCTGGCCGGAAATCAGGATGAGGATTGGTCTTTCGGAAATGGAAGGGCCCAGATGATTGAATAATAAAACCCCGCGGATTGATACCCGCGGGGTGGTCTATTAATGGGAAGGTGATTCAACGGCTTGTGCCGCTTTCTCTTTTACTTGTTCTCCCGTTTTCTTGTTTGATAGTTTGATAGGTTTTAAGAACAAAGTAAATACGGCTCCGACCGCGATAAAGATCAGGCCTGTATAAAACACGCTGTGGAGCGAATCCATCAACGATGTTTTTAATATCGGCATAATATGGGATGAGAAAGCCGCAGGGATTTGTTTGATTGCGTCCGGGCTGAACAGTGATTGCAGTAGCCCTTGCGGATTTGTATCAATCATACCCTTTAGCTGGGCGGCAAATGAGCTTGCCTGTGCCGGAAGTGAGTCTAAGTACGGCACCAGTTTATCTGTTAATAAACTTCCAGATCTCGCATTCATTACGGCTCCCAGCATGGTAATGCCGAATGTTCCTCCGATAGAACGGAAGAATTGGCTGGAAGAGGTGACAACCCCAAGCTCCTCCTTCGAAAAGCTTTCCTGTAAAGCGAGCGTCAGAATCGGCATAACCAGACCCATTCCCAGACCAATAATCGCCATATACGATGTAGCGATAAGTTTGCTCGTATCAAGATCCAAAGTCGTTAACAGCAGGAATCCTCCGGCCATAACCAGCATGCCTGTAATGATTTGCGGTTTAATGCCGACTTTGTAAACTAGCTGGCCGCCGATAATACTTGTAATAATCATAGAGATCATCATCGGTGTCATAATCGTGCCTGATTCAGACGCGCTTACACCGACAATTCCCTGCATAAAGAAAGGAACAAACGTAATTGCACCAAACATTCCGATACTCATAAAGAAGCCGATCAGGTTTAAAAATGTAAACGTTCTGTTTTTAAATAGATACATTGGCAGGATAGGCTCTTTTGCTTTTGATTCTACGATAATAAAGCTGACAATGCCGATCAGCGCGAGTGCGAACAAGCCAAGAATCTGCCATGAACCCCACGCATAATCTTTTCCGCCAAAGCTTAGGGCGAGAAGGAGGCTGACAACCCCGACAATCATCGTGAAAATACCAGCGATATCGAAGTTGATCGGACCAGTCTGCTGGCGGCCCTGTAATCCTCTGGCAATAAAAATAACCGCAATAATTCCGACTGGAAGGTTAATATAGAAAACCCATTTCCAGTTTAGCGAGTCTACAATCCAGCCGCCGATTTGCGGCCCAATCACTGAAGCTAGCCCGTAAATCGCGCCAAAGACCCCTTGGAATTTAGCACGCTGTTTTCCTGTGAACAAGTCACCGATGACAATCATCGCCATCGGCATCATAATGCCTCCACCGATTCCCTGCAGTCCTCGGAAGATAATCAATTCTGTCATATTGTTGGCCATCCCGCACAAAGCAGAAGCTGCCATAAAAATAATCAAACCTGATACATAGACAATGCGGCGTCCCAATAAATCGGCCAGTTTACCGGCAATTGGAACAATGGTTGTTGATGTTAACAAATATGCAGTTGTCAGCCAGGTCATCATGCTCAAACCGCCCAGATCACCGACAATTTTCGGCATGGCCGTTCCGACAATGGTACCGTCAAGAGCTGAAAAAAACATGGCAATAATTAAGCCTGTTATTAATAACGTTCGTTTTGATTGTTTGCCCTCATTACTCATTTCATCCGTTTCCTTCTTTCATGTTTTGCTTTTCATCAGTTTCCGCTACAGCCTTTGCGAGCTTTTCTGTAATATGCGCCGCCTGAAGCATTTCCTCCTCCGTCAAGAAGGAAAGGTATCGCGCCATAATGGCTTTTCTGCCCGCCAAAACCTCCTCGAACTTTCTGTCTCCTTCATCAGTAAGACTGAGATCAATCACTCGCCTGTCTTTTGTGTTGTGTGTTCTGGCGATGAGATTTTTTTGTTCAAGGCGATCTGCCATTAGCGTCACCGCGCTTGGCTTAACCTCCATACGTTCGGCAATTTCAGAAATTTTGAGGCTGCCGTGTTTTTTTAAGCTGGCCAGCACAAACAGCTGTGCTGGAGTGACATCTTGTTTTTCCATGCTTTCTAGCATTTCAGGCTGTATCTTTTGAAAGAGCGCCTGAAGCGATAATTGAATATCGGACATTAACCGATCCGCACTCTTCATATTCATTTCCCCTCTGTTACATACACTGTATTTATATTTTGATTACAAAATAGTTAATGCTAATTAAATATAAATAAGTATTAATGAAAAGTCAACTGATTTTACACAAAAAAAGGATAGATGCCCGGAAGAACATCGTATCCTTTTTGCTGATGTTGTTACTGCTGATAAGGAGACTGCTGCTGAATGGTCTGCTGGAATTTTTGATAGGATTGCTGCAGCTTTTGGGCATCCTCCGCTTCAACAGAATACCATCCATATTGGAACATGAGGTCATACAGTTTTCTTTGCGCTTTTTGTGACTCATCAAAAATGGATTGAATATCCTGATAAAGAGACTCGTGGCTGAATTCGTGCAAGGCTGTGCAATAAGCTGTTGTCATGTATTTTTCTGTTGTCAGCAATTCATTGACGAAATCTCTGTCATTCATCTCCGAAGTTGTCGGTACAGGTGTCTGCGGGTTGCTGATTTTCTGATTTTGCTGATTCATTCTGGCGCCTCCTTATTGGATGTAGCCGGACTGCTGCTGGCCTGGCTGCAGATGCTTTAATATTCTTTGATAGTGATCATGATGCATGTGTCCGACGCGGTCGAGTTCTTGTTTTAACGATTGATCCTGGCACTGCTGCGCCATGAAATGCGCTTTTTTCATCGCGAGCAAATTCCAGTTCAGCATGTCATTCAGATACAAATGATCCTTTGTCGAAATAACGGAAGGCGGCATTTGAGATTGCTGCTGATTGTCCATTGTGATCCTCCTTTGATTTCTGTTCATTTTATAGTTTCCTTCAGGCTGGGAGTTATATACAGGTGTTTTGAAGATGAAGGCAGGAGGGAGTCGGATGTTAAGACATGTGTTTTTATTCTTATCTCAAAATAAAACACTTACCAAGTTCGCCAAAGCATACGGAACGCGGCTTGGAGCACGAAGGTTTGTCGCAGGAGATACAATTGAGTCGGCGGTTAAGACCGTCAAAAGGCTAAACAGATCCGGTTTGTGCGCAACAATTGATTATTTAGGCGAGTATGCCGCTTCAGAAAAAAAAGCAAATCAAGTCGCAGAGGAATGCAAGAAAGCCATTCAAGCCATTGCAGAACATCAATTGGACTCAGAGCTTTCATTAAAGCTGACCTCGATCGGGCTCGATCTTTCAGAAGAACTTGCCCTATCTCATTTGCGTGCTATTCTATCCGTTGCGAAGCAACATGGTGTTGCTGTGACCATTGATATGGAAGACTATTCTCATTATGAACAGACACTCGCTATCTACAGGCAATGCAAACAGGAATTTGAGATGCTAGGTACGGTGATTCAGGCATATCTGTACCGGGCGGCAGAAGATATCAGAAATATGCGCGACTTAAAGCCGAATCTCAGACTTGTGAAAGGCGCTTATAAAGAATCGGCGGCTGTGGCGTTTCCAGACAAAAAAGGAACAGACCTTCATTTTCAGAGCCTAATAAAGCTGCAGCTGTTAAGCGGGAACTACACGGCTGTCGCCACACATGACGATGACATCATTGCGTTTACGAAACAGCTCATTGCTGAACATTATATCCCAGCGTCACAATTTGAGTTTCAAATGCTTTACGGCATCAGGCCGGAGCGGCAGAAGGAACTTGCCAAGGAAGGGTACAGAATGCGTGTGTATGTCCCATATGGAACGGACTGGTTCAGCTACTTTATGAGAAGAATTGCCGAACGGCCCGCCAATGCAGCGTTTGTGTTAAAAGGGATTTTGAAAAAGTGAAAGCAGCCGCGGGAAGCAGCTGCATTATGATTGTTCCATGTTATGTTTTTTATACTGCTGATTTTGACTTGTCCGTTTTCCGCCGCCGTAATGCTGAGTCGGACCGGCATCTCCCTTTACGCTCGCCGCGCTGACTTGCGCTGAAGACGGATTTTTTTTCTCTCGCACCATTCCCTTCACCTCCGGGCTTAAGTTGCCCGTCTTTTATAAGCTTCATACAAAAAAATAACAAATTAGCTATTGAAGTCGGACCGGAAATCTTTTAAGATGAAAGAAGAAACGAGTTTCATTTTTTTTGGTCAAAAAATGAATGACTATTCATTCAATGTTCAAGGGGGATATCTCATGCACAAACACATTCGGAAGGCAGCCGTTTTAGGATCGGGGGTAATGGGTTCCGGGATTGCGGCGCATTTGGCTAACATCGGAATTCCTGTCCTGCTGCTTGATATTGTGCCGAACGATTTGACAAAGGAAGAGGAAAATAGGGGGCTGACGAAGGACAGTCCGGAGGTGCGCAGCAGGCTGAGCCGGCAGGCGGTGAAAAAACTGCTGAAACAAAAGCCCGCTCCCCTCACATCAGCAAAAAATACCTCCTATATCACATCAGGCAACCTGGAGGATGATGCAGCAAAGCTCAAAGAAGCAGATTGGATTATTGAAGTCGTTGTCGAAAACCTTGAAGTTAAAAAGCAAATTTTCTCACTTGTGGATGAACACCGGAAGCCTGGAAGCATTGTCTCAAGCAACACCTCCGGCATATCAGTGCAGGAAATGGCTGAAGGCCGGTCGGATGATTTTAAAGCTCATTTTCTTGGAACGCACTTTTTTAATCCCGCCCGCTATTTAAAGCTGCTGGAGATCATTCCGATTAAGGAAACGGACCCTGATATATTAAAGTTTATGACAGCTTTCGGTGAAAATGTCCTCGGAAAAGGCGTTGTTACAGCAAAGGACACACCGAACTTTATCGCAAACCGCATTGGAACATACGGGCTTCTCGTCACAGTCCAAGAAATGCTGAAAGGCGGCTATCAGGTCGGGGAAGTCGATTCAATCACGGGCCCGCTGATCGGCAGACCGAAAAGCGCGACCTTCAGAACGCTTGATGTTGTCGGACTCGATACATTTGCCCACGTCGCCCGAAATGTGTATGACAAAGCGGATGGAGACGAGAAAGAAGTGTTCCGCCTGCCAGTTTTCATGAACGATATGCTGGAAAAAGGATGGATTGGAAGCAAGGCAGGCCAAGGCTTTTATAAAAAAGAAGGAAAAACGATTTATGAGCTTGACCCAGTGACGCTTACTTACGGCGAGCGGACAAAAATGAAATCACCGGCACTTGAAGCGGCAAAACAGGCAAAAGGGACAAAAGCGAAAATGAAAGCGCTTATTTATTCGGAGGACAGAGCCGGCAGATTGCTGTGGAATATCACATCACAAACCCTGCTTTACTCAGCCGAACTGCTTGGTGAGATTGCCGATGATATTCATGCAATTGACCAAGCCATGAAGTGGGGATTCGGGTGGGAGCTGGGCCCGTTTGAAATGTGGGATGCGATCGGCCTCAGGCAGTCGGCAGAAAAGTTTAAGCAGCTTGGAGCAGATATTCCTGGCTGGATCAAAGACATGCTGGACAAAGGAAATGAAACCTTTTACATCCAAGAGAACGGAACGGTATTTTATTATGACTGCGGCGAATACAGAGCCGTGAAAGAAAACAAAAAACGGATTCATTTACAAGCGATCAAGGAAACAAACGGTGTGATTGCGAAAAATAGCGGAGCTAGCTTGATTGACATTGGAGATGATGTGGCCCTTCTCGAATTCCATTCGAAAAGCAATGCGATTGGCCTTGATATCATTCAAATGATCAACAAAGCGTTAGAGGAAACAGAGCGGAACTACAAAGGCCTTGTCATCGGCAACCAAGGAAAAAATTTCTGCGTCGGCGCGAATCTTGGCATGATCTTAATGGAAGTCCAGGATGACAACTTTTTGGAAGTTGATTTCGTAATACGTCGTTTCCAGGAGACGATGATGAAGATCAAATACAGTGCGAAACCGGTTGTCGCCGCGCCATTTGGCATGACGCTCGGCGGCGGAACGGAAGTGTGTCTGCCGGCGGCGCGTATTCAAGCAGCAAGCGAAGCCTATATGGGGCTTGTGGAATCCGGCGTCGGCCTCATTCCTGGCGGAGGAGGAAACAAAGAGCTGTACATCAACCATCTTCGCCGCGGTCTTGATCCAATGAATGCCGCAATGAAAACATTTGAAACGATTGCGATGGCGAAAGTATCCGCTTCCGCCCAAGAGGCTCGTGAGATGAGCATCTTAAAAGAAACGGATCACATTAGCATGAATCAGGACCACCTGCTTTACGATGCAAAGCAGCTGGCTGCATCTTTATACGATACTGGCTGGCGGCCGCCTGTAAGAGAAAAGGTTAAGGTGGCGGGAGAAACCGGTTATGCGGCACTCTTGCTTGGCGCTGAGCAAATGAAGCTGTCCGGCTATATATCAGAGCATGATTTCAAGATCGCGAAAAAACTCGCTTATGTTATTGCCGGCGGAAAAGTGCCGTTCGGTACAGAGGTTGATGAAGAGTATTTATTGGAGATCGAGAGAGAAGCGTTTTTGAGTTTGGCAGGAGAGGCGAAATCTCAAGCGAGAATGCAGCATATGCTTGTGAAAGGTAAACCTTTACGGAATTAGGAGGGAGCTTATGAAAGAGGCAGTCATAGTGTCAGGTGCAAGAACACCGGTTGGGAAAGCAAAAAAAGGATCGTTGGCCACCGTTCGTCCGGATGATTTGGGAGCGATTTGTGTAAAAGAAACACTGAAACGGGCAGGTGGCTACGAAGGCAATATTGACGATTTGATTATCGGCTGTGCAACACCTGAAGCGGAACAGGGACTAAATATGGCGAGAAATATTGGCGCGCTTGCGGGACTGCCGTATACGGTCCCGGCAATTACAGTCAATCGCTACTGCTCTTCAGGTCTTCAGTCCATCGCATATGCGGCAGAAAAAATTATGCTCGGCGCCTACGATACAGCGATCGCCGGCGGAGCAGAATCCATGTCGCAGGTTCCGATGATGGGGCATGTGACCCGTCCGAACCTCGCATTGGCAGAAAAGGCGCCGGAATATTACATGAGCATGGGCCACACGGCCGAGCAGGTCGCGAAAAAATACGGCGTCTCCCGCGAGGATCAGGATGCGTTTGCCGTTCGCAGCCACCAGAACGCGGCCAAAGCCCTTGCAGAGGGGAAATTTAAAGATGAGATTGTTTCCGTCGAAGTGACGGTGACAGAAATCGGAGAAAACCATAAGCCTCAGGAAACACAGTTTGTGTTTTCTCAGGATGAAGGCGTTCGCCCGCAAACGACGACAGACATCTTAGCGACATTGCGTCCGGCTTTTTCCGTTGACGGAACGGTTACTGCGGGCAATTCCTCGCAGACGAGTGACGGAGCGGCGGCAGTTATGCTGATGGACCGGGAAAAAGCTGAAGCACTGGGCTTGGCGCCGCTTGTGAAATTCCGCTCCTTTGCAGTAGGCGGTGTGCCGCCGGAAGTGATGGGCATCGGACCGGTGGAAGCCATTCCGCGTGCCTTGAAGCTTGCCGGGCTTCAACTGCAGGACATCGGCTTGTTTGAACTGAACGAAGCTTTTGCATCACAGGCCATTCAAGTGATAAGGGAACTGGGAATTGATGAAGAAAAAGTGAATGTCAACGGGGGCGCAATCGCACTTGGACATCCGCTTGGTTGTACGGGTACAAAGCTTACACTCTCACTGATTCATGAAATGAAACGGAGAAACGAGCAATTTGGAGTCGTCACAATGTGTATCGGCGGCGGGATGGGAGCGGCCGGTGTATTTGAATTATGCTAAAGGGGGAAAAACAAATGGCAAAAAAAGCGGCTGAAGTACAAAAGGGCGGCGGTTTCTTAATCGAGGATGTCACATACGATCAAATGTATACACCGGAGGATTTCACTGACGAGCATAAAATGATTGCGAAAACAACAGAGGACTACATTGAGCAGGATGTTCTCCCTCATATAGATGACATCGAAAACCATCAATTCGAGCATTCCGTCAGGCTGTTGAAGAAAGCAGGCGAACTTGGGCTGCTTGGCGCTGATGTGCCTGAGGAATACGGAGGGCTCGGCCTTGATAAAATCAGCTCGGCACTCATCACTGAAAAATTTTCGCGTGCGGGAAGCTTTTCGCTTTCTTATGGCGCGCATGTCGGCATCGGCTCCTTACCGATCGTCTTTTTCGGATCAGAAGAACAAAAGAAAACATATTTGCCTGGACTCGCTTCAGGCGAAAAGATCGCTGCTTATGCACTGACTGAGCCTGGCTCTGGGTCTGATGCGCTTGGAGCAAAAACAACAGCCGTGCTGAATGAAGCAGGAACGCATTACATGTTAACCGGGGAAAAACAGTGGATTACCAACTCTGCCTTTGCTGATGTATTTGTCGTTTACGCTAAAGTGGATGGCGAAAAGTTCTCGGCCTTTATTGTAGAAAAAGATTTCCCGGGTGTATCCACGGGTCCGGAAGAAAAGAAAATGGGAATCAAAGGATCATCGACAAGAACGCTCATTTTAGACCAGGCTGAAGTGCCGAAAGAAAACCTGCTTGGAGAAATCGGCAAAGGGCATCTTATCGCCTTTAATATTTTAAACATCGGCCGCTACAAGCTGGCGGTTGGCACAATCGGTGCATCTAAGCGGGTAATCGAGCTGTCTGCGGCATACGCAAATCAGCGGCGCCAATTTAAAACGCCGATTGCTAGCTTTTCGCTGACCCAGGAAAAAATTGCGACAATGGCATCAAGGCTGTACGCGATGGAAAGCTCTGTGTACAGAACTGTTGGGCTGTTTGAAGACAATATGAGCCAGTTTACAGCCGAAGATCTCAAGGACGGCCGGCAAATTGCCAAGTCAATTGCCGAATACGCCATCGAATGCTCTCTGAATAAGGTATTTGGCTCTGAAACGCTTGATTATATCGTAGATGAAGGCGTGCAGATTCATGGAGGCTACGGTTTTATGCAGGAGTACGAAGTAGAAAGAGCCTACAGGGATTCAAGGATCAATCGGATTTTTGAAGGCACAAACGAAATCAACCGGTTAATCGTGCCAAGCACCTTCCTGAAAAAAGCGCTCAAAGGCGAACTGCCTCTATTTGAAAAAGCACAGTCGCTGCAGGAAGAACTCATGATGCTTATGCCTGAAGAGCCTGGCAGCCGCGTGTTGGAGCAGGAGAAATATATTGTCAAGCAAGCCAAAAAAATCGCGCTGTTCGCTGCCGGTCTCGCTGCGCAAAAATACGGAAAAGCCATCGATCGCGAACAAGAAATTCTCGTCAACGTCGCGGATATCGTCAGCAATGTGTATGCAATGGAATCAGCCGTGCTCAGAACGGAAAAGGCCATTGCCGCACAAGGCGAAGAAAAAGCGGCGCAAAAGGTGCTGTATACAGAAATTTTCGTTCAAGAAGCCTTTAACGAAATTGAAGCGCACGCGAAGGAATCCCTCATCGCAATGGAAGAAGGAGATTCACTCCGCATGATGCTTTCCGCTCTGCGCAAGCTCACGCGCGTAACACCTAAAAACGTCATTCAGAAAAAACGCGAAGCGGCAGCGGGCGTTTTTGAGGCTGAAAAATATATTGTCTGATTGGCCAAGAGCTCCGCATGCGCGGAGCTTTTTTAAGAAGCACTGTTTTAGGTTTTTAAAACAAACTGTGTTAAAATAACCTCGATTATTTTATTGAGGGGGAAGAAGATGTCGTTAACTTTTTACTGGTACCCTAAATGCGGAACGTGCCGCAAAGCAAAGAAATGGCTTGAAGAGCATGGGAAAGAAATAAACGAAATACATATTGCAGAGCAGCCTCCGAGCAAAGAAGAACTAAAAGCGCTTTATGAAAAAAGCGGGCTGGATCTCAAGAAATTTTTCAACACGAGCGGCATGAAATACCGCGAGCTGAATCTCAAGGAAAAGCTGTATCACATGTCGGAGGACGAGCAGCTTGAACTGCTGGCTTCAGACGGAATGCTGATCAAACGCCCACTTACAACAGACGGCGAAAAAGTGACAGTCGGATTTAAAGAAGACCAATTTGAAGAAAACTGGGCTTAATGTAAATTTTTTTTGAAAAGTATGTTATCTTCTTATTGTAGTGCTGTAAAAAATGGAGGGATTCAATTGAGCATACCTAAAGATTTGCGTTACTCAGGAGAACACGAGTGGGTAAAAGTTGAAGGAGAAAAAGCCAGAATCGGAATTACGCATTTTGCCCAGTCTGAGCTAGGCGACATCGTGTTTGTCGAACTTCCTGAAGTCGGCGCTGAAATCAAAGCGGACGAGCCATTCGGCAGCGTTGAATCCGTTAAAACGGTATCCGAGCTTTATGCGCCGATTAACGGAACTGTTGTGGAAGTAAACGAAGATCTTGATGACAGTCCGGAATTCGTCAACGAATCTCCGTACGAAAAAGCATGGATGATCGTCGTTGAGCCGTCTGACGCTTCTGAAATTGAAAAACTGATGACAGCAGAGCAGTACGAAGAGATGACACAAGAAGACTAAAACAGGATAGCTGCAAAGGCAATTGGACACGCTAACGTTATGGGAGGTGTCCAATATGGCTTTCAGCAAACAAAAGCTCGATGTCACCAATGATGTGACAGGCCGCTTTCAAAATGGCCGGCTCTCGTTATATCATGAAAATGAGATGATCGGCCAAATGACAAGCATGAATGAATATGAGCTTAAGTCCGGTTATTCCTTTGAAAATGAGAAATTTTATAAGACAGCTGATGTGGTCTCAGGAAACGACGAAAAATACGTGGATTGTGACTACGAAAACGGCTGGTGTTAATGTTGGCGGTGAATTTCACTGCCTTCTTTTACAATCTGAACGTTTCAAATATGACGCGGCAGGTGAAGAAGATGAAGATGGATGAGCTGGAAAAGGTTATGATTGTCGAAGGGAAAACAGATAAAGAGAAAATCGAAAGCGTCCTGAATGAACCAGTGCGCATTATCTGCACAAACGGAACAATCAGCCAGCTGAAGCTTGAGGAATTGGCTGACGAGCTTTACGATAAAGACGTCTATATATTAGTTGATGCTGATGAATCAGGCGAGAAATTAAGAAAACAGCTGAAAAGAGAATTTAACGAAGCCTGCCATCTATATATCGACAGAGCCTATAAGGAAGTAGCGGCTGCACCCAGGCAACATATTGCCTCTGTATTGCTGCGCGCGAATTTGAATGTCCATACTATTTTTCTTGAAAGAAAATCCCGAGGTGTATAGCATGAAAGAACTCCAAGAACATGAGCTTGAGCACATTGCAGATGATGTGTATCTCCTTTATTTATATACTCCGTTTTGCGGCACCTGCCAGCTTGCAAGCAAAATGCTGACAGTAGTGAAAGAAATGCTGCCTGATGTCGCCTTCTATAAAAACAATGTCAATTACTCTCCGACATTCGCAAAAGCGTATCAAATTGAAAGCGTTCCTTGTTTTCTGCTGTTTAAAGGCGGAAAAGTGGTCGAAAGAGGATATGCGTTTCATTCTGTTTCTTATTTATATGAGCTGATCAAACAAAAATCATCTTCCGCATCCCATTTATGACATATTTCTCTGTACAATCCAATGAAATTGTCGTTCGTTTTATAAAGGGGTTCTTGCGCCAGAAAGAGAAATGTGTATGTATGACCAACAAATAGGAGGTTGTACATATGGAGAAAGCGGAAGTTTTAGAAGATGAGTATCAGCATCTGTTTTTAAAACCCCTTTTGAACGCTTCAACATTGCTCATTACCTTCCAAGGAGAAACAGAAGCCTTAACCGTCTCAATAAACGAACAGGGAGAAATGAAAAAAATTTCTTCGCCCCAAACGTCCAACCTGACCTTTTACGGAAACCAAGCAGAAATCATTCATTTATTGCACGGAGACATTTCCCTTCAGCACCTGATTCAGAGCGGAAGCCTGAAAGTGAAGGGGTCATTCAGAGCCCTGTTAAAACTAGAAGCCATTCTCTGGCTGACGAACGGATTTTTTCAGAGGATTTTAAAGAATTAAAAAATAGGAAATTATTATAATAGTAAAAGTTGACATCATTTATTTTATTGACATTTAATCATTCGCCATGCTATTCTACATTAAGAATTTCCGGACGAAAAAGACTATATATTTCTCTTATCAAGAGAGGTGGAGGGAAGTGCCCTATGAAGCCCGGCAACCATCAACGCTGTTGAAATGGTGCCAATTCACACGAAGCGTTCAGCTTTGAAAGATGAGAGAAAGGCATTTTATATAAGCCTTTCTGCTCAAGTGTGCAGAAAGGCTTTTCTTTTGCAGAAAAACCCGGAAGATTTCTTAGAATAGTGTTAAGGCAGGTGATTGCTTTGATCAATCTTCAAGATGTTTCAAAAGTTTATAAGTCGAAACACGGAGATGTCAATGCTGTCCAAAATGTCTCGCTTTCCATTAAAAAAGGTGAGATTTTTGGAATTATAGGATATAGCGGAGCTGGTAAAAGTTCCTTAATCCGTCTGCTGAACGGCCTTGAGAAACCAACCTCAGGAACCGTTGAAGTGGCGGGAACCAAGATTAATGAAGTAAACGGACGCGATTTAAGAAATGCACGCCATGAAATCAGCATGATTTTCCAGCATTTCAATTTGCTTTGGTCGCGGACCGTTAGAGACAATATCATGTTTCCTTTAGAAATTGCCGGGGTGAAAAAGAGCGAACGGATCAAGCGCGCCGATGAACTGATTAAACTGGTAGGTTTAGAAGGAAAAGAAAAATCTTATCCGTCTCAGCTGAGCGGCGGGCAAAAGCAGCGTGTCGGAATTGCCAGAGCGCTTGCAAACAATCCGAAGGTTCTCCTTTGTGATGAAGCGACATCAGCATTAGATCCGCAAACGACAGATTCAATTTTGGATCTATTGTCCGATATTAATGAAAGACTCGGTTTGACAATTGTGCTCATCACACACGAAATGCATGTCATTCGCAAAATCTGCAACAGAGTCGCTGTCATGGAAAACGGAAAGGTTGTGGAAGAAGGCGAAGTTCTCGATGTCTTCAAAAATCCGAAGGAAGACATGACAAAACGATTTGTTCAGCAGGTGACAGAGCCGGAAGAAACGAAAGAAACGCTTCAGCACCTTCTTGATGAAACAGCATCAGGAAAAATGGTTCAGCTCACGTTTGTCGGTGATTCGGCTGAACAGCCTCTGATTACAGAAATGATCAGAAACTTTAATGTCAGCGTCAATATTCTGCAAGGGAAAATCTCGCAGACGAAGGATGGAGCTTACGGTTCACTGTTCATCCATATTGATGGAGACGAGGAAGAAGTGCAAAACGTGATCCGGTTCATTAATGACAAACAGGTGAAAGCAGAGGTGATCACGAATGTTTGAAAAATACTTCCCGAACGTTGATTTAACTGAGTTGTGGAACGCGACATATGAAACTCTTTATATGACGCTGATCTCTTTACTGTTTGCTTTTGTCATCGGGGTGATCCTCGGCTTGCTGCTCTTCCTGACAAGCAAAGGGAGCCTTTGGCAAAATAAAGCAGTCAACTCTGTGATTGCGGCCGTTGTCAACATATTCAGATCGATTCCATTCCTTATTTTAATTATTTTACTGTTAGGATTTACGAAGTTCTTAGTCGGCACGATCTTAGGGCCAAACGCCGCATTGCCGGCGCTGGTGATCGGCTCGGCACCGTTTTACGCGCGTCTTGCTGAAATCGCATTGCGCGAGGTGGATAAAGGTGTGATTGAAGCTGCTAAATCAATGGGCGCTAAAACGTCTACGATTATTTTTAAAGTGCTGCTTCCGGAGTCTATGCCGGCTCTTATTTCTGGCATCACGGTTACGGCCATCGCTTTGATTGGCTCAACGGCAATTGCCGGAGCCATCGGTTCAGGCGGCCTTGGAAACCTTGCGTACGTAGAAGGATATCAGTCTAATAATGCTGATGTTACCTTCGTTGCTACTGTGTTTATTTTAATCATCGTCTTTATTATACAAATCATCGGTGATGTCATAACAAATATTATAGACAAACGATAAGGGAGGATTTACATTGAAAAAGCTATTTTTGGGTGCATTACTGCTTGTATTTGCAGGGGTTATGGCTGCCTGCGGTTCAAATAACGGCGCTGAATCCGGCAAGAAAGAAATTGTGGTTGCAGCGACAAAAACACCGCATGCGGAAATTTTAAAAGAAGCTGAACCATTGTTGAAAGAAAAAGGCTACACGCTGAAAGTGAAAGTGCTTAGTGATTACAAAATGTACAACAAAGCTTTAGCTGATAAAGAAGTGGATGCGAACTACTTCCAGCACATTCCTTACCTTGAGCAAGAAATGAAAGAAAACACAGATTACAAACTTGTGAATGCCGGAGCTGTTCACTTAGAGCCATTCGGTATTTACTCTAAAAAATACAAATCACTGAAAGACCTTCCAAACGGTGCGACAATTATCCTGACAAACAACGTCGCTGAACAAGGCCGTATGCTTGCAATGCTTGAAAACGCAGGATTAATCACACTTGATTCAAAAGTGGAAACAGTTGACGCAACATTGAAAGACATTAAGAAAAACCCGAAAAACCTTGAATTCAAAAAAGTAGCGCCTGAATTAACGGCAAAAGCATATGATAACAAAGAAGGAGACGCGGTCTTCATCAATGTAAACTATGCGATCCAAAATAAATTAAATCCTAAAAAAGATGCGATTGAAGTAGAATCAACGAAAAACAACCCATACGCTAACATCATTGCGGCAAGAAAAGGCGAAGAAGATTCTGCAAAAATCAAAGCGCTGATGGAAGTTCTTCATTCTAAAGAGATCAAAGACTTCATCGAGAAAAAATACGACGGAGCTGTGCTTCCTGTATCTGAATAAGACTGAAACCCCGGATGAGAAATCCGGGGTTTTTTTTCGGGTATTTTCCTAAAAGCTGTTCATAATAAAAAGGAATGTTAAACAGATGGAGGGATTTTCTTTGAATCAAGACAGAGGAAGCATGCAGGACGCGCTAAAGCAGTATAAATTAGGTTTAGGCACATTTGAACAAAAAATGCCGCTGATGGGAAGAAAGTTTAACGAGTTTACTGAACAATGCTTTGCCGGCAATTCTCTGACTGAAAGAGAAAAACAGCTGATCGCCCTCGGAATCGCCATCAATGCCCAGGATGAATATTGCATGATCTATCACACAAAAGGCTGTCTTGATGAGGGAGCGACAGAAGAAAACATTCTCGAAGCCGTCAGTGTGGCAGCGGCATTTGGAGGCGGCGCGGCTCTTAGCCAAGGCGTGACAGTTGTCCAGCAGTGCATAGAGGAATTCGGAAACACCACGCATTAAGAGAAGGAATATTCCGAAAAACCATTCTCATTTGATCTGAAAGGATACTTTCGTCTCATCTGCCGTTATTTCAAGCCATATCCTTTTTGCGGCAGCCATTGCAGCGTTGATACAATAGAAGCAAATATATGAAGGGATTGATTCATTATTTGCAGCAGCCAGGATAGACTGGACCTCGATTATACGTCAGAAATGGAAAAAGCGATGCACCTATCTCACGGAATTGGATACGAGGAATACGGACGCCGGCTGGAAACAAGAATGAAAGTAGAGCGGCAGAGAGAGCTTGATTATGAAAAGAGCAAGCGGATTTCTGCGGGAGCTTATTGAGAAAATCAATCTTTTAAAAAAGGGTGGGAATCCACTCTTTTTCTTTTTCAATCGCTTTAATAAAGTGCTGATCTTTGTTAAACTTGAGGAATGTGCAAGGCACGATAAAAAGTTGTATTTACTTTTCATTTGTTATAAAATTAGAATGAGAATAAAATGAGAATAATGATTATATATTTTGGAGGTATAGATATGGCTGCTTCAACATTAACGATCAAAGATCTTCACGTTGAAATCGAAGGGAAAGAGATCTTAAAGGGTGTAAACCTTGAAATAAAAGGCGGAGAGTTCCACGCTGTAATGGGACCGAACGGAACTGGTAAATCCACTTTATCAGCTGCTATTATGGGGCATCCTAAATATGAAGTAACAAAAGGCAGCATCACGCTTGACGGCAAAGATGTACTGGAGATGGAAGTGGACGAGCGTGCGCAGGCGGGTTTATTCCTTGCGATGCAGTACCCAAGTGAAATCAGCGGTGTGACAAATGCCGACTTCCTTCGCTCAGCAATCAACGCGCGCAGAGAAGAAGGTGATGAAATTTCTCTTATGAAATTCATCCGCAAAATGGACGAAAACATGGAGTTCCTTGAAATGGACCCTGAAATGGCTCAGCGCTACCTTAACGAAGGTTTCTCAGGCGGGGAGAAAAAACGCAACGAAATCCTTCAATTAATGATGATTGAACCGAAAATCGCCATCCTTGATGAAATCGACTCAGGTCTTGATATTGATGCACTGAAAGTTGTATCTAAAGGAATCAACAAAATGCGCAGCGAAAACTTCGGCTGCCTGATGATCACTCACTATCAGCGCCTGTTAAACTACATCACTCCAGATGTTGTTCACGTTATGATGCAAGGCCGCGTTGTAAAATCCGGCGGTGCAGAGCTTGCACAGCGTCTTGAAGCAGAAGGTTATGACTGGATCAAACAAGAACTTGGCATTGAAGACGAAACTGTAGACCAAGAAGCGTAAGCGTTAGGGGGATTAACATGACACTAGGTACAAAACTATCCGTAGATCAGGAGTATCTCAAAAGCTTTTCCGAAAAGCATCAAGAACCTGCCTGGCTGAAAGACCTGCGCTTACAGGCTCTTGAACAAGCTGAGGATCTGCCGATGCCGAAGCCTGATAAAACAAAAATCACAAACTGGAACTTCACGAATTTCGCGAAGCATACAGTTGATAACGAACCGCTTTCTTCATTGGAAGATTTGACTGATGAAGTAAAAGCGCTGATCGATCTTGAAAACGAAGATAAAACATTATACGTACAGCGAGACCAGACGCCGGCATACCTTTCTCTTTCTCAAGAATTGAAAGACAAAGGCGTCATCTTCACTGATATTCTGACTGCCGCACGCGAGCACAGCGACTTGGTGGAGAAATACTTTATGAAGGACGGCGTGAAGGTTGACGAGCACAAATTAACTGCACTTCACGCGGCTCTTGTTAACGGAGGAGCATTCCTTTATGTTCCGAAAAATGTTCAGGTGGAGACGCCGGTTCAGGCTGTTTATGTCCACGAAAGCAATGATACGGCTCTCTTCAACCACGTACTGATTGTGGCCGAAGACCACAGTTCTGTAACATATGTAGAAAACTACATCAGTACTGTAAACCCGAAAGACGCCGTCTTCAATATTATCAGTGAGGTCATCACAGGTGATAATGCCAGCGTGACATACGGTGCGGTGGATAATCTGTCTAGCGGTGTGACAACATATGTTAACCGCCGCGGTGCTGCTCGCGGACGCGACAGCAAAATCGAGTGGGCTCTCGGCCTGATGAACGATGGCGACACGATTTCCGAAAACACAACAAACCTTTACGGTGACGGCACATACGGCGATACGAAAACGGTTGTTGTCGGAAGAGGAGAGCAAACAGAGAACTTTACAACACAAATCATCCATTTCGGTAAAGCTTCAGAAGGATATATCTTGAAGCACGGTGTGATGAAGGATTCCGCTTCTTCTATCTTTAACGGAATCGGCAAAATCGAACATGGTGCTTCTAAAGCGAATGCGGAACAAGAATCACGTGTGCTGATGCTTAGTGAAAAAGCACGTGGAGACGCAAACCCTATTCTTTTAATTGACGAAGACGATGTAACTGCAGGACATGCGGCATCTGTCGGCCGTGTGGATCCTATTCAGCTTTACTACCTGATGAGCCGCGGAATTGCGAAAGAAGAAGCAGAACGCTTAGTCATCTACGGATTCCTTGCGCCGGTAGTAAACGAACTTCCGATTGAAGGCGTTAAGAAACAATTAGTTTCTGTTATCGAAAGGAAAGTGAAGTAATGAATATCACAGATATTCGTGAACAGTTCCCGATCCTTCATCAGCAAGTGAACGGACATGATCTCGTTTATCTCGACAGCGCGGCGACTTCTCAGAAGCCGCGTGCTGTCATTGAAACACTGGATAAGTATTATAACCAATACAATTCCAATGTTCACCGGGGCGTCCATACACTTGGAACCAGAGCGACAGACGGTTATGAAGGAGCGCGTGAAAAAGTCCGCAAGTTTATTAACGCGAAGTCAATGGCTGAGATTATTTTCACAAAAGGTACGACCACATCGCTGAATATGGTGGCGTTAAGCTATGCGCGCGCCAACCTGAAACCGGGTGATGAAGTGGTTATCACCTACATGGAGCATCATGCGAATATCATTCCGTGGCAGCAGGCTGTCAAAGCGACTGGCGCCACATTAAAATATATTCCGCTGCAGGAAGACGGAACGATTTCTTTAGAAGACGTCAGAAAAACGGTCACAAGCAACACAAAAATTGTTGCAGTGTCTCATGTATCTAATGTCCTTGGCACGATCAACCCGATTAAAGACATGGCGAAAATCGCTCATGACAACGGGGCTGTTATTGTGGTGGACGGTGCGCAAAGCACGCCTCACATGAAAATTGACGTGCAGGATCTCGATTGCGACTTCTTTGCGCTTTCTTCCCATAAAATGTGCGGCCCTACCGGTATTGGTGTGCTGTACGGAAAGAAAGCCCTGCTGGAAAACATGGAGCCTGCCGAATTCGGCGGTGAAATGATCGACTTTGTCGGGCTTTATGAATCAACTTGGAAAGAGCTTCCATGGAAATTCGAAGCGGGTACGCCGATTATTGCAGGAGCAATCGGTCTCGGTGCCGCAATTGATTTTCTCGAAGAAATTGGTCTTGATGAAATCTCCCGCCACGAGCACAAGCTTGCAGCTTATGCACTTGAACGCTTCAGCCAGCTTGACGGCGTAACAGTTTATGGACCGGAAGAGCGTGCCGGACTTGTCACATTTAATCTTGATGATGTTCACCCTCACGATGTGGCAACCGTGCTTGATGCGGAAGGGATCGCTGTCAGAGCCGGCCATCATTGCGCGCAGCCGCTGATGAAATGGCTGGATGTAACTGCTACTGCAAGAGCAAGCTTTTATCTGTATAATACAGAGGAAGAGATTGATAAGCTTGTGGAAGCTCTTCAAAAGACAAAGGAGTATTTTACAAATGTCTTTTAATGCAAACTTAGATACACTATACAGACAGGTGATTATGGATCATTACAAAAACCCGCGCAACAAAGGGGTTTTGAATGACAGCATCGTCGTGGATATGAACAATCCGACATGCGGCGACCGAATCAGACTGACAATGAAGCTTGACGGAGACATCGTGGAAGATGCGAAATTTGAAGGGGAAGGCTGTTCCATTTCAATGGCATCCGCTTCGATGATGACTCAGGCGATTAAAGGGAAAGATATTGAAACAGCCCTTTCCATGTCTAAGATTTTCTCGGATATGATGCAAGGGAAAGAATATGATGATTCTATAGATCTCGGGGACATTGAAGCCCTTCAAGGCGTTTCAAAATTCCCGGCTCGTATCAAATGTGCAACCCTGTCATGGAAAGCACTTGAAAAAGGAGTCGCAAAAGAAGAAGGCGGCAATTAAAAGGATTGGAGTGAAAATGGATGGCTAAAAAAATGCCTGATATTGGTGAATACAAGTATGGTTTTCACGACAAAGACGTTTCCATTTTCCGTTCAGAGCGCGGATTGACAAAAGAAATCGTAGAAGAAATTTCTCGCATGAAAGAAGAGCCTCAATGGATGCTTGATTTCCGCTTGAAATCACTTGAGCATTTCTACAACATGCCGATGCCTCAATGGGGCGGAGATTTAAACTCACTGAACTTTGACGAAATTACGTACTACGTAAAACCGTCTGAGCGTTCAGAGCGTTCTTGGGATGAAGTTCCTGACGAAATTAAGCAAACATTCGACAAGCTCGGTATTCCTGAAGCTGAACAAAAATACCTTGCGGGTGTTTCTGCTCAGTACGAATCTGAGGTTGTATACCACAACATGAAAGAAGATCTTGAAGCGCAAGGCATCGTCTTTAAAGACACTGACAGCGCGCTGAAAGAGAATGAAGATATTTTCCGTGAGCACTGGGCAAAAGTGATCCCGCCGACTGATAACAAGTTTGCGGCGCTTAACTCAGCTGTTTGGTCCGGCGGATCTTTCATCTACGTCCCTAAAGGCGTGAAGGTTGAAACACCGCTTCAAGCTTACTTCCGTATCAACTCTGAAAACATGGGTCAGTTCGAACGTACACTGATCATCGTTGACGAAGAAGCAAGCGTTCATTATGTTGAAGGCTGTACTGCGCCTGTTTACACAACAAACTCACTTCACAGTGCGGTTGTTGAGATCATCGTGAAAAAAGGCGGCTACTGCCGTTATACAACGATCCAAAACTGGGCGAACAACGTTTACAACCTAGTAACGAAGCGTACAGTCTGTGAAGAAAACGCAACAATGGAATGGATCGATGGCAACATCGGTTCTAAACTGACAATGAAATATCCGGCTTGTATCCTAAAAGGCGAAGGCGCGCGCGGTATGACGCTTTCTATCGCTCTTGCGGGTAAAGGCCAGCATCAGGATGCGGGTGCGAAAATGATTCACCTTGCACCAAACACATCATCCACAATCGTGTCAAAATCGATTTCAAAACAAGGCGGAAAAGTAACGTACCGTGGAATCGTCCACTTCGGACGCAAAGCGGAAGGCGCCCGTTCTAACATCGAGTGCGATACGCTCATTATGGATAACAAATCAACTTCAGACACAATTCCTTACAATGAAATCTTAAATGATAACATTTCATTGGAGCACGAAGCGAAAGTGTCTAAAGTATCTGAAGAGCAGCTCTTCTACTTGATGAGCCGCGGTATTTCCGAAGAAGAAGCGACTGAAATGATCGTAATGGGCTTCATCGAGCCATTCACAAAAGAGCTTCCAATGGAATACGCAGTTGAAATGAACCGTTTGATTAAGTTCGAGATGGAAGGTTCAATCGGTTAATGTTGAGAACCTTTGTTTATCAATGGTTTAAAGGAATATTATAAATTGTATAATTGTCGGCGTGCCGATATGTCGTATGTAGGAGACGAACTTTTGAAGTTCGTCTCCTTTTATTTTTTCAGTGATATTAAGATAAGTATTCGCTATTCTTTTGAAGGTTAAACTAATCGAAAATGCGTATGTCAGACTTGCGATTCTTTTGCCAAAAGCCTATCTTGAAAAATATTAGAATCTAATAAAAAATACTGGATAAATTTGTTCTTGTTGTGATAATGGCCACATGATGTCTAATAATCAATAGGGGCAATATATCCTGCTTGCACAAGTAACTTTTCTATAGGGTTCAAACTACTTATGTGACTTTAACTGCTGCATCATTCGATTCTTTTATCAAGCAACCATACAGTTGCTTATGCTTGATATATGATTTGGGGCAAAGACGCTATATTCAAAGCACTCGGCGATTCGACTCGCCGGCTTATACTAGACGAACTATCTGAACGCAACGAGCTGACGTTGTATGAACTTACGATACGTCTTATTACAAAGCACAACCTCTCCATAACGCGACAGGCGATAGCTAAATATCTTTTTGTACTGGAAGATGCAGGGCTCGTAAAATCAAAACGAAAGGGAAAATACCGAGTACTTATATTCAACAACGAACCGCTTAAAAATTTGCTGAAAGGATGGATAGAGTAATTTTATAAAATTACAACTGAGTTTCTGATAAATGTTGGGTTGTGTACTTACAGCCAGATTGTTCGCACAGTACCATGTATCATAAATATCAAAGGAGGCAACAACAATATGAAAATCATTGTTACCAGTATATTTGTACAAGATCAAGACAAGGCATTGGAGTTTTATACAGAAAAACTGGGGTTTGTAAAAAAGGAAGACGTTCCTATGGGGAAATTCAGGTGGATAACGCTTGTTTCTCAAGATGATCAAGACGGAACCGAGCTTTTACTCGAACCGAATGAACATCCTGCCGCCAAGGAGTATCAAAAGAAGATATTCTCAGAAGGCTTCCCAGCAACAATGTTTGGCGTTGCAGATATTCAAAAAGAGTACAAACGATTAATGGAACAAGGCGTTAACTTTACGATGGAACCGACAAAAATGGGTCAGGTTACAATTGCTGTATTCGACGATACATGCGGTAACCTTATTCAAATTGTACAAAAGTAGCCGATGCGGGTTTTACGAGCGGTGAAGTGGTTTTATAACTGTTCTATTCACAATTAATTAAGTGAATTTTTCATAAAACAGGACGTGACTGGTGTTTAGCTGCGTCCTTTTTGTATGCAGAAGAAAAACCGCTGGCCGAGGGGCCGCGGTTTCTTACTCTTCGATCTCCTGATTGATGATTTGTTTTACAGATGTATTGCTGTTATGTTCCCTGTTCATCTCTTGTAAACGAGTATAAGCCGTGTCAAATTCCTCTTTTGACATCTGTTTTGCGGCTAATGCAGAGCATAAAATGGCAAAGGCGATCGGCATTGTATCAATGTGAATATCGATATGGACCTCTGAGTTGCCGCTGTTTTCGATCATAGATCCATTGTTAGGCATCTCTTGAGTATGTCTGTTGATAGGAATGATATTCTCGTTCATTACTCTTCTCCGTCTTGAGACTGTGCCTGTGCCTGATCCTGATCTGTATTCACGTTGACTACGACTTTTGCATTACCGCTGTTTTCAACTTTAGCAACTGATACATTGCGCTTTTGGTTTTCTTCATTTTCATGACGATTGTCGCTCATGGTATCACCCTTTCTCTATTGATAGTGACAGGTTATTCGATAGGAGAGTGAAGAGATTGGACGAACTTCGCGGTTTTTCCACATTAGGGCTAAAGGTCGAAGGAAAGCACTCTATTTGGTAAAATGAATAGACATTATAAAAGAAAAGGTGTTTGCATATGAAATCGTACATCATCGTCGGTGCAGGGATTCTCGGTGCGTCGACGGCTTACCATCTCGCAAAATCAGGCGCTCGAGTTACTGTCATTGATCGAAAAGAGCCGGGACAAGCGACTGATGCGGCGGCAGGGATCGTTTGTCCTTGGCTTTCGCAGCGCCGCAATCAGGATTGGTATCAGCTTGCTAAGGGAGGAGCACGGTACTATACGGATTTAATCCATCAATTGGAAGAAGACGGGGAAACGGATACAGGGTATAAGCGTGTCGGTGCCATCAGCATTCATACTGATGCGTCAAAGCTTGATAAGATGGAGGAGCGGGCGTATAAGAGACGGGAGGATGCGCCGGAGATCGGCGACATTACCCGCTTGTCCGCAAGTGAAACGAAAAAGCTGTTTCCGGTTTTAGCTGATGGCTATGAATCAGTTCATATCAGCGGTGCCGCTCGTGTAAACGGAAGAGCGCTGTGCCGGTCGCTTTTAAGCGCTGCAGAGAAACGCGGCGCAAAGATCATCAAAGGAAATGCGTCCCTGCTTTTTGAAAATGAAACGGTCACCGGCGTCCAAACAGACACTCAGCAGTTTACGGCTGACGCGGTAATTGTGACAGCGGGGGCATGGGCCAATGAGGTCATGAAGCCTCTTGGCATTCATTTTCAAGTGTCCTTTCAGAAAGCGCAGATTATGCATTTTGAAATGACGGAAACGGATACAGGATCGTGGCCGGTTGTGATGCCGCCGAACGATCAGTACATTCTTTCGTTTGATAACGGCAGAATTGTAGCTGGCGCCACACACGAAAACGATGCCGATCTTGATGATCTGCGTGTGACAGCCGGAGGACAGCACGAAGTATTGAGTAAAGCGCTAGCGTCAGCACCGGGTCTTGCTGATGCTGCTGCCATTGAAACAAGAGTGGGCTTCAGGCCGTTTACACCGGGGTTTCTGCCGGTTGTTGGCGCTGTACCGGATGTTAAAGGCCTTTTTGCCGCTAACGGTTTAGGCGCTTCGGGATTAACGATGGGGCCGTTCTTGGGATCAGAGCTCGCAAAGTTAGTTCTCGGAAAGCAGACAGAAATCGACCTTAGCCCTTATGATATAGCCGGAGCGTTGCATAATAAGTAAAAGCATAACAAACAAATATAATAAAGCTGTTCTAGCTTTTCTTTTCTGTCTGTGTTAGCATTTATCTTTAATGAAAAAGAGGACGTGAACTGATTTTGATAAAAATTGATATACCCGCACCGAATGTCACTATCACCGAACGACAGCAGTCAGCTAATGATAACGAGCCGAAAATAAAGGCGATTTACGGATTCATCGACTTTCACCAGATACCAAGGGATAAAGGCGGCATCTTCATGTTTTATAACATTCATGACGAGCTGCTGTTTGTCGGTAAAGCTAGAAAGTTAAGACAAAGAATTAAGAAGCATTTTGAAGACACTGTCTCACCGATCAAACACCACAGAGACGAAGTATATAAAATTGAAGTATGTGTAGTCGAAGATCCAATGGAAAGAGAAATTTACGAAACATATATCATCAATACACAGCACTCGAAGTACAATGTAGACAAGGTATTTTTTAAATAAGAAGTCAGTCTGCGGATTGAACAGCGAGGCCAGAGCTTATATTAAGTTCTGGCTTTTGATTTGGGCATTTTTCCGCAGATAGATCTTTGTCTATCATCCGAGTGAATTAATGAGAAATTTCAGAAAATAATATTGACAATCCTACCTCTGGACTTTAATATAACAATATATAATGTTATATAACGTTATATAATAAAAATAAGGAGTGAAGGATTTGAGTCAAGCCACAGCAAAAGTAAATCGTGAGGTTCAAGCTTTCTTGCAGGATTTGAAAGGGAAAACCATTGACCATGTATTCTTTGTCGCATGCGGAGGGTCTTCGGCCATTATGTATCCGAGTAAATATGTGTTTGACAGGGAGTCAAAATCAATCAACTCCGACCTTTACAGCTCCAACGAATTTATTCAGCGCAACCCTGTTCAGCTTGGTGAAAAGTCTCTTGTTATTTTGTGCTCGCATTCGGGAAATACCCCGGAAACAGTCAAAGCTGCTGCGTTTGCAAGGGGCAAAGGCGCACTTACGATTGCGATGACGTATAAACCAGAGTCTCCTTTAGCGCAGGAAGCACAATATGTTGCCCAGTACGATTGGGGTGACGAGGCGCTTGCGATCAATACGAACTATGGCGTTCTGTATCAAATCGTTTTCGGCACCCTGCAAGTATTAGAAAACAATACGACATTTGAACAAGCAATTGAAGGTTTAGATCAATTGCAGGCTGTGTATGAAGAAGCCCTTAAGCAGGAAGCTGACAACGCACAGCAATTCGCAAAAGCTCATGAAAAAGAAAGCATTATTTATACAATGGCAAGCGGTGCAAACTACGGTGTCGCTTACTCCTACAGCATCTGCATTCTCATGGAAATGCAATGGATTCATTCCCACGCCATTCATGCCGGAGAATATTTTCACGGACCGTTTGAAATTATTGATGAATCCGTGCCGTTTATCATCCTGCTCGGTTTAGATGAAACAAGACCTCTTGAAGAGCGGGCGCTTACCTTCTCGAAAAAGTATGGCAAAAAGCTCACAGTGCTTGATGCCGCATCTTACGACTTCACTGCAATTGACGATTCAGTTAAAGGCTACCTTGCTCCGCTCGTTCTCAACCGTGTGCTGAGAAGCTATGCGGACGCGCTGGCAGAGGCGAGAAATCATCCTTTATCTCATAGAAGATACATGTGGAAAGTTGAGTATTGATCTGAAACTGAGGAACCATTATGCATTAGACTATAATGTTATATAACATTATAGTCTAATGTCCAGAGGAGGCCAACCCTTTGAAGAAAATGTTGATGTTTTTGATCATTGCAGCTGTCAGTATGCTCACCATTGCGGGCTGTTCGAGCCAGAGCAGTTCAGCGGACGGAAAGGTCACATTGAAATTTTTCCACAGATGGCCGAAGGAGCCGGAAAAAAGTTATTTTGAAGAGGTTGTCAAAGAATTTGAAAAAGAACATCCGGATATCGACATTCAAATTGAAGCCGTTTTGAATGACTCCTATAAAGATAAAATTAAGGTCATGCTGGGAACCACCAGCCCTCCTGACATTTACTTCTCTTGGAGTGACGAATTTGCTTTTAAATTCATCAGAGGCAATAAGGCACTTGATCTTTCGTCCTACTACAAAAACGATACAGATTGGTCATCACAGCTCGTTCAATCGCAAGTTACACCATTTACTTATGAAAACAAGCAATATGGCGTGCCATGGCAAATGGACGCTAAATCATTCTTCTATAATAAAGACATTTTTAAAAATCTGAACCTGAATCCTCCGAAGACATGGGATGAATTAATCGATGTGTCTAAGAAGCTGAAAGAAAATGGCTACACACCAATCAGCTTCGGCACAAAGGCGACTTGGACAATCTCGCACTATATCGGCACGCTCAATCAGCGGATGGTCGATGAAAAAACACGGGATAAGGACTATAACGCCAGAACGGGAGAATTTACTGATGAAGGCTATGTAAAAGCCCTTGAAAAGCTTCATGAGCTGATGCCTTACTTCAATAAACATGTAAACTCCGTCGACCACGAATATGTAAGACAGCAATTTAAGAGCGGAAAGTCGGCGATGATATATGCAGAGACAGCAGAAATCAAGCTTGTTGAACCGGTGAATCTGGGGATGTTCCCATTTCCTGAAATCAGCGGGCAAAAAGGATCATCAGAAGCTATAACGGGAGCGCCGGAAGGGTTCATGATTGCCTCAAAAACAAAACATCCGAAGGAAGCGGTGGAATTTTTGCAGTTTCTGACGTCGAAAAAAATGGGTGAAAAGCTCGTCAAAGATGTCGGGAAATACAGTGCGGTGCAAGGAACGGCTACCAAAGAAAATTCTACAGCTATTCAGCGTGAAGCGGTTCAGCAAATTGTTGATGCCAAATCAATGGTGCCGTGGTTTGATATGGATGTCGATGTTGAAATCGCAGACGCGTACTTAACGAGCGTCCAGCAAATGCTTGGCGGCGACATGACACCGGAGCAGGTGATGAAAGCCGTTCAAAAAGCAGCGAAGCAAGTGAGGGCGTCAGCTGAATAAATCAAAGAAAAGGTGAAGCTTCGCACCTTTTCTTTTTATAAAGGAGATGAGATATCCTTGGTCAATCAGAATAAAATAATCCCCTATTTGTTTTTGGTGCCCGCTCTCGTTTTTTTACTTTTCGTTTATATCCCGATTTTTGAGAATGTCTTCCTCAGCCTGTTTCAATGGAGCTCTTTTTCTCCGGAAAAAACGTTTATCGGATTGAAAAACTATGTTGAATTATTTCATGATCCTGTCTTTTACCAGGCACTTACCAATAATGTGCTTTACGCAGTGATCTCAATTGTATGCCAGGTATTTGGCGGTTTGATTTTGGCGGCGGTGCTTGAGGATAAGCTGGTCAGAAAATGGTCGCCGTTTTTTCGTACCGTTTTCTTTTTGCCGGTTGTCATCTCAATGACGGTGATCGCGCTTTTGTTTGATTTTATTTACAACCCTGAGACGGGGCTTTTGAATCAGCTGCTTCAGGCGGTCGGTCTTGATCAGCTGACGAGAGCCTGGCTCGGGGAGGACAGCACGGCTATGCTTTCTGTTATTTTTGTGTCTCAATGGCAGTCTGTCGGTTATATTGCGATGCTGTACATTGTGTCGATTCAAAAAATACCGGATGAACTGTATGAAGCGGCCCGGCTTGACGGCGCGGGGAAAATTCAGCAGTTTTTTCATATTACCGTTCCCCAGACGAAAGAGATGTCTTTTGTTGCGGTGGTCATGACGCTGACCGGCGCCTTTACGGTATTTAATGAACCGTACATATTGACAGGCGGCGGGCCGGGAAACGCTTCAGAAGTTTTAAGCACGTTTTTATATAAAAGCGCCTTTACAAAGGATATGATGGGCTATGCCTCAGCGATTGCCACCGTTGTGTTAATCATTACGCTTGCATTGTCGCTCATGCAAATGAAGTTCTTTAAGACCGGAAAGGAGGAGTAACAGATGCTGCCTCAGAAGAAGACAGATTCGTTCAGATTGGAGCCTGTGCCTGACCGGCACATTGAGATGAAAAGAAAGCCGAGACGAAAATGGTACATCGGAGAAACGTCTGTGTGGGTTTTTCTGTTTCTTTATCTTATTGCGATCGCCTATCCGCTTATATGGATGGTGATGAGCGCCTTTAAAAACTCGGACGATATTTTTGAACATAGCTGGTCGCTGCCGTCTTCGTGGCATCCGGAAAATTTTGTGTCCGCTTGGAATCAGGGAATTTCTTCTTATTTTATGAACAGTGTCATTGTCACGGCGCTGACGTGTGTGATCACTGTCTTTATCAGTGCGTGGGCGGCGTACGGCCTTTCCCGGTTTGAGTTTAAAGGAAAAGGATTCTTTTTGGTGCTTTGTCTTGGCGGTTTGATGCTGACGCCGCAGGTCAGTCTTGTGCCGCTATATTCTATTATTCAGTCGCTGGGCCTTTACAATACGTATTGGGCGTTAATCCTGCCGTATGCGGCTTACCGGATCCCGTTCACCATCATTTTGATCCGCTCTTATTTTCTCTCTATTTCCAAAGAATTGGAGGAGGCGGCTTATTTAGATGGGTGTACGAGTTTCGGGGTATTTTTCAGAATTTTCTTACCAATGAGCGTGCCGATTTTGGTGACTTCCTGCATTTTGACGGCTTACCATACGTGGAATGAGTTTATGTTTGCGATTATTTTCATAGATGATGAGAATTTGCGGACCATTCCAGCCGGGCTGATGCAGTTCAGAGACGCACTGCAGACAGACTGGGGCGTCCTGCTGGCGGGATTAACGATTTCAGCTGCGCCGATTATTATTCTATTTTTATTTATGCAGAAATATTTTGTCCGCGGGATTGCAAGCGGAAGTGTAAAAGGATAAAGGAGGAAGCACAATGAAATTGATTGCTGTAGGAGATAACGTTGTAGATTACTATCAGGACCAAGAAACGTTCTACCCGGGAGGAAATGCCTTAAATGTTGCAGTGCTTGCCAAACGGCTCGGGCACGAGGCTTCCTATATCGGAATCGTCGGCAATGACGAAGCCGCGGCTCATCTTTTGAACGTTCTGAGATTGGAGAAGGTCAATGCGGATTATATCCGCCAGGCGCACGGAGAAAACGGAATGGCGATTGTCACCCTTGATGAACAGGGGGACCGTATTTTTGTCAGATCAAATAAAGGCGGTATTCAGTCCCGGCTCCGTCTGGTGTTTCAGGAGAAAGATATATCCTTTATCAGCGGGCATGATCTGCTGCATACCAGTGTGTACAGCAGGCTTGAGAACGATTTGCCGCAGCTGTGCGGGCTCATCCCGGTCTCCTTTGATTTTTCAACCAATCGGGAGGATAATTATTTGAGGAAGGTCTGTCCTTATGTGACGTATGCGTTTTTTTCAGGAAGCGATTTGAGTGAGTCAGAGTGCGGCGAGCTTGCTGAAAAAGCTCATACGTATGGAGCGAAAATCGTATGTATGACCCGCGGGGGCCAGGGAGCGATCTTGTCTGCGGGTGACCGAATCTATCATCAGCCGATTGTGGAAGCTAATATAATAGATACACTTGGAGCGGGAGATTCATTTATAGCAGGTTTCTTGACAGCTTTTTGCGAGAAGCAGGACATAATGCATGCTTTGCGCAAAGCGGCGGAAACGGCTGCGAAAACATGCGGCGTGTATGGGGCTTTTGGCTATGGCCATCCTTTTCGCTTGGAGGATGGGGGAAGCAGTGAAAAAACGAGAATACTATAAGCAGTGTCTCGTTTTTTATGCCTGTTATGTGTAGGGGCTGTTGATGGTAAAAGTAACACGGTTTGTGTGCATCAAAAACAATGAGCAGTAGATTGGCTGGTCGTTTGATGTAAAAGCCGTTTTATCGATTTCAAACAGCGCATCCCCTATATCGCAATCCAGGTATTTGCTTTCCTCCTGCTGGGCATATACAACATTTAATAGTTTCGTATTGTGGGTGGGAACAACTTGGTATTGCTGTCGCAAAATATCATGCATGGATACGCCATCGGCAATATAGGTATCAATGCCGGGAAACAAATCCAGCGGATAATGTGTCACTTCAAAGGTGAGCGGCTGATCATCGTTATATAAAATCCGTTTTAATTCAACGACAGGGCTTTCGGGATTGATTTGCAGCTTTTCGGCAATGGGTTTTGCCGCCGGAATGATCTTATGGGACAGCACCTGATGCTTCGGTTTTTTGCCGGTCGATTCCATAAATTCTGAGTAGCCATTTACTGCAATCAGTTCACGTTTTAATTTAGGGCTTTTAACGAACGTTCCCTTTCCCTGCTGCCGGATCAGATAGCCTTCTTCAACTAAATCGAGAATGGCTTTCCTGACGGTAATGCGGCTGACATTATACTTGCTGCAAAGCTCGTTTTCAGTAGGCAGCTTGGCGGTTGGGGAATACACGCCCTTTTTGATGTCATCAGTGATGATTTGTTTTAGCTGAATGTATAAAGGTGTAGAACTTCCGTTGTTTAACAAAGGGTAGCCTCCTTTTAACCTATTATTCATATTATAATGTATTATGACGTTATAATACAAATTTACAATTTTTATTTTAGAAATATAGAAAAAATAGGTATCGATTACTCTAAAAATAACAGAAAGACCAAGTTGTTTCCAGTGACGAAATAACAGATCAAAAGATAGGGGGAATTTCTGTTGGCTGCATTAACATTTGAGCATGTCAAAAAATCATATCACTCACAATTAACGGTGAAGGACTTTGATTTAGACGTAAAGGATAAGGAGCTTTTGGTGCTGGTGGGGCCGTCAGGATGCGGAAAATCGACAACGCTGCGGATGGTGGCGGGGCTGGAAAGCATCTCTGAAGGAAACCTCCTCATCGATGGGGAACGGGTCAATGATCTCCCGCCAAAAGAACGTGATATTGCGATGGTATTCCAAAACTATGCGCTTTATCCGCATATGACGGTATTTGATAATATGGCGTTCGGATTAAAACTTAGAAAGATGGCGAAACAGGAAATTGCTGAGCGGGTTCATGCGGCAGCTAGAATTTTAGAGATTGAACATTTGCTGAAGAGAAAACCGAAGGCGCTCTCTGGCGGACAGCGGCAAAGGGTGGCGCTTGGCAGATCGATTGTAAGGGAGCCGAAGGTCTTTTTAATGGACGAGCCGCTTTCCAATCTGGATGCAAAACTGAGAGTGACAATGCGGACAGAAATCAGCAAGCTGCACCAGCGTTTAGAGGCAACCATCATTTATGTCACGCATGACCAGACCGAAGCGATGACAATGGGTGATCGGATTGTCGTGATGAATGAAGGGGAAATCCAGCAAGTGGCGAAACCTCATGACATTTACCATTACCCGGAAAATCTGTTTGTCGCAGGCTTTATCGGCTCCCCCGGAATGAATTTTCTGAAAGGCGCCATTGAAGAGCAGCATGGCGAGCTGTTTTTCACAAACCCTTCGACCCGGCTTCATATTCCTGAAGAAAAAGCCAAGCGACTTAAAGAAAAGGGATATGCCGGCGAGCAGATGATTGCCGGCGTCCGGCCGGAGCATATTACACAAATGACGGGAAATGATCAGCTGTTTGATTCAGTGTTTAAAGCGAAGGTGGAAGTGAATGAAAATCTGGGATCAGAGCAAATTATACATGTCATGGCCGGGGGCGAGCGGCTCACGGTCCGTCTGGACGGAAACACGCGAATTGCCGCAGGTGATTCGATCCAGCTGACAGTGAAAATGGATCACGTCGTCTTTTTCGATGCGGAGACAGAAGAGGCTGTGTATTAGGAAAGGTGCTCCTAAAAAGGAGCACCTTTTTCTTATGGCCAGATTTCGTCCGCCCATTCAGGGTGGTCGATAAAAGGATTGCGGTTGTGCTGATATTTCTCATAAATGATTTCATTTCTTTTTCGCTCGCGGTCGTCAACCGGGTCCTGCCTATTCCATTCGAGGAGGACAGATTGTTTTCCGTGGTAAGGGGCAGAGCCGTTGCCCGTTTTATCATTCAGTTCAAGATCAGGGTACCCGTCATCACCTTCGTAACGGACAGCCATGTAAAACAGCATGCGGGCGACATCGCCTTTCACATCATCGCGGGGCTCCCATGAATCTCCGTCATAATAATTTCCGGGCGCTTTCGCATGTTCTGTGCCGCCGTTGTCAAAATCCATATTTCCTCTGGCGCTGTTGACTTGGACGTCAGCCGGGCGTAAATGATGAATGTCGGTGCCAGGCCCCTTACTTGTACCAAAATTACCATGGGACTTCGCCCAAACGTGCTCGCGGTTCCAATCGCCGACATTGCCGCCGTTCAGGTTTTTCGACCGCGATTCATTCGTATAGAGCAGGATGACGTTATTTGGGTTTCTCGGGTCTTCATCGGTTTCTTTCAGCGCGTTCCATACTTCGCTGTAGGACAACATCGTGTGTCCGCTGATGATATCGTGCAGGGCGCTTTTTAGCGATTCTCCTGTTTTTCCTTCAGCCCCTTCATAATAGGTATCTGTTTCAGTGTAGGGTGCAGCGGGAGCGGCTAATGAGAGAAGGCCCACGGTTCCTGAAGGGGAAGACGCTAATCGGTCATTCAGGCTCAATGCGGTTTGCGGGCTTGCTGATGCGGCGGGTGCAAACCATCCGGAAATCAGTAATACACAGACGAGCGGCAGAAACCTTGTTATTTTTGTCATCACTTGCCCTCCTTTTATCAGATCATGTCTATTATCTAAAAATGAAATCAAGGATAGAAGTGTCATTTTGTATATTTTTCATTAAAATTGTAAATTAGTCCCTTTGGAGGAGGCGGATATCCACTGTTCCAATATCTTTAGGCCCCGTTTTTGCTTCAGCTGAGAATTGGCAAGGTCTGTTCCTTCTTCAATTGATGTGGTATGTCCGAATAAATAGTAACGCAGTCCCGCATTCATGATGACTTGCTTTCTTTCATAGTCTACTCCGGCTTCCTCGCTGCCGCTGAGAATCGCCTTGATTTTTTCTGCTTGTCCGGCCGGGCTCATTGTTTGATCCACTGCTGCTTCGTCCGCTTTTAATCCATAGTCCTCCGGTTTTAAGATGAAGGATTCCATTTGGTTCTCATTGACCGTAAACACAAAGCTGTTGCGGTGAACAGGGACATCCTCAGAGCCTTCCGCTCCTTGAACGATAAACGCCTGCTGATATCCCAGCTTTTGAAACACAGGAAAGATATGCTGAATGGCTGTCAATTGAAACGCGCCCATCATGATATGGGAGGCTCCGGCATAATTCAGCAGTTTCTCTGCGGTGTTCAAAACGGTGCGCACGCCAATTTCCTCACGAATGGTTTTCAGCCGCTGAAACGGGCGGCAACATCACTCGGCTGATGCAAATCCAATCATTAATTTGGAGAGGGTTTTTTCAATGTGTTCCGGTGTGCCTTCCGTCTCAACGCCAAGCTCCCGCAAAACGGCTTTTATGCTGGTTGCGTATTTCGGCGGAAGCGCGTCGCTGCTGTGAAGAAATGCCGGTATGCCGCTTTCCGCGAGTAAAAGAGACACAGGAATGGTGGCGAGAAAAGAGCGCCTTCCTGTATACGGCACGGCAAAATCGACGGCATGGCTGCTGATGTGCGGCGGCAATTGAAGCGCCGAGGAATGCGCCCGCATAGCTTCGGTGATACCCAGCAATTCGTCCGGCGTTTCTGTTTTGATCCTTTCTGCGATCAGAAATGCTGCGATTTGCACATCGCTTGCTTTGCCGGAAAACATCGCTTCTCCCGCAAGCTTGGCTTGTTCATATGAAAGGTGTTTTGATCCCCTTTTTCCTCTTGCTGTTTCTTTAATCCATTGTTGCATTTTGGCTCCCTCCCTTACTGTGTTTTCTTTTGACTTTACATGAAAATGGCACTAAAGAGCTAGGGGGGGTCTGGTCACTATAGCGCTGGATAGATACTGTGACTAAAAAATAAACGTTTTTTTGGTTATTCTGTCAATGAACTATCGAGTTCCTCCTTCTATAATGAAGTCACCATAACGGCCAGAGGGGGGAGTACATGGAAAAGCAGAAGCTTTCAGTCAAAAACAGCATCACAGATTATATTGAATGGCTCGCCCAATACGGCGCATCTGCGGACGGCGGCGTAACGAGGCTTTTGTACACAAAAGAGTGGATGGACGCGCAGCTCGCAGTCAAAACGGAAATGTCTTCATTTGGGCTTGAAACAAGATTCGACGATGTCGGCAATGTTTTTGGAAGGCTTTCGGGCACCCAGTCTCCGGATGAAGTGATTTTAACCGGTTCACATATCGATACTGTCATCAATGGGGGAAAGTATGACGGCGCCTATGGCGTTCTAGCGGCAATGCTCGCGATAAAGCAGCTCAAAGAAACGTACGGAGCGCCGAAAAAAACACTCGAAGCGGTCTCCTTATGTGAGGAGGAGGGGAGCCGCTTCCCAATGACCTATTGGGGATCGGGGAATATGACGGGCGTTTTTTCAGTACAGGATGCAGGAGAACCGAGAGACGAATCAGGAGTCTCCCTGCAAACTGCGATGTATGAGAACGGTTTTGGCAAAGGCGTGTTTCAGTCAGCGTATAGGACAGATATCAGCACTTTTGTTGAGCTTCATATTGAACAGGGGCAGACATTGGAAATGTCAGGCCGGGATCTCGGCATTGTCACAAGTATTGCGGGGCAGAGGCGATATCTCGTCACGCTGGAGGGGGAATGCAATCACGCGGGAACCACCTCCATGAAATGGCGCAAGGACCCGCTTGCAGCCAGCAGCCGCATCATTCATGAACTGCTGCTGCGGTCGGAAGAGCAGCCGGATGAGCTCCGTCTGACATGCGGAAAAATAACGGCAGAGCCCAATGTAGCCAATGTTATACCGGGCCGCGTGCAGTTTTCAATCGATATTCGTCATCAGCATCAGCACGTGCTGGAGCAATTTCATGAAGACATGGCTGCTTTGATCAACGGCATTTGCCTTCAAAAAGGAATTCGCGCCATGATTGATGAATATATGCGGATAGAGCCTGTGCCGATGGACGAAAGGCTGAAGGCTGCGGCTTTTGAAACAGCGGCAGAAAACGGGATCGGCTGTGAAGAAATGGTAAGCGGAGCAGGGCATGATGCACAAATGATCGGAAGGCGCCATCCAGCTTGTATGCTGTTTGTGCCAAGCCGCGGCGGCATCAGCCACTCTCCGAAGGAATATACCTCAGCCAGACAGCTTGAGATCGGCGTCCGCGCATTGACTGATTTATTATACAAATTAGCTTACTGATAAAGGAGGAATGGCTGTGTCAGGCAGAAAAGAATTATGTACCCCGTTAAGAACGATTATGACGCCGGGTCCTGTTGAGGTTGATCCGCGTGTATTAAGAGTGATGAGTACCCCGATTGTCGGTCAATTTGATCCAGCGTTTACCGGTATCATGAATGAAACGATGGAGATGCTTCGGGAGCTGTTCCAAACGAAAAACCGCTGGGCATATCCGATTGACGGTACTTCACGGGCGGGAATCGAAGCGATGCTGGCGAGTGTGATTGAGCCGGAAGATGATGTGCTCATACCCATTTATGGGCGCTTCGGTTATTTGCTGACTGAAATTGCCGAGCGGTATGGGGCGAATGTTCATACGCTTGAGTGTGAATGGGGAATGGTTTTTGACCCGGATGACATCATACGGGAAATGAAAAAAGTGAAGCCGAAAATTGTGGCAATGGTACATGGGGAAACATCGACAGGGCGGATTCACCCGCTGAAAGCAATCGGCGAAGCCTGCCGAGCCGAGGATGTATTGTTTATTGTCGATGCCGTTGCAACGATTGGCGGCTGCGAGGTTAAAGTCGATGATTGGAAGATTGATGCGGCTATCGGCGGCACACAAAAGTGCTTGTCTGTTCCGTCGGGAATGGCGCCGATTACATATAATGAGCGGGTGGCGGATGTGATTGCGGCGCGTAAAAAGGTGGAACGTGGGATTGCGACACAAGCTGACAGGGCAACGCCTTCAGGAAACCGGCCGATCACAAGCAATTATTTTGATTTGAGCCAGCTTGAGGATTATTGGAGCGAAAGACGGCTCAATCATCATACAGAAGCGACGACGATGCTGTACGCCTTGCGTGAGGGTGTAAGGCTGGTGCTAGAAGAAGGTCTTGAAGCCCGTTTTGAGCGGCATCATCTCCATGAGACCGCATTAGCAGCTGGGATTAGGGCAATGGGGCTGAAGCTGTTTGGAGATGACAGCTGCAAAATGCCTGTTGTCACTTGTGTAGAAATCCCCGGCGGCATTGATGGCGAGTCTGTCCGCCACATGCTGTTGGAGCAATTCGGCATCGAAATAGCCAGCTCATTCGGCCCGCTGGCGGGAAAGATCTGGAGAATTGGCACGATGGGCTACAGCTGCAGAAAAGAAAACGTGCTGTTCGTGCTTGCCGGGTTAGAGGCTGTGCTGCTGAGACATGGCGCAGGGATCAAAGCAGGAAAAGCCCTCCAAGCAGCGCTTGATGTGTATGAAAACGCTGGCCGCCAGGCAGCGGTATAAAGAAAAGCTTGCGGCATGCCGCAAGCTTTTTTAGTGATGCGATTTCGCCTTTTCTCCAATCTGATTCTCTTCGTTTGACTTTTTTTACAAATCCTCTTTCTCTGTGTTGCATTTTCTGACGAAGCATGAGTCATTTTTTCTTCCATCATCTATGCTTTATACAAGTTACCTATAAAACCATGCTGAACTTGTTGTTTCTTACAGCGATTTTTGAGAGGAGGATGCAGCATTGGGAAATTTTCACATGGTGTTAGATGCGCTCCTGGAAGATCAGGATGAGGCTGTGCTGGCGACAATTGTTCAAGTTGAAGGCTCCGCGTATCGAAAAGCAGGCGCTTCTATGCTCTATAAGAAAAATGGCGAACGGGTCGGATTGCTGAGCGGCGGGTGTGTGGAAGAAGATTTGCTCCACAGAATTAGTGAACTGGGCGAACAGCTGACGTCAGCGCTGATTCCATATGACATGCGGGCGGAGGACGATCTTTCCTGGGGCATGGGAGCCGGATGCAACGGCATTATTCATATTCATGCGGAGCGAATCACTCAGGAAAAAAGACGGCACTATGAAAGAGTGAGGGACTGCCTTCATTCAGGCAAAGCTGTCACAGCTGTTACGCAGCTTGACTCCTCCCGTTATATATTTCTGTCGGAGAACGAGCAATTTGGGAACTGGCCGGACGCGCCTCTGCAAGACATTCAACGTACCGCTTCAACGCTTCATTTACCGCATTTTGATCCATCAACCAACATGTTTATTCAGCGAATTGAACCGAAGCCGCGTCTCATTCTGTTTGGAGCGGGGCCGGATGTTGTGCCGCTTGCCAATTTGGCGGCTGATACAGGGTTTTCTGTTATCGTGTCAGATTGGCGTCCTGCATATTGCACACCCTCTCTATTCCCAAAAGCGGATCGGCTGATCACCGCTTTTCCGGAACAAATGCTCAGTGAATTTCAGTTTTACCCGCATGATGCAGCTGTTGTGGCAACCCACCATTTTCAGCACGATCAAGCGATCATCGACTTCTTATTTTCTCAAAATCTTCATTATATCGGACTGTTGGGTTCGACAAACCGTACGAAGCGGCTGCTGAACGGAAAACAGCCGCCGGCTCACTTTTACAGTCCGGTCGGGCTGAAAATCGGTGCGGAAGGCCCTGAGGAAATTGCCGTCAGCGTTGTCGCGGAAGTCATTCAAACAAGAAAACGGCTGGCGGTTGTATGAGAAGCCCCTATATTATCGGAGTGTTTCTCGCTGCCGGCAAAAGCAAAAGGATGGGCCAAAACAAGCTGGCATTGCCGTTAAAGGGAGAAACCATCGGATCGCTTTCTTTGAAAAACGCTCTTTTGTCCCGCCTTGATCACGTGCTGATCATCGAGAGAACTGAAAGTGCTTCCCTTGAGTGGATGGGAGCGCTATATCACACGCCGCCTTTTCGAGAACGCTGGAGCCTGCACGTTTGTCAAGAAGCTGAAAAAGGGCAAGGGCATTCAGTCAGCAGCGGGGTGAGAAAAGCAGAAAGCATGGGAGCGGACGGCGTTGTCATTTTATTAGCCGACCAGCCGCAGCTTTCCGTCAATCATCTCAATGCCCTTGTTGCAATGGCTTCTGAGTCATTTGCCGTGTCTTCGTCTTTAGGCGCGTTCGCCCCGCCAATCTATTTCTCATCGGCTTGTTTTCCTTATGTAAAGGAGTTAAAGGGAGATGAGGGGGCTCGCAGGCTCCTGAAAAGCGGACAGCTTGGAACAGGAGCCGTTTTGGAGGCAAAGACAAGCTCGGAGTTGAAAGACATTGATACACCGGAGGAATATGACATGGTGAGGAGGTTGATGGTTTGAACGTCCAAGTGACAAAAGCAAGGATGAATATTCAATTATGGAGGCCGGCAGCGCTCGATGAAGCCTATTCACTTTTGGAGCAGCTTGCCCCGGATGTGTGTGCCGCATCGGGCAGCACGCTGCTTCAGCTTCAGTGGGACAAAGGGATTCTTCCGAAACAGCATCTCGTCAGTCTTGAAGGAATCAACGAGATGAGAGGAATCAGCGCCAGTGATACCCACTTGTCGATCGGTGCGCTTACAACACTGAGTGAATGCAGAATGAACTCCCTAATTAAGAGTGCGCTTGGTTGTTTCAGTGACGCTGCTTCCGCTGTCGCTTCACCCGGAATCCGCAGCCGGGCCACGATTGGCGGCAACATCGCGAGTAAAATCGGCGATTTGATTCCACTCCTGCTTGTGCTTGATGCGGAGCTTATCGTGTACCAAAAGGAACTGATCAGGCTGCCGCTTGGTGAGTGGCTCATAGATGAGGACTTTGAAACTGCTATCGTCACGCGTGTCATCATCCCGCGTACGGAGGGAGAGCGTGTGTTTTACCGCAAGCTTGGGAGGCGCCAGGCTTTTACAGGAGCGGTTGCTGTTGCAGCTGGACGTTTTTTGAAAGACGGCGCCATTCGTCTCGCCGCTGGCCATGCCGATATCACACCTAAGAGATTATTGGACAGCGAAGCGAAATGGATGACACCAGGGTGGGACCCACATGAGCTGTACAAAACGCTTATCCACGAGCTGCCGTTTTCCGAAGATGCTTTTATGTCAGCGGCATACAGAAAAAAAGCCGCTGCCAACATCATCATGGCAGAGCTGATGGCTGAGGGAGGGGAATAAATGATGATCAACAAACCGTCAAGAATCAGGCCGGATGGAAGAGGAAAGGTCACAGGGGAACTGAAATATATGACCGATCTCAGCTTTCCAGGAATGCTGTATGGCAAAGTACTGAGAAGCGCTTCTCCTCATGCGGAGATCGTGTCGATTTGCACCATGAAAGTTGAAGAAATGGTAGGTGTACGGGCAGTTGTTACTCATAAAGATGTTCCCGGTGTAAACCGATTTGGCATTGTGATCCCTGATCAGCCGGTTTTATGCGAGGACAGGGTGCGGTATGTCGGGGATGCGATCGCCGCAGTTGCTGCGGAAACGGAGGAAATCGCGGAAGCGGCGCTGGAGCTGATTCGCGTTGAATATAAAGAGCTGGAGGTTATGGATTCACCAGAAAAAGCGCTTCGGCCGGACGCGCAAAAACTGCACGAGGACGGAAATATCCTGCACCGCGCATTTTTTTCACACGGCGATGTTGAAGAAGGATTTCAAGCATCTGACACGGTCCTTGAAGAAACCTACGAGCTGCCGCGGCAGATGCATACGTATATGGAAACGGAAGGAGGCGTAGCCGTTCCTGAAGTCAATGGGGGCTTTACGATGTATGCAGGAACGCAGCATGGCTATAAAGACCGTTTCCAGCTTGCCCGTATTTTTGACATTCCTGAAGAGAAGATCAGGGTTGTCTCGAGTCCGATGGGCGGCTCTTTCGGCGGGAAGGATGAACTGAATATCCAGCCGTATGCCGCGCTTTTGGCCTTGAAAAGCGGACTTCCTGTCAAAATTCATCAGACCAGAAAGGAATCTGTACGTTCTGGCATTAAACGCCATCCGATGAAGATTACGATAAAAACGGGTGCGGATCATGCGGGAAAGCTTTTGGCCAATGATGTGAAAATTGTGGCGGACACAGGCGCTTATGCCACCCTCGGACCGGCCGTTCTTGACTTTTCTGTAGAGCACGCCGCGGGTCCGTACCGCATTCCAAATATTCGGACGGAAGGAATATCTGTGTTTACGAACAACGGGGTGGCGGGAGAATTCAGGGGTTTTGGCGGCAATCAAATCACATTTGCCCTCGAAACGCATCTCGATCGCCTCAGTGATATGCTCGGCATCGACCCGCTGGAGCTGAGAAGAAAAAATATCAGAAAACCGCATGACTTAGGGCCGCTTGAGCATCGGATTGCGCCGACTGACGGAGCGGCGCAGGTGTTGAATACTATTTCAGAGTCTCCCATTTTCACAAGAAAACGCCAGAACTCCGGGTATAGACGGAGAGGCAGGGGAGCGGCAATTACGATGCACGGCGGCGGGCTGGGGTATGGCCGAATGGATTCAGCAGGTGGCCGTTTGTCCCTTTCAAGTAACGGCAAAATCACAGCTTCGTTCGGATTTGAAGAATGCGGACAGGGGATTCTAGCCGCAATTGAACATATTGTCTCCGAGGAGCTGGGCTGTGCTGCAGAGGATATTTCCATTGTCATTGGGGATACCGCAAAAGTGCCGAAGTCAGGCTCATCCACAGCATCCCGCGGCACAAGCATGGTGTGGCACGCGATCCAGCGTTTGAAGAAGCCGTTTCTTTGTCAGTTGAAAAAACGGGCGGCAGAATGGAGCGGCTGTGTGGCGGAAAACCTTATTCTCGGTGCCGGGGGCTTGCGTATGTTTGACACAAATGAGCTTGTGGTGACGTTTAAGGCGCTGGCTGAAAAAGGCCCTTTGGCAGAGGAAACCGCATTCGATTTTCCGGCAACGCCTGATCCTGTGGTGGGCGGCCATTTTCTCTACTCATTTGGCGCGGCGGCTGTTGAGGTGGAGGTAGATCTATTAACAGGCGATGTCAAAGTGATAGATTGTGAGCACGCCATTGCGGCAGGTCCGGTTGTCAGTTCGCAGGGCTATCGGGGGCAAATCGAAGGCGGCGCTGCCATGGCGCTCGGCTATACGCTGATGGAGGACGCCAAAATGACGGACGGCCGTTATGCCGCGGAAAATCTCGACCAGTATATCATTCCCGGTGTGAAGGATGTACCCGATATGAAGCTGACCGCGATTGAAGAGCTAATGGAAGGTGATTTCTACGGCCCGCGCGGTGTTGGCGAAATCGGAACGATCGCCATCACTCCGGCGATTGTAAAGGCTGTACATGATGCGGTCGGCTGCTGGATAAACAAGCTGCCAATTTCAAGAGAAGAACTTCTTAACGCGATAGACAGAAAGGGGATGAAGGAATGGACGTAAAAGAAGCCGGGCCGTTTCCTGTAAAACAGGAACAGTTGCGGATGACCGTGAATGGGCAGGAGTATGAGGTTGCCGCTGTTCCTACGACACGTCTGAGTGACCTGCTTAGAAAGGAATTTCAGCTGACCGGGACAAAGGTGTCCTGCGAAATCGGCCGCTGCGGAGCCTGCTCTATTCTAATCGACGGAAAGCTGGCCAATGCGTGTATGACCATGGCTTATCAAGTGGACGGCCATTCCATTACAACAATCGAGGGAATTCAAAAAGAAGAACTGGATATCTGCCAAACCGCTTTTCTAGAAGAAGGCGGCTTCCAATGCGGCTACTGCACCCCGGGCATGACGATTACCCTCAAAGCATTGTTTGAGGAAAACCCGTATCCCACAGATGAAGACATAGAAGAAGGGCTGGCGGGGAATTTGTGCCGTTGTACCGGATATGGCGGGATTATGCGGTCTGCTTGCAGGATTAGAAAAGAGTTGAGCTGCGGGAAAAGGGAGTCCGGTTATAAAAGCCAGGCTTATTAGTCTAATCAATTTATTTTCGAATTGTCATATATGTAAAGGGCAGCCGAAGGATCAATTGCCGGTCCTCTGGCTGGAGCATTGTGGTCTCACCCAGTAGGGCAAAGGTTTTCAAAGCGGACATATTAGGGTGAACACTGTGAATTGTAGATTTGTAGCGAATATTTATATTAGATTAGGTAATCACATAGCAAAAACGCCATAAAAATTCTTTATGGCGTCTATCGAACAGGGAGGTGCTCATAAACGGAGAAGCTAGGCAAAGTTAAACTTAAAAACCACCAAAGAAAGAAGTACCAACAATGATTAACAAAATGAATAGCACCACAATCAAAGCGAAGGAGCTACCATAACCATTTGAGTAACCCATATTGCCACCTCCTTTAGTGAGGATAGTATAAGATATGCCAAACGATCATTTTCGACATAGATTTAAGTTTAAATAAGAAAAAATGAATATTTTGTCTAAAGGCATAATAGAGAATACATAATTAAAAACAAAGTAAACTTAAATATGAGATCTGGAGAGGGTGAAAGTAATGTCAAGACCGAAGAGATACACGCAGAGACGAAGCTTTTTGTGGGAAGAGAGCTTAAAAGACATTGCCGTGGAATTGGCGTAACCAGCCAAAACTGGGAGGGGTTAATAAAGGGTTGTGTTGGATATAACATTGCAAAAACTGGTTGATCATACTCGTTAGAAAATACTGTAAAAGAATGAATAAAAGGGAGCATAGCTCCCTTTTATTCTAAGAATCCAAACTTATTGAGATTTTGGAGATAAAACACGAAGTCATCATCTAATTCTTCCTCAATATCAGAAGATCCATTTGAAATTTGTGCTCCCACAACAAGTGCATTTATATACTTGTTTAAGTACTCACATTCCGCTCTTACCTGAAACTCCGTAAAAAATGTGCCATCGCTTTCAAGTATAATATCTACTCTGCGGCCTTCCTGCTCATCAAGCAGAATGTGGTTGTACACTTGTTCGTTATTCTTTTTAATCCTTTTAAAATTCAATGGATTTTCTCTATTATCTATGATGTCTTCCCTGTGATTTCTTCGCTCAATATCATTAAATAAATTAGCCAGTACTTTTTCATCAGTAATAGAAAGTGCAATAAAAATATTCTCATACTTAAAATGATCATCATTAGGAAGATCTAATAAAATCTTATAGTCAAATTCTTCAGCTTTAAATTTACTCTTTAATATATTGACTACTCTATCCCGGGTAAATATTAGATGATCTCTTTTGTGAGAATACTTCTTCTTTAAGGATTCTAAGTTTATCAAAATAAATCTCCTTTACTTATACAGGACTTCAATAATTTATATTGAACAACATTTTTGGTAGAATCGAAAGATTTTTCGTAAATAAAGTACTAGGTTTGGTTTTTTTATTAAGTGACATAATGACTAGCTTAGATTCTTTCCTTTAATTCTTTTCAATATAGATAAGGGTTTTTATTTATGCAAGATTACCACCACCTAAACATATTAAAGCCCGCTTCACCGGCGGGCTTCCTTCTCCTTAACTCCCTCTATACACCTGATATCCAAACGGCGACAGCAAAAGCGGGATGTGATAATCAGCTTCCGGATCTGCAAGATGAAAACGAACGGTGACTATGGTTAAAAACGGCTGGTCGGCCGTGTTCACATTTTTACTCGCGAAATAGTCTCCTGCATGAAATTCCATCACATACTCTCCGGACACCAGCTCTTCACCAGCCAGCAGAGGAACATCGACTCTCCCATCATTGTTCGTATATGCTTCTTTCATAATGCTTTCGTCCAGCTTCTTCAATTCAACTTTTACGTTCGCCGCGGGTTTGCCGCAGGTTAAATCCAAGATATGCGTTGTCAGCTTCCCCATCAGGCTTTCAGGCTCCCTAATTTTTCGACGGCTTTCTGTTTTTCTTTCTCGGCGTCTTCTCTTGTCACGGTAAAGCGCTGGAAACCGAATGGCGGGCGCGGTTCGGTGTAGACTTTTCCTTTGGACCCTGGGATCTCTTCAACGACTGTATCCCATGTGTGGTTTTGAGATTGGAAGCTGACATCAGTGAGCTGCGGGAATCTCGTTAATATTCTGCAGCCGATATGATAGATTAAATTTTGAATTGAAGGGGTTTTGAGCTCGTGAAAAACGGTGCTCGCCAAGTCGCGGACTTGTTCAGCCGCGACGTAGCGGGCTGGATCAGAAGCGCGTGCGTCATCTGTGTTTTCATACTGCCAGCAGATGTTTAAATAGACAAACAGAGGGCGGTTGCCATCCTCCGGGAGAGTCGTATATTCGTCCCGGATAAAGCCGACGAAGGAGTTGCCGCTCACCTTGACGAGCTGAAGATCCATGATTTCGCTGTACTGCTCTGTGATCGTTATTGTATCCCCGGTTCGTTCCGCTTTCAGCACAGACCGAGCGCGTTCATTGCGTGATCTTCTAAAGACGAGGTGGCTTGTGCCGAGTTCTTGCCCCTCGTATGCAGGCATCGCCTCAAACGGAATGTCTTCGCCTGTCAGAGTGATAGTGTCCATATGAGAATAGGTATCTAAAAATCGGTGTGCCACATAGTGTAAGAATCCCTCGGTTGTCGTCCCTTCATAGGAAGCGAGATGGCTCTGAATAAAGTTTTTCATTGAGTCTGTAGCCACGACGAGTGTATTATCTCCGTCTATAAATGATGTCAGAAAGGCATCTCCGCCAATTTCGCACGTCACATCAATGCCGACAACAGTATTGTCTCTCCCTGTAAAAGAAGACTCAGGGATTTGCCGTACCCCTGTGAGCGGCTTTAAAAACGTTCGGTATGCAAATACATTTCCTTTGCCATAAGACATAGTTCTTTTCATTTGCGTCTCTCCTTTTTCAGTTATGATGTCCGCCAGCCGAAAGCGGGCGATGCGGTAAATTTCTTTAAGAGCCTGATGGAACTCCGTTTCTCGTTCGTTCTCAAGCCTTTCCAGCAGAGCTTGGTAAATGTCCTGTTTCGTCTTTCCCTTTACCGCTAAAATAAAAGGAAAGCCGAAGCGTTCATAATAGCGTTCATTCAGCTTCAGAAATTCTTCGTATTCCTCTTGTTCAAGTTTACTGAGTCCCGCGTTTTGCTGCTCTCTTACCGAGGTGACGCTCATTGTATTCTTTGTTCCGAGTGGGGGGTGCTTGTTGATTAAATCAAGCTGTGTCTGGCGGTCCGCGGCTTTTACAATGCTGGCCATTTTGTGGTGAAGATCAGATAGGGAAGAAAACGGCCGCAATGCCGCGGCTTTCTCCGCAATCCATGAAGAGTGTTCAAAAATAGATTCAAGCGTGTCTGTCAGTGTTTGAATGTCCATTTGGTTCATGTCATCCATTGTGAACATTGGCATCTTCCTTTACGTTTTTATTTCGGCGCCATTCGGCTGTTTGGTTTGAAAAAAAGCGTGCAGTGCAATTGCCGTCAAACTGCCGATCACAATTCCGCTTCCAGCCAAGACTGAGGCCGCGCCCGGAAGAGATGAAAACAATGCGGGAACGGTTGTGGCGCCGAGCCCTAAGCTGACGGAAGAGGCGATGACCAGAAGGTTGCCTTGCGAATCGAAATCGACACTGGAAAGCATTTTGATCCCGTAAGAAATGACCATGCCGAACATGACAATCATCGCACCGCCGAGAACTGGGGTTGGAATCACTGTTGTCAATGCTGCGGCTTTTGGAACCAGTCCGATCCCCATCAGCATGATTCCTGTGATGGCGATGACGTTGACACTTTTCATCTTTGAAAGCTGAACAATACCGACGTTTTGCGAGAAGGCTGTATAGGGAAACGCGTTAAATAAGCCGCCAAGCACAATCGCAAGCCCTTCCGCCCGGTAGCCTTTTTCCAGATCCTTCTCCGACAGCCTGCGGTTTGTGATATCGGCCAGAGCAAAGTAAACGCCTGTCGATTCAACCAGGCTGACAATGGCAACGAGAAGCATCGTGACAACAGCCGGCAACTCAAAGGTTGGCGGACCGAAATAAAACAGAGACGGAACATGAAGCCAGGATGCCTCCACGACGTCAGAAAAATCGACTTTTTCCATAAAGAATGCAGCGGCTGTTCCTGCGATAAGGCCGAGCAAAATCGCTATGGAGCGGATAAAGCCTTTAAAGAAATAAAACAGCAATAAGATAAAAGCTGTGACGCCAAACCCGAGGAGCACGTTGTCCAGTGAGCCGAAGTCTTTGCTTCCTTCACCGCCGGCCAGGTTATTCATTGCCGTCGGAATCAGGCTGATGCCGATGATCATGACGACTGAACCGGTCACGACAGGCGGAAAAAAACGGACAAGCTTTCCGAAGAAGCCCGCGGCTAAGACGACAATCAGCCCTGCGGCGATAATGGCGCCATATATCGCTGAGACACCGTATGTGCTGCCGATGGAAATCATCGGGCCGACCGCGGTAAACGTACATCCGAGCACAACGGGGAGGCCGATGCCGAAATACCGGTTTCTCCAGAGCTGTAAAAGAGTCGCCGCCCCGCACATGAACAAATCGATCGCAATTACATACGTCAGCTGCCCCGCGTTCAGCCCGATCGCCGCTCCGACGATTAGCGGAACGAGAATCGCTCCCGCATACATGGCAAGCATATGCTGAAGTCCTAGCATCATCAGCTGAAAGGCATTGTGCTGTTTCTTCATCTTTTTTACACCTCTTTTTCTAATGCGAGTGTATGGTCTAAAACCGGAAGTTCAGTTTTCTGCGCTGTTTTTTCTTTTTTGCCGCGCAAGCTGAAAAATAGATTCAAAAAGATGGCGGTCAGGCTTCCGGTGATGGTTCCGTCACTAACCAGAATCCGGATCGGAGCGGGAAATTCAGCGAAAGTCCCGGGCGCCGTGCTGGCGCCGATGCCGAGTGCGATTGAGCATGCGATGGTCAGCAGGTGATATTGATTTGTGAGATCCGCTGTGCTGAGCATTTTGACGCCTGACGCAATCACCATGCCGAACATGACGACGGTCGCGCCGCCAAGCACAGCCGCAGGAACGGCAGAAGCAAGGGCGGCAATCTTCGGAAGCAATCCGAGACAGACAAGGATACAGCCTGCGGTCACAACGATGTTTCTTGTTTTCACTTTCGTCAGCTGTAGTAAGCCGGCGTTTTGCGCAAAGGTGTTATAGGGGAAGGCGTTAAACAGTCCGCCGATAAGAATGGCAATTCCTTCCGCTCGGTAGCCTTTGACAAGGTCTTTTTCGGTTAACGGTCTGCCGCATATCTTTCCGATTGCGTAGAAGACGCCGGTTGATTCGACAATAATGACGATTCCGACGATCAGCATCGTTAAGATTGGGCCGATTTCAAATGAAGGGGCTCCGAAGTAAAACGGCTTCGGGATTTGAAAGAGCGGGGCTTCAGCGACAGCAGAAAAGCTGACCTTGCCCATGATGGCTGCTGCCGCTGTTCCGGCAGCGATTCCAATCAGAACAGACAGCGTTCGGGCGAATCCTTTGAGAAAGCGGTTGAGGATTAAAATCAGGACAAGGACGCCGACAGAGAGAAGAAGGTTTTCGAGCGAACCGTATTCGGGGTTGGCGCTGCCGTTTATTTTTTCGCCGCCAGCCATATTTTTCACACCTGTCGGAACAAGTGAAAGGCCGATTAAGGTTACAACGGTACCTGTTACGACAGGAGGGAATAACACGGTCAGCTTGCCGAAAAAACGCGCAAACAGAAAGATAAATAACCCTGTCGCGATAATTGAACCGTAAATGGCGTGAACACCGTATTTTGCGCCGATTGCGATCATCGGGGTGACGGCTACGAATGAACTGCCGAGCATGACGGGTAACCCGATGCCGATGTATGCTCCGCGCAAGGTTTGCAAAAGCGTCGCGACGCCGCATGTTAACAGGTCAATCGCCAACAGGTAAGACAGCTGTTCAGATGTTACATTCAGCGCCCTGCCGACAAGCAGGGGCACCAAAATCGCACCTGCATACATGGCCAGCACATGCTGAAGGCCAAGGGTAAACACTGCGAACGATTTTTGTTTCACCATAGTCCCTCCTTTTATATGTGAACTTTAGTAACATGATAGCGTCCCGATTGCCTGGTGTCATTAGATACTGTAGCCGAAAAAGACAGGCGTTATTGCTGAAAGTGACGAAAAACAATTCAGTTTGTAAGATAATGTGACAAACTTTAGCTGATCAGCCGCTGCATCCGTAAGGCAAGCCGCAAACGCATCGTCGTCTCAGGATCTTTTAAGCTTTTGCCCAGCAGTTCTTCACATTTTTCAAGGCGGTAAATGACTGTATTGCGATGAACGTATAGACGCTTTGCCGTCTCGGAAATTTGGCAGTGTGTCTCTAAATAGACGGACAGCGTATGAAGCAGACTTTGATCCTCCTGCTGTTTTTCAGCGAGGCTTTGAAGCGTGGAGTTGTAAAATTTCTTCAAATCCTCAACCGGGAGAAGGCGGAGAAGCTCAGGCACATCTTTTGCGTGATACACCTGAATAAACTCCGTGCTTCTTGACAAATGCCCTGATTGCAGAGCGTCTGAAGCTTCGGTGAACGCGTCTGGAACGTCAATGAGCTTTTGGCATATATTGCTGATGCCAAAAGACACAGTCCGTTTAAACTGAGCTATGACCTGTGTTTGAAACTGCTCTAAAAAGCTGATCACCGAGGCGTGCATTTCACTCCAGCTGTCTGTCGCCTCGATCAGAATAATGCCGACATTTCCTTTAATAAAGAGGTGAGGCGGAAACGGGAAGGCCGATAATTCGCCTTCGAGAAATTCGAATACACCGTCAGAGGCGAGCTGATTTTCTGTAAAGCTGATCGATTCGTCATTCCGATCGAGTTTTCCCGCAATGCACATGTATTTTTGATCCCAGCGCAGCTTAAATTCCTTTGCCCGGTTTTTGATTTCGTCGTCTGAAGTAAATGAGCGCTCAATAAAATTACTGAAAAACTCATTGCGCGCCCGCCGGCTGAATTGCTTCAGCGCATTTTCCTTCAGCAGTTCAAAGGAAATCACATTGGCCGCTTGTTCAATGGTCAGAATCAATCCTTTATCGCCAGCCTGCACCATGTCCGGTATCAGCAGGTAGCCGCAGTTTTTTTCGTGATTATAAATAGGAAGAACAGAATACGTTTTTCGATCCGAGAACGTAGAGAAACAAGTGAAAAACGGTCCGGATACGGTATTCAGGGTGCCTTTCAGTTTTTCGGTCTCAAATGAAATCTGATGGGAAGCGGACAGCATGTTGGCATGCTGGTCAAGCAGCAGTACGGGAAGCTGAAGGAGGTCTGACACCTTTTTAAGGAGAGATTGCAGCCCCTTGCCGCTCATAATGTGGTTTGTGAATTTTTTGTGCGCGTAAATGGCTTGCTGCAGCTCATTAGAACGCATATCGAGAATGTGGCTGAGTGTTGCATTCACAATATCGCCGAGGCGGATGTGTTCTGGAAGCTCAATGATCGGAAACGCGTATGAATCAGCCAGCTCGATGATTTCTTTCGGGATATCCTCCAGGTAGCGCTTTGTTTTAATGCCGAGGCCCGCGCAGCCGCGTTTTGCCATTTGCCGAATCAGCTCAGATAACTGCTGCGGGCGATCCTTCAGGTGATACGCGGTGGTGACGAGCAATTCATTCTTATGCAGAAAGTCTGCGATATCAGGAGCGTCCATCATATTGACATGCTGAACCTCTCTTTCTCCTCCTGCTTTTCCTGCGATTAATTTGGCGTTTTCATAAGCCGGTATTTTCATCACATCAAAAATATTCATAAAGCATTCTCCTTTTCTATAAAAACATTGGTTAAGATGAATAATTTTCAATAGGAATTCTAGCGGTTTTGCTGATGTAATACGATCATAGTAGCAGTAAACTGTTGAAAAAAGAACTGATTGTGTTACATAAACTGACATGAAAAATCGTCAACCTTACATGGGAGGATCAATATGGCTTACGATATGGTGATAAAAGGTGCGAAGGCAGTTACGCCAGATGGCGTTAAAGAAGCTGATATTGCAGTTCAAAACGGTGTTATTACCGAGATTGGTTCTGACGTTGAAGCGAGCGGGGCAGCAATAATCCAGGCAGACGGCCAATATGTGTTTCCAGGTGTGATAGACTGCCATGCTCATTTCAATGAACCGGGCAGAGAGGACTGGGAGGGGTTTGAAACAGGTTCGCAAATGATGGCAGCAGGCGGCTGCACCACCTATTTTGATATGCCGCTCAATTGCATTCCATCAACCGTGACGGCAGAACATCTTCTCGCAAAAGCCGAACTCGGCAGGCAAAAATCAGCCGTGGATTTTGCATTATGGGGCGGCCTTGTGCCCGGCCATATCGATGACATCCGCCCAATGGCTGAAGCGGGCGCGATCGGGTTTAAAGCATTTTTATCAAAATCAGGCACAGACGAGTTCCGCTCCGTTGATGAACGAACCTTGCTCAAAGGTATGACAGAAATCGCGGCTGCAGGAAAAATCCTCGCTCTTCACGCGGAGAGCGACGCGATCACAAGCTATTTGCAGATGGTGTTGGCCAATAAAGGAAAAGTTGATGCGGATGCGTACGCTGCCTCCCGCCCGGAGGAAGCCGAAGCTGAAGCGGTGTATCGCACGATTCAGTATGCGAAGGTGACAGGCTGTCCGGTTCATTTTGTCCATATCAGCACGGCGAAAGCTGTCCGGCTGATCAGAGAGGCGAAACGGGAAGGGCTTGATGTTTCGGTCGAAACATGTCCGCATTATGTCTTGTTCAGCCATGACGATTTACGGGAAAAGGGCTCTGTCGCAAAATGTGCGCCTCCGCTCAGATCACAGTCCTCAAAAGAGGCTTTAATTGACACGCTGATCGCGGGGAATATAGACATGGTGTCCTCGGACCACTCCCCCTGCCGTCCTTCTCTGAAGCGGGAGGATAATATGTTTTTGTCGTGGGGCGGAATCAGCGGCGGGCAGTTTACTTTATTGGCCATGTTTCAACTGGCATTTGAGAGGCACATTCCATTTGAAACCATTGCTGAATGGACTGCGGGGGCACCCGCGAAGCGATTCGGTATTCAGCAAAAAGGACGGCTTGAAGAGGGACAGGACGCGGATTTTGTTCTTGTCAGCATGGAGCCGTACACAGTCACAAGAGAAACGATGTTTGCAAAGCATAAACAGAGCATTTATGAAGGACACACTTTTCCCTGCCGCATCTCGGCCACCTACAGCAGAGGACGGTGCGTGTACAGTGATAGGGAGAAAGCAGACAGCGGAATTGACGGAGCGCTGGTCGTTCCTTCGTAAGCCCGGCAGATTGAATTCTGCCGGGTTTTTTCATGTCAGTGATTTGGTTTTTAAAAATCTATCATCGTGGTATCTTTTTAAAAGGGGGCTAAGGTGATGGAACATGTCAAACACATATTAAACCAATCATGGTCGCTGCAAACGAGTTCCAAATGGACGAAAGAATGCCCGGCATGCGGCCAATGCGGTGTGACGGCATTGGTGATTCAGGACCATTTCGGCGGCACCATTTTCAAAACAAAAATCGGTGAGAGCTGGCATTTTTATAATAACATCAATGGCGTAATATACGATTTTACGAGTGAACAGTTTCAGGCGCCGATTGAATATCAGCATATTCCTTCCTCAAGGGAAGAAGCGTTTTTAGATACGAATGAGGAACAATACCAGCATCTTCGTTCAGCGTTTTCCCGCCATATGAACAGCATTTCCGAGGAAACCTGAAAACACGTGTGATAAACTGGGAGAGAGGTGAATGATTGTGATTTATATCGGACTGACGGGATGGGGGGATCATGACAGCATCTATCCGCCGAAAACGGCCGGCCAGAAAAAATTGCAGGCCTATTCCTCCCATTTTCCGATCGTTGAATTAGACGCGAGCTTTTACGCCATTCAGCCGGCGCGAAATAATGAAAAGTGGGTGAAGGAAACGCCGGAAACCTTTCAATTTATCGTGAAAGCGTATCAGGGCATGACAGGGCATCAGCGCGGAGAAATTCCCTTTGACTCAAAAGAGGAGATGTTTGACGCGTTTAAGATGTCTTTAACGCCATATTTACATAGCAATAAGCTTGCCATGGTGCTGTTTCAATTTCCGCCGTGGTTTGACTGCAAGAAGGAGAATGTCGCTTATTTGAGATGGTGCAAGCACCAAATGGGAGATATTCCATGTGCGCTCGAATTCAGAAACCGATCCTGGTTCTCGCCGCCATTTTATGAGCAGACGCTTTCATTTATGAAAGCGGAAGGCTGGATTCACAGTGTCTGTGATGAACCGCAAATCGGAGAAGGCAGCGTCCCGACTGTGTTGCGCGCGACCGATGAAAACAAAACGCTCGTCAGGTTTCACGGACGCAACAAGCAGGGCTGGATGAAGCCTGACGGCGGGAAAAACTGGCGGGAGGTCAGGTACTTATACCGCTACAATCAACAGGAGCTGGCGGATTGGAAAAAGCACCTGAATGAATTACAGCAGCAATGTAAGGATGTTTTTGTCCTGTTCAACAACAATTCCGGCGGAGACGCCGCGGATAATGGCAAGCAGATGCTTGAACTGCTTGATATCGAGTACAGCGGACTTGCGCCGAGACAGCTCGATTTATTTTAGAAAAGAGGTTTTGATTGATGTCGTTTGTGATTTTGGTCGTACTGGGATTAATCGCAGGTACGGTTGGAAGTCTGATTGGGCTTGGCGGCGGAATTGTTATCGTGCCGTCTCTGATGTTTCTAAGCACAGTGACGCCGCTGTTTCAGGATGTAACGCCGCAGGTCGCAATTGGAACTTCGCTTTTGGTCATTATTTTTACGGGTCTTTCATCAACTTTGGCTTATATTAAATATAAAACTGTTGATTATAAGAGCGGGCTCATTTTCTTTATCGGTTCAGGTCCCGGCAGTATTATCGGGGCTTACGTCTCAAAATTGTTCAATTCAAACTCGTTTTCCATATGGTTTGGCATTTTTATGATTCTTATTTCATTATCCTTAATGCTGAAAGCGAAAGCCCGGCCGGTCAACAAAGCTCATAAAGGGATTATTCGGACATTTCAGGATGATGCCGGCGAGCCTTATACATACTCATATCAGGCTCCTATTGGCATTGCGATTGCCTTTGTTGTCGGCTTTTTAGGGGGGCTTTTCGGAATAGGCGGCGGATCGCTCATGGTTCCGGCGATGATGCTGTTATTCCTGTTCCCGCCGAAGGTTGCGGTGGCAACGTCCATGTTTATTATTTTCCTGTCCTCTATGACAGGGTCTGTTTCACATGTTATTTCCGGGCACGTCAATTGGCTGTATGCACTCGCGCTTGTGCCCGGCGCTTGGTTCGGCGGAAAGCTTGGCGCCGCCATCAACAGAAAAATGCAAACGAAAACGATCGTAATGATCATGCGGATCGTATTGATTTTGATCGGTTGCCAGCTCATTTATGAAGGCATATTCAGCTGAACGATTAGGGAGAGATAATATGAAGGAGAAGCTCCGCTTATATCATACAAATGATTTGCACAGCCATTTTGAAAACTGGCCGAAAATTGTAGATTATATCGAGCAGAAAAGAAAAGAGCATCAATCAGACAGCGAAGAGACGCTCGTTTTTGATATTGGCGATCATCTTGATCGTTTTCAATTCGTGACAGAGGCGACTTTTGGAAAAGCGAATGTCGATCTCTTAAACCGTCTTCACATTGATGGAGCGGTGATCGGCAATAACGAAGGGATTACGCTTCCGCATGAAGAGCTCGCCGCCTTATATGATCATGCTGAATTTCCCGTTATCATCTCAAATTTGTTTGACAAAAACGGAAGCCGTCCGTCCTGGGCGGTTCCTTACCATATCAAAACATTGAAAAACGGTATGTCCATTGCTTTCTTAGGCGTAACTGTGCCGTATTACCCCGTTTATGACAAGCTGGGATGGACAGTAACCGATGCTTTTGAAAGCGTAAAAGAAACCATTCAGGAAGTAAAAGGGCAGGCTGATATCATCGTTCTGCTGTCTCATTTAGGCATTCTAGATGATCAGGCAATGGCTGAAGCGGTACCTGAGATTGATGTGATCCTAGAATCACACACACATCATTTACTTGAAGATGGACAAGTGGTAAACGGCGTATTGCTTGCCAGCGCCGAGAAATACGGGCATTATGTCGGCTGTGTAGAAATCACGGTGGACAGCGTACAGCGAAGCATTATCAGCAAAACAGCATCTGTGCAGAACATGGCGGAATGGACAGGAGAATCAGCGGAAATAAAAGCGTTTCTCAATGAAAAAGAACATGAAGCCGAGGAGAAGCTATCCGATGCTGTTGCGGAGCTTGCGCAAGATGCCGAGGTGAAGTGGTTTGAAGAATCAGAGCTGCCTTTGCTTTTGGCGTACGCGTTAAAGGAATGGTGCGGGACGGACATCAGTATGGTGAATTCCGGTGTCATTCTCGGTCCGCTGAAAGCAGGTCCTGTGACGAAGCTGGATCTGCACCGCATCTGCCCTCATCCGATCAACCCGGTGGCTGTCCGCCTGACGGGAGAAGAACTGAAAGAGACCATTGTCCATGCCGCTTCAGAACAAATGGAGCAGCTCCGGATCAAAGGGCTCGGCTTCCGTGGAGAAGTAATGGGAAAAATGGTGTACGCGGGTGTTGCTGTAGAAACGAAACGGCTGGATGACGGAATCACGCATGTCACACGGATCACGCTGAACGGGGAAGAGATTGAAAAACATAAGCAGTACTCTGTTGCGGTGCTTGACATGTTTACCCTCGGCAGACTGTTTCCGATCATCCGTGACGCCGCAGAAAAAGAATATTTTATGCCGGAGTTTTTGCGGGATCTGCTCGCTTGGAAGCTCGCGCAATAACGGAGGTCAGCCCACAACAAGCTGTGCCCTTCATCATAAAGTGATGAATGAAGGGAGTGGTTGACGTGGTAAATCTGACACCAATCATGATAGAAGGACAGCCTTTTACAGCTGTGACAGTGAAGCTTCCAAAAACGAATTTTATGGCTGTCGCAAATGAGCACGGATACATTATGTGCGGCGCGCTTGATGTGGCGCTGCTGAATGAAAAATTAAAGGAGCGGGGCATTGTGGCGGGGCGCGCAGTTGGTGTACGCACCATTGACCAGCTGTTAGACGCACCTTTAGAATCTGTGACGTACGCCGCGGAAGATCTCGGCATCCATGCCGGCATGAGCGGCAGAGCAGCGCTTTTAAAAATGGTGAAATAAAATAATTTGGCCCGGCTATTACTATGTCCCCTCTTACAAGCATACATTGTGATATGTAAGGGGGGATTTTCTTGCCAAGATACCGCGGCCCTTTTCGCAAGAGAGGACCTTTGCCTTTCCGGTACGTGATGCTTCTGTCAGTTGTCTTTTTTATCCTGTCAACAACAGTCAGCCTTTGGATGATCAATGGCTCGATCAAACCTGTTTTAATGGACATCGGCGAGATGGAAACGAAGCGTATAGCGACAGAGGTGATCCAGGACTCGATTGAGGATTATATGTCCGACAGTGAAAATATGAAAGATATGTTTCAAATGAATTCTGATGAAAACGGAAACTTAACGACTATCGATTTTAATACACAGATTGTAAATAGTGTAAAAACAAAGGTGACAAAGCAGCTTCAGGCTCATCTAAAAGAGATGGAAACCCACTCCGGACACAGCGGCGCCAGTGAAAATATTATGATCAACATTCCGCTGGGACAGGTAACCGGCAACAGCCTCCTCGGAAACCTCGGGCCAAAAATCCCAGTCCGGTTCAATTTAATCGGTGACGCTTTTACAGATGTCAAAACCAAAATCAAGCCGTATGGCATAAATAATGCACTTATTGATATCAGCATCTTTGTCGAAATTAAAGTGAAGGTCATCATTCCGTTTGCAAGCAAAACCGCTGTCGTCACAAATAATGTTCCTGTATCGATTAAAGCAGTGCAGGGCGAAGTGCCGCAGTTTTATAACGGAAACGGCGGATCAGGTGTCACGCCTTCTGTCCAGCTTCCAAGCAGCAAAGAAGAGGATAGTGCCGAATCGAAAAAAGAAAAAAGCAGCAAATAAGCCGCCTGTCGAAGAGGCGGCTTTTCGTTATTTCTTTTTTTTGTATTCATACCGCTCCCACGCTCGCAAATGCGGGTACGGATCAAACGACCATTCGGTTTTTCCGTTATCTTTGTACATGCCGTAGTGAAGATGCGGCGGAAACTTCCCAGCTGTTCCCGGTGGGCCGTATCCTGAGCTGCCGACTGATCCGATCACTTGGCCGGGCTCAACGATTTGTCCTGTTTTAATCCCTTTGGCAAACCCATTGAGATGGGCAAAATAATGATACGTATTGTTAATGTCTCTGATGCCGATTCTCCATCCTCCGAAGCGGTTCCAGCCCTTCATTTCAACTACGCCGTAACAGGTGGATTTGACAGGAAGGCCATAATGGGCAAAGATATCCGTGCCTTCATGAATCCGTCTCCCTCCGAAGCCGCGGGCATCTCCCCACGTGCTGCGATAGCTGTAATCGGTTCTGATCGGAAGCGGAAACGCATGCTCGCCCAGATCAATATGGCCGTAAGCTTTAAACAGCTTCATGAATTCAGATATGATCCCGACTGTCTGATCACGTCGGTAATAATTCCAAAGCCCGATACGGATGTTGTCCTCATCTGTGCCATACGACAGCAAGTATTGGCTGAATGTATACAAAATATCTTCATCATTGCTGACCTCGGCTTTTCCGTCTCCGTCACCATCCATCCCGATACCGTCAAACACTTTAATGCTTAACGGCGCATCGTCTTTCGGGTTCGGGTTTTCAGGCCCGCTCCAGACTTCATCCGGTATATAGATGCTGATGATTCCCGCTTTGTCAGGCAGATCTTTTCGGTTGCTCCGCACATTTTCTTCGTACTGGTCGACTGCGGCGAGCGCATACCAAGGAATCTGCGTCACAGCCTCGACTTTATGATATAATTCCATCCGTTTCGACAGCATTGGATCTGAAAGCTTTTTTCCATACGCAGAAGGCTCAAACGCAAACAAAAGGAGAAGAAGAGCGGATAACAAAACTTTCACAAAATAATCTCCTTTCATATTGAATACACATAGTTTGCGGAAAGCCGGCTTAAAAATGTCAGTAATCATCTTCCCTTGTCGAGAAATTTTTCCTATGTTAAAGTGTCTAAAGAAAAGACTTTCTTTAGTTAGAAAAACATTATTTTTGTTGCAGAAATAAAACCTGCACCTTTCTCGTTTTCAGAATGTTTCGTGTCAGAAATTGAGTATATTGGATATTGGAGATGATGGGAATTGGCAAAGAAAGACGAACACCTCAGAAAGCCCGAATGGCTCAAAATCAAATTAAATACTAATGAAAACTATACAGGGCTCAAAAAGCTTATGCGTGAAAACAACCTGCATACCGTATGCGAAGAAGCAAAATGTCCGAATATTCATGAATGCTGGGCGGTCAGACGTACAGCGACATTTATGATTTTAGGTTCTGTTTGTACAAGAGCATGCCGTTTCTGTGCTGTCAAAACGGGCCTTCCGACTGAGCTTGATCTGCAAGAGCCGGAACGCGTAGCGGATTCTGTCGCGCTTATGAATCTGAAACACGCGGTCATTACGGCTGTTGCGCGTGACGACCAGAAAGACGGCGGGGCAGGCATTTTCGCGGAAACTGTCCGTGCGATCCGCAGAAAAAGCCCGTTCACAACAATTGAGGTGCTGCCGTCTGATATGGGCGGAAATTACGATAACCTGAAAACCTTGATGGATACACGCCCAGACATCCTGAATCACAATATCGAAACGGTTCGCCGCCTGACGCCAAGAGTCCGCGCGCGTGCGACGTACGACCGTTCGTTGGAATTTCTGCGCCGTGCGAAGGAAATGCAGCCTGACATTCCGACAAAATCAAGCATCATGATCGGCCTTGGCGAAACGAAGGAAGAAATTATTGAAGTCATGGACGACCTCTTGGCAAACAACGTGGATATTATGGCAATCGGCCAATATCTGCAGCCGACGAAGAAACACTTGAAAGTCCAAAAATACTATCACCCTGATGAATTTGCAGAATTAAAGGAAATCGCGATGCAAAAAGGCTTCAGCCACTGCGAAGCCGGTCCGCTTGTCCGTTCTTCTTACCATGCGGATGAACAAGTGAACGAAGCATCTAAAAAGCGCCAAGCACAAGCATAATGCCAAAACGCCAGATCATCTGGCGTTTTTGTCATTCCTATCGGTTTTCATGTCCTGACGGGTTTCTCCGTTGGCATTTTCATTCTCTGAGACGGGGCTTCCTTGCGGGGAGGTTTTCATTTCTTGAATCGTCCCCGACATGATCTCTCTGATATCTCTTGAACCGGAGCCGAGATTGCTGTAATTTTCGATCGACTGCACATGGTTTGGATTATCGGAAATATACACATGATAGTATCGCGGTATTACAGAAGCCGCCGTTTTTTTCACCTGATCGGCGGTCAGCTCGCGGTTTTTGGAATCGGTTTTGTATACGACAAGCGCTTCTTGATCGGTCACCAATGTTGCAGCATCTTGAATATGGGGGAGCTGAACCGTTAAACTTGATATGATGTGAGCGGTTTCTTCCCGGTTCATTACCGGCGTTTTTTGCTGTTCACCGTCTAGTTGTTCTTTTTGATAGCGGACATAGCCAAATTGTTCGTTCTCGTCATGCCGGTTAAAAGCCTCGTTGCGGTCAGACACATGAATGGGTCTGGTTTGATTTTGCGCCTGATTTCGGACATTCTGCCCGGCATTGTCCAATCCTGCGCCTCCGCACCCGGATAAAAGCCCGGTCAACAGGCAGAGGCTGACAGCAGTTCGTTTCATTTGTAAATCCCTCCTTATGTGTAGGGTAGCCAAATTGCATGATTTATTCTTTAGCAATTGATGGGGACGGGGCAATGAATTATGATAGGAATGAGTGAAAAAGAGGTGAGATTATGATTCTTATTCAAAATGCCGAATTTGAATTGATGCACAATTTCAAAGACGGCTTCAATGAAGAGGCTTTTAAAGCCCGCTATTCCGATATTTTAAATAAATACGATTATATTGTGGGAGACTGGGGATACGGTCAGCTCAGGCTCAAGGGCTTCTTTGACGACCAGAATCAAAAGGCAACCTTCGAAACGAAAATCAGTACATTAGATGAATACATTTACGAATACTGCAATTTCGGCTGTGCGTATTTTGTCTTGAAACGGATCAGAAAATAAACATACACAAAGGGGATGCTGTCATGTATTTTGTTGACAGAAACAAGATCGAGCAAACACTCAGGTTCTATGAGCACCAGCTGGCGTTTTTTAACTCACAAACAGACTGGCAGTCTGAAATCGGGGGACTGGCGCTTCAGCGTATAGGCCATCTGTTAATCGAATGCATTCTGGATACAGGCAATGACATGATTGACGGTTTTATTATGCGGGACCCGGGCAGCTATGATGACATTATGGACATACTTGTTGATGAAAAAGTTGTCACGGAACAAGAGGGAACTGAGCTCAAGAAATTGATCGCCTACCGCAAAACATTGGTTCAGCAGTACCTGCTCGCTGACAGCGCCGAGCTTTACAGGCTGATCACGGCACATCAGACAGCTCTGCAAGACTTCCCGCAACGGATCAGAAGCTACTTGGAAACAGAGCTTGGCCCTGTTTCTGCGTTTAAATAACAACTGGAAAGCCACAGGAGTGTTGGAAATGAAAACATATAAAGGGTATTTAATTGATTTAGACGGAACGATGTACAATGGCACGGAAAAAGTCGAGGAAGCGTGTGAATTTGTCAGAACACTGAAAGATCGCGGGGTTCCTTATCTTTTCGTGACAAACAACTCTTCACGCACACCGAAGCAGGTGGCGGACAAGCTCGTGTCTTTTGATATTCCTGCAACAGAAGAGCAGGTCTTCACGACCAGCATGGCGACTGCCCAGCATATCGCTCAGCAGAAAAAAGACGCGTCTGTGTATGTGATCGGAGAAGAAGGGATCCGCCAGGCAATTGAAGAAAACGGCCTGACGTTTGGCGGGGAAAATGCAGATTTTGTCGTTGTCGGTATTGACCGTTCCATTACATACGAAAAATTTGCTGTCGGCTGCCTGGCAATCAGAAATGGTGCCCGCTTTATTTCCACTAACGGAGATATTGCGATCCCGACTGAAAGAGGCCTTCTGCCTGGAAACGGTTCACTGACATCTGTATTAACTGTATCCACAGGCGTACAGCCGGTATTTATCGGCAAGCCGGAATCAATCATTATGGAGCAGGCGATGCGCGTTCTTGGCACGAATGTATCCGAAACACTCATGGTCGGCGACAACTACGCGACGGACATTATGGCCGGCATTAACGCCGGTATGGATACGCTGCTCGTTCACACAGGCGTAACGAAAAGAGAGCATATGAAAGATGATATGGAAAAACCGACTCATGCCATTGACTCTCTGACCGAATGGATTCCATACATTTAAAAAAGGGCGCCCGAAAAGGGTGCCCTTATTCTGTATGCCGCGCGCGGTGTGCGAGCCTGCTTGAGGCCGCGGCGGAAATCGCACCGACGATGTCATCTAAAAAGGTATGGCATTCGCCGGTTGATTTATCATTTAAATGTTTAAGGATGCCGGGTTTTTCTTTGTCGATGTAACCGTAATTCGTAAACCCGATCGATCCGTAAATGTTCACGATGGAAAATGCCAGAACTTCATCTACCCCATATAGACTTTCATCTGTTTCCAGCATCGTTTGCAGCGGTTCAGACAGTTTTTTCTGCTCAGCAAGAACATCCAATTCAATGCCCGTTAAAATCGCATTTTGCACCTCGCGTTTTGCGAGAACGCGATTGACGTTCAACGTGCATTCATCAATGGATAAATCCGGATGATATTTTTTCTGCAGAAAAAAGACAAGCTCGGCAATGTCTGCTACCTCAACGCCGCGCTCCTTCATTCGTGCTCTTGCTTTTGCTTCCATCTGACTGATTTGTTCGTTTTCTGACATCAGCTTCACCCAATCTTTTTTACTAGTTTATACAAAATGTTTGAGATGTTTACGACTTTTTCTTGCGCCTTCGTCGGATTAAAATATGTATTCATAATTCCGGACGTGTATGACTACGATGTGATGAGCCCTAATTCAACAGGCAGGTGATCATTGTGAAAGGCACAATAAAAGAAAAATACGGTATTCACGTCAGGCAGCTTTCCATGTACCAGCACACATATCAATGCTTTCAGACGCCGAATTCATTCTTCCTGATTGTCCCCGTTTCCCAATTCTCAGATACAGAGCTGGCGGAGCTTTATTACATGAGTCAGTATTTACAAGAACAAAGTGACCCATACGTTTCGGTTTTTATCTTTACAAAAGAAGGTGAGCTGACGTTTGAACAGGAGGGGAAAACGTACGCTTTGCTGAAGGCGGCACCCCCTTTTTCAAATCGGGCGTTCTCCATTGGACAGGAGCTGGCGGAATTTCACCGAAAAGGCAGAGGGTACCCGTATGAAGTGAAGGCAGCCGGAAGAATCGGCCAGTGGAAGGATCTGTGGGGTAAACGCATTGATCAGCTGGAGGTGTTTTGGCAGCGAAAGGTTCATACCCCGCCTCACGAGCCATTCGATAAAAAAATGATCGAATCATTTCCATATTATTTGGGACTGTCAGAAAACGCGATACAATATTTAGTGGACACTGAGCTGGATGACAAGCCCCAAGCCGCTGATTCAGGAACGATATGCCATCAGCGGATGGAAAGACATACATGGTCACCCGATTCCCTGATCAGGATTCCGGCGGATTGGGTATTTGACCATGCCTCACGTGATTTGGCTGAATATATGAGGCATACGTTTTTACATCACAGACAAGATTTTCATCAGCAGGGCTTTCACTTTCTGCAGGAATACGAGCAAGTGACGCCGCTGTCTTCGTTTTCAAAACGTCTTTTATACAGCCGCCTGCTCTTTCCGCTTCATTATTTTGAAATCGTGGAGAGCTACTATATGTCATCAGAATCAGAAAAGCATTATTATGAAGAGCAGCTTGACTTCATTCTTAGTGACTGCGAACGCTATGAGCAATTTCTCAATACAGCGCAGGAATTCATGAACATGCGGGCGCAGAAACCGTTTGTTCCCCGCGTGAACTGGCTCGGTAAAGGCGGAAAAATAATTAGAAAATAAAGAATCTTGTCATATCAATGGGTTAAGCGTTTACATTCATAAAATTCAGCCGATTACTGTCTTGTCAAAACAGGAGTGGACTTATATAATGTTTGTAACTTATATGTCTGTGTTGGGTTAACAATTGTCTTTTTCAAGAGGACAATCAAAAGAAAGGTGGAGTTTTTTTGAAAGCAATTCGTGTAGGGCTTTTAGGTTTAGGTACCGTCGGAAGCGGTGTCGTTAAAATTATTCAAGACCATCAGGATAAGCTGATGCATCAGGTCGGCTGTCCGATTACGATAAAAAAAGTGCTTGTAAAAGATCTAGAGAAAAAGAGAGAAGTAGATTTGCCTAAGGAAGTGCTCACGACAGAAGTGTATGATGTCATCGATGATCCAGATGTTGATGTCGTCATCGAGGTGATCGGCGGAGTTGAACAGACAAAACAATATTTGGTCGACGCGCTGAGATCGAAAAAGCATGTTGTCACAGCAAACAAGGATTTAATGGCTGTGTACGGCTCCGAGCTGCTTGCTGAAGCGAAGGAAAATGGCTGCGACATCTACTTTGAAGCCAGTGTTGCCGGCGGGATTCCGATTCTGCGCACGTTAGAGGAAGGCCTCTCATCAGACCGGATTACAAAAATGATGGGGATCGTGAACGGAACAACGAACTTTATCTTAACAAAAATGATCAAAGAAAAAAGCCCTTACGAGGAAGTGCTCAAGGAAGCGCAGGATCTCGGCTTTGCCGAAGCTGATCCGACTTCAGACGTGGAAGGGCTTGATGCCGCAAGGAAAATGGCGATATTGGCGCGCCTCGGTTTCTCGATGAATGTCGATCTGGAAGACGTCAAAGTAAAGGGAATCTCCCAAATTACAGACGAGGACATCAGCTTCAGCAAACGTCTAGGCTACACGATGAAGCTGATCGGGATTGCTCAGCGTGACGGCAGCAAAATTGAAGTCAGCGTACAGCCGACACTGCTTCCTGACCATCATCCGCTTTCTGCTGTACATAATGAGTATAACGCCGTTTATGTATACGGAGAGGCTGTTGGTGAGACGATGTTCTACGGGCCTGGAGCCGGGAGCATGCCTACTGCGACATCCGTTGTTTCTGACCTTGTCGCGGTCATGAAAAACATGCGCCTCGGCGTAAACGGCAACAGCTTTGTTGCGCCGCAATACGAGAAAAACATGAAGTCGCCGTCTGACATTTACGCACAGCAATTTTTAAGAATTCACGTAAAAGATCAGGTCGGTTCATTCTCGAAAATTACGTCTGTGTTCTCAGAGCGGGGCGTGAGCTTCGAAAAGATCCTTCAGCTGCCGATTAAAGGCCATGATGAGTTAGCAGAAATCGTAATTGTCACACACCATACATCAGAAGCTGATTTCAGTGATATCCTGCAAAACCTAAATGATTTGGAAGTCGTTCAAGAAGTCAAAAGCACATATCGTGTAGAAGGGAACGGTTGGAGCTAATGTGGAAAGGACTTATCCATCAATATAAAGAATTTTTGCCTGTAACAGATCAAACACCGGCGCTTACTTTACATGAAGGAAATACACCTCTTATCCATCTGCCGAAGCTGTCTGAGCAGCTCGGAATTGAGCTTCATGTCAAAACAGAAGGTGTCAATCCTACGGGATCATTTAAAGACCGCGGAATGGTCATGGCTGTGGCGAAAGCAAAAGAAGAAGGCAACGATACGATTATGTGCGCTTCAACAGGAAACACTTCCGCTGCTGCGGCAGCATATGCAGCCCGCGCCAACATGAAATGCATCGTCATCATCCCGAACGGAAAAATCGCCTTCGGAAAACTTGCTCAGGCTGTCATGTACGGAGCCGAGATTATTGCAATTGATGGAAACTTTGACGATGCGCTTAAAATTGTCCGTTCCATCTGTGAGAAATCACCGATTGCTCTTGTCAACTCAGTCAACCCATACCGCCTTGAAGGTCAAAAAACAGCTGCCTTTGAAGTGTGCGAGCAGCTGGGCGAAGCACCGGATGTATTAGCGATCCCAGTCGGAAACGCAGGCAATATCTCAGCGTATTGGAAGGGCTTCAAGGAATATCATGAGAAAAACGGCACAAGCCTCCCGAAAATGCGAGGATTTGAAGCGGAAGGCTCGGCGGCAATCGTTCGCAATGAAGTAATTGAAAATCCGGAAACAATAGCAACAGCCATTCGTATCGGAAACCCGGCAAGCTGGGACAAAGCTGTAAAGGCAGCTGAGGAATCCAACGGGAAAATTGACGAAGTCACTGATGATGAAATCCTTCACGCGTATCAGCTGATCGCCCGTGAAGAAGGCGTGTTTGCAGAACCGGGATCCTGTGCTTCCATTGCTGGCGTTCTGAAACAGGTGAAATCCGGAGAAATTCCGAAAGGCAGCAAGGTCGTTGCTGTGTTAACAGGAAACGGGCTGAAAGATCCGAATACAGCGGTCGACATTTCAGAAATCAAGCCGGTCACATTGCCGACGAATGAAGACAGCATCCTTGAATATGTAAAAGGAGCGGCCCGTGTATGAACGAAGCCGACATGCTGTTCACTGTCACTGTTCCCGGAAGCACGGCTAACCTAGGCCCCGGCTTCGATTCAGTTGGAATGGCGCTCAGCAGATATTTGAAGCTGACCGTCTTTGAAAGCGACAAGTGGTCTTTTGAAGCTGAAACAGAAACAGTCGCCGGAATTCCGGCGGGTACAGATAATCTGATCTATCAAGTGGCAAAACGGACAGCAGATTTATACGGTAAAGAAATGCCGCCTGTCCATGTGAAAGTGTGGAGCGACATTCCGCTCGCACGCGGCCTTGGCAGCAGCGCCGCGGCGATTGTAGCGGCCGTTGAACTGGCTGATGAATTATGCGGCTTAAAGCTCTCTGAAGCGGACAAGCTGCATGTAGCCAGCCTTGAAGAAGGACACCCGGATAATGCGGGCGCTTCTCTCGTTGGCGGACTTGTCATTGGCTTGCATGAAGATGACGAGACACAAATGATCCGCGTCCCGGATGCTGACATTGATGTTGTCGTTGTCATTCCTTTTTACGAAGTGCTGACAAGAGACGCAAGAGACGTTCTTCCGAAAGAGTTTCCGTATGCGGACGCTGTAAAAGCAAGTGCAGTCAGCAATATACTCATTGCTGCCATCATGTCCAAGGATTGGCCGCTCGTCGGAAAAATCATGAAGAAGGATATGTTCCATCAGCCGTACCGGGCAATGCTTGTCCCTGAGCTGTCAAAAGTAGAACACGTCGCCGAGATGAAGGGCGCGTACGGAACGGCTCTCAGCGGGGCAGGCCCGACGATTCTCGTGATGACTGAAAAAGGAAAGGGAGAAGAGCTCAAAGAACAGCTCGCGCTTCATTTCCCTCATTGTGAAGTCGACGCTTTGACCGTTCCGAAAGTGGGAAGTATAGTAGAGCGAAATCCTTTATACCAAGTAAAAAGTGTATAGATCACGCCAAGCGTCCCTCAGCATCAGCGAAGGGCGCTTTTTTTCTGCTGAAGATAAAGGAGTTTTTATTTAGAAAAACGAAATAGTTGTAAAAAGGAGGAGATGAACATGAAAAAGCTGATAACCGCAGAAGACATCACAGCGATTGTCTCTGTAACCGATCCTCAATACGCCCCAGATGGCAGCCGTGCCGCATATGTCCAGTCACAAGTGAATCAAGAGAAAGATTCGTATACATCAAATATATGGGTCTATGAAACGAAAAGTGGCGGGTCTGTTCCTTGGACACATGGAGAAAAGCGGTGCACGGACCCAAGATGGTCTCCGGACGGGCGCACGCTTGCCTTTATTTCTGATCGTGATGGTGATGCAGCACAGCTGTATATCATGAGTGCTGAAGGCGGGGAAGCGAGAAAACTGACTGATATCCCGTATGGCGTGTCAAAGCCAATATGGTCCCCGGATGGCGAATCGGTGCTTGTCATTGTCAGTTTGGGAGAGGGAGAAAGTATTAATGATCGAGAGAAAACGGAGCCGGACAGCTTTGAACCTGTTGAAGTTCAAGGTCTAGCCTATAAACGGGACGGCAAAGGGCTGACGAGAGGTGCGTATGCCCAGCTTGTGCTTGTCAGCGTGAAGTCTGGCGAAGTAAAGCAGCTGACAAATCACAAAGCCGATCATGGTGATCCTGCTTTTTCTCCTGATGGCAAATGGCTTGTTTTCTCAGCTAATTTGACTGAAACGAACGATGCCAGCAAGCCGTACGATGTCTGTATGATGTCGCTGGAGTCTGGAGATCTCAAGCAGATTACGTCTCATCGCGGCTCATTCGGACCAAGCTCATTTTCAACGGATGGAAGGTATCTTGCTTTGCTTGGACATGAAAAGGAATATAAGAATGCAACGTTCGAAAAGGCGTGGCTCTATGATATCGAACAAGACTACCTTACATGTCTGACTGAAATGCTTGACGTTCATTTAGCGGATGCGCTCATTGGAGATTCACTGATCGGAGGTGCCGAGCAGCGCCCGGTTTGGACGAAAGACAGCCAAGGGTTTTATGTCATCGGCACAGATCAAGGCAGTACGGGTATCTATTATATTTCGATTGAAGGCCTTGTGTATCCGATTCGTCTCGAAAAAGAGTACATCAATAGTTTTTCCATTTCACCTGACGAACAACACTTTATTGCCAGTGTGACAAAGCCGGACAGACCGAGCGAGCTTTACAGCCTCCCGCTTGGGCAGGAAGAGAAACGGCTGACTGGCGCGAATGACAAGTTTGTCAGCGAGCATACGATTTCAATACCTGAAGATATTCAATATGTCACAGAAGACGGTGTGACGGTGAACGGCTGGCTGATGAAGCCTGCACAGGCGGAAGGTAAAACATCATATCCACTTATTCTCAGCATACACGGCGGTCCGCACATGATGTACGGGCATACATATTTTCATGAATTTCAAGTGCTGGCGGCGAAAGGGTATGCAGTGGTTTATGTCAATCCGAGAGGAAGCTACGGTTACGGGCAGGAATTTGTGAATGCCGTCAGAGGAGATTATGGAGGAAAGGATTATGAGGATGTGATGCAGGCTGTGGATGAGGCTATCAAACGAGATCCGCAGATCGATCCTGAACGGCTCGGTGTCACGGGAGGGAGCTACGGAGGCTTTATGACCAACTGGATTGTTGGACAGACGAACCGCTTTAAAGCCGCGGTCACCCAGCGCTCGATTTCAAACTGGATCAGCTTTCATGGCGTCAGTGATATCGGCTATTTCTTCACAGACTGGCAGCTTGAGCATGACATGTTTGCAGACACAGAAAAGCTCTGGGACCGTTCCCCTTTAAAATACGCAGCAAACGTGGAGACACCGCTTTTGATTCTGCATGGCGAGCGAGATGACCGGTGCCCGATCGAGCAGGCGGAGCAGCTATTTATTGCTTTGAAAAAAATAGGCAAGGAAACCATGCTCGTCCGTTTTCCGAAAGCGTCGCACAATTTGTCACGCAGCGGACACCCGGGACAGCGGATCAAGCGCCTGAATTATATAAGTTCATGGTTTGATCAATATCTTTAATAAAAAAGCCAGGCTGATTAACGATCAGCCTGGCTGCTTTATTAAAAGACTTGTTCTACTTCAACGACACCCGGCACTTCTTCAAGAAGAGCGCGTTCAATTCCGGCTTTCAGCGTAATTGTTGAACTTGGGCAGCTGCCGCATGCGCCTAGAAGACGAAGCTTAACGATACCTTCATCTACGTCTACAAGCTCACAGTCACCGCCGTCACGAAGTAAAAACGGACGAAGTTTGTCCAGTACTTCCTGCACCTGTTCTTTCATTTCAACTTCAGTCATGACATTCGCTCCTTTCGTCATCATAAAACCATTATATTCAGTGTAACAATAAAAATCTATTGTTTGGTTTGCAAAGTTGCTTTCCCTATTATAGCACATTAAGACTTGAACACAAAAACGGTTTTTTTCTATAAAAACGTCTTTTGGCTCTGTATACTGAAAGAAAGGACATACATGGGAGAAGGAGGCGTTTACAGTGACAAAACCTGTCATGCTCAGCGTGTACGGGGCAGAAACCGTTTGTGCAAGCTGTGTCAATATGCCGACGGCCAAGGATACATACGAGTGGCTTGAGGCTGCGCTGAAAAGAAAATATCCAGATCAGCCTTTTGCGATGCAATACATCGATATTTATGAGCCGCCTGACAATGAACATGCGAAAGAGCTTGCGGAAAAAATCAGAAATGACGAGTATTTTTATCCGCTTGTGCTCGTAGAAGACAAAATTGTCGGTGAAGGCAATCCGAAATTAAAAGATGTTTATGAGGAAATGGAGAAGTATGGGTATACAGAGAACCGCTGACAAGATCAGCGGTTCCAGCGTGTGGACAAACCCTCGCATTCGTTGTCAAGCCTGTGCGTTGGTGCTCACGAATTAAAACATTCGCTCCGCTCCAATGCTCGCCTTTCCTAGACTTCAAGGTTTTTTTAAACACGCTGAAAAGATGAAACCGGCTAAAACTAAAACCGTTTTAGCCGTCTGTAATCATTAACCGTTATGGTGTTTGTACATCCACAGCAAGCCGGATTTCAACATGCGCGGAACACGGCCGATCAGCGGGCGGTCAGCAACAAGGCCAAAGCCGGCTTTTTTTCCGAGTGAACCGAGGACGCCTTTCAGCTTAAACTGCGGCATTGATTCTGGAAGAGCTTCTCCATTCCAGCGTTTTTGCAAGATTTGGACAATCTGCTCTGCTTGAGCCTCTGCCAGCTGGGCACTCGGTGCATGAGGGAGGCTGGCGCAATCACCAACAACATACAGGTGTTCATCACCTGGAAGATTGTGATGAGGTGTTAATACGATACGCCCTTGTGCGTCCTTTTCCACATCTAAGTCTCTGACGACTTTGTTCGGCTGTATACCGGCTGTCCACACGATGGCGTCTGCAGAAATCGGTTCATCGTGGTTGTATACAATGTTTTCTTCAACTTTTGTGATATTTGCCCTGTTAATAATGCGGACACCGTGCTCTTCGAACCAATTTTGCACATATTTGCTCAAACGCTCGGGAAAGCTTGATAAAATGAGATTACCGCGGTCGAACAGAATGATGTTCAGGTCATCACGGCTTTCTCTCAGTTCACTCGCAAGCTCAACGCCGCTTAAGCCCGCTCCGACAATGGCGACAGTGGCATTAGCGCTCAGGTTATTCAGCTTTTGATAGGTTTCGCGGGACTGATCGATGGTTTGAATGCTGTAGGTGAATTCAGGCGCTCCCGGCACGTTGTGATATTTATCCTCACAGCCGAGCCCGATCACAGCGTCATCGTAAGAAATCGGTTCACGATCTTGGAACAGCACTTGTTTTTGTGCAATATCAATTGATGAGATATCACCATATTGGACATCCAGGCGAGGGTGCTCTGGGAATGACACTCTGATATGATGGTCAGAAATTGTGCCTGCGGCAAGGGCATAATATTCTGTTTTCAAGCAGTGATAAGGATTTCTGTCAATTAACGTGATTGAAACATCATCAGGCAGCTGGTTTGGCAATAAGCGATGAAGAACACGCATGTTCCCGTAACCTCCGCCGATCAAGACCAATTTTTTCATTTGAATTCCCCTTTAATCCGAAGAGTATGATAGACACATTGAAGAAAATACGAACTATGTAAAATAACATCTAGAATTATATCGAATTTGATCTAAAATCACAATAATAGTTTGAAAATAACCTACAAATTAGCCTGAAAGTACAAATTAGTAAAACGTTATTTGTGAAATGATATGTTACGATAATAAATTTTGAACAATCCGTTGTCTTTGACGAATGATTAAAAATTCGCGATAATGGACATATGTGAGGTGAAATCGCATGAATCCAATGATTGAATTTTGTGTCAGCAATCTGGCTCACGGCTCTCAGGAAGCCCGGGCGATTTTGGAGAAGGATCCAAATCTGGATGTCCTTGAATACGGCTGCTTAAGCTACTGCGGGACATGCATGGAGTCGCTTTTCGCTCTTGTAAACGGAGAAGTCGTCATGGGTGAAACGCCTGCTGAGCTTGTTGAGAATATATATACCTTTATTGAAGAAAATCCAATGTTTTAACAGAAAAGGGCCTGGGACAGGCCCTTTTTTATTTTGTCGTCCAAAAGAACTAAAAAATGTGTAGACATCAAAAAATATTATTGTTATCGTATAAAAGATATTTTTTTAAATAAAATTTTAAGAGGTGTAGGTGTATTCATGAGTGTTCTGTGGGGACTGCTCGGCGCAGTTGCGATCATTGCTATCGCGTTTTTATTTTCAGAAAAGAAAAGCAATATTAAGATAAGAACCGTCATCGTTGGTTTATGCACACAGGTGGCGTTTGGATACATCGTGTTGAAATGGGAAGCGGGACGCGCTGTTTTTTTATGGTTTTCAAGCCGTGTACAGCTTCTGATTGATTATGCGAATGAAGGCATCAGCTTTATTTTTGGACCGCTTCTGAAAGTAGGCGACAGTCCGGCATTTGCATTAAGTGTACTGCCCGTTATCATTTTCTTCTCAGCACTGATTGCAGTTTTATATCATTTGAAAATTATGCAGCTCATTTTCCGTGTCATTGGCGGCGGATTGTCAAAGCTCCTTGGGACAAGCCAAACGGAATCTCTTGCGGCTGCTGCTAATATTTTTGTAGGACAATCAGAATCTCCGTTAGTGATCAAACCCCTGATAGCCGGGCTGACGCGCTCTGAATTATTCACGATTATGACGAGCGGTCTATCGGCTGTTGCGGGTTCAACCTTGTTTGGGTACGCGCTTCTCGGCATTCCGATTGAATATCTGCTTGCGGCCAGCTTTATGGCTGCTCCGGCGGGTCTTGTCTTTGGTAAATTGATTATTCCCGAAACGGAAAAGCCGCAAACCGTAAAAAACGATTTTAAAATGGATGAAGGCGAAGGCGCAGCCAATGTCATTGACGCAGCTGCAAAGGGAGCGTCAACAGGTCTGCAAATTGCCTTAAACGTTGGAGCGATGCTGCTTGCGTTCGTTGCATTAATCGCCGTAGTAAACGGTATTCTCGGCGGAGCTTTCGGCTTGTTCGGTTTAAAAGGCGTCACATTAGAATCCATTCTCGGCTATGTGTTTTCTCCAATCGCCTTTTTGATTGGCGTGCCATGGCATGAAGCATTGCAGGCGGGAAGCTATATCGGCCAGAAATTGGTGCTGAATGAGTTTGTTGCTTATTCTAACTTCGGTCCGCACATCGGCGAATTTTCTAAGAAAACCGCTACCATTATCAGTTTCGCGTTATGTGGATTCGCCAATTTTTCATCAATTGCAATTATGCTCGGTACGCTTGGCGGTTTAGCACCTAGCCGCCGTTCGGATATCGCACGCCTCGGCTTGAAGGCTGTTCTTGCAGGAACATTAGCCAATCTGCTCAGCGCAGCCATTGCCGGCATGTTTATATAAACAATAAAAGCTCCTTGCGAAAGTGCAAGGAGCTTTTATGTATGAAAAACGGGGGATAATTGTATTGTGTCCGTTTATAATAGCTTTTATACTAAGAAAAAGAAAAAAAGTTGGAGGCACCTATGAACTCATTTCGATTTACCAAAATGCACGGCTTGGGAAACAGCTATATCTATGTGAATCAATTTGAAGAACAGCTTCCGGAAGAAAAACTGTCTGAGATTGCGGTTCAGGTTTCTTCTGTTTATACAGGGATCGGTTCCGACGGAATGATCCTGATATGCCCTTCAGATCAAGCGCCTGTCAAAATGCGGATTTTTAATAATGACGGGTCTGAAGGGAAAAACTGCGGCAACGGCCTGCGCTGCGTCGCAAAATACGCGTATGAGCATAAGCTGGTTGAGGAAACATCTTTTCTGATTGAAACCCTCTCCGGGCTAGTGAAAGCGGAGGTTCAAGTTGAAAACGGAAAGGTGAATGTGGTCGCTGTCGATATGGGTGAACCGCGCCTGACAAAAGCCGAGCTTCCGATGCTTGGCGGCGGAGAAGAGTACACGATCAGTGAAACCATGACATTTGGTGAAGCTGAACTAACAGGCACTGCCGTTTCAATGGGAAATCCCCATATCGTTTTTCCGATCGCTGACATTGAACAGGCACCCTTGACGACACTGGGGCCGGTAATTGAGAAAGATCCGAGATTTCCGGAAGGCGTCAATGTGGAATTCGTCGAAACCGTGAATGAGCATGAATTGCATTTCCGCGTCTGGGAACGGGGATCAGGCATTACTCAGGCATGCGGGACAGGAGCTTGTGCAGCAGCCGTCGCATCTGTGTTAAACGGCGTATCAGAACGAAATCAGGACATCACGGTGCATTTAGCAGGCGGAGATTTGGTGATTAACTGGAAAGGTAACGGCCATGTGATGATGACAGGGCCGGCTGAGATCGTTTGTGAGGGTGTCTATTTCTTGTAAAACACCTTGTTTGAGAATTGGACCAATCATGTTTATAATAAAAGACAACATCCGGTTTTTAAAAGGAGGTTCACAAAGATGAGCAACCCGGTAACAATTACAGAAGCAGCAGCTTTGCATATAAAAGATATGATGAAAGAGCATGAAGAAGAAAACGCGTTTCTGCGTGTCGGCGTCAAAGGCGGCGGCTGTAGCGGCCTTTCTTATGGCATGGGCTTTGAGCATGAAAAGGGCGAATCAGACAGCATGTTTGATCAGCACGGCATCACTGTTCTTGTTGATAAAGAAAGCCTTGACATCATGAACGGCACCGTGATTGATTATAAGCAATCCATGCTTGGCGGCGGCTTCACCATCGACAATCCAAACGCCATCGCTTCATGCGGCTGCGGTTCTTCTTTTAGAACAGCGACGAATACAGGTACGCCTGAAGAGTGCTAAGCGGTAAAACCAGATATTCGAGAATGAATCGATCATCTCAACGGTTTTGGAAGGTTCCGCGATTAACCGTAAGATTATTCATGACGCTTTTCTTAGCGATAGACCATCGTTAAGGGAGGCGTTTTTATTATGGCTTAAATAAAGAAACGGCGGAAAATTTAGATTGCTTCAAAAGACAAAATTCACTTTACGCGACCTCCTTCATCTTCATTTATATTGTAAATGCAATAAAGTTGGGTTATATTTAACGTACGGTATTTTTATTGCATTTGCAATAAAAAATACATTTGAGGAGTTGATGATGAGGAAGATTCTTCATGAAATTGGAGTAGCAGCAAGGGCAATATTCGTACCTTGTCCGAATGCGTACAAACCCAGGAATCTTCAAGAAAAGTTAGCCGATATGATAAAAGTAGATCGAACTAAATATTTTTTCCAACAGAGAAAGGAAAAACGTATTTCCATTTATAAATAGAAAGAAGTATAGATAAGGACTGGAAATTTAGAAAACACGAAAAATTATTGATGATATAAAGGAGCGACATTTTTAAATGACGATAAATATACAAAAGTGCAGCAGTGAAGATTTAAAAATACTCCAAGAACTTAGTATTGAAACATTCAACGATACATTTAAAGATCAGAATTCACCTGAAAATATGAAAGCCTATCTGGAAAGTGCATTTAACGCTAAACAGTTGGAAAAGGAATTATCCAATACGTCTTCACAGTTCTTTTTTGTTTATTTTCATCATGAAGTCGCTGGATATTTAAAGGTCAACACCGATGATGCTCAGTCTGAAGAAATGGGTAAAGAATCACTTGAAATTGAGAGGATTTATATAAAGAACAAATTTCAAAAACATGGGCTTGGCAAACATCTATTAAACAAAGCTATGGAAATTGCCTTGGAACGTAATAAAAAGAAAGTCTGGCTGGGCGTATGGGAAAAAAATGAAAATGCCATTGCTTTTTATAAGAAAATGGGGTTTGTTCAAATTGGAGCCCACTCTTTTTATATGGGTGATGAAGAACAAACGGATTTAATCATGGCTAAAACACTCATCTAACTTTTTCAGGGGTGGACGATGTTGTATTATTCCAAAATATTATAAGGTCAAAACTGCTAATGAAATTTGTATTTTTGTACAAGAAATTACTTTCCAACATGTGCGTATCCTGATAATTCCACGCGGAACATTTCGAGGGAATACCAAGAAGAACTCCGAAACATCACAAGCACATCTTCACAGGTTTCAAATGTTCTCCATTTTTAGAGAAGGATGAATTTAAAAGAATTAACAATAATGGTGGAAAAATACAAAAAACATCGTGAAAATCCTGTTTTATGGGATAAACTTTCTCCGCATATCTTAGAAAGTGAACTGAAAGGTATAGTTGGTTTTAATATTAAGGTGGAAAAAATTTAGGCAGCCATATAAATTAGGCCAAAAACGAAATGAAATGGATTATTTGAACATTAATGATCTATTACAAAATAAAGTAAAATACAAATTCAAAACAAATAGAAGAATTGATGGAAAAGAGATTTAAAAAGTAAATATATGCCCACTCTCATTAAATCCTCAGAAGAAAGAATTAAATAACAGAAAAGGAGCTGTCATATTGGCAGCTTTTCTTCAGATTTTGAAAGATTGTACTTAAAGTAAACGGAGGCGTTAAACAGTATGGGGATAACAACGCTTATCATTCAGGTAAAGTTTATGTATTATCTCGTTGGTAGGGGTACTCGACATTGACAATTTAAAAGAATAAATCGTGAAAATTATATAAACATTGATATAGCGTGTTTTCATCAACCGTAAACTGATCGTCTGCGGCTCTTCTTCTACTGCCAAAACGACGGTACGCCGAAGAGTGCTAGACTATTTTAAGATAGCTTTTATTATTTTCGCAAAAAGTAAGGGGATACATATGCCGAGAGGAAACATCATTAAAATCAAGTGACTTAGAATGAGTGATGCTGAACAGGACTTTGTTCAGATGAACGAAAGCCGCACATTTTTTAAACAGTTTGCAATGTCGAGAAAAGAGCATTTTTAAGCCGAGAAAGCGGGCTTAAATAAAGAAGATATAGCGAAAAAAATGTAAAGTTAAATGGAAAAACAGGAGAACTATCGGGAGCCGACTATATTTCATCCGGAGGATATATAAACTATATCCTTTTTTTATTTTGTCACTACTGTGCTTCTCACCCCTTCAATTCATTCTTCTTTTCTTTAATACACTCAAACTAATCTTTTGTTAATAAAAGACTGTTTAATGATATCGTTCGCATTTTTTATGTTTGTCCAAGTAATCCTATTTGTAAATATAAATAAAAAGAAAAGGCCTTTAGAACTGAGGTTTCGAAAGGATATTCTATTTGGTAATAGTTTTAAAGTCACTTTTTGTATAAAAAAGTGTTGATTTTTTCTTAGAAATATACTAAATTGTAAAAGTATAGAATAGATAATTTATTTTGTAAGAAAAGGATGATATTATGATAGGTCAATTGAGTAATAAAAAAATAATTTTAAGTTCTTTTTTCATAATTTTGATCTGTTCATTACTCTTCCAATTTAGTATTTCAGATAAGGTTTTACACATATATTACTCTTCTGTCGGAGAAAATGCCTACGATATCGGGGAGAAAAGTGTGCGTACAATTGTCATGTTTCTCCAAGGCTTTATGATCTTTACAACTTTCATAGAGATTCTAATTGGCGGATTTATATTATTTATTGTTGCTTTTATTCTTGGTTCAAAGAAACCAAAAAAAACGTATTTGCTTCTATATACATTAACTTCTTTAATTTCGGCATTTAAAATGTTAATTCTTTCAGTTGTTAACTATTTGACTGCCGATTCCTCACTTATATATTCTGCCAGCGGTACTGAATTAAGTTTACAGCTGCTGGACCCATTTTTGCTTATATCAATTGCAGCTCTATATGTTGCTGCAGGGAAACTTACTGAACTCGACAAAAGCAAAAGAATAATTTTGACGGGTTGTTTTGTTTTAATAAAGCTCTTTAATATTTTCTTTAATTACTTTATGGTGGATAAAATTTAGCTCGGGAGAGAGTAATTTAGCTAAATTTTATTATATATGAAAAAGAAGAATAGGAGATGTTATGATGAACTTAGTAAAATCTAATAAAAAATCTTTCGTTTTATTTGGCGCTGCTCTTGCTGCAGCAACATTGGTTTATGCACTTTTATTAACTGGTACAGAATTAAATGTGGCGGCGGCTCATGCATTCTCAGCTAACGCTGAATTAGCATCGACTCTTGGAATCTCTACAGCAGCGGCTAAAAAAGCAATTGATATCATTGATGCAGCATCAACAGTTGCGTCTATCATTTCTCTAATTGGTATTGTTACAGGTGCAGGTGCTATTTCTTATGCAATTGTTGCAACAGCAAAATCAATGATTAAGAAATACGGCAAAAAATATGCAGCCGCTTGGTAAAATCAATCAATAAATAATTGCTCTTTTTGTACAAGCTGCAAAAAGAGCCTCTCTCCCAAATACATATGTAAGGATTGAAAGTATGATAGGAAAACAAATTGCAGCTCTTATCAAGTATAATACTCTGTCATCGTTTCGGAAAAGAAAGGAAGATTGGGGAATTCCCCAACTAAGCAATAAGCTACTGTCTACTATTATTATTTCTTTATTATGTTTTTATTTCATTTTAATAGGATGCGGTGTTGTATTCGGAACGAAACTGATTAATCTGCCTGTCAGCGCCTGGGGTCAATTTGTTTTAATAGCAGTTTCACTGGAGCAATTATTTTGGGCATCCGGTTTCTTTAAAGAAAATCATCATGCATTTCTTCTGGATACACGTAAAGTCATTCATCAATTAAAAAAGGTTCGTTTTTTACAACTGTTTTCTGTTTTTGTCAGTCAGGCACTCAAAAAAACCATTATCATATGGTATCTTTTTGTTTTTCCTGTTTTTTTATTTTTAAGCACTGTTGGGTTGTCTAAATCTAAAACAGCTATCGTATTTCTCTTAGGCCTAGTTTATTTTTTCTTTAGTTTATTTTTATCAATGCTGTTTTCGTATATTGGTTATGTTCTTACAAATATTTGGAGTAAGTTGTTTTACTTGAAGATCATGAAGGGGATTTTATTTAGCCTCAGTTTGTTGGTTCCACTTGCAGTTGGATATGCTGTTTATCTTTTCGTATTTGGGGACTATACAATAAAGGATATTTCAGGGTTTATGGAATCACCTGCTTTTAGAAACATATTAATGAACACGCCGTATGTATTTTTAGCAATGCGTTCCCACTCTGTTTTGGTCTTCGCTGGGGTGTTTGCTGGTGCAGTCCTTTTGGCGGTGGGGCTGTTTAAGTTGTGGGCCGCTACCCTGAAGAAAATGGATCTTATACCTTATATGCATTTAACAAAAGCTGATTATGCACCAAAGCTGAAATTGCATAGTGAAAATAAAATATTTCATGCTGTTTTCCAAAAGGATCTATTATTCCTATCGAGAATTGACGGGTTTTTTATTAGAAACTTTGGTAGCATGCTTTATCTGTTCATGTTATTTCTCGGTTTTTGTATTCCGCTCCTCTCTCATCATTTTACTGGCTATTCGACAGCGGCAATTGTAACAGCTTCGGTCATTATTGCTAACTTTTCTTATCAGCTTGTTGGAGATGCACTAAAAACTGTATTGTCAATTGATGGAGAAATAAAAAATCAGCACTTGTTTCATTGGAATATCAAAAATGCTTGGCAATTGGTACTTCCGAAAGTATGTATTTATAATCTTGCAGCTTTTATATATTCATTTATAATTTCCATTTTGATAACAGTGTTTTTTCCGTCTTCTGCTGCGCTTGCGATATACTTGTTTATTGTATTTTTATGTTCAGGTTTTTTATACAGCCTTGTCCAAATTTCAAGCACTGCCCTGTATCCCAAGAAAAACTGGGAACATTTATACGAAATTGGAGAAGCGGGGAAGGCAAAGACCTATAACAACTTATACAGTGCTTTGATTTTCATTGTGTCACTTCAAATCGCAGCAATCACGTCGTATTTTATTTATAAAAAACCAGAACTTGAAACACTAATCATTCATTCTTCTTCAAGTATTTTTATCCTGTTTACTCTATTAAACTATGGAGTCATGTTTCTTTTTCTTCGAAGAATCAATATGGCGGAAAGGTTTGCGAACAATGATTAGATTAGAAAATATACAAAAAAACTATAGTGAAAAACCGGTGTTAAGAGATATTTCTTTTGAAGTAAAAAAAGGGTCAATCTATGCTTTGCTGGGGACAAATGGGGTCGGGAAAACAACGACTTTAAAAATTATTTCTGGCTTACTTAATCCGACTTCAGGGTGCGTCATGATTGATGGTAAGGAATTGGATTCAGAGCAGGGAGGACAACTGTCAGCTGATATTGGTTTTGTACCTGATCATGCCTTTTTATATGATTATTTAACGGGAGTCGAATACTTGCGTTTTACTGCCGAAATGTTTCAAGTTCCGTCTCAGCAGGCAAATGATTACATTGACAAAATGTTAGAGAAGCTGAAGCTTGCTCAAGATGGAAATCAGCTTATTAAAACATATTCACATGGAATGAAACAAAAATTATCAATAGCAGCCGCACTCATTCATCAGCCTAAAATCTTAATTCTTGACGAACCCCTGACAGGCATTGATTTAATCAGCGGCAAGACGATACGCATGTTGTTAAGGGAGTACGTCAAAAAAGGAAATACGGTTTTGTTATCGACTCACTTGCTGGAACTGGCCCATTCTTTGTGTGATACGATTGGTATTATTCATGAAGGGACTTTTGCGGCTGAGTATCAATCATCAAAATATTCATTAGAAGAAATTGAAGAACTGGCTGAGAGTATTTATACATGATGAATCGAATCTCATCGTCAATCAAGATGTCGTTCATTCCGTTAACCGCATCATTGCTGTTTTTTTTAGGCGGTGTTATCGTTGCAATATTTTCTGATCAGTTTTTTTCAACAGCCCCCTATAATGGTTCGTCAGGCGCAGTTGAATTGTTAAAGAATAATGCAATGGCTTGTCTGTTTTTAGCGGCAGGTTTTTTTACTTTTGGCTTAACCTCGATCTTTTATTTATTCACCAATGGATTTATTTTAAGCGGCTCAATTATAGAAAATCTGCATAATGGGGTCCCTTTATATCAGATTATTTTACTGCTAATTCCTCATGGTATATTTGAAGTTCCTGCGTTATTATTAAGTGGCGCCATTGGTTTTAAGGGGATTGAATTGGTCATTAGGCTATGCTTTTCTAAGGAAAAAAAGGTAATGACCTCTACCTTTACGCATATCGGAATTTTGATACTGGTTATTATGTGTTTACTAATCGCCGCTGCAATTGTAGAAGCTTATATCACACCAATATTTAAGTAAAAGGGGCAGAAATCATATGAGAAGCAAGTTATCATTGATCGGTGTGCCGATTGTTATGATTATCGGTTATATCATTTCTTTATCCTTTGAGTGGTTATTTCCTGTTCTTACATTTGGAGTAGCTGGATTATATCTATTTATATTTGCTCCAATACATAATAAACTCATTCGTTACTTTTTTTTATTTGTTTTTCTGATTAATCTTTTATCGAGTGTTGCTCTCTATTTGAAAGTTTAGCAAAAAAATGACATTCAGTTTATGAATGTCATTTTTTTATCTTTTTTTGAGAAGTCCACTTTGGTTTTTTTGTTTAAAACTTGTCACCATTAAAAATAGAGTTTTTCACGATAACGTAATCGACATTTCGAATAGCTTCGAGTTTGTTCCCGCCTGCATAAGAAATAGCAGACTGTAGATCCTGCTCCATTTCAATCAGCGTATCCTTGATTGAGCCTTTATGCGCCACGTGCATTTTTTTGCCTTCTACATTTTTCTTTTCGCCTTTTTGGAATTCAGAGGCTGAGCCGAAGTACTCTTTGTAGAGCTTTCCATCTTTTTCGATCGTTTGGCCTGGTGATTCTTCGTGCCCGGCGAATAGTGAACCGATCATGACCATCGTTGCGCCGAATCTGATTGATTTTGCGATGTCGCCATGTGTGCGGATTCCGCCATCCGCGATAATCGGTTTGCTGGCTGCTTTGGCACACCAGCGTAGCGCCGCTAATTGCCAGCCCCCTGTGCCGAAGCCGGTTTTGATTTTCGTAATACATACTTTTCCCGGTCCGATGCCGACCTTAGTGGCATCCGCTCCCGCATTTTCTAGTTCTCTGACTGCTTCCGGCGTTCCGACATTGCCGGCAATGACAAAGCTGTCCGGCAAATGTTTTTTGAGGTGCTGGATCATTTCAATGACGGCATTAGAGTGCCCGTGAGCAATGTCAATTGTCACATATTCAGGAGTCAGATTTTCTTCTGCCAGCTGGCGGACAAATTCGTACTCCTCATCTTTGACGCCCACGCTGATAGAAGAGAATAATCCGCGTGCGTTCATATCTTTAATAAAATCAATTCGTGTTTCAGGTTCAAATCGGTGCATCACATAAAAGTAGCCATTTTCGGCTAATTGAATGGCTAGCTTTTCATCTATAATCGTCTGCATATTGGCAGGAACGACGGGCAATTTAAATGTACGTTCGCCTAAACGTACGGATGTATCACATTCTGAACGGCTGTTTACAATGCATTTTGCAGGAATTAGCTGAATATCTTCGTAATCAAATACGTTTTCCATGGTTTTCACTCCTAAAAACGAATGTTTTAAACGATAATATATAAAATGTTCGTCTTCTATAATGTACTCTGTTTTATTTAGGATGTCAAACGTTTTTATTTGCTGGCATGTATGTTCAAGTGTCGAAGCTTGTCATGCTCCGTGAGTTTGGGTATCATAGTCTTAACGAAAAGTCTTAGAGAGCGGATTAAAACGCGAATGATATACGTTCAGCAAAGCTTGGTCGTTCAGCACCAGGCTTTCTTTATGAGATGGACATATGAAAGGAGCGAATCAAATGACTCAAAACGAAGGAAAAACACCGAAGTCCCAAAAGATCCAAGACCGCATTATCATGACAATGATCTGGATCGTCGCAGCCCTTGTGATTGCGCTAGTTATTGGAACTGCGATGAACTATATAAATATCTTCAAATAAAAAAAGGAGCTGTGTCGCTGACACAAACTCCTTTTTTTATTACTTATTTTCAAAAAGACTTGTTGAGTGAAGAGGCTGTACGCGGGCTTTCGGATCCATGTAAGCCTTGGCGTTGTTCACTGCTGTCGGAGCTTCCCCGAAGCCGCTTGCGATCAGGTTGACTTTTCCTTCGTATGTGCAAATGTCACCTGCAGCAAAGAAGCCTTCGATATTTGTTTCCATTGTTGATTTGACGACAATAGAATTTTTCTCGATGTCCAGACCCCAGTTTTTAATCGGGCCAAGAGATGAAACGAAACCGTAGTTGACGATTAAGTCATCGATTTCTAAAATCTCTTTGCGATCGCCTTTTACTTCTTCAAGCACAAGCTGTTCAATTTTATCTTCCCCGATCAGCTCCGCAGGGACGAATGGTGTTAGGACATTAACCTTCGATGCATGAAGGTTTTCCACACTGTGCTCGTGCGCGCGGAACTTATCGCGGCGGTGAATGATGGATACTTCTTTTGCGATCGGTTCAAGCATTAGCGCCCAGTCAACCGCTGAATCTCCTCCGCCAAGGATCGCAACGCGTCTGCCGGCGAATTTTTGCAAATCGTCAACGAAGTAGTGAAGGTTTTTGCCTTCATACTGTTCGGCATTTTCAAGTTCCAGCTTTCTCGGTTTGAATGCGCCGTTTCCTGCAGTGATGATGACTGTTTTAGAATAGTGAGTTTCTTCATTTGTCACAAGCTTAAACACGCCGTCTGCTTGTTTTTCAACAGATTCAACCGCTTGCTCCAGACAAATGGTTTGGTCGAATTTCGCCATTTGCTCTTTTAGGTTATTGATTAGCTCTTGTGCGCGGATTTTCGGGAAGCCCGCTACATCGTATATATATTTCTCAGGGTATAGGGCGCTAAGTTGTCCGCCGAGCTGAGGCAGGCTTTCGATAATTTTGACGCTTGCCTGTCTCATGCCTCCGTAAAAAGCGGTGAATAAGCCGACCGGTCCCCCGCCTATAATTGTAATATCATAAACCTTTGTATCCTCTCGCATACGAAAATTGCCTCCTAAATGAAAATTGTTATTAATTATACCATATTGCCGTTTAAATTGACGAGTCAGCAGAAAAAATCGTAAGTGTATCGCGTGCGCATCCATTCTTGAAAATATTTCCTCAGGCCGATACGATGATAACCAAATGATTTGATCTTTTTCTGAATGTTTCCTAGGCCAGCCGGATAAATATGATAGTAGTGCTATGCGTGAGGACTTCATAAAAAACTTTTCAATATATTTCATAAAATCCCGCCAATAAGCTGAAGCTAACACAAATGATGATTTTATTATGCGTCTAACAAAAGCAAAAAAAGAGAAGGTGGATGTGATGGCATTGAATAAGCCCAAGATCGTGATTTTAGGTGCTGGATATGGCGGATTGATGACGGTAACTAGGCTGACAAAGTTTGTCGGACCGAATGATGCTGATATTACGCTTGTGAATAAACACAATTATCATTATGAAACGACATGGATGCATGAAGCGAGCGCGGGTACGCTCCATCATGACCGCTGCCGTTATCAGATAAAAGATGTAATCAACCAGTCGCGGGTCAATTTTGTACAGGATACCGTAAAGGCAATCAAAATTGATGAGAAAAAAGTTGTGCTTGCGAATGGAGAGCTGCAGTACGATTATTTAGTCATCGGACTCGGCGCGGTGCCCGAAACGTTCGGTATTAAAGGTTTGAAAGAATATGCGTTTCCGATCGCCAACATCAACACGTCGCGTCTGCTGCGGGAACATATTGAGCTACAGTTTGCGACTTATCATACGGAAGCGGAAAAACGGCCGGACAGGTTAACGATCGTTGTAGGCGGAGCCGGGTTTACGGGAATTGAATTTCTTGGCGAGCTGGCAGCCCGCGTGCCTGAGCTCTGCAAGGAGTATGACGTTGATAGGAGTCTCGTCCGCATAATTTGTGTAGAAGCAGCGCCGACCGTTTTGCCTGGCTTTGATCCTGAGCTTGTTGATTACGCCGTACATTATCTTGAGGAAAATGGAGTTGAGTTCAAGATCGGCACGGCTGTACAAGAATGTACACCGGAAGGAGTCAGAGTCGGGAAAAAAGATGAAGAACCTGAGCAAATCAAATCGCAAACCGTTGTATGGGCGGCAGGTGTCCGAGGCCATCCGATTGTGGAGGAAGCCGGTTTTGAAAATATGCGCGGCCGGGTCAAAGTCAATCCTGACCTTCGCGCACCCGGACATGACAATGTCTTCATTCTCGGCGACAGCTCGCTATTTATGAATGAAGATACGGAGCGCCCGTATCCGCCGACTGCGCAAATTGCGATGCAGCAGGGAATAACGGTTGCTAAGAACCTTGGCAGGCTCATTAAAGGAGGAGAGCTTGAGCAATTCAAGCCGGACATTAAAGGAACAGTGGCTTCTCTTGGCGAGCATAACGCGGTAGGGGTCGTTTATGGCAGAAAGCTGAAAGGCACACCGGCTTCGTTTATGAAAAAAGTCATCGATAACCGCTCGCTGTTTTTGATCGGCGGACTCGGACTGACGCTGAAAAAAGGTAAGTTCAAGTTTTTCTAAAAACCCGCGAAAGCGGGTTTTCTTTATTAAAAAACGCTAAAATAAAAAGATAACGCGAGGAAAACGAGTATGTTTCCGCTTACATCAAAAGATTTGTCACATGATCTGACTTTATTGTTGACAGCTTGATATGATATATTATCAGAAAATTAAGAAAAAGGGTGATGATCTGATGAAAACTGCAACGACAACCGCTTCACATGCATGCCCATTTTGCTCAGGGAAAGGGTATTTTCAATTGATCCTCGGTGGTTCAGAAACTTGTCCGTCTTGCCAGGGGACAGGAAAAGACAATCATTCTTTTTCCAGCCGTTGACTTTATTTCAGCCCCCGCGTTACACTAAAAACATCGCAGGGGGTGGGATAGGTTGATTAGTCTGCCAGTCGTAATCATCTCAATTGTTTTGTTTTTTGTCTTGTTTTTTGGAATCGGTTTCTTATTAAACATGCTGCTGAGAATGTCTTGGATTATGGCTGTGATTTATCCGATTGTATGCCTTTTCATTATTAGCAAAGAAAAGCTGATCAGCTATATTCAGGCGCCGGGAGAATCCTTTGCCGGCCTGTTTCATCGTGTCGTATCATTAGCGGCTGCCGATGTGCTGATTTTAGCCAGCGGTTTGGCTGGCGCCATCGTGTCCGGTATAGCGATCAACATGCTCAGAAAAAGAGGATATCAAATGTTTTAAATGCCGCTTTCTTCTAAAGAAAGCTTTTTTTGTGCTCTCTGTTCATTCGCCATTTTGAATATTGCTCTCTCCAATTGGGAACAATGATTCGGAGGAGAGGTGAATGATGTTGAATATGATCAGACGTTTGCTAATGACCTGTTTATTTCTGCTTGCATTTGGCACGACATTTTTATCAGTGTCAGGAATCGAAGCGAAGGACTTGTCAAGATGGGTGCAGGAGCATCAAGAAAAGCACTTGAAGCATGCAGGACTGACATTAAAAGCAATGCAGCAGAAAAAAACACAAACCATGTCAGCGGACAAGGATAAAACAAAACCATTAGAAGAAGCATTTGACTGGGATGAGTATCCGGTCCAAAGAGTAACAGCAACAGGCTACACAGCAGGAGCTGAGTCGACGGGCAAAAATCCCGGTGATCCATTATACGGGCTTACATATTCAGGTGTGAAAGTGAAACGGGATTTATACTCCACGGTTGCCGCTGATCCGTCCGTTTTTCCGATCGGCACGATTTTATTCATTCCGAACTACGGTCTCGGAGTTGTGGCCGATACAGGATCAGCTATTAAGGGAAACCGCCTTGATCTGTACTTTGAAACCGTCAAAGATGTGTACAATGAATGGGGCAAAAAAACCCTTGATGTATATGTGATTAAAAAGGGAACGGGAAAGGTCACCGAGGATGAACTTGAGAAGCTCAATGAAACAAAATCTTTGCAGGTGTTCAGAAATCAATATAAAACTGTGAAAGAATAAAACGCTCCAGCCACTGCTGGAGCGTTTTTTACATGAAAAAGTAAGCGAGTATCAATGTCAGTAAAACACCTGTTAAGCCTCCGAAAAAAACCTCGATTGGCTGATGTCCGAGAAGCTCTTTCAGCTTTTTTTGCTTTTCTTTATCTTCGGCTTTTGGGAAGTCCTTTGCTTCATTTACGAGGCGGTTAAAATCAATGACAAGCTTATTGAGGACTGTTGCCTGCTCACCTGCGTGACGTCTGACACCAGTAGCGTCAAACATGGTAATGACGGCGAAAATGGCGGAAACCGCAAAGAGAGAGGAGCCTAATCCATGATCCAAAGCTACGCCTGTAGAAAGTGCGGTGACCGCCGCGGAGTGAGAGCTCGGCATGCCGCCTGTGCTTGTGACCAGCGACCAGTCCAGTTTTCTGGACACGATAAACTGTATGGGCACTTTGATGACCTGAGCAAAAATAATCGCGGCCAGGCTTGATAATAAAGGAAAATTCGTTAAAAGTTCCATCGGCGACATCCTTTCTATTTAAAAAATCCTTCGTGTTTCAAAAGAAAAAAGCAAGTCTTAGACTGTTGTTTGATAAAATAAGTGTAATGGAAAGAATGTTTTTCCTATTATACCATTGTTCATTACAAATACCCATTACGTTAGGAGTGTAAGCCTCATGTTTTATGCGGTTCAGCAATTAGAGCATACAGAAACCCTTATAGTCGGGCTTTTTCAAAAAAGCCAGTTGACAGGCAAAGCATTGGAAATTGATGAAATGCTGGAAGGCCACCTGACACAGCTTTTAAAAGATGGTGATGTCTCTTCGAAACCGAATCAAGTATCAAAAGTATTCCCTCCATCTTCTGCGGGTATGAAACGGATTTATTTCGTTGGTCTGGGGAGAGAAGCGAATTATTCATTTGAACAGGCGAAGGAACGTTTTGCCCATGTTTTTCAAGCCATTCACAAAGACCGAAAACAAGAAGCGGCAGTCCTGCTTGACACGTTTATTTCGGAAGACGTACCTCCAGCCGATGCCGCTCAAGCTTTAGCTGAGAGCTGCCTGCTTGCGTCCTATGAGGTGCAGGATTATAAGCACAAATCAAATGAGCCTGACAAACAAATTGAAGCTGTGTATGCCGTCACAGAGGAAGATACACAAGAAGTGCAGGCGGGACTTCGTGTCGGCCAGGCCTACGGGCAAGGGGCAAATTCGGCTAGAACGCTTGTAAATATGCCGGGAAACATGCTGACAGCGACTGACCTCGCTTCTTATGCAGAAGAGCTTGCGGCGAAATATGATTTTGAGTGTGAGATATTGGAGAAATCAGAGATGGAAGAGCTCGGTATGGGCGGAATACTTGCGGTAAACCAAGGCTCGATCGAACCCCCAAAAATGATTGTTTTGAAGTACCAGGGCAAAAATGATTGGGAAGATGTCGTAGGACTTGTCGGAAAAGGGATTACCTTTGACACAGGCGGCTATTCCATTAAAACGAAATCTGGAATTGTCGGCATGAAATCTGATATGGGAGGAGCTGCTGCGGTTCTCGGTGCTATGGAAACCATCGGAGAGCTTCGTCCCGAGCAAAACGTGCTGGCTGTTATTCCGTCAACCGATAATATGATCTCCGGCGGGGCGATGAAGCCTGATGATGTCATCGTATCATTAAGCGGAAAAACAATTGAAATCCTCAATACGGATGCTGAAGGAAGGCTTGTGCTAGCAGATGGCATTACATACGCGAAACAGCATGGCGCGTCAGTTCTTGTTGATGTGGCTACGCTTACCGGCGGCGTCGTTGTGGCATTAGGAACAGAAACGACTGGCGCTATGACAAATGATCAAAGCTTTTATCAGCAGGTAGCTGATGCTGCACAAGAGTGCGGCGAGGCGATCTGGCAGTTGCCGATAACAGAGAAGGATAAAAAGCGCGTGAAAAGCAGCCAAATGGCGGATCTTAGCAATTCGCCGGGACGTGAAGGACATGCGATTATGGCAGGAACGTTTCTTGGTGAATTTGCTGAAACAACGCCTTGGGTTCATCTTGATATTGCGGGTACAGCTACTTCCAATAAAGCAACCTGCTTCGGGCCGTCCGGGGCTACCGGCGTAATGGCCAGAACACTTGCTACACTTGCGGAACGATTTACATGGGAAGAAGATAAAAGCGAATAATGTTAAATCCCTGCTGCGGAATGCAGCGGGGATTTTTTCTTCTGAAATCTTTAGTTGACTAAAGTACATCGATTATGATACGATACGTTCGTACTTTATTTATCTACTACATTAGCAAACTAAAGGATTTTTTGGAGGGTTATCATGAATGCAGTCGTCATCGCAGTGCTGCTTATGCTTGTTTTAAGCCTGCTGCGTGTCAATATCGTTATCGCATTAATCATAGGGGCGCTGGCTGGCGGGTTAACAGGCGGGCTCGGGCTTGGAGAAACGGTTAAAGCTTTTACGGACGGGCTCGGCGGAAATGCCACCGTTGCAGTCAGCTACGCCATGCTCGGCGCGTTTGCTGCGGCTTTAACGAAAACGGGTCTTCCGGACGCAATGGTGGAAGCCTCCGTTAAATTAATCGGAAATAAAGAGGACACCCGCAAAAAAGCACTGTCCAAAGTGCTGATCGTGCTTATTATTTTAATCATATCTTGTTTTTCGCAAAACGTGGTTCCGGTTCACATCGCATTTATCCCAGTGCTGATTCCGCCGCTTTTGAAAATCTTTAATGAACTTGAAATGGACCGCCGTCTGATCGCGTGTGTGATTACATTCGGTTTAACGGCACCTTATATTTTAGTGCCGGTTGGTTTCGGCCAAATCTTCCAGGGGATGCTGAAGGATAATATGGCGGACGCCGGATTAAACGTATCTCTCGGTGATATTCCTTATGCCTTAATGATCCCGGTTGCGGGTATGGTTGTAGGTCTGATTTTATCAACCATCGTATTTCGTAAACCGAAAACATACGAAACAAAAGACATATCTGGTGCGAACGCTTCTCCATATACGAAAAAAAGCCTGGCTATCGCGGTGCTTGCCATCGCAGTATCACTCGGCGTCCAGCTCTACTTATCTCAGACTTTGGGAGTAGAAGGGATGATTATGGGGGCGCTGGCAGGTCTGGTTATCCTGTTTGTCAGCGGTGTGATGAAGCGTGAGGAAGCGGACTCACTGATTACTGACGGAATGGTTTTAATGGCCTTTATCGGTTTTGTCATGCTCGTTGCAGCCGGATTTTCAAATGTGTTGACGAAAACCGGAGATGTCGAGTCACTGGTTAAAACAGCAGCTGGCATTATGGGGCACAGTCAGTTAGTGGGCGCATTGCTGATGCTGATTGTCGGTTTGTTCATTACAATGGGAATCGGATCTTCTTTTGCGACGATTCCAGTTATCACAACGATCTTTGTGCCTCTTTGCATGCAGCTCGGATTCAGCCCTATGGCAACGGTTGCGATTATCGGAGCGGCTGCTGCGCTTGGCGATGCCGGTTCACCTGCCAGCGACAGCACACTTGGACCGACTTCAGGTTTAAGTGCGGACGGCCAGCATCACCACATTTGGGATACTTGTGTGCCGACATTTTTATTTTATAATATCCCGCTTATCATCTTTGGCTGGATTGCGGCGCTTGTTTTATAGGAAAAAGGCTCCCCTTACTGGGGAGCCTTTTCTCGCTATGATAAAAAAACGTCCAATAGAACGGTTTTTACGTGGACGATATGTGATTTCTGTTAAAGCCGGTTGCTTTATGAATAGAACGGTAGATCGCAGGTGCGATAAACGCCAGTATCACAGCCATCGCTGTGTCTTTTACCATAAACCAAGTCATAAAGCCCCAAGCCGTGCCGTAGCTCACAGGCGTATGAATCCACAGCTTCAGTGCAAGATACATATAGGTAGTCCCGATGATATACATGATGGCTGTTCCAATAAGAGAAGCAATCAAAAATCGGATTTTACTCGGCTGAATTTTGCGTTCTAAGAACCATCCAGCTGCAAATGCTGCAGGGATGTATGAGATAATAAACCCGCCGCTTTTTCCCGCAAACGGTGCGAAGCCCGCTGAAAATTGGGCAAACACAGGTGCACCGGCCAATCCGACAAGTGCATATACAATCATGGCAATACCTGCTCTTTTGCTGCCGAGAAGCATGGCTGCCAAGAGACAGAAAAACGGCTGCATCGACAGCGGAATGCCGGCTACTTGTAAAAAGGGTGCCACTGATGTAATGTTGGCGCCGACAGCCATAAGTGCGGCGAACATGCCGATCAACGCCATATCTCCCGCACGAAGTTTATGTTGTTTCATTGTTGTTCCCCCTTAGGTTTACATACACAATCATAGAGTAATAAAGAACGGATATATTGTCAACGAAAATTAAAATGAGGTTAACAAAAAGGAGGGTTCTGTATGTATTTCGGAAAAACAAAACAATCCGATCAATCTGGGAGAGTCCCGCCAAACCAAAACGTCACAACCTCATTTCCTGTGCTTCATACGGGAAATGTACCGTATTATGAGGATATGGCCAAATGGAATCTTCAAGTATACGGATTGGTTGACCATCCGATGCTGCTAAGCTTTGAAGATGTCAAAGCTTTTCCTCAGTACGAATCGAAAAATGACATCCATTGCGTCACTGGCTGGTCAAGGCTTGATAATGTATGGCAAGGCGTGCGGGCTCGTGATATAGCGGAAAAAGCAGGTGTAAAAGAAGAAGCGGGCTACGTCATTTTACATGCGGAAGAGGGCTGGACGACCAATCTGCCGCTTGATGATTTTTTGGCTGAAACTTCACTTTTGGCTTATGCGCATAATGGCGCCCCTTTAACGCCTGAACACGGCTTCCCGCTGCGGGGCGTGTTTCCGCATCTATATTTTTGGAAAAGCGCCAAGTGGCTGCGCGGCATCCAATTTACGAAAGAGAATCACCCGGGTTTTTGGGAGCAGAACGGCTATCACATGAGAGGCGATCCTTGGCAAAATCAAAGGTTTACATGGGATTAAGGTTCTATTTCAAGCAGGACAATCTGCATCTTTATCAGGTTTTTACTTCCATATTGATAGTCTTCAGGTACCTTATTTGATGAAGGTGCCTTTTTTATTTAGGAAAAAGTTGACTTTCTCTGGAAGAAAACCTATTATTTGAGGTGTCTAGTTGATAGTGAAAATCATTATCATACATTGTGACTTAGTTTAAGGAGAGGAATGTCGTACTGCATGAATGAGAAAACAGACCGGGCGAAAGGCGGGACACAAAACGCATTTACCATTCCTGGTACGGAAGTGCGTATGATGTCTTCACGCAATGAAAACCGTGCCTATCAAATTTTTATCTCGAAACCGAGTACGCCGCCGCCGCCCGCTGGTTATCCGGTTATTTATCTGCTGGATGCCAATTCTGTCTTCGGAACGATGGCGGAGGCCGTTCGAATACAGGGGCGCCGTCCTGAAAAAACCGGAGTGGTCCCTGCTGTGATCGTCGGCATTGGCTATGAGACAGCAGAACCGTTCTCCTCAGCGCGTCACCGGGATTTTACAATGCCGACAGCTCAATCGAAGCTGCCGAAAAGGCCAGACGGAAAAGATTGGCCGGAGCATGGCGGAGCAGAGAGCTTTTTCAGGTTTATTGAGGAGGATCTAAAACCGCAGATAGAACGAGATTACCAGATTGACAGAAACAGACAAACGATCTTTGGACACTCACTTGGCGGGCTGTTCGTGCTGCAGGTGCTGTTAACAAAGCCGGATGCGTTTCAAACCTATATCGCGGGAAGTCCGTCCATTCATTGGAATAAACCGTTTATTCTCGAGAAAGCGGACCATTTCGCCTCCCGCTTCAAGAAAAACAATCAGCCTATCAATCTCCTGATTGCGGCAGGAGAATTGGAGCAGCACCATAAAAGCCGGATGAACGAGAATGCGAGGGAGCTTCACGAGCGGCTGGCCGTTTTATCTGAACAAGGCATACGGGCAGAATTTTGTGAGTTTTCAGGAGAAGGACATATTTCGGTTCTTCCTGTTTTGGTCAGCCGGGCGCTGCGTTTTGCACTTCACCCTGACGGACCGCATATGTCAAAGGGCTGAGACATTCTCAGCCTTGCTTCTAAAAATAAAATATTCGTCACTGAAATTATATTTGACTGTCACATGACATTTGGATATGATTATTTTTATAATTGATAATGATAATCATTATCAACGAATTGCGTTTTTCTTTTCAAGGCGCAACAGTCTTTTTCGCTGGATGTCAGTACGGCATCTGAAGCGAAGAAAGGAATTGATGACATGAATGCAATGGGTATAAAGGGCAAAATTGCTTTTATAACAGGGGCTGCCCAAGGGATAGGCGAAGCTGTTGCGCGGAAGCTTGCCGATCAAGGCGCGCATATAGCGGCAGTTGATTATAATCCTGAAAAGCTTGAAAAGGTTGTGAGCAGCCTCAAAGCGGAAGGCTGCCATGCGGAAGCTTTTCCGGCAGATGTGAGAGACAGCGCGGCGATTGACGAGATCACGGCGCGCATCGAACGTGAAATGGGGCCGATCGAAATTTTGGTGAATGTAGCGGGTGTTCTTCGCCCGGGACTGATCCATTCACTCAGCGATGAGGAATGGGAGGCCACGTTCTCAGTGAATTCAACTGGTGTATTTAACGCTTCGCGTTCAGTCAGCAAATATATGATGGACAGGAGATCGGGTTCGATTGTAACGGTCGGATCGAATGCTGCCGGTGTGCCAAGGACATCTATGGCGGCATATGCCTCTTCAAAGGCTGCGGCAGTGATGTTTACGAAATGCCTTGGCCTTGAGCTTGCAGAATATAATATTCGCTGCAATATTGTGTCTCCCGGATCAACGGAAACAGACATGCAGTGGTCATTATGGGCCGATGAAAACGGAGCGGAGCAAGTCATAAAAGGATCACTTGAGACATTTAAAACAGGTATCCCGCTCAAAAAACTGGCTCAGCCTTCGGATATTGCGAATGCCGTGCTCTTTTTGGTTTCAGGCCAGGCAGGGCATATTACGATGCATAATTTATGCGTAGATGGCGGCGCGACCTTAGGCGTGTAACTCATTTTAAAGGAGGTTCATGAGAATGTTGGAACAAAACGTTATATCACAAACAAAAGCAGAGCATTTGCTTCATGAGTATCAGCCGGGGGCTTTTTTCTTAGCTTCTCCTCATCGCGTACTGTTAGCGAAAGGCATATGTGAAATCGTACCGGAAGCAAACGGACAAAACCAAATAGAAACCCTTTCTGGCCGTATCGCAGAGACGCTGAATCAAGCAAAGCAATCAGGGCAAAGCCGTCCGCTTGTTGTCGGAGCCGTTCCTTTTGATCATGTAAAAGCAGCTCGGCTCGTTGTTCCTGAAGAAGTGCGCTGGTCAGGACCGCTTCAATTTGATCATGCGGAGAAGGAACAGCAGCCTGAGCATACATACCACATAGAACCTGTTCCTGCACCAGAGGGGTATAAAAATGGTGTCGAACAAGGACTGGCACGCATTGCCGATGGGACTCTCAGCAAGATCGTCCTGTCCAGATCGCTGCATTTGACTTCCTCTGAACCGATTCAAACGGATGAACTGCTTCGCCATCTGGCGCAGCATAACACACATGGCTACACGTTTGCCGCGGACGTGTCGTCTAGCGAAGCGGAAACGACTTCCCGCCGAACATTGCTCGGTGCAAGTCCGGAGCTTCTCGTTTCAAGAATGGGAACTCAGGTCGTTTCCAATCCATTAGCCGGCTCAAGGCCCCGCAGTGACGATCCTGCTGAAGACCAGCGCCGGGCTGATGAATTGCTTTCTTCCGCAAAGGATCTCCACGAACACGCGGTTGTAGCTGACGCGGTTGCGGCAGCGCTGCGGCCTTTCTGCCGGACGCTGGATGTACCGGAAAAGCCTTCACTAATTAAAACGGAGACGATGTGGCATCTGTCCAGCGTGATTAAGGGAGAGCTTTCCGATCCGTCTGTGACCGCACTGGAATTGGCAGCGGCGCTCCATCCGACGCCGGCCGTCTGCGGAACACCGACTGACCTTGCAAGAGAAGCGATTCTCAGCATTGAACCGTTTGACCGAGATTTCTTTACCGGCATGGTCGGCTGGTGTGACGACGCTGGTGACGGAGAATGGATCGTGACGATCCGTTGTGCAGAGGCGGAAGAACGCTCACTTCGCCTGTATGCAGGAGCTGGTGTTGTTGCCGGATCAAAACCCGAGGACGAGCTCCAAGAGACATCCGCGAAGTTTCGGACAATGCTGCGGGCAATGGGCGTGAATCACATATGATCATAATGAATTGCTGGAGGGATACAAGATGCTGAATGGATTTACTCCTTGGCCTGAAGAGTTAGCTGAGACATATCGGAAGAACGGCTGCTGGGCCGGCGAGACGTTTGGAGATTTGTTAAGGGACCGGGCTGCTAAACATGGCGATCGCATTGCCATTACCTGCGGAAACACCCATTGGAGCTATCAAGAGCTTGATACGAGGGCTGATCGTCTGGCTGCTGGATTTCAGAAGCTCGGCATTAAACAGATGGATCGTGTCGTGGTGCAGCTGCCGAATATCGCAGAGTTTTTTGAAGTCATTTTCGCGCTCTTCCGTCTGGGGGCGCTCCCGGTCTTTGCACTGCCTTCTCATCGAAGCAGTGAAATTACATATTTTTGCGAGTTTGCTGAAGCGGCTGCTTATATTATTCCCGACTCTTATTCCGGTTTTGACTACCGTTCACTTGCCAGACAGGTTCAAAGCAAACTGCCGACTTTGAAACACGTCATTGTCTCAGGGAAGGCAGAAGAATTTTTGCCGCTGGAGGATTTGCATACAGAACCTGTAAAACTGCCTGAAGTCAAATCTTCTGATGTGGCGTTCCTTCAGCTTTCTGGAGGAAGCACCGGCTTATCAAAACTGATCCCGCGGACACACGATGACTACATATACAGTCTGCGGCGGAGTGCAGAAGTTTGCTGGCTCGACCACAGCACGGTGTACTTGGCAGCATTGCCGATGGCGCACAATTACCCGCTGAGCTCACCTGGGGTTCTCGGCGTGTTATACGCCGGAGGAAGAGTGGTATTATCTCCTTCACCAAGTCCTGATGACGCATTTCCTTTGATTGAACGGGAGCAAGTCACGATTACCGCTCTTGTTCCGCCCCTTGCAATGGTATGGATGGATGCGGCATCCTCACGCGATGACGATCTATCCAGCCTTCAAGTGCTGCAGGTCGGCGGCGCCAAGTTCAGTGCTGAAGCTGCGAGCAAGGTTAAAGCTGTTTTCGGCTGCACGCTGCAGCAGGTGTTCGGAATGGCAGAGGGTCTCGTCAATTATACAAGACTGGATGACCCTGAGGAGGTCATTATCAACACCCAAGGAAAACCGATGTCCCCATATGATGAAGTACGTGTTTGGGATGACCAGGATCGTGACGTAAAACCTGGTGAAACAGGGCATCTGCTGACACGGGGGCCGTACACGATTCGGGGTTACTATAAAGCAGAAGAGCATAATGCTGCTTCTTTTACTGAGGACGGTTTTTACCGCACGGGTGATATCGTCAGGCTGACATCAGACGGCTATATTGTCGTTGAAGGCAGGGCGAAGGATCAAATTAATCGCGGGGGAGAAAAAGTGGCGGCTGAAGAGGTAGAAAATCATCTTCTGGCTCATCCGGCTGTCCATGATGCCGCAATGGTCTCAATGCCTGACCAATTTCTTGGCGAAAGATCTTGTGTGTTCATTATTCCCCGGATTGAAGCCCCGAAAGCCGCAGAGCTCAAAGCTTTTTTGAGAGGGCGCGGACTGGCGGCATACAAAATCCCCGATCGCATTGAATTTGTCGAATCCTTTCCGCAGACAGGGGTAGGGAAAGTCAGCAAAAAAGCGCTTCGTGAAGCCATTACCGAGAAGCTTCTTGCAGGATCAAAAAAATAAAACAAACAACAATTTGAGAGGGAGTGTTCTAAATGGCTATACCTGCCATTCAGCCGTATCAAATGCCGACAGCATCTTATATGCCACAAAACAAAGTTACATGGGTGCCTGATCCAAATCGGGCAGTTCTGTTAATACACGATATGCAAAACTATTTTGTCGATGCTTTCACAGCGGGAGCCTCTCCGGTAACAGAGCTTTCAGCAAATATACGGAAGCTGAAGGATCAATGTGCCCAGCTTGGGATTCCTGTTGTCTATACTGCGCAGCCAGGAAGCCAAAATCCGGCTGATCGTGCGCTGCTGACAGACTTTTGGGGTCCGGGATTAAGCAGCGGCCCTTATGAGGAGAAAATTATAACCGAACTGGCACCGGAAGAAGCTGATCTTGTCCTGACAAAATGGAGATACAGCGCGTTTAAGAGAACGAATCTGCTTGAGATTATGCGCAAAAAGGGACGCGATCAGCTGATCATTTCCGGGATTTATGCCCATATTGGCTGCCTCGTTACAGCATGTGAAGCATTTATGGAGGATATCGAAGCCTTTTTTGTGGGAGATGCAGTTGCTGATTTTTCATTAGAAAAACATCAAATGGCACTGGACTATGCGGCTGGACGCTGTGCGTTTACCGTGATGACTGACAGTCTTCTCGATCAGCTGAAGAATGCGCCGGCAGACGCTCAAAAAACGTCAATAAACACTGGCAAAGAAGTGTTTACATGTGAGAAGATCCGTAAACAAATTGCTGAGCTTCTTCAAGAAACACCTGAAGATATTACGGATCAAGAGGATTTGCTCGACCGTGGGCTAGATTCGGTAAGGATTATGACATTGGTAGAACAATGGCGGCGTGAAGGAGCAGAGGTGACATTCGTGGAACTGGCTGAACGCCCGACGATCGAAGAATGGCAGAAACTGCTCACAACCCGCAGCCAGCAAGTGTTGCCAAACGCGGATTATTTATAAAAGGAGGGTAAACAAACGGATGCCTGATACAAAAGACCTTCAATATTCTTTGACCGGCGCGCAAACCGGCATATGGTTTGCTCAGCAGCTAGATCCGGACAATCCAATCTACAATACAGCGGAATATATAGAAATCAATGGACCAATCAATATTGCTCTTTTTGAAGAAGCTTTGCGGCACGTGATAAAGGAAGCGGAATCGCTGCATGTCCGCTTCGGTGAAAATATGGACGGGCCTTGGCAGATGATAAACCCGTCTCCGGATGTACAGCTGCACGTCATTGACGTCAGCTCTGAACCTGATCCGGAAAAAACAGCATTAAACTGGATGAAAGCAGATTTGGCAAAGCCGGTCGATTTAGGATATGATCCTTTGTTCAATGAAGCTCTGTTTATAGCCGAGCCTGATCGTTTCTTTTGGTATCAGCGCATTCACCATATTGCGATTGACGGCTTCGGCTTTTCCCTGATTGCCCAGCGTGTGGCAAGTACGTATACCGCGCTTATGAAAGGACAATCAGTTACAGATCGTTCCTTTGGGTCGCTTCAGGCCATTTTGGAGGAGGATACAGATTATCGCGCATCAGAGCAGTATGAGAAGGATCGCCAATTCTGGCTGGATCGTTTTGCTGATGGACCAGAAGTTGTGAGTTTAGCTGACCGGGCGCCAAGAACATCTAACAGTTTTCTTCGCCAAACGGCGTATTTGCCTCTATCTGATGTGAACGCATTGAAAGAATCGGCGCGCTATTTCTCAGGAAGCTGGCATGAAGTTGTGATTGCGGTGTCAGCTGTTTATGTGCACCGGATGACCGGCTCTGGGGATGTTGTGCTCGGTCTGCCCATGATGGGACGGATAGGGTCCGCATCACTGAATGTGCCGGCTATGGTGATGAACCTTCTCCCGCTCCGGCTGTCTGTAAGCTCTTCAATGAGCTTTTCTGAACTTATTCAGCAAATTTCCCGGGAAATCCGCAGTATTCGGAGACATCATAAGTATCGCCATGAAGAGCTTCGGCGTGATCTGAAATTGATAGGAGAAAACCATAGATTATTTGGCCCGCAAATCAACCTCATGCCGTTTGATTACGGTCTTGACTTTGCCGGGGCCCAAGGAACAACGCATAACCTTTCAGCTGGTCCTGTCGATGATCTATCAATCAATGTATATGACAGAACGGACGGCAGCGGTCTGCGGATTGATGTAGATGCGAATCCTGAGGTATACAGCGAGTCTGATATTAAACTTCATCAGCAGCGGATCTTACAGCTGCTGCAAACGGCTTCTGCCGGGGAGGACATGCTGATTGGGCAAATGGAGCTTCTATTGCCAGAGGAGAAAAAACAAGTCATTAGTGAATGGAATAAGACGGCAAAATCTGAGAAGCTGCTCAGCCTTCAGGATATGTTTGAGAAGCAGGCAATCCTTACGCCTGAACGTATCGCTCTCATATGTGATGACGTTCAAGTAAACTATCAAGAGCTAAATGAAAAGGCAAACCGCCTCGCGCATCTGTTGATCGAAAAAGGGCTTGGTCCGGAGCAATTTGTCGCTTTGGCGCTGCCGCGTTCCCCAGAGATGGTAGCTTCGATGCTTGCTGTACTAAAGACTGGTGCGGCGTATCTTCCGCTTGATCCGGAGTTTCCGGCCGACCGAATTTCTTACATGCTCGAGGACGCGAAACCTTCATGCATCATAACGACTGAGGAAATAGCAGCCCGTTTGCCTGATGGCCTGTCTGTTCCGCAGCTTGTGCTTGATCAGACTGTGACGCAGGAGATTGTAAAACGTTATTCGCCTGACAATCCTAATGTATCGGTTTCTCTTGCCCATCCTGCGTATATCATCTATACCTCAGGATCAACAGGAAGGCCGAAGGGTGTCGTTGTTACGCTGAAAAGCTTGAGTAATTTTCTGCTGTCCATGCAGGAGGCATTTTCTCTAGGAGAAGAAGACAGGCTGTTGGCTGTGACGACTGTCGCTTTTGATATTTCGGCATTGGAGTTATATCTCCCGCTTATCAGTGGGGCGCAAATCGTGATCGCAAAGAAAGAAACGATTCGTGAGCCGCAGGCATTAGCCAAAATGATTGAATATTTCGATATCGACATTATGCAGGCGACACCGACACTATGGCATGCTCTGGTGACGAATGAACCTGAGACACTTCGGGGGCTCAGAGTGCTTGTTGGAGGCGAGGCGCTGCCGAGTGGCCTTTTGCAGGCGCTTCAAAAGCTTCATTGTTCAGTCACGAATTTATATGGGCCTACTGAAACAACGATTTGGTCTGCAACAGCTTTTCTGGAAGAAGGGCTGAAGGGCGTTCCGCCAATTGGCAAACCGATTTGGAATACGCAGGTATATGTGCTTGATAACGGTTTGCAGCCGGTGCCGCCGGGAGTTGTCGGAGAGCTTTATATTGCAGGAACCGGCTTGGCTAGAGGTTATTTCCGCCGCCCTGATTTAACGGCTGAGCGTTTTGTTGCAGATCCATACGGACCACCGGGGGCTCGGATGTATCGGACCGGAGATCAGGCTCGCTGGCGCGCTGATGGGTCTTTGGATTATATCGGACGGGCGGATCATCAAATTAAAATTCGCGGCTTCCGAATTGAACTTGGAGAAATTGATGCCGTGCTTGCCAAGCATCCGGACATCGAACAGGCCGCGGTTGTCGTTCGGGAAGATCAGCCGGGAGACAAACGATTGGTGGCATATGTAGTCGCTGCTTCAGCTATTGATACTGCCGACCTTCGCCGTTATGTGGGTGCCAGTCTGCCTGATTATATGGTGCCGGCAGCATTTATGGAGATGGACGAACTGCCATTAACACCTAATGGCAAGCTCGATCGGAAAGCACTGCCGGCGCCTGATTTTAGCACATCTGTCAGCGATCGGGGGCCGAGGACTCCGCAGGAAGAGATATTGTGTGACTTGTTTGCCGAGGTTCTCGGTTTGGCACGCGTCGGCATCGATGACAGTTTCTTCGAGCTGGGCGGTCACTCGCTTCTTGCAGCACGTCTGATGAGCCGCATTCGCGAGGTAATGGGAGCCGAACTCGGTATTGCCAAGCTCTTTGACGAACCGACAGTAGCCGGACTCGCTGCCCATCTTGATCAGGCGCAGAGTGCACGTCCCGCATTGCAGAGAGCTGAGCGGCCTGAAAGAATTCCGCTTTCTTTTGCCCAGCGCCGGCTATGGTTCCTCCATTGTCTTGAAGGTCCTAGTCCTACTTATAATATTCCGGTTGCTGTCCGTCTGTCGGGTGAGCTGGACCAAGGAGTGCTGCAAGCGGCACTTTATGATCTCGTCTGCCGCCATGAAAGTCTTCGGACGATTTTCCCTGAATCACAGGGGACATCTTATCAGCATATTTTAGACGCTGATCAAGCAAGGCCTGTTTTACATGTTACAGAAATTGATGAGAAGGAGCTTTCTGGGCGGTTTGCTGAAGCTGTGCGCTACAGTTTTGATCTTGCAGCTGAACCTGCTTTTCGTGCTGAGCTTTTTGTCATCGGTCCTGACGAGTACGTGCTGCTTCTCCTCGTGCATCATATTGTTGGGGACGGCTGGTCCTTAACACCGCTGACCCGCGATCTTGGGGCGGCTTATGCGGCTCGCTGTTACGGAAAAGCTCCTGAATGGGCGCCCCTTACTGTGCAATATGCAGACTATGCGCTTTGGCAGCAAGAACTGCTTGGAAGCGGGGATGATCCAAATAGTTTGATTGCCGGACAGCTTGCTTTCTGGAAAGAAACCTTGAAGAATCTGCCTGATCAGCTTGAACTGCCAACCGATTATTCACGTCCGGCTGAACCGAGTCATGATGGGGATACGATTCATTTCCGCATTGAGCCTGAGCTGCACAAGCGATTGCAGGATCTGGCTCGCGCAAATAGAGTGAGCCTGTTTATGGTGCTTCAATCTGGTCTCGCAGCTTTATTGACAAGACTCGGGGCGGGGACTGACATTCCGATCGGCAGCCCGATCGCGGGGCGGAATGATGATGCGCTAGGCGATCTTGTGGGACTGTTTATCAATACACTGGTGCTCAGAACCGATACGTCCGGTGACCCAAGCTTCCGTGAGCTTCTTGACAGAGTGCGGGAAGTGAATCTGGCAGCCTATGAAAATCAGGATCTGCCGTTTGAGAGACTCGTAGAGGTGCTCAATCCGGCTCGTTCGCGTGGGACGCATCCTTTATTCCAAATCATGTTTGCGTTCCAAAACACACCGGACGCTGAACTGAATCTTCCTGACATGGAAAGCAGCCTGCGGATCCACAGTGTCGGTTCTGCCAAGTTTGATTTGACGCTGGAAATCAGTGAAAATCGTCTTGCTGACGGGACTCCAAACGGATTGGAAGGACTGCTCGAGTACAGCACTGATCTTTTCAAGCAGGCAACTGCTCAGGCTCTTGCTGACCGTCTGATGCGCCTGCTGGAGGCTGCCGAATCTGATCCTGACCAGCAAATTGGAAATCTGGACATCCTTGCACCGGAGGAGCGCAGCAGCATGGTGACAGATTGGCAAAGTGTTTCTGAAAAGATTCCGCATGCATGTTTGCCGGAGCAGTTTGAGAAGCAGGCTGTTTTAAGTCCTGAGGCCATTGCCGTTGTTTGTGAAGATCAGTCACTGAGCTATGCAGAGCTGAATGAAAGAGCAAATCGGCTTGCCCGAATGCTGATCAGCGAAGGCGTCGGACCGGAGCAATTTGTGGCTTTGGCACTTCCTCGGTCATTGGAAATGGCTGTCGGGCTATTAGCGGTGCTGAAAGCCGGCGCGGCTTATCTGCCTCTCGATCCTGACTATCCGGCTGACCGAATCGCTTTTATGCTGGAAGATGCGCAGCCGGCGTTTATCATGACGAACACAAAAGCTGCAGAGTACATTCCGCCAGCGGAAAACGTGCCGAGAATCGTGTTGGATGATCCCGAACTGGCAGAGAAACTAAACACATACCCAGCTGAGAATCCGAGCAATACGGATAGAATTCAGCCGCTTTCTCCTTTGAATACGGCGTATGTCATTTATACATCAGGCTCAACGGGTGTTCCTAAAGGTGTGATGATTCCTCACCAAAACGTAACGCGTTTATTTGCAGCGACTGATCACTGGTTCCATTTCAGCTCAGACGATATCTGGACCATGTTCCATTCCTATGCGTTTGATTTTTCGGTGTGGGAGATTTGGGGTCCTCTGCTGCATGGCGGACGTCTTGTGATCGTGCCACATCACGTCAGCAGATCGCCAGAAGCGTTTCTGCGCCTGCTGGTAAAAGAGGGTGTGACCGTTCTGAATCAGACACCATCTGCTTTCTATCAGTTAATGCAGGCGGAACGGGAGCAATCGGATCTCGGTCAGGCGCTCAGTCTGCGCTATATCATTTTTGGCGGAGAAGCGCTAGAACTCAGCCGTTTAGAGGATTGGTATTACCGCCACCCTGAAAATAGACCGCAGCTTATCAATATGTATGGTATTACAGAAACGACTGTGCATGTGAGCTATATCGAATTAGACCGAAGCATGGCAGCTTTACGGGCAAACAGCTTGATCGGCTGCGGCATTCCCGATCTTGGTGTTTATGTGCTGGATGAGCGCTTGCAGCCGGTCCCGCCGGGTGTTGCTGGAGAGCTGTATGTATCAGGAGCGGGGTTGGCACGAGGCTATTTAGGCCGGGCTGGATTAACAGCGGACCGCTTCATAGCTGATCCGTTCGGTCCTCCGGGTACCCGAATGTACCGCACTGGGGATGTGGCCCGTCTCCGCGCTGACGGCTCTCTTGACTATGTCGGCCGTGCCGATCACCAAGTGAAAATTCGGGGCTTCCGAATTGAACTGGGAGAAATTGAAGCGGCGCTAGTTCAGCATTCGCGACTTGAAGATGCGGCAGTAATCGTGCGTGAGGATCAGCCGGGAGATAAACGTTTGGCAGCTTATGTCATACCTTCTTTAGAAGACACAATTGATACGGCGGAACTGCGCAAATATGCTGCTGAGAGACTGCCAGATTACATGGTGCCTTCTGCCTTTGTAACGATGAAAGAATTGCCGTTGACACCGAATGGAAAGCTTGACCGTAAAGCGCTGCCCGCTCCGGATTTCGCAGCGGCAGTGACAGGACGCGGACCGAGAACGCCGCAGGAAGAAATCCTCTGTGACCTGTTTATGGAGGTGCTTCACTTGCCGCGTGTCGGCATTGATGACCGTTTCTTTGATTTAGGCGGACATTCCTTGCTTGCTGTACAGCTGATGAGCCGCATTCGCGAAGCACTAGGCGTAGAACTCAGCATCGGAAACCTATTCGAAGCGCCGACTGTAGCCGGGCTTGCAGAAAGACTTGAGATGGGCTCAAGCCAAAGCGCACTCGACGTTCTGCTGCCGCTCCGAACAAGCGGAGACAAGCTTCCTTTATTCTGTGTGCATCCGGCAGGCGGACTCAGCTGGTGCTATGCCGGTTTGATGACAAACATAGGAACAGATTATCCGATCTACGGCTTGCAGGCACGGGGAATCGGACAGCGGGAAGAGCTTCCGAAAACACTTGATGACATGGCTGCCGATTACATTGAACAAATCAGAACGGTCCAGCCGAAAGGCCCGTACCATCTGCTAGGCTGGTCTCTGGGCGGGAATGTCGTTCAAGCGATGGCAACCCAGCTGCAAAATCATGGGGAAGAAGTATCCCTATTGGTGATGCTGGACGCCTATCCGAACCATTTCCTTCCTATAAAAAAGGCGCCAGATGATGAGGAAGCGCTAATTGCCCTTCTGGCGTTAGGCGGGTACGACCCAGATAGCCTAGGGGACAAACCGCTTGATTTTGAAACGGCAATTGAGATTCTTCGCCGTGACGGCAGCGCGCTTGCAAGCCTGGATGAATCAGTCATTTTAAATCTAAAGAATACGTATGTCAATTCTGTCGGCATTTTAGGCTCATATAAGCCGAAAACCTTCCGTGGAAATGTCTTGTTTTTCAGATCAACAATCATACCTGAATGGTTTGATCCGATTGAACCGGATTCGTGGAAGCCTTATATTAACGGACAAATTGAACAAATCGACATTGACTGCCGCCATAAAGATCTTTGTCAGCCGGAACCGCTCGCTCAAATCGGCAAGGTTCTCGCTGTCAAACTGGAAGAGATGAATAAATAAGGGGGAAGAAAGAGATGGCAAATCCTTTTGAAAATGCGGATGGCACATATTTGGTGCTGATTAATGAAGAGGGCCAATATTCCCTATGGCCCGGTTTTATAGATGTGCCGAGCGGCTGGACAGTCGTTCATGAGCAAAAAGGGCGTGAAGCTTGTCTGGTCTATATCCAATCGCATTGGAGCGATATGAGGCCCAACAGCCTAAAGCCTGTTGAAAATGTGTAATAGCATGAAAAAGAGACTGCTTGCCGCAGCCTCTTTTTCTATTTACGCAGACGTTTGGGTATGATCACAATCTCTGACCGGGTTTCCGTTTTCATCCGTACACCAAGATTGAGATAAAAATGCTAAAAACACAGCGGCCCACTGATCGGCGAATTGAATCAGAATGCCTCCGTCATGCCAAGAGCCGTTGTCTTTTTTCCAGCGGCTATCCATTGCATTCCCTTGATTCATATGGATATTGTGCATGCCGTTGGTCGGGGTAAAACCGAATATTTTATCTGCAGCCTGTTCCGGCCCGAATTTTGAACCGAATATATAAACTGGTGCTTTCTCTTCTTGCGCTTTCTTCATATACGTTTCAATAAAATCATTTAAATCATTATCAGGTCCCGTGATTTCATGCGGCAAAGGCTTCATTTCCCGCGGATCAAACAAATTGCCCCGCACATAATCGAGCGCCACTTCACGGTTTCCCTCATTGATCTTTGTATATCCATACGGCATGTTCGGAAGGATCGTAATGGAGCTTGAATCAAACTGATCGTCAGCCAAATACAATACCTCAGATTCCTCAGAACTGGACATCACATTGATGGCGCACCTGTAATACGTATTCTCTTCACCGAGCACTTTGACTTGGAAATGAGGACTGTCATCATCAGTTTCCCGTTTCATATCTAAGACAATGCCTTTTAACACGCCATATTGCTGAACAGCCATATGAAGCCTCCTTTATGATCAAGTTTCATTGTTTTAGTTCGTGAAATGGTCTCTTTTTTCCTTTTAAAAAGAAAAAAAAGCCTGCAGAAATCTTTCTGCAAGCTCAATGTCATTAAGCACCCGCAACAGATGACTCATCCTCTAAAGCTTTCTTGGCAGGAACATACTCATATCCTAAATCCTTTGCCACAGCTTCATAGGTCACATGTCCGTTTGCTGTGTTTAAACCAGCTCTCAGTGCCGCATTGTCTGCGAGCGCTTTTGCTGCCCCTTTGTTAGCGATTTGCAGCGCGTATGGAACAGTAACGTTAGTCAGGGCGATTGTTGATGTACGAGGGACAGCGCCCGGCATGTTCGCCACAGCGTAGTGGACAACGCCGTGTTTTTCATATGTCGGCTGATCATGTGTAGTAATATGGTCGACAGTTTCGACGATGCCGCCTTGGTCGATCGCAACATCAACAATCACTGAACCCGGTTTCATTTGTTTGACCATTTCCTCAGTGACAAGAGTCGGAGCTTTAGCTCCCGGAATTAAGACCGCGCAAATGAGAAGATCCGCTTCTGCCACAGCATCTGCAATATTGACCGGATTAGAAATTAACGTTTTAATCTGATGGCCGAAGATGTCATCAAGCTGGCGCAGGCGGTCTGCGTTTAAGTCGATGATGGTCACGTCTGCCCCGAGGCCGACAGCCATTTTCGCCGCGTTTGTGCCGACTACGCCTCCTCCGATAATCGTTACTTTTCCGCGGGAAACGCCTGGCACTCCGGCAAGCAGAATGCCTTTACCGCCTTTAGGTTTCTCTAAAAATTGCGCTCCGATTTGCGCTGCCATTCTGCCTGCAACCTCTGACATCGGCGTCAGAAGCGGCAATGTCCGGCCGTCACTAACCGTTTCATATGCGATCGCCGTAACCCCTTTATCTTTCAAGGCCTGTGTCAGCTTAGGCTCAGCTGCTAAATGAAGGTACGTAAACAGCACAAGCCCTTCGCGGAAGTAGACATATTCTTCCGGCAGCGGTTCTTTGACCTTCATGACCATTTCGGCGTCCCATACCTGTTTCGGGTCAGCCATAATCTCCGCTCCTGCTGACTCATAGGCTTCATTTTCAAATCCGCTTCCAAGGCCCGCGCCTGTTTCAACCAGCACCCGATGGCCGTTTGAAATGAGCTGAGAAACGCCTCCAGGTGTTAATGCAACGCGGTTTTCATTGTTTTTTATCTCTTTAGGAACCCCTATGATCATATCTGTCTCCTCCTGTATCTGTGATGTTTTTAGTGTAGCTTGATTCTTAAGAAAATTCTTTGTTTGAAAAAGAAAATAAAAAAACATGGATTTGTGAAATTTCACAAATCCATGTGCCGAAGCTTGATATCTAAATAGATGGTGAATTTTTGATTCACATTTTTTAAATCGATTTCAGCGATCTGGCTGATACGCTTGAGACGGTAATTCAACGTATTAACGTGTATATTTAACACCTTGGAGGCTGTATTCACGTTGCTGTCTGCTTCAATAAAACGCTCTAGTGTTTCTACCATATTTGACTGGTGATCTCGATCATATTGTTCCAGTTTGGAAAGCGAATAGTTAAAATATCCAGTCTGTTTCCGTTTTTCATCTAAGATATCCAAGTATTGATAAATGCCTAACTCAGAAAAACTGAAAAGATGTTTTGTCTCTTCTGCGAACCGTTCCTTTGCTTTTAAGACCGACAATGCCTCCTGATAGGAGCGGGAGACAAAAGAAATAGAATGGTATATTCCGCCAAAAGCGATAGAAACGTCTTCTATTTTATAACGTTCTTTCAGCTGTTTTTGCGTACTTAAAGCAAACTGCTTTAAATCTTGAAAAGGGTGATCTGTTTTAGGGGCGGTTAAAATAATGAGTTCATTGGAATCTACGGTTGTCAGCAGCACGTGAACCTGCTGGGTCGTTTCCTGCAAATATTGCAGCTGCTGTTCGATTTTTTCAGTCAGCTCGCCGTTTATCCGGATGATCATAACGGAAAACTCAGAAGGGGCAGCCATTCCAAGCTTGTGGAAGCCATCCGCCATGTCATGCTCCTGATGAATGTGTCCGGTCAGCATTTTCCAGAAAAACTCTTGGCTGCGTTCTTCATTTTTCGTTTTTCTGATTTGGAGTTTGAGAAGCTTGTTTTTCACTGCTTTTGCCGCCATTTGCAATGTCTTCAGATCATCGTCAGACAATGTTTTTTGGATCTCAAGCGCCCATATGAAGCCAAGCACTTGGTTGTTTTTCCAAATGGAAATGGCAACGCGACTGCTTAGTCCAACTTCATCTATTTGCTTTACTCTGATCGGCTGGTCCGTTTTTAAAAGAGCTGGAATCGTCCCGTCTTTCCACAACTTGTTAATGACCTTCTCGGGCACTCTTCTGCCAATGATTGTAGACGTTCGGGCAGGATCTGTGCAGTCGCTGTGTGTGCTGTAGGCAAGCAGCTTGTGGTTAACATCCTCTATGGTGATCGGGCACCGCAGAACGTCGCTGATATGATCAGCTACATCTTCAAGTCTGTCAAAACTGTATTTAAACGGATCATTCGGCATGGTCATAAATCTCCCTACTTTTCATGCTTGATTTTTCTTTGACATTACATCCCCTTCCTTTTATTATGATTGTTGTTGTTTGGGAAAATCAACAACAAAGAGAGGAAGCCAAAAAACAAGTACATGGCATATTGAGAGAAACGTCTTAATATATGATTGGCGGTGCATTCGCCTTTTTACACTACAGTTGTATGCCTTAAATGATACGAAACTTATCCTATTACCCTTCTAAGAAAGTCATCGGGGGCAAGACTGATTAAGGAAAGAAAAAACTGAACCTTTCAGAAATGGTGCTGTAGCATCAAATTTTCTGAAAGGTTTTTTTTGGGAGTTGGTGAATCATTTGGGTCTTTTGGATTATTCGGAGAATGAAGAGGAGATTAAGAAAATAAACCTACTTGTTTAACAATATATGTCATTTTTAAGTGAGTTGGGATAAACCATTGGACTCATTTTGTAAAATTAAAACATATTTGTTTGACTGTGCCGGAAAACTGTTTTTATAATAATGACGTTCTAAAAATAAGTGAATTAGCCCATATTTAGGCTGATGGCACAGGAGGTAATGAGGAATATGGCAGGATTAATTCGTGTCACACCCGAAGAGCTAAGAGCGATGGCGAAGCAATACGGCGTTGAAAGCCAAGAAGTATTAAATCAGGTTGATCGTTTAAATCGCATGATCTCTGATTTGAAAAGCATGTGGGAAGGTGCTTCAAGCGAAGCGTTCGCAGATCAATACGAGCAGCTCAAACCTTCATTTATCAAAATGTCAGATTTGCTTCAAGATGTGAACCAACAGCTTGATCAAACAGCAAATACACTTGAGTCTACTGACCAAGACATCGCAAATCAAATCCGCGGATAACAGTATGAAAGGGAAGGAGCGCCTGATTCACGAGAAGACGGCGCTCTTTCTATGTAAGGGTGATCCTAAAATGTATATTGATATTACAATAGATTTGAAACATTATAACGGCAGTGTCTTTGATCTCAGGCTGTCAGATTACCACCCGGTGAAAAAAGTAATTGATATTGCTTGGCAGGCTCAAAGCGTAGCTATACCTCCGCGCGAAGGGCACTGGATCAGAGTGGTTAATAAGGATGCGGTGTTTTCCGGAGAATGCAAGCTGTCTGATTGCGGCATTACAAACGGAGACCGGCTTGAAATATTATGAAAGGATCTGGTTGAATGTCAGGTAAACAAAAATCATATTTAGAAAACCAATTAGAAGCCGTTACCGAGAAAACAGATGGCGGCTATACATTTACCTTTCAGCGGGAAAAAATAAAGCTTCTGGACGGTCTCGAAGCCAACGTGATCAAAGATGTAAATCCATTTTTTCATAAAGAGATCGATGTGACGGATGATGAAGTGATCATCACAATCCAACCTCCTCCCTCCTATAAAGCATTCCGCGTAATAAAGGCAAAAGATAAAAAAAGCAAATGGCAGTTTGCCTATCAGCTTGTTCAAGCTGTACAGCAGCACAATCTGACGAGGCTGAATTTGATTGTCGCTCCTGAAAACATTGTATTCGATAAAGGCCTAACGCCTTATTTTCTCCATTATGGAGTAAAAGAAAGCATTCCTCCTTACGAGCATGATGAGGAAAGAGTGTGGAGGGAGCTGAAAGCGGCAGCAGCTTTGGCAGTTGACGGCGCTTTTGATTTTGAAGACTACCTGAAATTTAATGAAACGCTGACGTTCTCCGCAGAGGCTAAGGCGATTTTGGATACGGCGTCCTATGATGACCTGCTCGAGCTGATTCAAACCCATATCGATGAGCTCGAAGCTAAAGCGAAAACCTACATACATATCCCGAGAAAGAAATGGAACATCCAGCGATATATCGGCCTGGGGCTCATTGTTTTGCTTGTACCCGCCCTTATTTATTCGATGTACTCATTATTTTTCGCACAGCCAAAGCACCAGGCGATAGTGGACAGCAACCGAGCTTTCCTAAATAAGCAGTACAGTGAAGTTATCAGCACACTGTCTAAGTACGATGCAGAAAGCCTGCCTGAATCGGTGCAGTATCAGCTTGCTTATTCCTATGTAGAAGTTGAAAAACAGCTTTTAGATTATCAACGGGATAATATTGAGAAGCTAGTGACATTGCAATCTGAACCGCAGCATTTCCTTTATTGGATTGATATTGGTAGAGGGGATTATAAAGAAGCGATCAGTATTGGACATAAGCTCGAGTATAACCCATACATTTGGCTTGGCCTTTATAAATATAAACAGCAGCTCTTAGCTGAGGATAGTAATGATGAAGCAACTCAAAAAGAACTTGATTCTGTAGACAGCGAACTTGATAAAGTGAATAAAGCTAACGCTGAACAGAAAAAAGAATCGAATACTGAGTCTTCACCAACTGATACAACCGAAGAAAAACAACAAGCTGAAGAGAAAGCGGCAGAAGAAAAAGCCGCAGCCGAGGAAAAAGCGAAAAAAGAAGAACAAGCGAAGAAAGAAAAAGAAACAGAAAAGAAAGATGAGAAAAAAGATGACAAATAACGTGAGACATGAAGCGCAGGTCATCGCATGCTGCCAGTCGGCCGTTAGGGGGTTCGCCATTTGAGTCTATTATGGGTTTTTTACCAAAATAACGTTCAAAAACTGAAACTGTCTGACCTCCCGTCGTCCCATCCGGTGACTATAGGGCCTGATGTGAAGGATTCCGTTACGATCGGCACCATTCCGTTTGAAAGCGGAGTGATTTCTCTTCAAAGAAAGGAATCCGGCGGCCAATACGAAGTTTTCCAGGGAAATGATTGTCTTGGCACAATTGAGCCGGATATATCATTTATTCTCCAATCGGATCAGCAGAGTATTCGCTTGATCTTGATGGGCAGTGAGCCTGAGAAATCCGTTTATTTTACGGGGAACCGGGATGAAATCATATGCTCTTCAGAAAAAACAAATGCAGATATTTATTTGAATCCGCAAAATTTTGCTTTTGCAGAACAAAGCACGTTTTCTTTGCTTCGTGTCGGCAGAAGCTGGTCGGTTCATCCTGAAAGCGGGACGATCTTCTTGAACGGAGAGAAGATCATCGCCAATACACCGCTCCAACCGGGGGATGAGATTTTCTGGAATTTTACGCAAATGAGAGTGACGGAACAAGACCTTTTAGAAGTTGTTCATTTTGCACCGTTTGAAACAGCATTAACAGAAACGGTCAAACCGAGCACAGAGATGCAGAAAAAATATCCGCAGTACAGAAGAACGCCGCGGATGGTGTACGATTTGCCGGATGACCGCGTTTCTTTCAGTTTTCCCTCTCAGGAGAGCGATCAAACCAACAGAGGGCTGTGGCTCGTCATTCTGCCGCCGCTTGTCATGCTGATCGTGATGGGCGTTGTCGCCATCATCCAGCCGCGCGGCATATTCATACTCGTTTCTCTGGCGATGTTTATGATGACCCTCATTACCTCGACGGTGCAATATTTCCGGGATAAAAACCAGCGGAAAAAACGCGAGGAAAAACGGGAGCGCGTATATAAGCTTTACCTAGACAATAAGCGGAAAGAGCTTCAGGCGCTAGCTGAAAAGCAAAAGCAGGTACTTGAATTTCACTTCCCTTCGTTCGAACAAATGAAATACCTAACAAGTGAAATCAGTGACCGGATCTGGGAAAAATCGCTTGAAAGCAAGGATTATCTCCAGCTGCGGCTGGGGACGGGAACAGTCCCTTCAAGCTACGAAATCAATATGAGCGGCGGAGACTTGGCCAATCGTGATATTGATGACCTCATGGAAAAATCGCAGCACATGCAGCGTGTTTATAAGGACATCCGCAATGCGCCGGTTACGGTGGATTTGGCGGAAGGTCCGATGGGGCTTGTCGGTAAATCGCAAATTGTGAAAAATGAGATTCACCAGCTGATCGGACAGCTGGCGTTCTTCAATAGCTATCACGATCTGCGTTTCGTTTTTATTTTTCATGAAGAAGAGTATAAAGACTGGGAGTGGATGAAGTGGCTTCCGCAATTTCAAATGCCCCATATTTATGCGAAAGGGTTTATATATAATGAGCAAACCCGAGATCAGCTCCTGTCTTCACTTTACGAATTAATCAGAGAGCGCGATCTCGAAGATGACAAAGAAAAATTGCAGTTCAAACCGCATTTTGTATTTATCATCACGAATCAGCAGCTGATCTCAGAGCACGTCATTCTCGAATATTTAGAAGGGCAGCATGAGCATCTGGGCATCTCTACAATTGTGGCCGCAGAAACAAAGGAAAGCTTGTCGGAAAACATTACGACTCTTGTCCGCTACATCAATGAGCATGAAGGCGACATTTTAATACAGAAGAAAAAAGCGGTAAGAATTCCGTTCCGCCTTGATCATCATCAACGCGGGGACAATGAACGGTTCTCACGCACACTGCGGACGTTGAATCACCAGGTCGGCATTACGAATTCCATTCCGGAAACGGTATCGTTCCTGGAGCTTTTCCATGCGAAGGAAGTAAAAGAAATCGGCATTCAGCAAAGATGGCTGACGAGTGAATCGTCGAAGTCGCTGTCAGTGCCGATCGGCTATAAGGGAAAAGATGACATTGTGTATCTGAACCTTCACGAAAAAGCTCACGGTCCGCACGGGTTGCTTGCGGGTACAACGGGGTCAGGGAAAAGTGAATTTCTCCAGACTTACATCCTGTCACTTGCGGTGCATTTTCACCCGCATGAAGCGGCTTTCTTATTAATTGACTATAAGGGCGGAGGGATGGCGCAGCCGTTTCGCAACATTCCTCATCTGCTCGGCACAATCACGAATATTGAAGGCAGCAAAAACTTCAGTATGCGTGCGCTAGCTTCCATTAAAAGTGAGCTAAAAAAAAGGCAGCGCCTATTTGATCAGTATCAAGTCAATCACATCAATGACTATACAAAGCTGTACAAGCAGGGGAAAGCAGAAGTGGCGATGCCTCACTTGTTCTTAATTTCTGATGAGTTCGCCGAGCTCAAAAGCGAGGAGCCTGATTTTATCAGGGAGCTTGTCAGTGCCGCGCGTATTGGGCGAAGCCTCGGCGTTCATTTGATTTTGGCGACACAGAAGCCGGGCGGCATCATAGACGACCAGATCTGGAGTAACTCGCGCTTTAAAGTAGCGCTGAAGGTTCAGGATGCCACCGACAGTAAAGAAATTTTGAAAAACAGCGATGCCGCAAACATTACCGTGACAGGACGCGGTTATTTGCAGGTCGGAAACAATGAAGTGTATGAGCTGTTCCAATCCGCCTGGAGCGGGGCGCCTTACTTAGAGGAAGTCTACGGAACAGAGGATGAGATTGCGATCGTCACGGATACGGGTCTGATCCCGCTTTCTGAAGTGGATACCGAAGATATCGCGAAAAAAGATGTTCAAACAGAAATCGAAGCTGTAGTTGACGAAATTGAACGCATCCAAGATGAAATGGGAATCGAGAAGCTGTCAAGCCCTTGGCTGCCGCCGCTCGCGGAACGTATCCCGCGCACTCTTTTCCCTTCAGAGGAAAAAGACCATTTCCACTTCGCGTATGTCGATGAACCTGATCTGCAAAGACAGGCGCCGATTGCTTATAAGATGATGGAAGACGGAAATATCGGCATATTCGGCTCTTCCGGCTATGGAAAATCGATTACAGCCGCAACGTTCCTGATGAGCTTTGCGGATGTATACACACCTGAAGAGCTTCATGTCTATATCTTTGATTTCGGAAACGGAACGCTTCTGCCATTAGCGAAGCTCCCGCATACCGCGGATTACTTCCTGATGGACCAATCAAGAAAAATTGAAAAGTTCATGATTCGAATCAAAGAAGAAATTGACCGCCGTAAACGTCTGTTCAGGGAAAAAGAAATCAGCCACATCAAAATGTACAATGCGCTGAGCGAAGAAGAGCTTCCGTTCATATTCATCACCATTGACAATTTTGACATCGTCAAGGATGAGATGCATGAGCTTGAATCGGAATTTGTCCAGCTTTCCAGAGACGGACAGAGCTTGGGCATCTACTTCATGCTGACAGCAACGCGTGTGAATGCGGTCCGCCAGTCATTATTAAATAACTTGAAAACAAAGGTTGTCCATTATCTCATGGATCAATCTGAGGGATATTCCATTTACGGACGGCCGAAGTTCAATCTTGAACCGATTCCGGGGCGCGTCATCATTCAAAAGGAAGAGCTTTACTTCGCGCAAATGTTCCTGCCTGTTGACGCGGACGATGATATCAGCATGTTCAACGGGCTGAAATTAGACGTTCAGCATCTTCAGGAGCGCTTTGCTTCAATGGAGCAGCCGGCACCGATTCCAATGCTGCCTGAGAGTCTGTCGACGAGAGAATTTTCTCTCCGCTTCAAGCTGGAACGCAAGCCTTTATCAGTACCGATCGGGCTTCATGAAGAAACAGTCAGCCCAGTCTATTTTGATTTGGGCAAGCACAAGCACTGCCTGATTTTAGGCCAGACCCAGCGCGGGAAAACAAACGTCTTAAAAGTAATGCTTGAACATCTGATAGATGATGAAACCGAAATGATCGGCCTGTTTGACTCAATTGACCGCGGCTTGTCCCAATATGCGAAGGAATCAGATGTCTCATATTTGGAAACGAAAGAAGATATTGAGCAGTGGATCGAAACAGCAGAAGATATTTTCAAAACAAGAGAAGCCATGTATGTAGAAGCCGTCCGCCAGGGAGATGCGCAAAATCTGCGATTCTCACAAGTGGTGCTGATGATTGACGGGATTACGAGATTCCAGCAGACGATTGATACGAGAATACAAGACCGTCTGGCAAATTTCATGAAATCATATGCGCATCTTGGGTTCAGCTTTATCCCGGGCGGAAATCACAGCGAATTCTCAAAAGGCTATGACTCCTTGACGACAGAGATGAAGCAAATTCGCCATGCGATTCTGCTGATGAAAAAATCTGAGCAAAATGTCATTCCTCTCCCGTACCAAAGACAGGAGCCTGAGATTCAGCCGGGCTTCGGATATGTTGTGGAAAACGGGAAGGAGCAAAAAGTTCAAATTCCTTTATGTTCTGCTGAAAGGGAGAGTGCTAGATGACAGAACAACGAAAAAGCTTGATCAAGTTAATATCCGCCGTCATCATCATTTTGCTGCTGCCGGTTTTGTTTTTCCGCTTTATCGGAGACGATCCGACGAAGAAAGCAGTCAATTCCACACGGCAAATCGCGGTGGTGAATGAAGACACAGGCGTATTGAGTGATGAGGTAAAATCTGATGAAGAGGACAAATCCGCCCAGTTCGGCAAGGAAGTAGCGACCGTTCTGGGTGAACGTCCCAATTATTCATGGACAGTCGTAAACCGAAGCGCGGCCGAGACTGGTCTCGCATCAAAGAAATACGATGCGATCGTCTACATTCCCTCAGATTTCTCAAAAAATATTTTGAGCTATGACAAAGATCATCCCCAAAAAGCAACGCTCGAATTCAGCATTCAAGATAACCTGAATGCGGTCAACAAAGAAAAAGTTCAGCGTGAGCTTGAGGATGCGCAAAAGACAATGAACAAAAAAATGTCGGCCTTATACTGGAACTTTGTTTCACAAAAAGTGGACAACATCAGAGGAGAATTTGACAAAATCGTCAATAAAGAATCTGAATTCCAGAATGTCATGTACAACTTTTACAAACCAAGCTCTAATGATTTAGCAGGCGAAATCAAACAGCAAAAAGACTTAATCGATGAGCTGAAGAAATCAATGAACGAAGCGCAGGGCACGACAAAAGAAAAAGCTTCAACAGCGGAGGAAGCCAAAAACACGCTGAAAGATTTCATTGATACCGTTGAAAGATACAAAGAATATCAAGAAAATCAGAAAAAACTGCTTTTGGCAGCCCAGGATTCAACTCAGCAGCAAATCCAGACAGGTCTGGATGCAATCACAGCACAGCAAAAGGCGAATCAGTTCAGCGAACGCATGAGCGGACTGGCAACTGGGATCAGCCAAGCGAAAACACAGCTTGCACAAACAAGTACAGTGTTGGCAAATGCCCAGCAACTTAGGGAGGGTCAAGTGCCTCAGCAGGAACTTGGTATGGCGAAGATACAAAGCGATTTAATTAATCAATACCAGGTCGCATCAAGACAGGCTGCACTAAACCAGGTGTACGAACGGCTAGTTGAAGCGCGTGAGGCGCTCACTGTTGTGAAAGTGGACCCGCGGCCTGGTGGAGATAATGGTACAAATGACGAAGTTAAAGACCCGAAAGAAGAAGATCCTGAAGAACTGAAAATTGATCTTGAAAAACAGCGTGAAGAACTGAAAACCATCGCGGCGGATATTCAGGATATCTCAGACAATCTGAAGGAGCCTGAAAAAGAGGAGCCAATGCCAGAGGACCCGGGAACTGAAAAGCCGGGAACTGACGAGCCGTCCACTGACAACCCTGACAAACCTGATGACGGAAACAACACAAATCCCGATGATACACAGGGAGACACCGGAAACAATGATAACAATAATGATACCGGGAATGACGGAAAAACGGACGGCAATACTCAGGATCAAGACCAGCAGCAGGGAACAGACGGTCAGGAGCAGAACGGTGATGCCTCTAATGGGAAGTCAGACAGCGGACAAACCGAAACGGGCACATCTGCCGAACAGACTGCTTCATCTGATTCAGCCCTTCAATTTATTCAGCTGGCAAATGAAGACGGAACCGGAGATTCAGGAGGCGACGGTGGCACGACTCAGCCTGAGGACGAAGGTCAAACCGGAAACGACGAAATTTCTGATATCGCAAAAGCAAAAGAACAGCTCAGCAAAGCATCAGAACGAATTAAGCAAATCGAAGAAGAGCTGAAGGAAAAAGAAAATACACATAATGAAGCGCTGAAGAAGAAGCTCGAGGAATTGAAGGAGCAAATGGACGGTCTTAATGATGAAATAGATGATCTCAAAGACCAAGTGAAAACGCTCGATGATAAACTCAAAAGACTCGAAGCGAAACGGCAGCGGGAGTTCGAAGGGATTTACAGCGCGATTCGCGAGCTGGAAAATAAAGATCAGCTTCAATTCTCCGGAGAAATCAATACAGAAAGCATCTCCGCTTTAATGAGATACTATAAATATTTGTCTGTTTATGACTCTGTATTATCCGGTACGATAGACAGCACTGCAAAAGCCGGCGCTATTAACGGCCAGCAGGACAAAGTCAAATCAGTCCTGGCTCTCACACCTGCAGAATCAGCCAGCTGGGAAGATCTAAAAAACAACACGATGCAAACCGATGAAGATATTAACAGCTTCATCGACGGCATGACCAAATTTACGGAGGACTACAGCGGCTTCATCCGTGACACTCAAGCGGGTGTTCTCGACGAACTGACGAAAATCTCTGAAAGTGCCGCAAAAGCGACAGAACAGCTCGTAACGGGCACAACGCAAGAAGCTGCGACGTTCAGTAACGACGGGCTGTCTGGCACAATGGCACTGAGTGTCCAAGATACAGTCGGCCAGGAAGTGCTGCAAATGTCAGACATGATGGGGTCATTGTCTGATCGCCAGTCAGGCATTATTGATTACACGACGAATATGCAGCAAAGCGTCAATGATGTTCAGGCGAAAGCTGACACCTTAAACAACAACTGGGGGAAAAATGTCGCTTCTACGAAACTCGTGCGCAATGACGTATACGGTATACTCGGAAATACATTAGTAGACGGGCAAAACAACGGCTATGTATATGACTACTTGGCGAATCCGCTTAAAATCAGCGGAGAGGTTCCGGAAGAAAAAATTCAAACGGTACCGCCGGTTGTCATCCTTGTCATTGTGTTGATCAGCAGTCTGTTAATCGGCTATTTCAGCTCGTATTACCAAAACGCGCCGCTTCTCGTCAAAGGAGCGCTATTCGGAATTCTGAATATCCTTGTCGGACTCATGATCAGTTTGTTCGGTTTGAATATTTATTCACTGCCGGACGATCAGACGATTAAGTGGTCGGTGTTTACGATTCTATTGCTGGTCGCAAGCTCTGCCTTCATTAGGACAGCATTCAGATTCGGTTCGATCCCTGGATGGGTCGCTTCAGCGGCAATGATTCTATTCTATGTCGCACCGCTTATTGATTTGATCATGCCGAACTTTACATTTGAAGATCCGGTTTCGAAAGTATATATCGACATCCAGTACGGTACAGGACACTTGTTTACAATGGGAATAACGGTTCTGCTGATCATTACGGTGATTGCCGCAGCTTTGCCGTTGATCATCCGGATGATGGCCGAACACACAGCAGAAAGCGATGAAACGTATGAAGCGTAATCGCAGCATGGAAAAGGGGATCATGATTTGTATGCTCTCCTTTTCCCTTTTCATACCCTCTGCCGCCGCTGCCGAAACCGGGGAAAATACAGATGTCGCGCCAAACCAATATGAAAAAAAAGACATTGAAATCGATACGAATTATTTGCATGAAGATACCTACTATGAAGAGAAAACAGAACTGCCTGAGGAACAGAAGGATATCACTTTTGATAAGCCCGAGGACAAGGACGCCGAGCTAATAAAAGATTTGTTTACATCAACAAATCCCGAAGAATCCAACACGATTGCAGCTCAGTCGAAACAGCTCGGGATTACGTTTGCTGAAAAACCAATGACAAAGACGTCATCCACGGAAACAGAAGAAGGACAAGAAACATCTTCATTGCTGCTTCCGATTATCTATATTGTGCTGATCCTGCTCGGAATTGCAAGCATTGTATTCCTCATCCCAAAAGTCATAGCGCAGGAGAACAAAAAGGCATAGGCCCTGTGCTTGTGTTGTGCAAAAGCGGTACCGTACAATAGGAATGGAAGGAGGAGGTTGTTTCTAATGGAACTATATATCATCACCGGAGCGTCAAAAGGACTGGGTGAAGCCATTGCATTACAGGCTTTAGAGAAGGGTCATGAAGTTCATGCCTTATCTAGAACGAAAGCGGATGTCTCTCACGAAAAACTGACGCAGCATCAATTAGACCTCATCAATCTCGCAGAAGCTGAACAGCAATTTGAAACATTGCTTTCATCCATTAATCCAGATCGTTATTCAGGTATTACCCTGATCAATAACGCCGGAATGGTAACGCCGATCAAACGCGCCGGCGAAGCGTCTCTTGACGAGCTTCAGCGCCATTATCAACTGAACCTGACTGCGCCCGTCCTTTTGAGTCAGCTGTTTACAAAACGGTTTGCTTTATACAGCGGCAAAAAGACGGTTGTCAACATTACGTCAGGCGCCGCCAAAAATCCATATAAGGGATGGAGCGCGTATTGCAGCTCAAAAGCCGGTCTCGACATGTTTACGAGGACATTCGGATTTGAACAAGAGGATGAAGAGCTGCCAGTGAACATGATTTCTTTCTCACCAGGTGTGATGGACACTGAGATGCAAGCTGTCATCCGTTCTTCATCGAAAAAGGATTTCCACGACATTGAACGTTTCCGGAAGTTAAATGAAACAGGAAGCCTTCGCAGTCCGTCCTTTATTGCCGGCACACTGCTTTCTTTATTAGAAACAGGGACAGAAAACGGACGCATTTACGATATTAAAGAGTTTTTGTAGAGCAGACATTTTCTGCTCTTTTTTTTATAAAAAAGTCAATCGCCCTCGCATTCAGTTGAGCAGCCGCATATACTGACTGAAACTCTGCTTTTAGGGTATAACAATGATGATTAGAAGACAAAATGATGTGACATAAGAATTGAGTTTCTCCGCAAATTATGTTAGGATTCTAAAAATATCTAAAGGAGGGGTTTCCATGAGAAAGGTTACATTAATGGATGTTTTCACCCATCCAATTGCACAAAAATATCTACAGCGTTCTGGCGTAGCACATGCGATTGCCTGCGCTTACCATGCGTACAGGCTGTCTATAAAGAATGACATCAACCCTGATTTAGCTGCAAAAGCGGCGCTGCTGCATGATATCGGCCATTATGAATGGTATACAGACGGAAAGTGGGATTATGAGAAATACAAAAGAAATGACATTCATGCCATTAAAGGGGCGGAACGGGCTCATAAGCTTCTGATTAGGCTTGGCGAGGAACCGAAAGCGGCAAAAGAGATTGCCCTTGCCATTTTGCTTCATACCGATTCTTATTTACCTGAAGGCGAATTAGATAAAAACACGCTGCAGCAGATTGTCAAAAAAGCGGACGAACTTGATGAAGAGCCGGGAGGCCACCATCATTACCGCCAAATCGATCCTTCAACTGCACGTAAAAAAATAGAAAAGCTGGACCAATTAATCGACCAAGCCCAAGCATCCATGACAAAGCCTGTATAAGTCCCGCTTTTTTCACGGAACAGCGCCAGCTTTCTTCGCTGTCTCCGCTTCATCACCATTTCCTTTACCCGCTTCCAAACATATTCTCCTAAAATCCCCGCGTTCCTGGTTTTATCAGGTAAGCCTGTGTCATTATCCATAATTGCGGCATAAACTGAGATAAAACATCAAAAGGGGATTGAAGTATGGTCAACCAAGGTAGTCCGCAACTGGTCTCTTTAGTCGATCCTTATGTCTATCAGACCATTAAAAAGCTCATCGGCTCAAGGTTCGTGATACAGACAGTACGAGATACGGTCAGAGGCAGACTGATCGATGTAAAACCTGACCATATCACCATTGAAGGAGCCCGAAATTCTGTTTGTTTGATCAGAATCCAGCACATGATTTCCGTCACGCCAGATTACAGTGAGCGGGTTTAACAGTGCTTGCGCATGAAAAATAGGCGTACACCGGGACGTCCTATTTTTCAGTTAAGCGCTGTAAAAAAGCACTATGATACATTGTACCGTCAAGGTCAAAACCGGCAAATTCTTGATAGTCACCATCTGAAAAACAAAAAGTGACGCCGTACACTGTATAGCTGGAATGGACTGAAGCATGTTGGCGAACACGAAAATGATAACCATCTGAATCTTTTACATATAGCCGGGATTTCCCGGCAAATGGGGCACAGAGCAGTGCTGCCTCACCAAAACATTCGAATCCGGCGATCTTGCCGTCTTGGCTGATATCAAGCAGGATACAATCATTGACTCTAAGCTCCTCAGACCGTACATTCCTGCTCTTATTTGGAGGAAGGACATAGATATAAGCCAGTTCTGAATCTTTATCGTATGTCACTGCTTTCATCATCAACACTCCTTTCATTATATTAAGAGTTCTGATATGAGTTCATTTTTGTTACAATGATGGGGTATAAGTCCTTTTATCTGACAGACAAAGAAAAACTAGGAGGAACAAAGCTTGTTGAAATCAAAAGTCCATTTTTGGACATTGCAGATTTTATTTGTTTTGCTGATTATTTACGTAGCAACAAAGGTTTCATTTGTATTTCAGCCGTTTATTGTTTTTATCTCAACATTGTTTTTCCCGATGCTGATTGCGGGAATTTTGTATTTCATTTTTAATCCGGTCGTCCGCCTGCTTGAGAAAAAAATTCCGCGGACATTATCCATTCTATTGATCTATTTACTATTTATCGGTTTGCTGGCCTTCGTTTCAGCGTCAGTCGGGCCTGTCATAACATCGCAAGTGACCGGGCTGTTTAACAATCTTCCTGATTATATAAAACAGATTCAGTCGCTGACAAAAGATTTGTCCCATTCCCAATGGTTTACCTGGATGATGAATCAGGATTATGTATCGATATCAAAAATTGAACAGTCGTTGACAAGCTTTCTCCAAAACCTGCCGCAAAATATCACGTCCAGTTTATCTGCGGTGTTTGGTGTCGTGACAAACATCACACTTGTTATTATCACTGTTCCATTTATCCTTTTTTATATGCTGAAAGACGGACATCGCTTTCCGCATCTGGCGGTAAAAATTCTTCCGGCTTCTTATCGGACAGAAGGCTTAAAGATTTTTAAAGATTTATCCGATACGCTTGCGGCTTATTTTCAGGGACAGCTGTTGATCTGTCTTTTTGTCGGAACAGCGTGTTTTATCGGCTACTTAATTGCCGGGCTGCCGTATGCCTTGATTCTTGGGATTGTCATGGCGATTACCAATATCATTCCTTATGTCGGGCCTTTCCTCGGAGCTGCGCCGGCTGTCATTGTTGGTTTTATGGACTCTCCGGCCAAAGCGCTGTTTGCGATTATTGTGGTTGTCATCGTTCAGCAGCTCGATGGGAACCTGCTGTCTCCTCTTGTGATCGGAAAGCGGCTGAATACGCATCCGCTTACGATTATTTTGCTGTTGATCGGAGCGGGAAGCTTCGGCGGCATTCTCGGCATGATTTTAGCAGTGCCGGTCTACGCGGTAGTGAAGGCATTCTTCCTGAATATTGTCCGCTTGTTCAAGCTGCGCCAGCGGTCACGCCTTGAAGAAAACGCCAAGTCCGCTGAATAGGCGGGCACCATTTGCGCCTCTTTGCATATGATGCTGTAAGTCAATGCGGAGGTGGGGAAATGCCTGCGATTGTAGGTCCGATTTATATTATGTCAATATCAGGTGATGCAGCGGCCAGCTTTGGGGATGTGTTTGCGATTTCGCCAAAGAGCGTTGATCACTCAGGCGCAGGATCGGGTGCGTTTCAATTAGGTGATTATATGAAGGTCAATAATGAATACAGTAAAACGATTTTCAATGATGCCGATATCATTGATGAAACAGTTTCGTTTAATGGGTAACAGCCTTTTCAGGAGAGGCTGTTGCTTTTTTATTGTATAATATGGGTAGTCTTTGAATAGAGAGGTCATGTTATGAAAATCAGAAAAGCGAATATCAATACGCAAACCGATATGATCACGGACGTGTATCTGCATGAAAACAGAAAAGAACTGCACACGCTAGTTGCGGTTCCGCAGCTGGAGTGGAGTACGATCATTTCTTATGAAGAAGATAAAGCATCTCTGCCTGATCGGCTGGAAGCTTCTTTGCGCCGGCATACAGAGGAAGAACCGGCTGGTGAGCTGGCCAAAAAAATCATTCATTGGGTAACAGAAATGTAAACCGCCCTTGAAAGTTTAGCTCCTGCCTGATCAGGTGATAATGAAGACAAACAAGACGGGAGGACAAGCTTTTGAGTGATGAAAAAATAGATCTCTATTTGCAGCAAGGAATGTACGGACCCTTGGAGACAAAGCCTGACGAGCGCCATTTGTTTTTAGGCTCATTAAGGGAAAGAGTGCTTTTGGCATTGACGAAAGGGCAGGTGCTCAGAAGCAAACCCTATAAAGAAGCGGAGCAGGCGCTGAAAAACAGCAAAAACATCACCCTTTTGATTAATGGAGAGCTTCAGTATCAATCGTACTCTCCCTATATCCAAATGGCGAACCGGAACGGAGTGCACTTCAAGATCGTATCTGATCTTCAGTTTCATACGCCTTTAGGCCTTGTCATTGGGGCTGACATCGCTGTGAATCGTGAATTGATATATATTCAGGACGACATTTTTAACCGGTCAGTGCTGAAACCTTAAGAGACAAACGGACCGTTTGTCTTTTTATTCATGGCAATTCACTTACAACTGGAGATAAGATATAATGTTCTCATACTGATGGCGGGGAGGCCGGCTATGAAAAAAGCACTTATTTGTATTGATTATACGAATGATTTTGTGGCGAGTGACGGAAAATTGACCTGCGGGGAGCCCGGCAGAATGATTGAAGAGGCGATCGTCAATTTGACTGAAGAATTCATCACAAATGGTGATTACGTCGTATTAGCAGTAGATTCTCATGATGAAGGGGATCAATATCACCCTGAAACCCGTCTTTTTCCTCCGCATAATATCAAAGGCACGGATGGAAAAGATCTGTACGGAAAGCTTTTGCCTCTATATCAGAAACATGAACATGAACCAAATGTTTACTACATGGAAAAAACGAGATATTCTGCTTTTGCGGGAACTGATTTAGAGCTCAAACTCAGAGAGCGGCAGATTGACGAATTGCATCTTGCCGGTGTCTGCACAGATATTTGTGTGTTGCATACAGCGGTTGACGCTTACAACAAAGGTTTTCGGATTGTTGTGCACAAACAGGCTGTTGCCAGCTTTAATCAGGAGGGGCACACGTGGGCTCTTTCCCATTTTGCAAACAGCATCGGAGCGCAAGTGGCAGAGTAAGGAAGGGGAAAAATAGTGTTAGAGTATGGATTTAAAGATGACAGCCTGTCATTACATACAGACCTTTATCAAATCAATATGGCAGAAACTTACTGGAGAGACGGCATTCATGAAAAGAAAGCCATTTTTGAGCTTTTTTTCAGAAGGCTTCCGTTTGAAAATGGTTATGCGGTATTTGCAGGCTTGGAAAAAGCCATCGAATACCTGGAAAATTTTAAGTTTACGGATAGTGACCTGAATTATTTACAGGAAGAACTCGGGTATCATGAAGATTTTATTGAATATTTGCGCGGTTTAACTTTTACAGGTTCACTTTACTCCATGAAAGAAGGAGAGCTCGTATTTAACAATGAGCCGATTATGAGGGTGGAAGCCCCCCTTGTAGAAGCGCAGCTGATTGAAACGGCTTTGCTCAACATTGTGAACTACCAAACATTAATCGCAACAAAGGCTGCCCGGATTAAAGGCGTCATCGGCGATGAAGTCGCGCTTGAATTCGGAACAAGACGGGCGCATGAAATGGATGCAGCCATGTGGGGAGCGAGAGCAGCCTTAATCGGCGGATTCAGCGCGACTAGCAATGTAAGAGCTGGAAAGCGCTTTAATATCCCGGTATCCGGCACGCATGCGCATGCGCTTGTGCAGGCTTACCGCGATGAATATACAGCTTTCAAAAAATACGCGGAAACGCATAAGGATTGCGTCTTCTTAGTCGACACGTATGACACGCTTCGCTCAGGCATGCCGAATGCGATTAAAGTGGCCAAGGAATTCGGAGACCGCATCAACTTCATCGGCATTCGCCTGGACAGCGGCGATTTGGCATACTTGTCAAAAAAAGCCCGGAAAATGCTCGATGAAGCAGGATTTACAGATGCGAAAGTCATTGCTTCAAGCGATTTGGATGAGCATACCATTATGAATTTAAAGGCTCAGGGGGCGCGCATTGATGTTTGGGGTGTCGGCACGAAGCTGATCACTGCTTATGACCAGCCGGCTCTCGGCGCGGTTTACAAACTCGTTGCCATTGAAGAAGACGGGAAAATGGTCGATACGATTAAAATTTCCTCCAATCCTGAAAAAGTGACAACACCGGGCAGAAAGAAAGTGTACCGCATTATCAATCAGTCCAATCATCATTCTGAAGGCGACTATATTGCGCTTTATGATGAGCAGGTAAATGATCAGAAACGGCTCAGAATGTTCCACCCGGTTCATACATTTATCAGCAAATTTGTCACAAATTTTTATGCGAAGGATCTTCATGAGCTGATTTTTGAAAAGGGCATTCTTTGCTACCAAAACCCTGAGATCTCAGACATACAGCAGTATGTGCAGGATAACCTCAGCCTGCTGTGGGAGGAATATAAGAGAATCAGCAAGCCGGAAGAATATCCGGTTGATTTAAGCGAGGACTGCTGGAGCAATAAAATGCAGCGGATTCATGAAGTAAAAAGCAGACTTGATGAAGAGCTTGAGGAAGAATAAAGAAACTGGCCTTTCGTTCGCGAAGGGCCAGTTTTCTTTTTGAATATATTATTTTTCATGATTAGACAATTATCGTCAAATTATTTGATATACTTAAGGATGAAAGCTGCGCGTATTGTAAGGGGGATAAATCAATGAGGGTGTTTGTTGCAAGACAGCCTATTTTTAATAGAAAAGAACAGGTTGTTGCTTATGAGCTGCTGTATAGGGAAAGCGAAGAAAATATATATAGCGCGAAAGACGGCGATCAGGCAACAACAGATTTAGTAATCAACAGCTTTTTAAACATCGGAATTGAGAAGCTGACGGAAGGGAAACGCTGTTTTGTTAATTTTACGGAAAGCCTGATGTTTTCGAACCTTCCCACCTCCTTCAATCCGAAACAGCTTGTCATTGAAATCCTTGAAGATATACCGATCACGCCGGCCCTCGTCTCCAGATGCAAAGAGCTGAAAAAAATGGGGTATATGCTGGCACTTGATGATTTTTATGCGATAAACCCGCAAAATGAAGGCTTATTGGAAAAGCTCATGAGCTATATTGATATATTAAAAATTGATTTTCTCAAAACAACACGAATGGAACGCAGAAAAATTTTGCAAACCTACGCCTGCAGAGGCTTGATTTTTTTAGCGGAAAAAGTAGAGACCCGAAAAGAATATAAACAAGCGGCACAAGACGGCTTTCAATTATTCCAGGGCTACTTTTTCAGCGAACCGCGCATCATTAGCGGGCATGATCTGTCGACTCATTTCTATTCTTACTATGAACTGCTTAACGAATTGAGCAAAGAACAGCCTAACATAAAGCGTGTGACCGAATACATAGAGCGGGATTTATCACTATCCTATCAAATCTTAAAATTTTTAAACTCATCCCACAGCCGTTTGAGCCAGAAAATTGAAAGCATTCAACAGGCCATTATGCTGCTTGGGTTTAATGAAATCAAACGGTGGATATACATTCTTTCCTTTAAGGATTTAAGCAGAAAAGGGCATTCCAGCAAGCACGAAATCATTAAGATTTCTTTGATGAGAGCAAAGCTTTGTGAGCTGCTGGCGAGAAAAACAGCCCGGCCGCAGCCTGCTTCTTATATGCTGATTGGAATGTTTTCTCTCATAGACACCCTGCTGCACCGAGAAATAGAGGATATTATTCAAGAATTGCCTTTAAAAGATGAAGTCGGGCAAGCGTTATTAGGCCATCAAAACGACTACTACCAAATGCTTGAGCTTGTGAAATGTATTGAAAGCAACAACTGGGACACTTGCACAGAATTAGGAAAAGAACTGGACAAAGAAGAAGCGTATGAATGTTATCTTGAAGCTCTAGAGTGGTGTCATAATCTGATGGACGCAAAATGATTGCGGTCCTCTGACCACCGCAAAGCAAGAATCATTCGGCATTGCGTCCCGATGAGGCTGATGTAGATGCCATCGGGATTAAAGACCGTATCCACTTCATGCCGTACGCCCATTTGTTTGATCAGGCGCTTTACAGATTGTTTGTCTGACTGTTCGGCTGCGGTCAGAATGCGGTGCGAGAGCTCCCGCGAGCCGACAATGCGGCTGAGAACAAGCTGGGCATCGGCGAACAGCCCTGACGCCTCCCTCGCTGAACGGATAAAGATATCTGTATTGGCAGGAGAAGCTGGAGGGCGGCGAATCTCATACGGATAGGCGTAAAACCAAGGATAACAATAACTCATGGGAGCACCTCACACATAAGGGATGTTTCTATATGTATAGATCCCTAATTGCCGAATATGACAAAGCGAAAAGGCCACAACTTTAGCGTTGCGGTCTTTTTCGGTGTTTGTCGGTCAGGATACGCCAAGAATCACATATTCATTTTTGAAAATACAGTACCAAGGACTATAGTCTTGCTTGGTAAAAATGCGAAACCCGTTAAAATCAAGGAGATTAAGAATCTTTCTCAATTTTCAGCACACATAAATGCTCTTTCGCATAGAAAAATAGTCCCGTTCTTGTTGTGATTCCTTTGAGCATAAGGACCTATTGATATTTGCGGTGTCACGCAGGACTTTTTTGTATACTTTTCGGTGAAAAATAAGCCGAAAGCAGATACACTATTAGTAACAGATCAAATACCTAGGACTCGTTCACCATACACAATTCATTGATCTTTCAAAAAAAGGAGTGTGGAAACGATGGAAAAGAAACTTGAAGAAGTAAAACAATTGTTATTCCGACTCGAACTTGATATTAAAGAAACGACAGATTCATTACGAAACATTAACAAAAGCATTGATCAGCTCGATAAATACAATTATGCAATGAAAATTTCGTGAAAAAGACTTGGAAACAAGTCTTTTTTTTCGTTCTACTGATACAATAAATGGATAAAGTATTATATGATTGTTAAAAAACGAAAAACCTGCTGTCCTTTAAATGTCCCATTTAGTAAAATGGAATGAGAGGGGGGGAAGTCGTTATTGAGCAGATATGTTTAGATACTTTCCGGATCAAGGAGAAAATGAAGGAGATTGTAAGCCAAAAAATAAAGAATCAGGACTTGGAACGATATCTTCAGAATTTTATTGAGTCTAAGGATACTTTTGAGTTTGCCGAATTGGCTCTTCATCATTATTTAGCTTTTAATGGTCAGGACCAAAAAGCAATCGAATGGCTAGCTGCCGGAATTGAATTGCTTATACTCTCATTCGATATTTATGATGACTTAGAGGATAAGGACAATGGAAATGCTGTATGGATGAAGATTGACTCGTCAATCGCTTTAAATGCAGTTACAGCTCTTTACACCCTAAGTATACAAGTGATGTGTCAAGCTAGTCATGAACCAAAATTTTCACAAGAGATATTGAATTTTGCGTTACAATCAATTCAAGGCCAGCATGATGATATTGTGAATGCGCCGCAAACTGAAGAAGCCTGTCTTGAAATGATCAAAAATAAATCAGGAGCGCTAACGGCATTGCCCTGTGTAATGGGAGTAATGTTAGCAACAGGCAAATACCATCCCATCGTGGCTTCATATTCTTATGAACTTGGCATTATTGCACAAATTGAGAATGATTATCAAGGTCTATTTTATTTAAATAACGATTTTGTTCAGAAGAAAAACACGTTAGCATACTTATACCTAAATAAACGTTTTAACGAAGCTTCTGAAGAAATTTTACATTGGTATAAGAATATTAATCTGTTCTTATCGTTAAACCCCAAATTTATTAAGCAAAAGCTGACAGAGGCAGGCGTTATGCAATATTTACTAGTTATGAAACACTTATCGTTACAAAAATTTAAAAAACAAATTATTCAACTGGAATTAGATGAATCTAAAAAACAAAAATTGATATCAGTGCTTATTAAGTAAAGGAGGATTTTTATGCAGGAGATTGTTGGATACCTAGTGAAATACCCAGAGGTATTAGAGGAAGTAATGGAAGGCAGAGCTTCAATATTGAATGTAAATCAAGAACAATTAAAAAGTATAATAGATGCCTTTAAGGGGTTACAAGTAGCTTCTACTGTTCATTGGATTCCTTCTTGAGGTTTTTATGAAATCTTGGCACAATAAAATTTCAATTTTCTTGATCATAATTAGTTTAGTCTATGTAGCTTATTTGACGTATATTAGCTCTAACAAACTTCTAGTTGGAGCTACTCTTGAAAAAAATAAGGCTAACGAAGTCGTAATCACAAATATTGAAGAATTTTCTGTTGCTTATGATTCTGGCATAGAAAAAGGCGATATCGTAAAAAGCATAGATAATCATGAAGTAAACAGTTCATTCAATGTTAAAAAGAAGATCAATCATGCCAGTTCAATAGTTGTTGAGCGAGATGGAAAAGATTTAGAAGTTAAGTTTGATGTAATGAATGATAGCAATTTTTCAACTTTTCTCATACCGTTAATTTTTTATATAGTGTGTCTATTTTGCTGTTTTTTCATACTAAAGATAAATGAGTCAAAAAAATTGCTATCTGCTTTAATATTAGTCATTTTTCTTTTATCTGCATCTTTAGCATACTTAAGTGCAGGAGGATCTGCTAAGGGTGATTTGTTAAGCAGATGTATTATGGTTTTTACTTTAACAACTGTGCTGCTTAACTACCTTCTTTTTTTACATCAATATTTTAAAGAACTAGGCACTATATTATTCAGTAAGAAAGTTTTTGTTTTATATTTTATTTCTATATTTAATGTAGCTTTCGAATTATTGCGTGAAAATCTGTTTTTTAAAGACTATGTACCGAAATTAAACCTACTTACCTTTTTGCTTATATTTATAATAGTAGTAGTATACTTTGGCGTTATTTTATACAAAAATAAAGATACTGAACAAGCGCATGTGTTAAAAGCACTTACCATCATTAATATTATCTCTTTTTTGCCATTTTTGTGTTTATATTTGATTCCGTATGTGTTCTTAAACATACAGTATGTTTCTTCTTTTTTAACTGCTTCCTTTATGTTGCTTATACCTTTTTCTTTGGTTTATCAATTTATGACAAATAAAATTTATAATGTTGATTTTATTTTAAGTAGATTAAAGTATTATGGTTTTTTAGCATTGACACCAACAATTATTTTAATTGTTACATTTGAGTTATTGAGAAGGCCAGAGGGAGATTTTTATTATATTAGGCTTGCGGTTCTGATATATATTATTATGGTGGCTGTTTTTTATTATAAAGAAGTACTTGATTTCAAATTTAGATTAAAAAGGGTCTCGGAAAAATTTAATTATCAAGACAGTATATATAAATTTACGCAGCTGATTAGAGACTCAACTTCCCTGTCTCAAGTATTTGAAGAACTGAAAAATACTATACTTGAGGTCTCTCTTGTTAGCCGAGCATATGTATATGAAGTGTCAGCTGACGGAAGTATTAAACTATATGATAATGAGGCCGTAAATTCATTTGAAAAAGTCTATCAAAAAGAATTTAGAAAAGTCACATCCGAAATAGGGAAAATCGTTGAATTTAATAAAGGCTTTGTCATGAAGATAGGTGAACGCGGTGGTAAATCATTTGTGATCCTTTGTTTATCTAAAATGAATACGCCCCGTCTCACACTCGAAGAACTTTCTTGGCTGAAAACTTTGGCTTTTTATACAAATGTATCGATCGAAAATGTCATGAAAATCGAAGAACTGATGAGTCATTTAGAAGAAATAAAACAACAAGAATCCAACCCAGTATGGCTCAAAAAACTCATGTACACGATCGAAGAAAAACAACGTTCCGATCTCGCCCGCGATCTCCACGATTCCGTTCTCGCCCGCGATCTCCACGATTCCGTTCTTCAGGATTTAATTTCATTAAAACGACAGTGTGAGCTGTTTTTGGCTGATTTTAAGAAGGATGATAATCCGTGCCAGGAAGAGGTACAGGACAAGCTTGTACAGATGAATGAGCAGATGTCTGATGTGATTTCGATGACGAGGGAGACGTGTCATGAATTGCGGCCGCAGCTTCTGTATGATCTTGGGCTGGTGAAGGCGCTGTCTAAGCTGGTGGCGCAGCAGCAGGAGCGGGTTCCGTTTCACATCCGTTTAAATACCGGCAGATTTACGGCTTCGCTTGATCTGGATTCGCAGTTGAATTTGTACCGAATCATTCAAGAGTTTCTGTCTAATGCGGTCAAGCACTCTCAGGCATCGGATGTGCTGATTATGCTCATCAGTATTCAAAATAAAATCGTTCTTCATTATGAGGACGATGGCGTAGGGTTTGATCAAGAAAAAAATAATGAACATTCCATGAGTATGGGGCTTTCTGGCATTAAGGAGAGAGTCAGGGCTTTAGATGGGCGCCTTCGGATTGAAACAAGTGAAGGAAAGGGCTTTAAGGCTGATATTGAAATCGAATTGTAATGGTTTTATAACGGAAACGACTTGGCACAAGCCAAGTCTTTTTTATAAAATGGAAATGAGTGAGTAAAAGGGAGGAAAACATGAAAAAGATACTAGTGATTGATGACCATCCGGCTGTCATGGAAGGCACCAAGACAATTTTGGAAACGGATTCGAACCTGTCTGTTGATTGTCTCAGTCCTGAACCGAGCGAACAGTTTATCAAGCAGCATGATTTCTCGTCATATGATCTCATTTTAATGGATCTGAATTTAGGCGGCGAGGTCAATGGGATGGAGCTTTCTAAACAGATATTACAAGAGAATCCTCATTGTAAAATTATCGTGTATACCGGTTATGAGGTTGAGGATTATTTTGAGGAAGCGATTCGTGCGGGACTGCACGGTGCCATCAGCAAAACGGAATCTAAAGAAAAGATCACCCAATACATATACCACGTACTCAACGGAGAAATTTTAGTCGATTTTGCTTACTTTAAACAGCTGATGACTCAGCAAAAAACAAAGCCGGCTCCTTCCTCTCAAAAAGAACAAGACGTGCTCACACCTAGAGAATGCCTGATTCTTCAAGAAGTTGAAAAGGGTTTTACAAACCAAGAAATCGCAGATGCACTTCATTTAAGCAAGCGGTCCATTGAATACAGCCTGACATCAATTTTCAATAAGCTGAATGTCGGTTCCCGGACGGAAGCGGTTTTGATTGCGAAATCAGATGGTGTACTGTAAGTAAGGGGGGATATGATGGATACGAAACACACATTGCTTGAAGCGCTTGGAATTGAGATTGTTGAAAACACAGCGGAACGATGTGTTGCGGTCATGCCGGTGGATCATCGGACAGTGCAGCCGTTCGGATATTTGCATGGAGGCGCTTCAGTGGCTCTGGCAGAAACCGCGGCGAGCGCAGGGGCGCAGAACCTGATTGATCACACGACACAAGCTTGTGTCGGTTTGGAGATTAACGCCAACCATTTAAAATCCGTAAAGGAAGGAACGGTAAAGGCAGTAGCCGAACCCGTTCATATAGGCAGAACGACTATTGTCTATCAAATTCATATTTATGACGAGCAAGAGAGGCTGATCTGTATCTCCAGATGCACGCTGGCTGTCATCAAGAAATAAAAAAACAGCCGGAACTCTGCCTGTCCGGCTGCTTATTTTTATAAGTAAGAATCCTCTTTTCGTTTAATCACAAAGTTTCTGATCCCGTTATAGTCATCCTGTACACTTCTCTTATCAAGCTTGACGCCGGAGTTATACGCAGCACGGCAGATCAAGTGTCCCCCGACAGGCGACGTAATAAAGATAAAGAGAATCCCGAGCAGAATTTTAGCGGAAATGTTCCCCGTTACAAACCACAAATAGAAGAAAACACCAAGCAGAATCATATTGACGCCCAACGTTGAGCCTTTAGATGCAGCATGAGAACGTGTAAACATATCAGGAAGGCGAATTACTCCTAATGAAGCAACGAGGCACACAAGTGCGCCAAGCAAAATGAATACAGCCACAACGACCTTAGCGATTTCGATCATTTTCGATAATCTCTCCTTTCTCCAGGAACTTGGAAAATGCGATCGTTCCGATAAATGATAAAATCCCCAGCAGCAAAATAATATCCAGAAACGCACTTGTTTTCAGCAAAATGGAGACAAGCGCCGTGATCGCGATCAAGTTGATGCCGATTGCATCCAGAGCTATGACTCGGTCAGGCACAGTCGGCCCTTTAATAACACGAATGACATACAAAAAGGTAGACACTGCCATAATGCCGAGCGCGAGTTGCAGAATCAGCGTAAACATCAGCGGCTCACCTCCTGTATGGCTTTTTCAAATGACTCCCGAATATCAAAAATGGCTTTTTCCGCATCCTCAATATCCATCGCGTGAATATAAAGAATCGTCCTGTCATCTGAAATATCCATCACCAAGGTTCCCGGCGTTAACGTAATGAGCAGTGACAGCAGGGTGATTTCCCAATCCGTCGTAAGCTCAGTTTTAAAAGCGAAAATGCCCGGTCTGATATTCAGTTTCGGCGATAGGACTGATTTAAGCACACTGACATTGGCAAGGTACAGTTCCCTTAAAAAAATCAAAAAGAGTTTGATGATAGAAAACATTTTCCATAGATAAAACCGGCGAGTAAAAAAGCGCCGGAAGAAAAAGAGAGAGAGCATTCCCAGAATATATCCTGTGAAGAATCCTGCGGCGCTTGGACTATTGCTCAAGAACATCCAGCAAAAAGCGAGAAACACATTTAATAAAATTTGAAATGCCATGCGATCTACTCCTTCAAAACAGCTTCAATATATTTTTCCGGATTCAGCAACGTCTCGGCCGCTTGATCAACGTAAGGCGACACCCATTCTGTACCCAATCCGAAGAGAAGCGACAGTAAGAGAAAAATTGCTGCCGGATAAAGAAGTCCTTTAGCGGTTCTATGATTTGGTTTTGGTGTTTCTTTTTCTTCGCCCCAAAACGCCTGTATAAAGATCCTCAGCACAGAGTAAAGTACGAGCAGACTCGAAAGCAGAATCAGCATGGAAATCGTAAATTCACCTTCTGCGAAGCCGCCCTCCGCAATTTTCAATTTGCCGACAAATCCGCTGAGAGGCGGGATGCCTGCAAGAGAAACAGCTGAAATGAAAAACATCCATCCCAGAACAGGGTAGCGTTTGATCAGCCCGCCCATTTTTTGCAGGCTCGCTGTTCCTGTCAATGCGATCAGCGTCCCTGCCAGCATAAATAAAGCACCTTTAATCAGCATATCGTGAATCAGATAATAAATCGCGCCTTGGATTGATGCGGGGGTATGAACTGCCACACCGAACAAAATCACGCCGACAGCAGTAATAATGTTGTAGATCACAATTTTCATGACATTCGAATAAGCGAGTGAACCGATAACACCGAAAATCACAGTCAGAGCCGCAAGCCAAATCATCAGCTGATGGGTAAAGGCTGTATCGTGAATAAAAATCAATGTGAAGACCCTAGTGATCGCGTATAAACCGACTTTTGTGAGCAATGCGCCGAACAACGCGGAGATTGCCGCCGGAGGCGCGTAATAAGAGCCTGGAAGCCAAAAGTAGAGGGGGAAGATTCCGCCCTTCATGCCAAATACCAAAAGCAGCAGGACACCAATCACAGTGATCAGCCCGGTTTGTCCTGATTCGCTGATTTTCACACTAAGATCGGCCATGTTTAATGTACCGGTTACAGCGTATAAAAAGCCGACGCCAATGACAAACAAGGCAGACGATACGATATTAAACACAATATATTTAAGGGACTCCCGCAGCTGAATTTTTGTGCCGCCTAATACAATCAGCATATAGGAAGCAATGAGCAGGAGCTCAAAGAATACGTACATATTAAATAAATCGCCTGTTAAAAACGCTCCGCTGACACCGGCAAGCAAAAACTGAACGCCAGAGTAATAAAAGGAACGCTCCCGTTTTTCACCGACGGAACGGAAGGAATATAGCACAACCAATAAACCAATTATCGATGTTGTGAGAACGAGCAGGCTGGCGAATTGGTCTGCGACCAGCACAATGCCGTACGGCGCTTTCCAGCCGCCCAAACTCAGTGTCTGGATACCATTTGTAAAGACAGTCTGTACGAGTATGCCACTGATCACAATCCCGATTGCCGATGCCGCAGTGCTGAAGATCCGCATGAGCATAAGATTCTTCGTCATGAAAATCAGCAGAATGGCCGACAGAAGCGGGATCAGGATTGGCAAAATAACAAAATTATTCATGTTGATCATTTCCCCTCATTTGATCCATATCGTCCGATTTCAATTCCTGATAAGCGCGAAAGGCCATGACGAGGATGAATGATGTAACGCCAAATGAAATGACAATTGCGGTCAAAATCAGGGCTTGCGGAAGCGGATCGACAAATGATTTGGCATGCTCGCTCAAAATCGGAGCGGCACCTTTCTTTAATCCTCCCATAGTCAAAAGCATTAAATGAACGCCATGGCTTAACAGTGCTGTTCCGATAATGACGCGAAGCAGGCTTTTAGACAGCAGCAAATACGTAGCAGCCATAAAAATAATACCGGCTAAAACAGCCATTAAGATTTCCATTATTCTTCCTCTCCAATCGTCTGAATAATGGTCATCGTAACGCCTACGACAACAAGATAAACGCCTAAATCAAATATCGTCGCCGTGGCGAGCTCCGTTTTCCCAAGGATCGGCAGCTGAAAGTATCCGAATGTGTGGGTTAAAAAAGGAGCCCCGAAGACAAAGGAGCCAACCCCGGTTAATACAGCGAGCAGAAGGCCGGCTCCCGCGATATAAATGAAATTAACCGGCAAAATGGAACGCACGGTTTTTAAATCATATGCCAAGAGCAATAGAACGATGGAAGAGGACGTGATCAGTCCGCCGACAAATCCTCCTCCAGGGGCGTTATGCCCCGATAAAAATAAATAGAAAGAGAAAAGCAAAATGATAAAGGATACAAGCTTTGTCACGGTTTGAAGAATCAAGTCATTTGTTTTTTGTTCATTCACCGCTTTTCCCCTCCTCTTTTACTTTTGTTTTAATCATGCTGTAAATGCCGAGAGCGGCAATCGTTAATACCGTAATTTCAAACATTGTATCAAAGCCCCTGAAGTCAACGAGGATGACATTGACGACATTATCCCCTCCGCCAAGATCGTGGCTGTGTTTTAAGAAAAAGGATGAAATGCTGTCTTTTGTCCGCTGGCTTGATGATGCGATACCAAGCAGGGTGACGATAATGCCGACGCCTAAAGCAATGATAAAGTTTGTCATTCGAAACGTTCTCGTTTTCTTTTTCAGCCGCAGTTTCGGCAAATGATAGAAGCAAAGCAGAAACAGGGCGACGGAAATCGTCTCAATGACCAGCTGAGTCAAAGCTAAATCGGGCGCTCTGAAAATCACAAAAAACAATGCGAGCGCATAACCGACGACACCGAGTGAGATAATCGCCGTCAGTCTTGATCCGGCAAAAACAGTTGCCGCTGTGGCGCTGATCATGACAAGCGTTAAAATGATTTCGTATACGCCGATTTTAGCCATGCCTTCCGTTGTAAAGGAAAATCCGCCTTTGATAACAAAAGCTCCGCCCATCAGAATAATGAAACCAGCGAAGATATACAGCAAATAATCCCTTAAAAACCCTGTCATATATTGTTTTGTAATTCGGTAAGACCCTTTCTCCATCAGCGTCACAAGCTTGTCGTATAACCGATTGAGTGTGAGCTTCGAAGGAAACAGCTTATAGATTCCCTTCCACTTATTCAGCGACAAATATCCGATGGTGCCGATAACAATAATGCCTGCAGTCATCAGCACTTCTGTATTCAACCCGTGCCACTGTGAAATGTGAACATGGAATTTCTCATGGCTGTCCAGCAGTGTCGGATAGATCGAGTTCATCGCAGGCTCGATCAAGCTGTACGACAATATATTCGGGAAAAAGAAGAGACTGACAGCCAAAGCGACAAGAATGACAGGTGATACGAGCATGCCAACCGGCGCTTCGTGAGCCTGTTTTTTAAGCTGTTCAGGCTGGTAACTTCCTCTGAATGTTTTAAACAGCAATTTCATGCTGTAGATAAACGTAAATACGCTTCCGATCCAGGCGAGAACAGGGAATAGAATGCCCCATGTCTGTACGTTGAACAGATCGAAATGTGTCACGCGAAGCATGCTTGTGAAAAACATTTCTTTACTCAAAAACCCGTTAAACGGCGGAAGGCCGGCCATTGAAAATGTTCCGATTAAGGAAATCGTAAATGTAATCGGCATAATCGCCATCAGGCCGCCGAGCTTCCGGACATCCCGTGTGCCTGTTTCGTGATCGATAATCCCGACTGCCATAAACAAGCTTCCTTTAAAGGTAGCGTGATTGATTAAATGGAAAATGGCAGCCATGGCGGCAACTGTATAATATTCTGTATGGCCGTAATGAAGGGCCGCAGCACTGACTCCGAGCATGGAGATGATCATTCCGAGCTGGCTGACGGTTGAAAATGCCAAAATCGATTTTAAATCAGTTTGTTTCACGGCATGGAATGAACCCCAAACCATCGTAAAGAGCCCGACGAGGGAAACGATCCAAAACCACTGAGCTGAAAAGGCGAAAATAGGACTGAATCTCGCAATCACATAAATACCGGCTTTGACCATAGTAGCTGAATGGAGATAAGCGCTGACTGGTGTCGGAGCTTCCATCGCATCAGGCAGCCAGATATAAAAAGGGAATTGCGCGGATTTCGTAAATGCCCCTAATAAAATGAGAATCATAGCCGGGATAAACAAATCGTGGCCGGCAATTAATTGAACCTGAAGAATCATCTCTCTAATACTGAAGGAATCCGTTATCAGATAAAGGAGAATAAATCCGCCGAGCATGCACAGCCCGCCACTGACCGTAATCAATAGTGATTTGGCGGCGCCGTAGCGCGACTTTTCACGCTTATACCAATAGCCGATCAGCAAAAAGGACGAAAGGCTGGTAAGCTCCCAAAACATGTAGAGAACCATGACATTGTCTACAAGAACGACACCGAGCATGGCGCCCATGAACATCAATAAGTAGACATAAAAGGGCCCAAGCTGTTCTTTTTCTTTCGATAAATAAAAAATGCTGTAAAGAGTGACCAAAGAGCCGATGCCTGTGATCAGTAAGGCGAATAATAATCCCAGACCGTCTATATAAACGGTAAAGTTAATGCCAAGTGAAGGAATCCACTCAAATACCGACCTCAGTGTTTCTCCAGATTGTGTCATCCTGATCATTGGGAGAAAGTATATAAACAGCAAGACGGGCAGGATCAACACAAACCAGCCCGTATGCACTCTTTTTGCGTATTTTGCCAAAATGGGAATGATAAAAGCAAATAAGAAAGGCGATAAAATAGCAAAATGTAAGAGCTGCAAAGTTAGACCTCCTTTTTCTCTTTTTCAATTGAAAAATGCGCTATGTACCAAATATACGGTCAAACGACCTAGTCCAAATTATATCGCACTTTTCTGCAAGCTGCCATGCTTCGAACTGCGCAATGAGCTTTTATGAGTTCTTGTGACCTTAAAATAAGTCTAACAAAAATAATGTCATTTGTATATTTAAAATCATTCCTGATCAAGCTGAATGTAAGGAGCTGGTCATGTGAAAAGAAAGGTATTGATGTGCTCAGGTTTATTCTGCTCTGTATTTGCTGTGGCATTCATTTTAAATCAATATGACGGGCGCAGCGGTGCGGAGGCTTATGAGGAGTGGGAGCTGTATTTATTGGAGCACCACCTGTCAGCCAGAATGAGTGAAATGGAATCAAGGGATCTGCCGTTTGGCCCCCGAGAGTATATCCGGATTGTGAACAGATAAAAAAGAGTTCCGCATATAACGGAACTCTTTTTCTGATTATGAAGTGAAAAAGCGAAGCAGAACTGTCGCGCAAATAACTGTACCTGCACCGCCGAGGCGGGTGGAAATTTGGGCGAACGGCATAAGGCCCATTCTTCCTGACGCTGATAAAATCGCAACATCACCAGTTCCGCCGAGACCGCTGTGGCAGCAGGTAACGATTGCAGATTCAACCGGGTACATGTTCATCAGCTTGCCCACAAAATATCCAGAAGCAATCATGGCGATAACGACCGAAATACAAATGATGACAAACGGAATAGAAATCACAGATGCCACGTCATCCAACGGAATAAAGAGGATGCCGAGACCAACCATCAGCGGCCATGTAAAGCTTGAAGAAATAAACTTATAAAGCTGGTAAGCGCCATCCTCCATTTTTTTCGGAAGAATATTCGCATATTTGACAGCCGCCGCTGAAATAATCATTAAGATTGCGCCCGGGATGAAGATGAATTTCTCCAATAACCCGCCGAAAATAAAGAATGTACACGCGAGCAGAACGCCGGCTCCCATCAGTTTAAAATCAATTTTTGCTTCGGCTTCTTTTTGATTGAAAATCTCATTTGCTTTTTTAGATTTGACGAGGCGGCCATTTCCATTTAGATCTGGACGCTTATCGCCAAGCTTTTTCATTAAGGCAGCACAGATGATAGCAAAAACGTTTCCGATAATAGCGGCTGGGACCAGCTGAGACACATATACATCAGCGGATGAACCGAGTATTTGTGAATAGGCAATTGAGAGCGGCAAAATTCCCTCGCCTATTCCCCCGGCAATAATCGGTACAACGACAAAGAAAAAGGAATCGTAGGCACTGTAGCCAAAAATAAATCCGACGAGTATGCCGGCCGCAACTGCCGCGATCGTTCCGGCAACCAGTGGAACAAACATTCTGATAAACCCTTGTATTAAAACAGTTCTGTTCATTCCAAGAATACTTCCTACAACAAGACAAGCGATATAGAAATAAAGGAAGTTAGACGTTTTCATCAAGTTGGTTACAGCGTCTAAAGATGTTGAATTCAGCACATTGTAAAAGACTAAAAATGAAGGAACAAACAAAGATAAAATAGCAGGACCGCCAATATCCTTCAATATCGGAATGCGCTGGCCGATGTCTCCAAGAAACACACCTAGAATCATGATGATGGCGAACCCGCCAAGCATATTTGCGGGCAGCTCATTGTAATAGGCTGCAAGAATAATAATAACAGCTAACACTGTGTATAATGGCAGAGGAATCACACCGATTTCCCAGGTCCAGATTTTTTGAAACAGGTTTTTCTCCTGTGGGTCTTTTTGCTCAGGTGATATTGTCCCCGTTTTTGGAATTGCTCCCATGTCATACACCCCCATGTATTGTTTGTTACAGTCTACAAGAAAGCGTTAACACTTCATATTTTTTTAAGTTAAAAAACTGATAAACAATTAAATTAAGGGGGACGTTTGGATTAGAAAAAAATCCCTGAGAAGCGTCTTCCCAGGGAGAATGTTTTATCTTTTTCCTTTAATATATAAGGCACGCCATTGGCTTTTGGCACATCTGCACGCCCGATAAAAAGAGAATCGTTAATAAAGCGCCATCAGCATATACACATTTGGTATGTATTTCTTTAAAAAGAGGGAGCGGTGAGCCGAGGGACTGACCCCCGTTAAAGAAAAACACTTCCAAGTCTTATTTCGGATCACAACTATCCGTTTTCAAACTTGAAGGTGTTTTTTGTTTGTCCCATCTTATGGGGGCAGTCCCGCAGTGAACAGTGCGTTTTTTTATAGATATTGCTTAATACCGTTCAGGTTTCCTGTGTTGACGTTGTACTGAAACACAGGTCTTCCGATTGTACCGTACGCCATTTCTACATTCAGAACCTGTATATCTTCAAGAAACTTTAGGTATTTTCGTATGGATACTTGAGAGATTTCTGTGTGCTTTGCCAAGTCTTCTGTCGTAAAAGATTCATTTTCAAATGACTGGATACTGGACCAAATCAGCTTCAGCGTGCTTTTTGTCAGACCTTTAGGAAGCTGTACTTTTTCTGTTGCTTCTTTCTTTTGAAAAAGCTCGGCGTCCAGTTCTTTCTGGCTCATGTTGCGATGGGTTGAATATACCTTTTGTTTTCGTCTGTAATCAGACAGGGCAGTTTGGAAACGTTCAAATTCAAACGGTTTGATTAAATAATCGACAGCACCGTAACGAAGTGTTTTCTTGATAACGTCAAGCTCGCTGGCCGCCGAGATGACAATCACGTCAACCGCTTCATTTTGGGCTCTCAGTTCGGTTAGCAGTTCCAGCCCGTTTTTACCCGGCATATAAATATCGAGCAAAATAAGGTCGATGTGATGCTCTCCTAAAATATGCAGAGCGCTTTGAAAGGAAGAGGCGATGCCTTTCAGCTGAAAGCCTTCTATTTGGCTTAAGTATCGTTTATTTAATTCACCGACCATGGGGTCGTCTTCAACTATTAGTACATTAATCATGATTTTCCTCCTTCGGTTCGTACGGGACGCGAAGACTGAATGTCGTTCCTTCATTCTCTTCGCTTGTGAGGATCATTTGGCCCTTTAAATTTTCGATGCTTTGCTGTGTAAAATAAAGGCCGAATCCCCGGTTCTTGCCCTTTGTTGAATAGCCTTGTTCAAATACTTTGGCTTGATCTTCTTCAGACATGCCTGCTCCTGTATCGGTAATTTCAATGTCCAGTATGCTGTTATGAAAACGCATGGACATGGTAATTTGTTTTTTCGGCATATTGGCAACGGCGTCCAATGCATTGTTGATGAGATTTCCAATGATTGTAATGAGTTCATGGATGACTGAAGGGTCTGCCGCGTTCGGGATGACACCTTTGCATTCTATATCAAGATTTGCGCCCTGCTCCCGTATGAAGCTCTGTTTTCCGAGCAGAAAACCGGCCAGTACGGAGCTTTTGACATCATTTATAATTTCGCTTGTTTCTGACTTTTGCTGAATGGCAATATCTTTAATATAATCTCCAAGATCGTCATACTCTTTCAGCTGGACGAGGCCTAATATCACATGCAGTTTGTTCATAAATTCATGAGACTGCGCTCTCAATGCGTTTGCATACATTTTAACACCGGAAAGCTGTTCAGCTAAATGTTTTACCTCGGTTTTGTCCCGGAATGTCGCAATCGCTCCGACGGTTTGTCCTTTCAGCTGGATGGGAACTTCATTAAACACAAGCTCTAACCCGTTAATGCGGACGTCTCTGTCTTGAAGCGGTTTTTTTGTCTCAATGACCTTTTTCAGGCGGCTTTTCGGCAAGATGTCATTTACATCCTGATCAACGGGATTTGTGTTGATGCCCATTTTCACGAATAGACGCTTTGCTTCCGCGTTGGCAAGTTTGATTTTGCCGTGTTCATCGACAGCAAGTATTCCTTCCTTCGTCGATTCCAGCATCGCGCTCCGTTCTTCAAGAAGAGTCGCAATTTCATAAGGTTCAAGTCCGTACATGATATTCTTCACCGTACGGGCGACGATAACAGCCCCGATGACACCGACGAAAATGCTGACGCAGATAATAAAGTAGAGCGGCCGTAAGCTGTGGCTGATCACTTCATCAATTTCATTTACGGTGATGCCCACCGCAACTGCACCAACCTGTTTTCCATTCTCTGCGTAGACAGGGACGAATGCTCTTTGCGATTTTCCGAGCGTGCCAGAGGCAGTGCTGATGTGGACATGACCCTTTAATACTTCCGATTCATCACCGCCCCTGAATTTTTTTCCAATTTTGTTCGGGTCGGGATGGGTTTTGCGAATGCCGTCCATATCCATCACGACAACAAATTCCGTGCCGGTGATTTTCTGAACCCGCTTTGTGTAGCTTAACAGCTCTTTCTGGTTTTTTCCGCTTTCTAAAGCAGAAGCTGTGATTGGCGCCTCGGCTACCATTTCAGCAGTTTGCAGCGCAGTGGCTTTTTCCTGATCTCTAATCCGTGTGGTGGTTTGGGCACCTACTGTAAAAAATGTAATGAGCAGTGCGATTAACACAACGATACAAACAAATATGGTGAGTCTGGTTTGCAGTTTCAATGTTTTTTTCATTTAAAACTTCCTTACGTTTTATGATTCCTGCGTACTACTTTACTCTCAAAATGTTGCTTTGTGAAGATTTGGGATCGTAATTCGTAAAAAGGAGAAAAAATGGAATAATTTATCTTGTCAATGTGTTTTAAGTCCTCCATAATAAATGAGGTAGATTATAGAAAGGGACTTTTTTATATGAAAAATACTTATTTGACAGGATACTTTCCGCTGATTGCGATCCTGCTTTTTAGTTCGTCGTTATCCATTTCAACTTCACTTTATGCGTTGAAGATGCTGTCCTCATTTGGAATGTATGATGGAATGCTCGATTATTTTTCAGAGAAAGGGATCAGGCTTGCGTTATTTGCTGCCTTTGCACTTTTATATTTTATGGTTCTGTCCGCTCTGAAATTAATTGCGAATACCGTGACTGAGCTATCATTGCTGTTTTTTGCTAATGATCCGGAAGGGAACAATCTGAAAAAAATCAGAATGGGTTCCATGATTTATTTAGGCGGCGGGATTTTATCCTTTGTGCTCTTGCAAAATGTCATCTGGATTGTAATCTGGTTTGCGGTCGTTACGCTCGCTTACTTTGTGTTTATTGTATACCGGATTTATTCGACGCTTTCCCTCATGTCATTAGTCGGATTCATTCTATTGGAACTGCTGTTTTGGTTTACCTTTGTTATCGGTATTCTGTTCATATTTATCAAGCTTTATAATAGCATAATGGCTAGCTTACCTGTGTAAGCTAGCCATTTTTTCGTTTACGGTAAAAATCTTTTTTTGATAGAAGGGGAGGGGAGCATACATTCATTTTTTTTGCCAAACCACTTATAACGGTTCCTTGCAATGAAAGAATAGACCATATCTCTGAAAGGCTTCGGCACTGCGAAAAACAGGACGAAGAGGCGCCATAGGCCCCGCAGATGCCTGAAAACCTTAATGGCTGCAGTTGACTTTGTGTACACTTGGCCGTCTTCAATAAAGACAAAGCTGTCAAACTGATCAGTCGGGAGCCCGCTTTTTTTCAGCAGGCTCTGTCCTGTTTCCGACTGCAGCGATGTAAAAGAAATCAGTCCGTCTGGATCACGTTTAATGATAAACTGCACGGCGCCATTGCATAAATTGCACACGCCGTCAAACAGCAAAACGCGATTTGGAATTTGTTCTGATGCCACGCCAGATCCCCTCCGATCCTTTAATAAGCCGCTTGCAGCGTTCCTTTAAAGATGGAAAGCTGAGGGCTGATGCTGTGAAGATATTCAACGCTGCTCGGTGTATCTTTTCCGACCCAGACACCCATTGTGTACGTATCTGTCAGGCCGACAAACCACATATCGTGATAATCATTTGATGTTCCTGTTTTACCGCCGATGTAAGGCGCTTTAAAATATCCTTTTTTCCCTGTCCCGCTTTTCATAACGGATGACATTAGTTTTTTCAGCTGCATGTTTGTGCGGACACTGAATATTTGAGTCGATTTATCATTCCATTTATAAAGCGTTTTTCCTTTAAGGTCTGTCACCTTTGTAATCGCATGGCTCGGCGTATAGCTTCCGCTGTTGCCGAATGTCGTATACGCCTTTGTCATCTCAAGAGGCGTCATGCCGTTTGTAAATCCGCCAAGCGCGGCCGGGAGAAGATAGTCGCTGTCGACAAGTTTGGCAAAATGATACGGCTCAATATAACTGAATGCTTTTTGGATGCCCACACGGTCCAGCATTCTGATGGCTGGTGTATTATATGAATTTTTAAATGCCGTGTCGAGCGACACTGTCCCGTACGTACGGTTATTGTAGTTTTGCGGACAGTAATCTCTGCTGCAAAACTTGCTGGCATCAATGGTGCTGCTTGCTGTCGCGCCGGTCTGTTCAATATAAGGACCGTAATCAAGAAGCGGCTTAATGGATGAACCCGGCTGTCTGTATGCCTGGTAGGCGCGGTTAAAGTCATATTTTTGATAGTTTTTCCCGCCGGATAGAGCGATGATTTGATGCGTCTGGTGATTAATCACAGCCGCTCCGCCCTGTACGTCCGCATACGGGAGCTTGGCATTCATTTGTGCCACAACCTGATTTTGCATGTACGGATTAAGTGCAGTATAAATTTTCACGCCGTCTTTCATCAGAGTGCTGACTCTTGCGGACAGCTCGTTTTCGATTTTTTCTTTTTGTTTCCCTGACGCTTTTTGAAGACGTTTATCATAGCCTTCTGATTCAGACACCAGTTGAGTGAATTCATCATTGACATAGGAAACGTAGTCCGGATATTTGTCTTCTCTCTTTTCAACATCCAGCTTGATTTTTTGTTTGACGGCTTTTTTCAGCTCTTTATCTGTAATGACCCCGGCATCTTTTAACCCTTTAAGCAAACGTTCTTGACGGTTTTTCGTGTAGTCAAAATGCTTGAGAGGATCATATAATGTAGGGTTATTAGGTATAGCACAGATAAAAGCCATTTCTCCCACTGTGAGAGATTTCAGCGGTTTGCTGAAATAGAATTCAGCCGCTGAACCGACGCCGTAAACGCCATTGTTAAAGTAAATGGTATTTAAGTAAGCTTCAAGAATTTCATCTTTCGTATACTTTTTCTCTAGCTGATAAGAATACGCGAGCTCAGTCAGCTTACGGCTGAAGGAGCGTTCATGGCTTAAATACAAGTTTCTTGAAAGCTGCTGTGTGATGGTGCTTGCGCCCTGATCAATTTTCTTGTCTTTTACGTTAGAAGCGGTTGCCCGCACCATTCCCATAAAGTCAAAGCCTTTATGTTCGTAAAAATGCCGGTCTTCAGACGTTAAGAAAATCTGTTTGACTTCCTCGGGAATCTTGTCAAATGGAACGAGTACGCGGTTTTCATGATCGCTGACAATTTCCGAGACCAAGGAGCCGTCCCTGTCATACATGTAGCTGTTCTGAACCAGGCTGATATCTTTCAGATTAATATTTTTATCAAGCACCTGATCCAGGGACTTCATTTGTTTGACTTCTTTTCCGGAAGCGATAACTGTAAATGCAAACAATGGGATTATGCAAAGGAGCAAAATCCATCCGATTATTTTTCGTAACATGGTCACTCTCTTTTCTCCTAAATTCTAGCCATATCGTACCATTCTTTTGAGTTTACGAGAAGGTTAAATTTAGAAGATTCCTTAGTTTTTTCTGATAATCAGCTTGCTTTGGCATAAGAATCTTTCCGGAATTTCTGCATGACCCAAAGCATGCAGGCGCCGGCGAAAAAGAGAAACGCTGTGACATAAAAGGCGGCTGAAATTGTAAAATGGCTCGATATGATTCCGCCCAGAAGAGGCCCGAGCACGTTTCCTAAAAAGCGAAAGCTGACATTGTAGCCGAGAACTTCTCCTTGAATGCTGACGGGAGCCTGAACGCGGATCGCTGCCGTGATGCATGGCAGCAAACCGCCCATCGCCATTCCAAATAAAAATCTGAAAACAAGGAGCACGTTGAGTGAGGACGCGAGCGCCTGCGGAATAAAAAAGAAAGAGGCGGCAAGTAAAAGACCGATTAAAATGCGTCGGTGGCCATAGCGGTCGCCCAGATCACCCCATTTTCTAGCCAGCAGCAAACTTCCGAGTCCCGTTGCTGAAAATGCCATGCCGGAGAAAAAGGCCAGATTGACAGGTCCGTGCAGCTCATTTACATATAAAGCGAGCAGCGGCTGGATACTGAAATTGCCTGTTTGAATCAGCATGGTTAACAGCATCATGACCCAAAGCGCCGGCTGGTGAAAAATATAGGAGAGCACTTCTTTTCTCGTGTAAGACGTACGTTTGGCTGTCTTCTCTGCAAGAGGCTTTTCTTTGACACCGAATAATACGAGAAGAACAGATAAGAAAATCACAAAGGATGTGATAAAAAAGGTATACGTAAAGCCGAAACGATCAGCAAGCAAGCCTCCCAAAAGCGGGCCGAACAAGCTTCCGGACACTTGCCCCATTTGCAGCGTACCGAGTGTTTTACCGGCTGAGCTCTTCGGAGTCTGTGCCGAAATCATCGCAAGAGATGTCGGGATGAATCCGGTTACAAGCCCCATTGCCATACGCAGAAAAAACAATTGGTACACCGATGTAACAAAGCCCATTAATAAAATGCTGAGGGCAATGCCCGTTCCGGTTGCCATAAGAATTTTCTTGTATCCGCGTTTGTCTCCGAACCGCCCCCAAAACGGGGATACCAAAAACGCCATGAGAAATGTAATGCCGAACACATAGCCGCTCCACCTTTGCACAAAGCCGTTTGAAAAAGTGCTGAGCGTCTCAATGTATAAGGAGAGAAAAGGAACGATCATCGTTGTGCTGGCAGAGACAAAAAAGTTGGCCAGCCACACAATGACAAAGTTTTTCTTGCGGATAGAAATAACATCACCTTCTTATTATTTCGGGTTCCTTACTAATTATAAAGAAACGGTTCACAATTTAAAAGAAACAAAGCGGCTGGGAAAATTCATTATTTTTAGAAAATGAAGAAAGGTCGAGAAGGGAAATAGATATACTATAAAGATAGCATTTTCTGATCGGAGGAAAGGCAGGTGTAAAAAAGTGACGACAAACAGCTTACTCATTATTGATTTCGAATTTACGATGCCTGAGGGAAAGTACAGCCCGCAAAACTTTTTCCCGGAAATCATTGAAGCCGGAATTGTAAAGTCGGTTGATGATGAAGTAGTTGAGACGTTTTCTAGCTATGTTAGACCGAAAAAATTCCCGAAGCTGACGAAACGCTGCAAATCATTTTTAAAAATAACGCAAAAGCAGGTAGACGAGGGGATGAGGTTCGAAGATTTTATCCGTAAACTAAATGAGCTTGATCCTGAGAAAAACAGCACGATTATTACGTGGGGAAACATGGACATGAAAGTCCTGAAGCAAAACTGTATGTTTAACCATATTCCTTTCCCATTTAAAGGAGAAATGAGAGATTTATCGCTTGAATACAAAAACTTTTTTGGAGACCGGACACTCACCGGTTTATGGAAAGCTGCCGAAGAGTATGGAGATACCGGAACCGGCACCCATCATAAAGCGCTTGATGACGCCCTCACTGCTTATAAGCTTTTTAAGCTTGTTGAGCAGGATAAGCAGTATCTCGAAAAGCCAAAACCTCCGACAATCGGCGAAAGAATCGATTTATCCGAACTGTTCAAGCGCGCAACATAAAAAACCCAATCTTTTGTCAGACTGGGCTATGGCCGGTTAAAATATTCTTTTTCTAAAACGTCAAGATTATTCAGGGAGCGCTTTGCCCACTCCGAACCATCCTCATTCAATTTGGATCTCAGCTGTGCTGCCGCCTCCCGCAGAGACTCGGAATAATCCGGTACTTCATCATCATAAGGCTTCACCATATGGTGGGGGATATTGGTCTGTTCGCCGTATGCGAGCGCTTTTCTCTCATGAAAAAAGGGCACGTCCGCCTGTTTTGGATGATGGAGGTCTCCTTGAGTGGGATGGGTGAGAACCGCTTTGATTTTCACTAAATAATGCTGTGGCCTGCAAGCAGTAATTTCTCCTATGTATACACCTGTTTTGTAAAATCCTTTAACGATAGAGCCAGTCTCAAACGTGCTCATCTTTCATCACCTCGCATTTATTCTATAAAAGTTCCAATCGATTTGCTAGTGAGGAAGATCAGCGGGAAGCTTAATTGTCACCGTGGTGCCTCTTTGGAAGCTGCTGTTAAAAGAAATGGTTCCGTGATGATGTTCAATAATTGAAAAGGTCACGGTAAGCCCGAGTCCTGTTCCGTTCGTTTTTAATGAGTAATAAGGTTCGCCGAGTTTTTGCATTTGATTGTCTGTCATGCCGACTCCATTATCTGAGATGTTAATCACAATCGTTTGGCCGTTTCTTTTGGCTGATATGTGGATCAACCCATTCCCATGGGGGACGGCTTCAATGCTGTTTTTCATGAGGTTGATGACAGCCTGCTTCAGCTTTGTTGCATCTCCGTATATAAAAAGGCCCGGCTCTGCTTCAGCCTCGACAGTTACAGACTTGAAATTGGCATACGACACCATAAGGGAGCTTGTCTCTTTGATAAGAGCTGATAAATCAAAAACCTCTTTTTCGTACAATTGCTGTTTGGCCATATCGAGATAGTTTGTAATAATATCTTGCGCCCGATCAAGCTCTGACAGTACAAGCTTTTTGTAATCCGCACTCGACTTATTTTGAAGAGTTTCGTCATTAAAAAGCAGCTGGACAAACCCGCGGACAACTGTCAGCGGATTCCTGACTTCATGAGCGACGCTCGCTGCCAGTTCACTCACAATCGTCATTTTTTCTGAATGGATAAGCTGTGAACGCAGGGCGATATTTTCGGCGATGCTTTCTATAATATAGATGCTTAAAAGAAGAACGATGGAGCGGAACAGCCCTGAGACAGCTGCCTCATAAAGTAAAATTCCTGATTTTTGAAAATTTAAAATATTCAAGGCGGAAAAAGTCCAGCTGGAGGCAAAAAATAAGAAGATCTCCAAGCAGCCGATCAATAAAGACAGCAGCAATTTTTTCGCTTTGGACATGAATGGCCATTTTTTCTGAAATAAGATTGGGATGATAATAAGAAAAGGCAGCAAAGTAAAAACAAACATTGCGGAAGGTTCGTAAAACAGCAGTTCAAAACATAAGACAGATGCGGCGACTGTAAGCCCGGAAGCGGTGCTAATGTAAAATAAACAAATGATAACGGGAATCATCTGAAGGCCGTATTGTATGTAGTCCATTTCATGAATAGGGAATATAATGCATAAAACGGAGGCGCCGCAAGCGAATAACGTGACCAACCCGCTGTTTATTTTGGGCACAAGGATCGCCGGCTTTCCAAGCCAAAACACTTGGTAGAGAAGAATAGGAAACAAAATAAAGCAGATATGCAGGAGATAGTCTTTTAGAATTTCCATTCGTGTGAAATCCTTTCGTATAAAATATGAATCTATTATAACACTAAATATTAGAAGTAAAATATAAAATTCCTTTATAAAGAACGCCTTTACGAATGACGTAAAGGCGTTTAACAGGCGATATTTTACGCTAAGGCTGCTTTAATGCGGCGCAGGCCGTCCTGCAAGGTTGCGAGAGAGCATCCCGCGTTCAGGCGCATAAATCCTTCTCCGCCAGGCCCGTATTTCGTCCCGGGCTCTAAAATAACTTTTCCTTTTTTTAGCATCCTTTGCTGAAGCTCCGCGTCGGACAAGCCGTAAGCGCTGAAGTCGAGCCAGATCAGGTAAGAGGCGTCCGGCTTTATCATTTTGACTTTCGGCAGCTCGGTACTCAAAAAGGCTTCAACTTCGTTCATGTTTTTCTCAAGATAAGAGATCAACTCATCGAGCCAAGGCCCGCCTTTGGAGTAAGCGGCTTCGATCGCAGTGACGGCAAACGCGTTCAGTCCGCCTAAACCGTTGCGCTGAAGGCTGGCGGAAAACTTGGCGCGCTTTAAACGATCCGGAATAATGATTGCTGACGCCTGCAATCCGGCGATATTGAATGTTTTGCTTGGTGCAGCGCATGTCACAGATATCTCAGCGAAATCGTCAGAGAGAGAAGCGAACGGTGTGTGTTTGTTTCCGTACAGCATGAAGTCGGAATGGATTTCATCCGATACAACTGTAACCCCATGCTCAAGACACAATTCGCCGATCTTCAGTAAATCCTCCCGTCCCCATGAACGGCCTGAAGGGTTATGAGGATTGCATAAAATAAACAATTTGACGCTTGGATCACTAAGCTTCGTCTCCAAATCTTCAAAATCCATTGCATACGTGCCGTCTTTTTTTTGTAGCGGATTATGTAATATGCGCCGGCCGTTTTTCTCAATCATATGGTAAAAAGGCGTATAAACAGGAGGCTGGACAACCACTTGGTCTTCAGGCTCTGTGAAAGCTTGTACCGCCATGCCCAAAGCTGTGACAACGCCCGGGCTGAATGTGATGCTTTCTGGGTTCACCTTCCAGCCGTGCCTGTTTTGCATCCATCCGCACACCGCATCCTTCGTTTTTTGATCTGGAGCCGTATAACCGAAAATCCCGTGGTCGAGGCGCTCTTTTAATGCTTCAGTTATCGCTTCCGGCGCGCGAAAATCCATATCCGCCACCCACATCGGGAGTGCATCTGTCACGCCGAATAATTCTCCTGTTTTGTCCCATTTGACTGATTGGGTGCCAAGGCGTTCTTCTCGTTTATCAAAGTTCATTCTGTTACCCCCTCATGTATGTTTATTCTTCTTAACGTAACTATGATAAAATTGAACTGCAAATTTTATTATAAGCGGTGATGAATATGGAAGAAAGTCAAGCGGTCAGGGAAATGATCAAGATCATTGCCAAATGGGACCCGTTTAAATATGGAGAAGAGTTTTACGAAACGGAGGCTGTTGATGTCGTGCAGGCCGTCTATGATGAAGACGATCCCGACGTGCTGGCAAAAAGCATTCAGCATATATTTGAAGCTTCTTTTGAGCAAATGCTGCCGATTGACAGCTGCCGGGAAGTGGCTGGCCAGCTTTTATTCATTAAAGACAGCAGCTCCTGTACGCCTTAAAAAACCGGCTCGGCACCGGTTTTTTGTTATTTGATAAACTCTGCAATGTGTTCGGAAACGAATTCAGGCCGTTCCTCAGGCACCAGATGTCCAGTCTGACCGAGTGAGTACAGCACGGAATCGGGCAAATCTCCGTGCAGCCGTTTACCAATCTCCATAGGGACGATTCGGTCCTCCTCGCCCCAAATCAATAAAGCAGGCTTGTTCATTTTCTTTAATTGCTCGGGTTCTAAATCTCCTTCTCTATGGCGGATAAACCTTGTCATGGCTTTGAAAATCTGCTTGTCTTGAAACGGCCTGCCATAGCCGTCAATCATTTCTTCATCGATCAGTGATTTGTCATGCACAACATTTAGCAAATTTTTCATTACGCCTTCTTTCGAGAGCCAGCGCTTAATATAAAGATGAAAATACGGGAGGTGGGTCCCGAAAATGATCGATGGGTGCGAACGTTTTAAATACCCTGAACTGCAAAGCAGCACAACCTTTGAAAAAAGCTCCGGCTTTTGGAGAGCAGCAGCCAGCGAAATCTGTCCGCCCATAGAATGGCCGACAAGCGCAGCCTGCTTGACTTGCAAGTGTTCCAAAATCCCAATGACCAGATTAGCGAGGTTTTGATAGGTATAGATAAAAGTTCTTGATTTTTCAGATTGGCCGAAAGGAGGCAAATCAAGCGCGATGATGTCGTACCTGTCCCGAAGGAGAGGGATGACTTTTCTGAAGCTGAAAGCAGACGATAAAAAACCGTGTATGCAAACCAGCGTTTGCCTGCCCGGGTTTTGATAATGTTCGTAATATACATTTACGCCATCGACTGTAAGCCGCCTTGTTGATGAAACCGCCCCCATTCTATGTCACTCCCTTTCATGTGATGTCTGTATTGTGCCCTGAAATTGTCAATTCTAGCGGAAGTTTCTCCTCGTTTTTTTCTTAGCATTCGTCAAAAAACGTGATATAATGTCATGAGATTTCTTGACATTGCAAAGGTGTGAATCGAATGAAATTGACAGAAAAAGAAACAGAAATATTAGAAATTTTAGACGAAAACAGCCGCGCCGATTTAGAAACAATCGCAAAGATGGCGGGTATCCCTGTAAATGAAGTACAAACAATTATTGACAAGCTGGAAAAAGAAAAGGTTATCATCGATTATTCCGCTATGATTGACTGGCGAAAAGTCGACGGACATGAAGGCGTCACAGCCATGATTGACGTCAAAGTAACGCCGAAGCGGGGAGTCGGTTTTGATGAAGTGGCGGAACGGATTTACCGGTTCCAAGAGGTTGAATCAGTTTACCTGATGTCAGGTGTGTACGATTTGTCTGTCGTGATTCGCGGCAATTCGATGTCTGACGTAGCGCGGTTTGTTTCAGATAAACTATCCACGCTTGATTCAGTTGTATCTACGACAACCCATTTTATCCTGAAAAAATACAAGCATGACGGCAAAGTGTTTGAAACAGGAGACGACGACAAAAGAATCGTGGTGTCACCGTAAATGACTTCGTATTTATCTGACTATGTACAACAAATAAAGCCATCCGGCATCCGCAAATTCTTTGATTTGGCGGCAACGATGGAAGGCGTCATTTCTTTAGGCGTCGGCGAACCTGATTTTGTTACCGCATGGAATGTCCGCGAAGCCAGCATTCTTTCCCTTGAACAAGGATATACGTCATACACTGCAAATGCCGGCTTATACTCATTGCGAGAAGAAATCAGCCGTTATTTGAGCAGCCGGTTTGACCTTAGCTACTCGCCAGACAATGAGCTGATTGTGACAGTAGGGGCAAGTCAGGCTTTGGATATTGCGATCCGCGCCATTGTGAATCCAGGTGAGGAAGTCATCATTCCTGAGCCGTGTTTTGTGGCGTACGATGCGCTTGTTTCTTTGGCAGGCGGCATACCGGTTCATGTCCATACAACGGCAGACAAAGGATTTAAAGCAACGGCTGCGGATTTTGAAGCGGCAGTCACTGAAAAAACAAAAGCCATTCTCATCTGCTCGCCTTCGAATCCGACAGGTTCGGTTTATTCGAGGGAAGAGCTGAGTGAGATTGCTGAGTTTGCCAAAAAACATGATGTCATCGTCTTAGCCGACGAGATCTACGCAGAGCTGACATATGATGAGGAATTTACAAGCATAGCGGCATTACCGGGAATGAAGGAACGGACGGTTGTCATCTCAGGCTTTTCAAAAGCGTTTGCGATGACGGGCTGGAGGCTCGGTTTCGCCGCAGCACCACCTGTGCTTCGGGATGCAATGCTTAAAATTCACCAGTATGCGATGATGTGCGCGCCGGCAATGGCGCAGTTTGCCGCCCTTGAAGGCTTGAAGAACGGCATGGAAGACGTAGAAAAAATGAAAAAAAGCTACCGAAGAAGACGGAATTTATTTGTGGAAACGCTAAATGAAATCGGCCTCAGCTGTCATCATCCGGGCGGCGCTTTCTATGCTTTTCCGTCCATTAAAAGCACGGGAATGAGCTCGGAGCAGTTTGCCGAAGAGCTTCTGACGCAGGAAAAAGTGGCTGTTGTTCCGGGAAGTGTGTTTGGTCCGAGCGGTGAAGGGTATATCCGCTGTTCATACGCAACCTCGATCGAGCAGCTTCAAGAAGCGTTAGTCAGAATGAAACGCTTCCTGCATAAAACAACATAAAAAAAGATACGAACCTTTTGTTCGCATCCAATAAAAGGGGGGAATACTAGAAAGCCTTTGGTATTTTCAGTTTACCCCCTTTTTGCTGTGTATAAACCTGATTTTTTAATAAAAAGTTTTCTTTGCGGAAATAAGACATGTGTGATATAATTTTAAATTGCGTATAAACAGATATTTAATTTAACTTAGGAGTTGTTATGAATGACAGCAAAATTTGAAGTGGGCAGTGTTTACACTGGTAAAGTTACAGGATTACAAGCGTATGGTGCGTTTGTTGCATTAGATGAAGAAACTCAAGGTTTAGTACACATTTCTGAAGTGACTCACGGTTTCGTAAAAGATATCAACGAGCACCTTTCAGTTGGCGACGAAGTACAAGTAAAAGTACTTGCTGTTGATGAAGAAAAAGGAAAAATCAGCCTTTCAATTCGTGCGACACAAGCTGCGCCTGAGAAAAAAGAAAGCAAACCAAGAAAACCTAAAGCTGCGCAAGTAAGCGAAGAAGCTTCTACACCACAAGGTTTCAACACATTAAAAGATAAGCTTGAAGAGTGGATTGAAATGTCCAACCGCAAAGACCTTATCAAAAAATAAGCATGAAAAAAGCACCGGACAGGAATGTTCGGTGCTTTTTTATCCTATCGCATTTCAGGATTTGCTGCCTCTTCACGTGATCTTTCCTCGTTTGGTTTAAACAGCAGACCGAGGTTGATTAATCCGGCGATTCCGACAAGTCCGTAAATGATGCGGGAAAGGGCTGACCCTTGGCCGCCGAAGATGGCCGCTACTAAGTCAAATTGGAAAAATCCGATCAGTCCCCAGTTAATAGCGCCAATGATCGTTAAAACAAGACAAATTCTTTGAATGGTACTCATGTTTTGCAACCTCCTCCATGAATTATTAAAACAGTTATAGATTGTGACATATTGGAGAATCTATACATGCATTCTCCATATTGAGGGAAACCGGTCTGCCCTCACCTATATCAGTTTCTTTCCCAGCATCTTTCCATATAAAACCGAGCGATATGTTGGCCGGTGAGAGCTGATTGCTTTACATGTAGTGAGGACATTCTGCATAATAAAAAATCTAAGGAGGAGATGTCATGCATAACTTTACATACTGGAATCCGACCAAATTAATTTTCGGGCGCGGAGAAGTGGAAAGACTGCCGGAGGAACTCAAATCTTACGGGAAAAACGTATTGCTTGTCTACGGAGGCGGAAGCATTAAACGCAGCGGCCTGTATGATCAAGTGATTGAACAGCTAAATAAAGCCGGAGTGACCGTGCATGAATTAGCAGGTGTAGAACCGAATCCGCGTGTGTCGACTGTTAATAAAGGTGTTGCCCTTTGCAAAGAACATCACATTGATTTCTTGCTGGCTGTCGGAGGCGGAAGTGTCATCGACTGTACAAAAGCGATTGCCGCAGGAGCGAAGTATGATGGTGATGCGTGGGATATCGTCACGAAAAAACATCAGCCGAAGGATGCTTTGCCATTCGGAACTGTATTGACTCTCGCTGCAACTGGTTCTGAAATGAACTCAGGCTCGGTTATTACAAATTGGGAAACAAAAGAAAAATACGGCTGGGGCAGCCCGCTCGTATTCCCTAAATTCTCGATTCTTGATCCGGTGAATACGTTCACCGTTCCTAAAAATCACACGATTTACGGTATGGTTGATATGATGAGCCACGTATTCGAACAATACTTCCATCATGTATCAAACACGCCGTATCAGGACCGTATGTGTGAATCACTTCTGCGCACAGTCATTGAAACAGCGCCTAAGCTGATCAATGATCTCGAAAATTACGAATTGCGTGAGACGATCCTATACACAGGAACAATAGCATTAAACGGCATGCTTTCTATGGGTGCAAGAGGGGATTGGGCCACTCATAATATTGAACATGCTGTATCAGCCGTTTATGATATTCCTCATGCCGGCGGACTGGCGATTCTGTTCCCGAACTGGATGAGACACACATTGTCTGAAAACCCTGCCCGCATGAAACAGCTTGCTGTTCGCGTGTTTGGAGTAGAAGAAGCTGGTAAAACAGATAAAGAAGTTGCACTTGAAGGTATCGATAAGCTGTCTGCGTTCTGGACAAGCCTTGGCGCTCCGAACCGTCTTGCTGATTATGATATTAATGATGAGCAGCTTGACACAATTGCTGACAAGGCTATGGCTAACGGTACATTCGGCCAATTTAAATCACTCAATAAAGAAGATGTACTTGCCATTTTGAAAGCATCTTTATAAAAAAAGGGGAAACAGCCGTTTGGCTGCTTCCCTTTTTCTTTTTGTCTGCTTATGTTACAATTGAAAATCTGTTTTTTTACAGCATCATTTGGAGGTTTTACCATGGAAAATTTCACTTATTATAACCCGACGAAGCTGATCTTCGGAAAAGGTCAGATTGAACATTTAAGAAAAGAATTAAAACAATACGGCAATAAGGTGCTGCTTGTCTACGGCGGCGGCAGCATTAAACGCAACGGTCTCTATGATCAAGTTACAGGCATTTTAAAAGAAGAAGGCGCTGTTGTTCATGAGCTGTCAGGTGTAGAGCCGAACCCGCGTCTTGCAACAGTGGAAAAAGGCATAGCCCTATGCAGAGAACATGACATTGATTTTCTGCTTGCTGTCGGCGGCGGAAGTGTCATTGACTGCACAAAAGCAATTGCTGCCGGCGTTAAATACGACGGCGACGCTTGGGATATTTTCAGCAAAAAAGTAACAGCAGAAGATGCGCTGCCGTTTGGCACTGTTTTAACTCTTGCTGCGACAGGCTCTGAAATGAACCCTGATTCCGTGATTACAAACTGGGAAACAAACGAGAAATATGTATGGGGCAGCAATGTGACTCATCCGCGTTTCTCGATTTTAGATCCTGAAAACACGTTCACTGTCCCAGAAAATCAAACAGTTTACGGCATGGTTGACATGATGAGCCACGTATTTGAACAGTACTTTCATAATGTTGAAAATACGCCGCTTCAGGACAGAATGTGCTTTGCGGTTCTGCAGACGGTCATCGAAACAGCTCCTAAGCTTCTTGAAGACCTGGAAAACTACGAACATCGTGAAACGATTTTGTATGCAGGTACAATCGCTTTAAACGGCACGCTCCAAATGGGCTACTTCGGCGACTGGGCTTCTCATACAATGGAACACGCTGTTTCAGCTGTGTATGATATTCCGCATGCGGGCGGACTTGCGATTCTGTTCCCGAACTGGATGAGATACACGCTTGATACAAATGTCGGCCGCTTTAAAAACCTCATGCTCAACATGTTTGACATTGATACTGAAGGCAAAACAGATAAAGAAATTGCGCTTGAAGGCATCGACAAGCTGTCTGCTTTCTGGACAAGCCTCGGTGCGCCTTCCCGACTTGCCGATTACAATATCGGAGAAGAAAAGCTTGAGCTGATTGCTGATATCGCAGCCAAAGAAATGGAACACGGCGGCTTCGGCAACTTCCAAAAACTGAACAAAGATGACGTGCTTGCCATCCTTCGCGCGTCTCTATAAACCCAGAGGGCGGAATCCAGTCATTCCGCCCTTTCTTCTTGACTTGATTTCACAGATGAGTTCATATAAAGTGAAAGATGAAAACATTATACCGTTATGGAGGGACAAGCAATGACGCATGTACGCTTTGACTACTCAAAAGCGTTGACTTTCTTCAACGAACATGAACTTACATACCTGCGGGACTTTGTAAAAACAGCACACCATAATATTCATGAAAAAACAGGCGCTGGCAGCGATTTTCTAGGCTGGGTGGACCTCCCTGAACATTATGATAAAGAAGAATTCGCGCGCATTAAAAAAAGCGCGGAAAAAATCAAATCTGATTCTGATGTATTGCTTGTTGTCGGCATCGGCGGTTCTTACCTTGGGGCGCGGGCTGCGATTGAAGCGCTTAATCACGCGTTTTATAATACTTTGCCAAAAGCAAAACGCGGCAATCCGCAAGTTATTTTCATCGGAAATAACATCAGTTCATCTTATATGAGAGATGTCATGGATCTTCTTGAAGATGTTGACTTCTCTATTAATGTGATTTCTAAATCAGGTACGACAACTGAACCTGCAATCGCTTTCCGTATTTTCCGCAAGCTTCTTGAAGAGAAATATGGCAAAGAAGAAGCGAAAGCGCGGATTTACGCAACAACTGATAAAGAACGCGGCGCATTAAAAACGCTATCTAACGAAGAAGGCTTCGAATCATTTGTCATCCCTGATGACGTCGGCGGCCGTTATTCTGTATTAACAGCTGTAGGCCTCTTGCCGATCGCTGTCAGCGGCGTCAACATTGACGACATGATGAAAGGCGCACTGGATGCGAGCAAAGATTTTGCCACATCTGAATTAGAAGAAAACCCTGCATACCAATATGCGGTCGTTCGCAATGTGCTTTATAATAAGGGCAAAACAATTGAAATGCTCATCAACTACGAGCCGGCGCTTCAATACTTTGCAGAATGGTGGAAGCAGCTGTTCGGAGAAAGTGAAGGGAAAGATGAGAAGGGCATTTATCCTTCTTCAGCTAACTATTCAACAGACCTTCATTCATTAGGCCAGTATGTACAAGAAGGCCGCAGAGATTTATTCGAAACGGTGCTGAATGTAGAGAAACCTAAACATGAACTGACAATCGAAGAAGCGGATAACGATCTTGACGGCTTAAACTATTTAGCCGGAAAAACGGTAGATTTCGTTAACAAGAAAGCTTTCCAGGGCACGATGCTTGCTCATACAGACGGAAATGTTCCGAACTTAATCGTCAACATTCCTGAGCTGAATGCATATACTTTTGGATACCTTGTATACTTCTTCGAAAAAGCCTGCGCGATGAGCGGTTATCTTCTGGGCGTCAATCCGTTTGACCAGCCTGGAGTAGAGGCATATAAAGTCAATATGTTTGCATTGCTTGGCAAACCTGGCTTTGAAGAGAAGAAAGCAGAGCTTGAAAAACGTCTGGAAGATTAATGTGAGAAAGCTGACTGGCATTTGCCGGTCGGCTTTTTATAAAATCAGAAAGGTGCTGATGTTCATGAAACAAATGTTTAAACATCTCATCATTGCCGGTTTTTCTGCGGCTGTTCTAAGTATCCTCATCTCCTTTGATGCCGTGTATACAGAGTTTTCTTCAAGCTTTGGCAGCACGTTATCACACTTTTTCATCCACGCCTTTCTTCTAATTGCTTTGCCGCTTGCGCTTTTTACCGATGCGGTACACCGGATGATGCAGTTAAAACGTTCTCATACTCTTTTCACTAAATTAGGACTCTATGCCGCAGTTGTTTATGTTTCATGGGAATCTGCTGCAGGGCTTGCAGCGGCAATGGCTGTTTACTTTTTATTTGAATGCGCTTTCTTTTCTGTTAGCCGTATGAAAGAAACAACGATTTCCATGTAGTGCGCCTCTGAATGAAGTCTTGTTCGGCAGGACAGGATAAGTGAAAAAGGGGCATTTTAGATGATTACAATACCTTCCGCGATAGATGGGCAGTCTTTTCTGCTTCAAGAATTGGAACAAGTAATGAAGCCGCTCGGTTATGTGATAAACGGCGGCTGGGAATACGATCACGGCTACTTTGATTATAAAATTGATGATACAAATGGCTATTTGTTTTTAAGGATTCCAGTCAATGCGGTACAGGGCAGTCTCGATGAACGCGGGGCGGCCGTTCGGATCGGAACGCCGTTTATGCTGAGGCAGGTGTTCCAGGCGGATCTTGATGATTATGCCGAGGGAGGTCCTTTCCAATCACTCTTTAATCAATTTTCCGAGCCGGAAAGGCGCGACGCGGAAATTGATCCGGCGTATTTGGATATCGGCGCCTCCCTTGTGAAAGAATTGGAGGATGTTCTGCTGCATTAGATCGCAAGGAATTGGTCTGTTTCAAGCACCTTGTATGTAAGAGGAGGGGAAATTATCGGCCCTTCCTCTTTTTGTACGCCGATAATTGTCGTGTTGTGATCAAGGAAATAGAGGACACACGTTTTGTAAGCGGCTCCCCTTAGATCGTTAGGAACAGGAAGAAGCTTCACATGCTGATCAAGTGTCAGGTTGATTCCGTTCTGATGTTTAGACGGACGTAATTTGATTTGGTAATGCTGCAGCATCGCCCGGCTGATAAATTCCGAAGTTCCGATGATTTGGTTGGCGCCTGCCCGCTCTGCATTGGTGACAAACCGGTCAGTCAAAATCTCAACGATGCAGTAAGCAAGGGGGTTAAGCCCTTTAACTGATAAAAGAATCAGCACTGACAGCATATCTGCTTCAGCTTCACTTTTATACTGATCGGCTGTAATCATCACTGATTCCGCTTCAGTAATATTGGCCCGTTTCAGTGTTTCATCATCGGCTGCGTGCCCGCGTATGAAATGGACGTTTTCGATAAGAGGGCCTTCTTTTAAAGATTCATCGATCAGTACAACCGTTTTAGAAGGGGCCATAAGCTGCAGGTCCTTCAGCAGCCGGTTTGTTTTTTCATTCCACCCGATCAGAATGATGTGGCCGCGCCCTTTGTAAGCGACTTTTCCTTCGATATAGCGATGCTGTCTGCTGAATGCGGCCGCTGATAATGTGGCGAAATATGCAGTGACAAAGCTTGCCCCGCTCAAAATCAGCAGTATTCCGGCCGCCTGTCCCAGCGGCGTGTGCGGCACATAATCTCCATAGCCGACTGTCGAAACGGTAACGACAGCCCACCAAATGCCCTCAAAAACCGAAGTGAACTGCTTCGGCTCAAGAATATAAATGATTTGGCCAAACAAAAGAATCAGAAATAAAATAATAACCCCGATTCGGATAAATAACGGCCACTTGAGCCATGAAATAAATATCCGATTTGATTTCATTCTTTTTCTCCTTCTTCAGATAATGAGATGGATAAAATTTGTTTAATAATCGTATTTAATTTCTCATTTAGCTTTTCCTGGCCGTACATATCTCGGGCCTGCTTCATTAAATCGGCGGTATCATCATCAAGCTGAATAAGAGGCTCATCGATTTCCGACTCATTATAAAGCTGAATAAATGCGTCCAGACCTTCATTCATTCGGTCGATTGCTGTGCTCAGCTGTTCCTTTTCCTCACTCGTCACTTTCATGGCTTCCATCACACCCGTGCTTTTTTTAAACAGTATGTCCCACTTCCGGTGATGTTTTTCAAAAAATGAACAAAACATATAAAACGGATTTCTCCATAAACTAAAACAAAAAGGATGAAAAATAGATGACGATCATTCAAAGAACGATCGTGGTTTTGATCGGTACGCAGCTGGCGGCATCCGCGGTGATTTTGTTTATTTTCGATTTGAATTCATATAATCACTTTTCCGGCAGCTTCTCCTGGCTTCGTTTTCTGAAAGAGCTTGTCGGCAGCTTTTCCTTTTATTTGTTTTCAGCAGGACTCTTCTTTCTGCTGATTGGAATGTGTACACCGAGCCGGAAAAAAAAGCGCTTTTCTGTACACGAGAAAGAAAACTCATTAAAATAATTGTAATAAAGAAAGATTTGATCATGGAAAAAGGATGATGAAAAATGCTGTTTATATTTTTAACAATAGCCGCATTGGGATTGTCGTTTTGGGCACAATTTAAAGTAAAGAGCAACTTTGAAAAATATTCAAAAGTGGAAGCCTCAAGCGGACGTACAGGGGCAGAAACGGCAAGACGGATTTTAGATATAAACGGTCTTTACGACGTGCCGGTCGAACCGGTAAGAGGCACTTTAACAGACCATTACGACCCGACAAGACGGGTGGTGCGTTTATCTGAGCCGGTCTATTATGGCCGCTCAATTTCCGCCATCTCCGTAGCTTCCCATGAAGTCGGACATGCCTTGCAGCATCAGGAGTCATACGGTGCGCTTGTGCTGAGACATAAAATCTTCCCAGTCGTGAATTTTGCATCCGGTGTAGCTCCTATGCTTTTCTTAGGGGGCATGCTTCTTGGCAGCCTGAATTTGATCGGGCTTGGCATCATTCTATTTTCAGCTGCTGTCTTTTTCCAGCTGATTACACTGCCTGTCGAATTCAATGCAAGTTCACGCGCGAAGCAAATTATTGTGTCAGAAGGATTCATCCGGAACAATGAAGAGAATGGGGTAAATAAAGTGCTGAGCGCCGCCGCCTTAACGTATGTGGCCGCCGCCCTGGTTTCCCTGTTTGAACTTCTTCGCTTTGTGATGATCTTCTTAAACGGTCGTAATGAGAATTAACGTTAAGGAGGTGGCCCCTTACCATTTATGGTAAGGGTTTTTTTTGCTTATATTACAATTGATCGCCATTTTTGTTTTGATTGGCATTACGGCTGTTTTCGTTGCAGCGGAATTTGCAATCGTCAAAATCAGAGGTTCAAAAATCAATCAGCTCATCGAAAGCGGAGACAGCCGGGCGCTTGCCGCACATAAAATCATCTCCAATCTTGACGAGTATTTATCAGCCTGCCAACTCGGGATTACAATTACAGCCCTCGGTCTTGGATGGCTTGGTGAACCGACATTTGAACGCATTCTTCATCCTTTATTTACAGCGGCAGGCATACCTGAACCGTTTAACCACATTGTCACATTTGTAATTGCATTTATCGTCGTCACTTTTTTGCATGTGGTAATGGGTGAGCTTGCTCCGAAAACGGTTTCCATTCAAAAGGCTGAAGCTGTCAGTTTATGGATTGCAAAGCCGCTGATCTGGTTTTATAAAATCACATATCCGTTTATTAAAGCATTAAACGGCTCTGCAAGTTTTCTTGTGAAATTGTTTGGCTTTCATTCAGTGAAGGAGCATGAGGTTGTCATAAGCGAGGAGGAACTGAGGCTGATCCTTTCAGAAAGCTATGAAAAGGGAGAAATCAATCAGTCTGAATTCCGCTATGTGAATAAGATTTTTGAATTCGACAACCGTGTAGCAAGAGAGATTATGATTCCGCGGACAGAAATTGCGGTCATCTCTCTGGAGCAGTCGCTTGAAGAAGCGATTCATCACATCATTAATGAACGGTATACACGTTACCCTGTCATTAAAGAAGACAAGGATCATATTTTAGGGATCATCAACAGCAAAGATATGTTTAAAGCTTATTTTCTCGGACAGCCGATTAAGCTGAAGCAGATTATGAGGCCCGTCATCAGAGTCATTGAAAGCATCCCTGTTCAGCAGCTTTTGATTCGCATGCAGAAAGAGCGGATTCACATGGCCATTCTCGTAGATGAATACGGGGGAACGGCAGGGCTTGTCACTGTCGAGGATATTATCGAGGAAATCGTCGGGGAAATCCGCGATGAATATGATCAGGATGAAACGCCGCATATTTTGAAAAAAGGCGAGCATCATTATGTGATGGATGGAAAAGCGTTAATAGACGAAGTAAACGATCTGTTCGACATTGCGATTGAAAACGAAGAAATTGATACGATTGCAGGATGGCTTCTGACGCGAAAAATGGAGCTGAAAGCAGGAGATGTGATACACGCGGAGGGGTGTGAATTTAAAATCCTAGACGCCGAAGATCATCACATCCGTTTTGTAGAAATTAAAAAAACCGACTTTTTATAAAAAGCAGCCGAAGATGGGACTGACCCCCGTTTTTGAGACAGGGATCAAAACACCTTTTAAACAGCCAA
>NZ_CATYRA010000007.1:0-252449 GCF_958411575.1 uncultured Bacillus sp.
GTTTTCAAACTAGAAGGTGTTTTTTATTTGTCTCATATTATGGGGTCAGTCCCAACAGAAATGGCTGTTCTTCATGAGGCTGCAGAAGAAGATTTGGTTCGCGTTGTCCCGCCGAAAACCGCGGCTCTTATTGTAAAAGCGAGATCTGGAAAGCTGGAATTGAAAGCCGGAGGAGGAGGAACCTACGGGAAAATTAAACGGTGAGTGAAAGATTAACTAAGTTCCTCCTGTACTTTTCTTTTTGTCCGGATAAAGGTGATCAACTGGATGATTTCGTCTTCACTCAGCGGCTTGCCATCAACAGAAATGTTAAAGTTAAGGCTGCTCCACGTGGTCAATTCAATGGTCTGAGGAGCAGTCTGCTTTTGTTTCTCGCGGCCCAAAAGTTCATCGCAGGTTGTGTCAAAGAGGTCAGCCAGCATGGCAAGTGCCTCAAGCGAAGGCCGGCGGTAGCCTGACTCGTAGCCGGCATATGTGCTTTTTGCGATACCCAGAAGGTCAGCAGTATATTGAAGCGACCAATTTTTCTTTTTTCTCAATTCAGTTAAACGATCTAGATTCATGAACTTCCGCTCCTTTTTCACCTTGAGCTGATTATATCATATAGGTATTAGGAAGTGTACGCGAATTGAATAATAATGTCTTGCGTATTTTATTTTCCGTGTCTATAATTGCATTAAAAGTATGCGAAAAGCGAATGCCTTCTCGCAACCCATCTTTAGATACAGTGAAGAGGTGCATGGTATGAAAAAATTATTGATGTTGACAACTGGGGGAACGATTGCTTCAGTTGAAGGGGAAAATGGGCTGGCTCCCGGAGTCAAGGCTGATGAATTATTAAGTTACGTATCAAAACTTGATAACGATTACACGATGGAAACTCAGTCGCTTATGAATATAGACAGCACCAATATGCAGCCTGAATACTGGGTGGAAATAGCGGAAGCCGTTAAGGAAAATTATGATGCCTATGACGGGTTTGTTATTACACACGGTACAGATACAATGGCCTATACATCTGCTGCACTATCATATATGCTGCAGCATGCCAAAAAGCCGATTGTCATCACCGGTTCGCAGATCCCGATCACGTTCCAAAAAACCGATGCCAAAAAAAATATTACAGACGCGATTCGCTTTGCCTGTGAAGGCGTGGGCGGCGTTTATGTTGTGTTTGACGGCAGAGTCATCCAAGGAACGCGCGCGATCAAATTAAGAACGAAAAGCTACGACGCATTTGAAAGCATCAATTACCCATATATCGCTTTTATCAATGAAGACGGGATCGAATACAACAAACAAGTAACGGAACCTGAGAACGACACCTTCACAGTTGATACTTCACTATGCACTGATGTATGTCTGCTCAAGCTTCATCCAGGCTTAAAGCCTGAAATGTTTGATGCCCTGAAAAGCATGTACAGAGGAATTGTCATTGAGAGTTATGGCAGCGGGGGCGTCCCTTTTGAAGGCAGAGACATTTTGTCAAAAGTGAATGAGCTGATCGAAAGCGGCATAGTCGTCGTGATCACAACTCAATGTCTGGAAGAAGGCGAAGATATGAGTATTTACGAGGTCGGCCGCAGAGTCAACCAAGACTTAATTATCCGATCCAGAAATATGAACACAGAAGCAATCGTGCCAAAATTGATGTGGGCACTCGGCCAGTCTTCGGATCTTCCAGTCGTCAAGAGAATTATGGAAACGCCAATTGCTGATGACGTTGTCCTGTAACATTACAGAAACTATGACCAACAAAGAGAAAGTAGGTTAAAGATTATGTTAAACGGCCAAAAAGAATACCGCGTGGAAAAAGATTTCCTTGGAGAAAAACAAATTGAAGCTGATGTTTATTACGGAATCCAGACGCTTCGTGCTTCTGAAAACTTCCCGATTACGGGATACAAGATCCATGAAGAAATGATTAACGCGCTGGCGATTGTAAAAAAAGCTGCGGCTCTTGCCAACATGGACGTGAAACGGCTGTATGAAGGAATTGGCCAAGCTATCGTACAAGCCGCTGATGAGATTCTGGAAGGCAAATGGCACGATCAGTTTATCGTCGATCCGATTCAGGGCGGTGCCGGAACTTCTATGAACATGAATGCGAATGAGGTTATCGGAAACCGGGCGCTTGAAATCATGGGACATCAAAAGGGAGACTATATCCATTTAAGCCCAAACACACATGTGAATATGTCACAGTCTACAAATGATGTGTTCCCGACCGCTATTCATATTTCCACATTGAAGCTGTTGGAAAAACTGCTGAAAACAATGGAAGATATGCATAGTGTGTTCAAACAAAAAGCACAGGAATTTGATTCTGTTATTAAAATGGGCCGGACACATCTTCAAGACGCTGTTCCGATTCGTCTTGGCCAGGAATTCGAAGCGTACAGCCGTGTTCTGGAGCGTGATATCAAACGGATCAAGCAATCACGCCAGCACCTGTATGAAGTCAACATGGGCGCAACTGCTGTGGGTACAGGCCTGAACGCCGATCCTGAATATATCAAACAGGTTGTAAAGCACCTTGCTGATATCAGCGGTCTTCCCCTTGTCGGTGCTGATCATCTCGTTGATGCGACACAAAATACAGATGCCTATACAGAGGTATCGGCTTCATTAAAGGTCTGCATGATGAACATGTCTAAAATCGCAAACGACCTTCGTTTGATGGCATCAGGCCCGCGCGCCGGACTTGCGGAAATTTCTCTGCCAGCACGTCAGCCGGGATCATCCATTATGCCGGGGAAAGTCAATCCGGTTATGGCCGAGCTAATCAACCAAATTGCGTTCCAGGTCATTGGAAACGATAATACAATCTGCCTTGCTTCAGAAGCCGGCCAGCTTGAATTGAACGTCATGGAGCCAGTGCTTGTCTTTAACTTGCTTCAATCCATCAGTATCATGAACAACGGCTTCCGTTCGTTCACTGACTATTGCTTAAAAGGCATCGAAGCCAACGAAAAACGCTTGAAACAATACGTGGAAAAAAGCGCAGGAGTGATCACTGCAGTCAATCCGCACCTTGGGTATGAAGCGGCAGCCCGAATTGCCCGGGAAGCAATTATGACAGGCCAATCAGTCCGTGATCTATGCCTGCAGCATGATGTGCTGACAGAAGAAGAGCTAGATCTTATTTTAAACCCATATGAGATGACAAAACCAGGTATTGCAGGGAAAGAACTATTAGAAAAATAAAATTTAAACAAAATACAGCTTATTCATCCCCGTATAGCCCAGATGAATAAGCTGTTTACAACATAGGGATGAGGAAGTATAGTATACGTGTTGCACTATTTATTGAAAGCGTTTTAGCTTTTTACATGAAGGGGGACTTCTTTTGAAGGATGTAAGACTGCCAACACTATTCGAAATTATTATTGTACTAGGATCATTTTTAGCACTTGTCATGTCGTTTACAGTCTTTTTAGACTTGCCGATACAGCTCGCGCTCTTCATTTCCTGGTTTATCGCAATGATTCTCGGAATTAGACTCGGTTATTCTTATAAAGATATGCAAAATGCCATCCTGAATGGAATATCAAACGGTCTTGAAGCCGTTCTGATTCTTGTTTCAGTAGGAGCATTAATTGGAACATGGATCGCCGGAGGAATTGTACCGACTCTGATTTACTATGGTTTAGAATTTATTCACCCTAGCATCTTTTTGCTTGCTACGTTAATTATTTGTTCAATTATGTCAGTAGCAACAGGAACGTCATGGGGAACAGTCGGAACTGCCGGCATTGCCATGATCGCAATTGGAGAGGGATTAGGCCTTCCGCTTCCTCTTGTAGCTGGAGCTATTCTATCAGGCGCTTATTTCGGGGACAAGCTGTCTCCTCTATCTGACAGCACAGTTCTGGCTTCTTCACTATCTAAAGTGGATGTCTTAGATCACGTCAGAGCAATGCTCTTTTTATCTGTGCCAGCATATGTGATTACAGCAATTTTATTTACAATTACCGGCTTTATGTACGGCGGGAAAAATATTGATCTTGATAAAGTTGAATTCTTGAAATCATCTTTGCAAAATACGTTCGACATTCATATTTGGATGCTGATCCCGGCTGCTATCGTGATTATCTTATTGGCGATGAAAAAGCCGTCAATGCCGGTTATCGTAATTGGCGCTTTGCTTGGCGCTGTCTGGGCTGTTGTTTTCCAAGGTATGAATCCAGCGGATGCGATTGCAACTGCCTACAACGGATTCTCGATTAAAACAGATGTTGAATTCTTGAACGGCCTGTTAAATCGCGGAGGCATCGTCGGAATGCTCGGTTCCCTTGTCGTCATTATCTTTGGTCTCGGATTTGGCGGATTGCTTGAAAAGCTTGGCGTCTTAAAAGTGATCGTCTCTATGTTTGAAAAGAAATTAACTTCACCGGGCAACGTCACTTTGTCTACGCTGATTGTAGCGTTTTTAGCGAACATCTTCGGCTGTGCGATGTATGTATCTCTTATTTTGACACCGAAGATTATGGAAAACAGCTATGATCGATTAAATCTCGACAGAAGAGTGCTATCCCGTAACTCAGAGGTCGGAGGAACATTAACTTCAGGTATGGTGCCTTGGTCTGATAACGGTATTTACATGGCGGGGATACTAGGAGTTTCTACCTTCTCTTATCTGCCGTTTATGTGGCTCAGTTTTGTTGCAATAGGTCTTGCTATTATCTATGGTTATACAGGAAAATTTATATGGTATACGAAAAACAATACAGTTAAAGCCGAAAAACTAGGCTAATAGGGGAGGATCACTGAATGATAGCGAAACACATGATTCGGACACTAATGATCGAAACGCCTTCGGTTCCCGGAAATCTTGGAAGGGTAGCTACGGCAATCGGCCTTCTGGGCGGGGATATTGGTGAAGTGGAGACGGTAAAAGTCGGTCCCAATTACACAATGCGGAATATTACCGTTCAAGTGGAGAATGAAGAACAGCTTCAGGAAGTGATCGCGGCTGTACAGGCCTTGGGAGAAGGGATCAGGCTTCACACCGTATCTGATGAGGTCCTGTCCGCACATGAAGGCGGAAAAATCCAAATGAAAAGCAAAATGCCAATCCGATCACTGGCAGAGCTCGGACGTGTCTATACACCAGGTGTTGCAGACGTGTGCAGGCTGATCGAAAAAGAACCTGAAAAAGCGTCTATTTATACAACGATCAGTAATTCTGTCGCGATTGTAACGGATGGAACGGCAATTCTCGGTCTTGGAAATATTGGCTCTGTGGCAGGCATGCCTGTTATGGAAGGAAAGGCTGCTCTGTTTGATCAGCTGGCGGGTATTAGTGGCATTCCAATATTGCTTGATACGAGTGATCCTGAAGAAATCATCAAAACGGTAAAGCATATTTCTCCGGGGTTTAACGGCATCCTGCTTGAAGATATCGGCTCGCCGCATTGCTTCGAAATCGAGGACCGCCTAAAAGAGGAGCTGAACATCCCTGTTATGCACGATGATCAGCATGGTACAGCTGTTGTCACGCTGGCAGCTGCCATCTCGGCATGCAGGAGTGCGGGGGTTGACCTGAAAGAAGCGAAAGTGGGGCAAATCGGCCTGGGTGCAGCAGGTGTTGCCATCTGCCGGATGTTTATGGCCTACGGCGTGAAAGCTGTGTACGGAACAGACAAATCGGAGGCAGCAATGAACCGTCTCGAACAATACGGCGGACAGGCAGTTGCCAGCATTGAGGAGCTCATGGAAACCTGTGACATTATTGTCGCTACAACGGGCGTTCCGGGGTTAATTAAACCAGCATTTGTACGTTCTGGTCAAGTGATTTTGGCTTTATCGAATCCGAAGCCGGAAATTGAGCCGGAAGCCGCGCTGCAAGCTGGCGCCGCATATGCAGCGGACGGACGTTCTGTTAATAATGTGCTCGGTTTCCCGGGGATTTTCAGGGGAGCGCTCAACGCGAAAAGCAAGGAGATTAATCATGATATGCTTGTCGCAGCAGCAGAGGCCATCGCAGCCTGCACAAAACAAGGCGATGTAGTCCCTCAGCCGCTTGATTCGAAAGTCCATCATGAGGTAGCAGCTGCGGTCGAGCATGCAGCTCTAACAGCAGTAAAATAAATGAAGTCAAACAGCACCTGGCATAAACAGGTGCTGTTTTTTTCTCATCATATGATATCTTTGCTATAATTGCTGTGAAAATAAATAAGGGAGTGATCAGCATGGCAAAAAGCCGAGCGAAAAAGAAGCGGGGGCATTTGCTTAGAAATGGCGGACGTGACGTCTTATTATCAAGAGGCAGCACACCATCGTTCAGCACACATGAAAGAATGGCAAAAAGCAAAAAAGAGATGTTGAATAAACGGAAGCATAAGAATCCTTATCATCATACGGCAATTGATGAGAAGGATTTTTTTGTGCTTCAAAAAGCCGCCTAGCATTCTTCTCTATTGTTTCTTTTTTGAAAAAGGGCATGTTTTTCCGTTTCTTTCATACAATCTATTAAATCAAATCACTAGAGCGGGCGGGAGGAAACGGTATGCGAAAAATCTCTTATAAGGACATGTTTCTCCGACATGTCAAAGATCATCTCTCTCTTTATATATTTGTCTCAGTCCTGTTTTTCATGGGTGTCATCTTTGGCGCGATTATTGTCAACAGCATGACCATCAGCCAAAAAGAAGATTTATACTACTATTTAAGCCAATTTTTCGGACAGCTTTCGGATGGAAAACAGGCAAGTTCAACTGATATGTTTGGGCAAAGTATCTTTCATAATGCAAAGTATTTAGGGTTGATGTGGATATTGGGAATTTCCGTCATTGGGATGCCGATTATTTTTATCATGATCTTTCTGAAAGGCATCGTCGTCGGCTTTACGGTCGGGTTCCTTGTCAATCAGATGGGAGTCAGCGGTTTTTTCTTATCCTTTGTCTCCGTTTTGCCCCAAAATGTGCTGCTGATTCCGGCTTATCTCATAATGGGCACGTGTGCGATTGCGTTTTCTTTAAAGTTAATCAGGCAGCTGTTCGTGAAACGAAGCCTTCATGACGCGCCGATTCAGTGGTTCGGGCGGTATGCCTTTGTGCTTCTGGTCATTCTGTTTTTAGCGCTGATCTCATCTCTCTTTGAAGCCTATTTATCTCCAGTTTTAATGGAAAAGCTTACATCGAGACTTTTTTAAAATCATTATTAAAAGAAAATCGTTTTATTTATCAGTTTATAATAATTATAGTTGGAACTCCGCGCGTATTTTGTTATAATGAGTCATGGAATGCGGCGTAGGAGGGAAAGACATGGAAAACCGTATTGATCGAATTAAGAAACAACTGCACTCATCCAGCTACAAACTTACGCCTCAGCGTGAAGCGACAGTAAGAGTGCTGCTTGAAAATGAAGAAGACCATTTAAGCGCAGAAGATGTATACCTCCTCGTAAAAGAGAAATCTCCTGAGATCGGTCTCGCAACAGTATACCGTACGCTTGAATTATTAACTGAATTAAAAGTCGTTGATAAAATTAACTTTGGAGACGGCGTGTCCCGTTACGACCTTCGTAAAGAGGGCGCAGCTCACTTTCATCACCACTTGGTGTGCATGGAGTGCGGAGCCGTTGATGAAATTGAAGAAGATTTGCTTGAAGACGTGGAAGAAATCATTGAACGTGATTGGAAATTTAAGATTAAAGATCATAGATTGACGTTTCACGGCATATGCCACCGCTGTAACGGAAAAGAAACTGAATAGACGGTGCCGAGCGCGAACCTTTTCTCATAGGGAAAGGGTTTTTTGCTGTTTCTATGTATAAAACCTTTCTGATTTGGCATATGGTTTAAATAACTGGAACCATAGGGAAAGGATCGATTAGGACATGGGAAGATTCCTAAAAACAGCTCTCGATGCATTGAAAGTTTTCATCCTGTTTACCGGTTTTACCGCTCTGTTCTATTATGCTATGATATGGGTGAATCAAGAGTATGAAAACTATCATCGGTACGATAAACCGGAAGGCTCCGCTGTAAAAGTTGTTGAAATGGATCAGGATGAAAAAGGCGGATGGTTCGACCGGTTGATCTTTTTTTACCAAAACGGGGAGTAGATCAATAGTGAAAGATCAAATAAAGGATTTCATCCACTACGTCATGGTAGAGAGAGGGCTTTCCCAAAACACAGTGGTATCCTATGAACGTGACTTGAAAAGCTATTCTCTCTATTTAACAGAAACCCTTCATGTTACGGATTGGAATCACGTAACCCGTATACATATTATTCAATATTTAAAGCACTTGAAGGACTCGGGGAAATCCGGCAAGACATCGGCGCGTCATTTGGCATCGATTCGCTCTTTTCACCAATTTCTGCTCAGGGAAAAGGTGACGGACAAGGATCCTTCCGTTCATATCGAAACACAAAAGACCGAACGGGCGCTTCCGAAGGTGCTCGCGCTCAATGAGGTCGAACGATTATTGGACACACCTAAGCTGACGAGCCCTTTCGGCTATCGGGATAAAGCAATGCTGGAGCTGCTCTATGCGACAGGCATACGAGTCAGTGAAATGATAGAATTGAAAACGGCAGATGTTCACTTATCCATGGGTTTTGTCCGCTGCTTCGGGAAAGGAAGAAAAGAACGAATTGTGCCAATCGGTGAAGCGGCCGCTTCCGCCATTGAGGAATATATAACAAAAGCCAGGGGGAAACTGCTTAAGAACAATGTGTCTGACGCTCTCTTTTTAAATCATCACGGCAAACAGATCAGCCGCCAGGGATTTTGGAAAAACCTAAAGAAAATCGCACTGGAAGCGGGGATAAAAAAAGAGCTGACCCCGCATACCCTCAGGCATTCCTTTGCGTCCCATCTGCTTGAGAACGGGGCTGATCTTAGAGCGGTGCAGGAAATGCTCGGCCATGCGGATATATCCACGACGCAAATTTATACGCATGTGACGAAAACAAGGCTGAAGGATGTGTACAAGCAGTTTCATCCGCGCGCCTAGCCGCAGGTGGCTGCGGCTTTTTTGTTTAGGACGACAGAAAATATTGAAGTTTCTCATTATTTCCGAATGCATTGTCAACGGGAATGAAAACGGTTTATACTTGAGTTGTCTGACCTCTTAGCGATACAATAGACGTATAGAAAAAAAGGAGGCTTTCAGGAGATGCCTGCATACAAATATAATCGAGTGTTTTTAATTGTGATGGACTCAGTCGGAATTGGCGAAGCGCCGGATGCCGCTGACTTTAATGACGAAGGCGCCAATACGCTCGGGCATATTGCCGAGCATATGAATGGATTACATATGCCGAATATGGCAAAACTCGGCCTTGGTCTCATCGGAGATATCAAAGGTGTAGAAAAAACAGAACATCCGCTTGCGTATTATGGAAAAATGCAAGAAGCGTCTAACGGTAAAGATACCATGACCGGCCATTGGGAGATCATGGGCTTGTATATTGATAAACCGTTTAAAGTGTTCCCGGAAGGCTTCCCTGATGAACTGCTTCAGGAGCTGGAAAAGAGATCTGGACGCAAAATTATCGGAAACAAGCCGGCTTCCGGCACAGCGATTTTGGATGAACTTGGCCAGGAGCACATGGAGACAGGGGCTTTAATTGTATACACATCTGCTGACTCTGTTCTGCAAATTGCCGCTCACGAAGAGGTTGTGCCGCTTGAAGAGCTGTACCGCATTTGTGAAACGGCGAGAGAGCTGACGCTTGATCCGAAGTATATGGTAGGCCGCATTATCGCACGGCCGTTCGTCGGAGAGCCAGGACAATTTAAACGGACACCAAACCGTCATGACTATGCGCTTAAGCCATTTGACCGCACTGTCATGAATGAAATGAAAGACAGCGGATTAGATGTGATCTCAATCGGAAAAATCTCTGATATTTATGACGGAGAAGGCATTACTTCTTCACGGAGAACAGTATCCAATATGGACGGAATGGACAAGGTGATCGATACGCTGGGAGAAGATTTTACTGGTCTAAGCTTTGCAAACCTTGTTGATTTTGACGCTTTATTTGGACATCGCCGTGACCCAGAAGGCTACGGACGCGCGCTTGAAGAATTTGATGCGCGTCTTCCGGAAGTATTTGAGAAAATGAAAGAAGACGATCTGTTAATCATTACAGCTGACCACGGCAATGATCCGATTCATCACGGAACCGACCATACACGCGAGTACGTGCCGATTCTCGCTTACAGCAAAAAACATCAGAAAGCGCAAATGCTGCCGCTTGCAGATACATTTGCTGATATCGGCGCAACGATCGCTGATAATTTCCAAACGAATAAACCGAAATACGGGAAAAGCTTTTTATCTTTATTACAATAGGGGGACTGTTTCTTGAAAGACAGAATCGAACGCGCAGCCGCTTTTATTAAGCAAAACCTGCCGGAATCTCCGAAGATCGGCCTTATTTTAGGCTCAGGACTTGGTATTTTGGCGGAAGAAATCGAAAATCCGGTCAAGCTGAAATATGAAGACATACCTGAATTCCCGGTATCCACTGTTGAGGGACATGCCGGCCAGCTTGTGCTTGGCACCCTTGAAGGAGTGTCCGTCATAGCAATGCAGGGCCGTTTTCATTTTTATGAAGGCTATTCAATGGAGAAAGTCACTTTCCCTGTACGCGTGATGAAAGCGCTCGGCGTAGAAGCATTGATCGTGACAAATGCCGCTGGCGGTGTCAACACTGAATTCCGTGCGGGAGACTTAATGATCATTACTGACCATATCAACTTTATGGGAACAAACCCGCTGATCGGGCCAAATGAAGCCGATTTCGGCGCCAGATTTCCAGATATGTCTTCAGCCTATGACAAAGACCTTTCCAGCTTGGCTGAAAAGATTGCGAAAGACCTTAACATTCCAATTCAAAAAGGCGTGTATACCGCTGTGACAGGACCATCTTACGAAACACCGGCAGAAGTCCGTTTCTTAAGAACAATGGGCTCTGACGCAGTCGGCATGTCTACTGTTCCGGAAGTCATTGTGGCGAATCATGCGGGAATGCGTGTCCTTGGCATCTCCTGCATCTCTAACGCGGCTGCCGGAATTCTGGATCAGCCTTTAAGTCACGATGAAGTAATGGAAGTGACGGAAAAAGTAAAAGCAGGATTCTTGCAGCTTGTAAAAGCAGTCGTCGCTCAGTACGAATAAAAATTGAATGATAGCAAGATCAAAAGACAGCTGTGTCTGATATGACGCAGCTGTCTTTTTTTATGCCGAAAAAAGATACGAAACATTTTCCATCAGTGGCGTATAAAACCATCCCGCTTGGAAAAAATAAAAAGGATTATGAAATGGAGGGCTTTTGAGATGAAACGTCTTTTATCCACTTTGTTGATTGGTATAATGCTGCTTACTTTTGCACCGTCTGCATTTGCAAAACAAGACGGAAAAGGCACATCGGAGCTTGCTCATGAAGCGAAGTCTGCGGTGCTGATAGAACGTGACACGGGAAAAGTGCTTTACAACAAGAACAGTAATGAGAGACTGGCGCCTGCCAGCATGACGAAAATTATGACGATGCTTTTAATTATGGAAGCTTTAGATGAAGGCAAAATCAAAATGAGTGATAAGGTCCGTACGAGCGAGCATGCGGCTTCAATGGGCGGCTCACAGATTTTCCTTGAACCCGGTGAGGAAATGACTGTCAAAGAAATGCTGAAAGGCATCGCAATCGCATCGGGAAATGACGCTTCCGTAGCGATGGCTGAATTCATTTCCGGCTCTGAAGAAGAATTTGTGAAGAAAATGAACAAAAAAGCAAGAGAGCTGGGCTTGAAAAATACATCCTTTAAAAACCCGACCGGGCTGACCGAGGAAGGACACTTCAGCTCTGCGTATGACATGGCAATCATGGCTAAGGAATTATTGAAATACGAATCAATAACGAAGTTTACCGGTACGTATGAAGACTATCTGCGCGAAAATACAGATAAAAAGTTTTGGCTAGTGAATACAAATCGGCTGATCAAGTTTTATCCTGGCGTAGACGGCGTAAAAACAGGCTATACAGGTGAAGCGAAATATTGTCTGACAGCTTCGGCTAAAAAAGGAAACATGCGGGCCATTGCGGTTGTATTCGGAGCGAGCACACCTAAAGATAGAAACGCGCAAGTGACAAAGATGCTTGATTTCGCTTTTAGTCAATATGAAACACATCCTTTATATAAACGAAATGAAATAGTAGCAAAAGTAAAGGTGAAAAAAGGCAAACAAAAATTTATCGAACTCACTACTTCTGAGCCGATTTCAATATTGACGAAAAAAGGCGAGGATATGAAAAATGTGAAAAAAGAAATCAAATTGAATGACAATGTAAGTGCTCCTGTTCAAAAAGGCCAAGAGCTTGGCACGCTCGTTCTGAAAAAGGACGGAGAAGTGCTCGCTGAAAGTCCTGTTGCTGCTAAAGAAGATATGAAGAAAGCCGGGTTCTTAACATTCTTGAAGCGGACGATGGGAGACTGGACAAAATTTAAGTAATTATGCCGAATGACCACTAGTTTTGTCACGGTGAAGGAATTCATTCCGTCGAAATCGAAACACTCATTATCCGATCATATCAAGGAGGAATGAACATGAGCCTTGGAATTGACATGCATGTCAAAGAATCTGTGCTTTGTATTCGATTAACGGGTGAACTCGATCACCATACGGCTGAAACCCTGAAACAAAAAGTGACTCAATCATTGGAGAAGGATGATATTCGCCATATCGTGCTGAACCTGGAGGACCTTTCCTTTATGGACAGCTCTGGGCTTGGCGTCATTTTAGGAAGATACAAGCAAATTAAGCAAATTGGCGGGGAAATGGTCGTTTGCGCTATCTCTCCTGCGGTGAAGCGGCTGTTTGATATGTCGGGCCTGTTTAAAATTATCCGTTTTGAACAATCTGAGCAGCAGGCGCTGCTGACGCTGGGGGTGGCATCATGAAAAACGAAATGCATCTTGAATTTTCTGCCCTCAGCCAGAATGAATCGTTCGCCCGGGTCACAGTTGCTTCGTTTATTGCCCAGCTTGACCCGACAATGGACGAACTGACCGAAATCAAAACAGTCGTGTCAGAGGCTGTGACGAATGCTATTATCCATGGATATGAAGAGAACTGTGACGGAAAAGTTTACATTTCAGTGACGCTGGAAGATCATGTCGTATATATGACCATTCGTGATGAAGGCAGGGGCATTACAGATCTCGAAGAAGCCCGCCAGCCTTTATTCACGACTAAGCCTGAGCTTGAGCGCTCTGGAATGGGCTTTACTATTATGGAAAATTTCATGGATGATGTCAGTATCGATTCATCACCTGAGATGGGCACAACGATTCGCTTAACAAAGCACTTATCAAAAAGCAAAGCGCTTTGTAATTAAGGAGATTTGTTATGGATGTGGAGGTTAAGAAAAACGGCAAAAACGCTCAGCTGAAGGATCATGAAGTAAAGGAATTAATCAAACAAAGCCAAAATGGCGACCAGCAGGCAAGAGACCTCCTCATAGAAAAAAACATGCGTCTTGTTTGGTCTGTCGTACAGCGGTTTTTAAACAGAGGATACGAGCCTGACGATCTCTTTCAGATCGGCTGCATCGGGCTGTTAAAATCTGTGGACAAATTTGATTTAACCTATGATGTGCGTTTTTCAACGTATGCAGTGCCAATGATTATCGGTGAAATCCAGCGCTTTATTCGTGATGACGGAACCGTAAAGGTGTCAAGGTCTTTAAAAGAGCTCGGAAACAAAATCCGGCGCGCGAAGGATGAGCTTTCCAAAACACTAGGCAGAGTGCCGACGGTGCAGGAGATCGCCGACCATTTGGAAATTGAAGCAGAAGATGTCGTACTCGCCCAAGAGGCGGTAAGGGCTCCGTCTTCGATTCACGAAACCGTTTATGAGAATGACGGAGATCCGATTACCCTGCTTGATCAAATCGCTGACAACTCAGAAGAAAAATGGTTTGACAAGATTGCCCTTAAAGAAGCGATCAGCGATTTGGAGGAAAGGGAAAAACTAATCGTCTATCTCAGATATTATAAAGACCAGACACAGTCCGAGGTGGCTGAGCGGCTTGGGATCTCTCAAGTTCAGGTTTCCAGGCTTGAAAAGAAAATATTAAAACAGATCAAGGTTCAAATGGATCATACGGATAGCTAGTCTGCAATGCAGGCTAGCTTTTTTGTGTGCAAAAGCGTGGTAATTTATGGTCTTTTCGAGCGGATGAATGAGAACAAAATCGAACCACATACTACATATATAACCACCGAAAGATGGTGATCAATGATGGAACGACGTATATTTATCCGACTTCGCCACAGGGTGCTGGCCCACCCGGGAGATATCATCACGGTTGGAGATGCCGCGCAAATTGAAGGACAGCTTCAGCTGAAAAAGAAACTGTCGGCTATGCCGCTTTATCAGGTGAGCGAAAAAGATAAAAATATTGTAATTCTGGATATCATACAAGTCCTCAAAGCCATTCATTTACAAGATCCGACACTTGATGTTCAAACGGTAGGCGGAGCAGAAACCATTGTTGAAATTCAGTATCGGAAACGGCAATTATCAACGGTTCTGTTTATCGGTGTCTGGCTGCTTCTGTTTATCGGATCGTGTCTTGCCATTATGAACTTTCATGAGGATGTAAGCATGAGAGATGTTCATATCGCACTATATGAAATCATAACCGGAGAGAGAAATGACTATCCATATTTGCTTCAAATCCCATACAGCATCGGTTTGGGACTGGGGATGATCGTGTTTTTTAACCACATATTTAAAAAGCGCCTTAATGAAGAGCCCAGCCCGCTGGAGGTTGAGATGTTTAACTACCAGCTTGATCTCGACCAATATGTGGCCATGCATGAGAATCAAGAAACAATAAAGGACTTGCATGATCGTTAGTGTATTGTTCATTATTTTTGTCGGGCTCGGCGGAGGCATCACGGTAGGGGCTGGCTTCGTTGCTTTTTTAACCGTAATGGGAATCATTCCGCGGCTGATGCAGCTCACCAAAACAATGAGATTTGTTCAAGCTTATGAAGCAGCTGTTATTCTTGGCGCGGTATGCGGGGGATGGGAGACGCTTCATATGAACCATCTTTTTTTAACAAAATGGATTGCTGTGCCGGTCGGGCTGCTGGCAGGTGTGTTTGTCGGGATGCTTGCAGCTGCCCTTACAGAGGTTTTAAATGTCTTGCCGATTTTAGCAAAACGAATCGGACTCAGAAGTAAAATCATTATTCTCTTAATGGCCATCGTGATTGGGAAAATCGCAGGATCTTTATTTCACTGGCTGTATTTTATTGATCATTCATAAGGAGGTTTCAAGATGACAAACATAAAGGAAAACTACAAATCAAAAGTAAAAACATATCAGCCTAAGCCGCCTTACGTCTGGAACTGTGTAAAAGCCTTTCTGGTAGGCGGTCTGATCTGTGCGATCGGGCAAGGTCTGCAGAATTTTTATATCCATTTTTTTGATTTTAATGAAAAAACAGCAGGTAATCCAACGGCGGCAACACTGATATTAATTTCAGCCCTGCTGACCGGGTTCGGTATCTATGACAGAATCGGACAGTTTGCAGGCGCCGGTTCAGCCGTGCCGGTCACAGGTTTTGCCAACAGTATGGCAAGCGCGGCTCTTGAATATAAAAGCGAAGGGTTAGTTCTTGGAGTAGCGACAAACATGTTTAAACTGGCGGGAAATGTCATTGTTTTCGGAGTTGTGGCTGCTTACATCGTCGGAATGATTCGGTTTGCTTTTGAGAAACTGATGTCATAGGAGGAGAAGAAAATGAAATTAACAGGAAAGCAAACCTGGGTATTTGAACATCCCTTATTTGTCAACTCGGCGGGAACGGCAACCGGACCAAAGGAAAAAGACGGGCCGCTCGGCTCTTTATTTGATAAAACCTATGACGAGATGCACTGTAATCAAAAAAGCTGGGAAATGGCTGAACGCCAGCTGATGGAAGATGCTATTAGTTCAGCGCTTCAAAAAAATAATCTGACAAAAGATGATATTGATCTATTGCTGGCAGGCGACTTGCTGAACCAAAACGTGACGGCCAACTATGTGGCAAGACACTTGAACATTCCGTTTCTTTGTATGTTTGGCGCCTGTTCAACATCAATGGAAACAGTGGCTGTCGCATCTGCCTTAGTTGACGGCGGGTTTGCCAAGAGGGCGCTCGCTGCCACCAGCAGTCATAATGCCACAGCGGAAAGACAGTTTCGCTATCCTACGGAATACGGAGGCCAAAAACCGGACACTGCCACCTCTACTGTCACCGGAAGCGGAGCAGTTGTCATCAGTCAGACACCGGGTGATATCCAAATCACAAGCGCGACTGTCGGAAAGGTTTCTGACTTAGGAATTACAGATCCGTTTGATATGGGATCGGCCATGGCTCCGGCTGCAGCTGATACGATTAAGCAGCACTTTAAAGATCTCAACAGAACTGCGGATGACTACGATCTCATCCTGACAGGTGACCTGTCAGGCGTCGGATCTCCCATCGTAAAAGACATCTTAAAAGAAGATGGCTATCCGGTCGGCACAAAGCATGATGATTGCGGGCTTCTGATTTACACTCCGGATCAGCAGGTCTTTGCGGGAGGAAGCGGTTGCGCTTGTTCAGCGGTTGTCACCTACTCTCACATTTTTAAGCAGCTGAGAGAAGGAAAATTAAACCGTGTATTTGTCGTGGCGACCGGGGCGCTGTTAAGCCCGACGATGATCCAGCAAAAAGAATCCATCCCGACCATCGCCCACGGGGTTGTATTTGAGCGTGCAGGAGGTGCATCTTAACATGGACTACCTTTTGGCTTTTGTATGCGGCGGGGCCATTTGTATCGTCGGCCAGCTACTCTTGGATATTTTTAAATTGACGCCAGCCCACGTCATGACATCATTTGTTGTGATCGGCGCGATCTTAGATGGTTTCGGCATTTACGATAAATTTATTGAATTTGCCGGAGGCGGCGCCACCGTTCCGATCGTCAGCTTCGGCCACAGTCTTCTGCACGGCGCCATGCACCAGGCGCATATACACGGATTTATCGGAATCGGAATGGGGATTTTTGAGCTGACCTCTGCCGGTATCTCAGCCGCCATTCTCTTCGCCTTTCTTGTAGCTGTTATTTTCAAACCGAAAGGATAATGCTGACATGACGATAAAACGCAAGGTCATACTGGTAACAGACGGAGATGTGTATGCCGCTAAAACAATTGAATACGCCGCAAGCCAAGTGGGAGGGCGATGTATTTCACAATCGAAAGGCAACCCTTCCATCCGGAGCGGCGCGGAGCTTGTCAAGCTGATCACCTCCGCACCGTATGATCCTGTCTTTGTCATGTTTGACGACTCTGGCCTTCAAGGAGAGGGTCCGGGAGAATCCGCTCTAACCTATGTTGCCACCCATCCATCAATTGAAGTGCTCGGAGTGATTGCGGTCGCGTCCAAAACCCATCAGGCTGAATGGACCAGGGTTGACGTAAGCATTGACCGCAATGGAGAAATAACAGAATACGGCGTGGATAAAGTCGGTGAAAGGGAATTTGATGAACACAGAATGAGCGGAGATACAGTCTATTGCCTTGATAAACTTGATCTCCCGCTTATTGTCGGTATCGGGGATATCGGCAAAATGGGCAGAAAAGACGATATCTCAAAAGGGTCGCCAATCACCATGAAAGCGGTCGAGTTTATTTTAGAAAGGAGCGGGTATCATGCCGGATCACAAGGAAGAGAAAATTCGGGTCTATCGAGATCCAGCAAAAAATGAAGCGTATTTTAAAAATCGGGTCGGAATGGGAACTAGCTATGATGTGGGGGTTCGCAAGCTTAATATCTTAGACAAGGAAATACAGCTTTACTATCTGAATGGATTATCCGACACCGCTTATATCATTCATTTAATGAGAGAACTTGTTTTCATTAACAATCGGGATGAGGATCCAGATCGTCTGGTTGATATTGTCGAAAACAGGCTTCTTAATGCCCAGGTTGAAAAAGTAAAAACGCTGGATGAAACAACTGACCAAGTGCTGTCCGGACTAGTTGCAGTCATTGTTGAAGGCGCAGGCTTCGCATTTATTATTGATGTCAGAAGCTATCCGGGCAGAAATCCGGAGGAACCTGATACAGAAAAGGTGGTCAGGGGAGCCAGAGACGGATTTGTTGAAAATATTGTCGTCAATACGGCTCTTCTCAGACGGCGGATCAGGGACGAACGTCTTCGCATCAAGATGACAAAGGTCGGCGAGCGATCAAAAACGGATCTTAGCATCTGTTATATTGAAGATATTGCAGATCCTGATCTTGTTGACATCGTGGAAAAAGAAATTGCTGCCATTGATGTTGACGGATTAACAATGGCAGACAAAACAGTAGAGGAATTTATCATTAAACAAAGCTACAACCCGTATCCGCTCGTCCGCTATACAGAAAGGCCGGATGTAGCGGCTAATCATGTACTTGAAGGCCATGTCATCATTATGGTTGATACATCACCGAGTGTGATTATCACCCCGACGACTTTGTTCCACCATGTCCAGCATGCTGAAGAATACAGACAGGCGCCTGCAGTCGGCACTTTTTTAAGATGGGTAAGATTCTTCGGTATCATTGCATCCACTATATTTCTTCCGATCTGGTTTCTCTTTGTCCTGCAGCCGGACCTGCTTCCTGAGAATATGGAATTTATTGGTTTGAATAAGAATACGCATATCCCGATCATCCTGCAGATATTCTTAGCTGATTTAGGGATCGAGTTTCTCAGAATGGCCGCCATTCATACCCCGACAGCTTTATCCACAGCGATGGGTATCATTGCCGCTGTGCTGATCGGACAAATCGCCATTGAGGTCGGCCTGTTTTCGCCAGAGGTTATTCTATACGTTTCACTTGCAGCGATTGGAACCTTTGCCACGCCTAGTTATGAATTAAGTTTGGCAAACAAAATGGGCCGTCTCACTCTCATGATACTTGTTGCTATATTTCATGTAAAAGGGCTCGTTATCGGATTTACAGTGTTAATTATTGCCATGGCCAGCATCAAATCTCTTCAGACACCCTACTTGTGGCCGCTGATTCCCTTTAACGGCAAGGCGCTGTGGCAGGTGCTGATCCGTACAGCAAAACCTGGCGCAAAAGTAAGACCCAGTATCGTTCACCCAAGAAATCGCTTAAGACAGCCTACCAATTCATAATCGCATTGAAACTGCCTGAAGAGTATGATAATGTATGTCTTAATTATGAAGGGACAGTCCATAAGGCTGTCCTTTTCACCCATAAGCGGAGAAAGAGGGAATGACATTGTTCTTACATGGCACAAGCAGACAAAATCAACATGGGCATTTAGAAATCGGAGGTGTGGACGCTCTTTATTTAGCAGAAAAATATGGCACTCCTCTTTACGTATATGATGTGGCTTTAATACGTGAGCGTGCTAAAAGCTTTAAGCAGGCATTTATTACTGCAGGGCTGAAAGCACAGGTGGCATATGCGAGCAAAGCGTTCTCATCAGTTGCAATGATTCAGCTGGCTGAGGAAGAGGGACTTTCTTTAGATGTCGTGTCCGGGGGAGAGCTTTATACAGCTGTTGCCGCAGGCTTTCCGGCAGAACGCATTCACTTTCATGGAAATAACAAGGGCAGAGAAGAACTGCGGATGGCACTTGAGCATCGCATCGGCTGCATTGTGGTGGATAATTTCTATGAAATTTCGCTTTTGGAAGACCTATGTGAAGAAACGGGACACTCTATCGATGTTCTTCTTCGGATCACGCCCGGAGTAGAGGCGCATACGCATGATTACATTACAACTGGTCAGGAAGATTCAAAGTTCGGTTTCGACCTTCATAACGGACAAACTGAACGGGCGATTGAGCAAGTATTACAATCAGAACACATTCAGCTGCTCGGTGTCCATTGCCATATCGGTTCGCAAATTTTTGATACCGCCGGGTTTGTGTTAGCCGCGGAAAAAATTTTCAAAAAGCTGGACGAGTGGAGAGAATCATATTCGTTTGTATCCAAGGTGTTGAATCTTGGAGGAGGTTTTGGCATCCGCTATACGGAAGACGATGAACCGCTTCACGCAACTGAATACGTTGAAAAAATTATCGAAGCTGTGAAAGAAAATGCTGCCCGTTACGGTTTTAACATTCCGGAAATTTGGATCGAACCGGGACGTTCTCTCGTGGGAGATGCGGGTACAACCCTTTATACGGTTGGCTCTCAAAAAGAAGTGCCGGGCGTCCGCCAGTATGTGGCTGTAGACGGAGGCATGAACGACAATATTCGTCCTGCCCTTTATCAGGCTAAGTATGAAGCTGCGACAGCCAACCGTATCGGAGAAGCGCATGACAAAACGGTTTCTATTGCCGGAAAGTGCTGTGAAAGCGGCGATATGCTGATTTGGGATATTGACCTGCCGGAAGTAAAAGAAGGCGATCTTCTTGCTGTTTTTTGTACAGGCGCTTACGGATACAGCATGGCCAACAATTACAATCGAATTCCGAGACCTGCTGTTGTATTTGTAGAAAATGGCGAGGATCATTTAGTCGTGAAGCGAGAAACATACGAGGATATTGTGAAACTTGACCTGCCCTTTAAAACGAGTGTAAAGCAATAAAAAAGCGCCGATTTCTCGGCGCTCTTTTATTATTTGAATATAGAAACAATCGCATTCCAGATAGATACGAAGAAATCAATAACTTTCTGGATAAAGTTTTTGCCCTCATCTGATTCTATGAATTTCGTAATCTTATCTTTCGCTTTATCAAGCTGGTCACCGACCTGTCCCCAGTCGATGTCAACATTTTTCATTTTATTAAATAGGGAGACAAGCTGATCCTTTTGGCTGTCTGTAAGTGTAACATTTAAATCAGAAGCTGCATCATCCACTTGTTTCTCAATGTCAGCTTTATTGTCAGGCACACCGTTTTTAGCAAACTCTTCTTTGATTTTTGCAATCAGCGCAGCCGCATTTTCGTTACCGATTTTGTCTCCAAGCTCTGATGTCGTAACAAGCTCTTGGTTGGCTACTTGCTTAACATCCTCCGAAATCGCTTCATCAGAAGAAACTTCATACGCCTTAATCAATCCAGTTAAAGCCGCAGTCCCGGATACTTCAAACGGTGCTGTAATATACACCTTCGCATCTTTAACACCGGCTGTCATCAGAGCATTTAGGTACATTTCATCTGTAATGCCGCTGATATTATGTGTTTCAACATTCAGTCCAGAGCCTTTTTTAGCAATGGTTATCGATGATGAAGAAATCGCTCTTGATCCGATTTGAGCGCTCGATATATATTTACCTAAATATTCATGTTCTTCCTTATTGGTCACAGTTACCGTTGTGGCATTATCAGGGACATTCATTTCATCAAGCACTTTTTGTTTGTCTGATTCTGACAAATCAGCACCAAGTGTTACAATGACATCTCCAACTGCGGCATCCGCGAGACTGACTTTCGGAACCATCAGCAGCAAAACGGCCGCTGCCAGCATTCCAATCCATATTTTTTTCAAAGCAGTTTGACCTCCTTCAATTTCACAAGCAGCTGGATAGAGCTGCTTTGCGAGGATCTGAATCATGATGAAAATACAGTTCCGTTAGGTTAGACGGAGATAAAGAGATCCAGGTTTCATTTTTATTTTTTGTAAAGCCGGGAGATTCGTTTTCCCCCGAAAGGTGTGGTATAATAGCCGCGACAAGGAGAGACAGGCTATAACCTATCATACATAATCTCCTTTGAAAATTAAAATAAAGAAAGTAGGCATACAATTGAAAACAGGTTACTTTTTATTAGAAGATGGTAACAAAATTGAATTTGAACTTTATCCTGAAGCTGCACCAGGTACTGTCGCAAACTTTGAAAAGCTTGCGAACGAGGGCTTTTATGACGGGCTTACATTCCACCGAGTGATTCCAGGCTTCGTGAGCCAAGGCGGCTGCCCTCACGGAACTGGCACAGGCGGTCCGGGATACACAATCAAATGTGAAACAGAAGGAAACCCGCATACACATGAAGCGGGCGCACTTTCTATGGCACACGCTGGAAAAGACACTGGCGGCAGCCAATTTTTCATTGTTCATGAGCCGCAGCCTCATTTGAACGGTGTTCACACTGTATTCGGAAAAGTAACAAGCGGACTAGAATTCGCGAAAAACATGTCTAACGGCGACGTCATGAAAGAAGTTCGTGTAGAAGGCTAATAGGCAGACGAAAAGCTTCCTCGTATCGGGGGAGCTTTTTTATTTAAAAAAATAAACCAATAAAAACCCCCCCTAGTGTTGGAGGCGGTAAATAAACAGGCATTTATTAGATTAAAGTGAGACATTGTGGCGGGTGTTTCCTCGTCTTTTCGCTTGATGATGATATGAGATGAAAATGTTTTGGTCACGTTCTGATCAGTTAATTGATGGTTAATCATTTTAGCTTGGGCTTACAAAGTTATTTTCAATGACAATTCCCGTATTCAAGCCGCCTGAACCAAACACAGATTTAGCTAGAGTCGATAAGCGCAAACTCTTATTGGTAAAAACATTTATCTTTGATTCTTTAAGCATTGCATCTTTTTAGCCAGTCATGGGTATTCGTTCAAATTCAAGCTGGCAAAATCGGCTTATAATGTGGATTTCATATGTAAAATTAAGAAAACTTTAAAGTTACATGGTTCATGGAAAATGGGATTTTGTAGTAAAATGAATCAAAACAAACGTGATGTTATGAAAAGGAGCTTGGCGTTATGAACAACAAAGGCTGTATAAAATGCGGAAGTACTGAAGCGGGACAAAAAGAAATAGCCACAACCGGCACGGGATTATCAAAGTTATTTGACGTGCAGCACAATCGTTTTCTTGTGGTGTACTGTAAGAATTGCGGATATTCAGAGTTTTATAATAAAGAATCTTCAACAGCCGGCAATATATTGGATTTGTTTTTTGGAGGCTGATCCATGTATTCGAGCTTCAATGATTTTAAGCATATCATGAAAGCAAAACGGGATGCCGTTTATGTCACCTGTGAAATAGGCTGCCGCAAACATTCCAATAACCTTCATGGCGTGAATCACTTTGTCAAGCACCATGGGTAGAGAACAGACTGCCCGTAACCTCTTGACTTATATACTATCTAAAGATTTAGCATACGAGTACTCTCTTTCTTCTGAGCCCATCGCTTCTGAACTATGCGATTATTTCTTTCGTTATTTTTAATGATCCTGTGTATGATACGAATGCTGATATTGACGTTCAGCCCGGTTATGTTGAACTAAGCAGCTGGAGTCCAATTTCCAAGCGATATTTGATGCAGGACTGGTTGTGATCGACAAGAAAAAGATAGCATGATTTGGGTAGAAAATGAAGATTAACAGATTGTAAAATCACTTCAATGGTCCTGATGGGATTTCTTTTTGATTCGTGATAACATAAATTGAAGATCGTTGTTTATTGGAGGAAATCAGTTGAAATCAGAAAATGTTTCGAAGAAAAAAACAATGTTAGAATGGGCAAAAGCAATTGTAATTGCTGTCGTTCTCGCTTTGCTCATCCGCCATTTTATTTTTGCGCCGTATGTCGTTGATGGAGAGTCAATGGAGCCTACCCTTCATAACCATGAAAGAGTATTTGTCAATATGACAGTCAAGTACATAGGTGAGTTTAAGAGAGGGGATATCATCGTGCTAAACGGGGATGATGTTCACTATGTTAAGCGGATGATCGGCTTGCCCGGTGATACAGTCGAAATGAAAAACGACCAGCTTTATATCAATGGAAAAAAAGTGGCTGAGCCTTATTTGAAGGCATATAAAAAGAAAGCCAAAAATGAAGGTTTTGACAATTTAACCGATGATTTCGGCCCGATCAAAGTGCCTGATGACAAGTATTTTGTGATGGGTGACAACCGGCGGAACTCAATGGACAGCCGAAACGGGCTTGGCCTCTTCACGAAAAAACAAATTGCGGGCAAGTCTAAGTTTGTTTTCTACCCGTTTAACGACATGCGCAAAACAAATTAGGATCAAGCAGTTTCCTGAACAGGAGGCTGCTTTTTTTATTTCTTTTTTCGTTCATCCCCCTAAACCAGAACATAAATTCGTATAACTATAGAAAAGAATTTTTTGCAGAAATGTGAAACATATTCCCGTTATGCATCGTTATATTAATAATTTACGAGAATTTACGGTTTTTTATTCATGAAAAAAAGGAATAACTCATATGAATGAATAGATTCATATTGGCTGGAGGTTTAAAAATGGGAAGAATAAAAACCAAGATTACCATTCTGTTAGTGCTTTTGCTTTTACTTGCAGGCGGTTATATGTACATAAATGATGTTGAGCTGAAGGATGTTCCGACAGCAATTGGACAAACCTTGTCCTCGGAAGAAGAGGAATACACCATCCAGGAATATAAAGTGACGGAAATTGACGGCTCAGAGTATCATGGAGAAGCAGAAAACGGTACGAAAATCATCTTCAACGGAAAAAAATTAAATCAGGATTTGTCTGATATAAAAGAAGGCGACAAGATTAAGGCATACTTCAGCAAATCAAAGCGGATCGATGGATTAATCAAGGTTGCCAAAGTGAATGATTAACAAAACATCACCTTTCAGATCGAAGGGTGATGTTTTGTTTTTCTCAAATTGTAAGTTTATTTCATTGCGTACTTTAAAAAGGATCGCTATAATAGCCAATAAGGACAAATGAATAAAGATTGTATCCTTCGGGGCAGGGTGGAAATCCCGACCGGCGGTAGTAAAGCGAATTCGCTTTAGAGCCCGTGACCCGTGTGCATAAGCGCGCGGTGGATTCAGTTTAAGCTGAAGCCGACAGTGAAAGTCTGGATGGGAGAAGGATGATGTGCCGCTATGCAATTGTATCAAAAATGCATAGTGTTATTTCCTATTGCGTAAAATACCTAAAGCCCCGGATTTTTCATAAATTCGGGGCCTTTTTTGACGGTAAATAACAAAAGAGGGGAGGGAAACAAATGGAAGAGTATTATATGAAGCTGGCATTAGATCTTGCGAAGCAGGGCGAAGGACAGACCGAATCTAATCCGCTTGTCGGCGCTGTAGTGGTAAAGGACGGACAAATTGTCGGAATGGGCGCCCATTTAAAATATGGCGAAGCACATGCAGAAGTTCATGCCATCCATATGGCCGGATCCCATGCAAAGGGTGCGGATATTTACGTTACACTCGAACCGTGCAGCCATTACGGAAAAACACCGCCATGTGCAGAACTGATTATCAACTCTGGCATCAAAAGAGTGTTCGTGGCGATGAGAGATCCTAACCCGCTTGTGGCTGGAAGAGGGATCAGCATGATTGAAAAAGCCGGTATTGAAGTAAAGGAAGGCATCCTAGCTGACCAGGCGGAGAAGCTGAATGAAAAATTTCTGCACTTCATGAGGACAGGTCTCCCTTACGTCACACTAAAAGCTGCTGCAAGCCTTGATGGAAAGACAGCTACCAGCACGGGCGACAGCAAATGGATCACGTCAGAGGCTGCAAGACAGGATGCTCAGCAATACAGGAAAACACACCAAAGCATTTTAGTCGGAGTTGGCACTGTAATAGCTGACAATCCGAGTTTAACTTGCAGGCTGCCGGATGTGACAAAGCAGCCGGTTCGGGTGATACTTGATACCGCACTCTCGATTCCTGAGGACACTCAAGTAATTTGCGATCAAGCAGCGCCGACATGGATTTTTACAACAGCGCGTGCAGACGAAGAAAAGAAAAAACGGCTTTCAGCTTTCGGTGTGAACATATTTACGCTTGAAACTGAGCGCATTCAAGTTCCCGATGTTTTGAAAATCCTTGCGGAAGAAGGCGTTATGTCGGTGTACGTGGAAGGCGGTTCGGCTGTTCACGGAAGCTTTGTCAAAGAAGGCTGTTTTCAAGAAATCATCTTCTATTTTGCCCCTAAACTAATCGGAGGAACGCATTCTCCCAGCTTAATCTCCGGTGAAGGTTTTCAATCAATGAAAGATGTCCCCTTATTACAATTCACTGATATAACCCAAATCGGCCGTGATATCAAACTGACGGCAAAACCGATAAACGAGTAGGATGGTGACCATGTTTACAGGAATTATTGAAGAAACAGGCACAATCGAATCCATGAAAAAAGCAGGGCATTCAATGGCCTTAACAATCAAATGCTCAAAGATTTTAGAGGATGTTCATCTGGGCGATAGCATTGCAGTGAACGGCATTTGTCTGACTGTCACTGATTTTACAAAAAATCAATTCACAGTGGATGTTATGCCCGAAACAGTCAAAGCTACGTCACTAAATGATTTATCAAAAGGAAGCAAAGTAAATCTGGAAAGAGCGATGGCGGCAAACGGCCGTTTCGGAGGCCATTTCGTCTCAGGCCATGTCGACGGAACTGCTGAAATTACACGAATTGAAGAGAGAAGCAACGCTGTTTACTATGATGTAAAGATGGACCCTTCTTTAACAAAAACACTGGTCTTAAAGGGATCAATTACCGTGGACGGCGTGAGCTTAACCATTTTCGGGCTGACAGAAGACACAGTGACAATTTCTTTAATACCGCATACGATCAGCGAAACGACTTTTTCAGAAAAAACGATCGGCTCTAAAGTGAATATCGAATGCGATATGATCGGAAAATATATGTATCGATTTTTGCATAAAGCCAATGAAAATAAGACCCAACAAACCATAACAAAAGCCTTCTTAAGCGAAAACGGCTTTTAGAGAGGAAGATTTGCATGTTTCATCCGATAGAGGAAGCACTAGACGCTTTAAAAAAAGGCGAAGTCATCATAGTTGTAGATGATGAAGACAGAGAAAATGAAGGAGACTTCGTGGCTCTTGCCGAGCATGCAACTCCAGAAGTCATTAACTTTATGGCGACACACGGAAGAGGGCTGATTTGCACGCCGCTCAGTGAGGAAATCGCAGACAAGCTTGATCTTCACCCTATGGTTGAGCATAATACAGATTCTCATCATACTGCATTTACGGTAAGCATTGACCACCGTAAAACGAAAACGGGTATCAGCGCTCAAGAAAGATCCTTTACCGTTCAAGCATTGCTGGACAGTAAATCCGTGCCGTCTGATTTTCAGCGTCCCGGGCACATTTTTCCGCTGATTGCGAAAAAAGGAGGTGTCCTGAAAAGAGCGGGTCATACAGAAGCTGCTGTTGATCTTGCCGAAGCCTGCGGATCTCAAGGAGCAGGCGTCATTTGTGAAATTATGAATGAAGACGGAACGATGGCGAGAGTGCCTGAGCTCATTGAAATTGCGAAAAAGCATCAATTAAAAATGATCACCATTAAAGATTTGATTCAATACCGATACAATCTAACAACACTTGTCGAGCGTGAAGTCGACATTACGCTGCCTACTGATTTTGGCACATTCAAGGTTTACGGATATACAAATGAGGTAGACGGAAAAGAGCATGTCGCATTTGTGATGGGAGATGTGCCGTTCGGTGAAGAACCGGTATTGGTCCGGGTGCATTCAGAATGTCTCACAGGTGACGTGTTTGGATCTCATCGCTGTGACTGCGGTCCGCAGCTGCACGCCGCGCTGACGCAAATTGCCGAAGAAGGCCGGGGAGTGCTCTTGTATTTGCGCCAAGAAGGCCGAGGCATCGGTTTAATCAATAAATTAAAAGCTTATAAGCTTCAGGAACAAGGCTATGACACCGTAGAAGCCAATGAGGCGCTTGGATTCTTGCCTGACCTTCGCAACTATGGCATCGGTGCGCAAATGTTACGCGACCTCGGTGTGCGGAATATGAAGCTTTTGACGAATAATCCGCGAAAAATCGCCGGCCTTGAAGGTTATGGGCTCAGCATTTCAGAAAGAGTGCCCCTTCAAATGGAGGCAAAAGAGCATAATAAAAAATATTTGCAAACCAAAATGAACAAACTGGGTCATTTACTTCATTTCTAATCACAAATATCACAAAAAAGGATGGGAATCATATGAATATCATACAAGGAAATTTAGTTGGTACAGGTCTTAAAATCGGAATCGTAGTAGGAAGATTTAATGATTTTATTACAAGCAAGCTCCTGAGCGGTGCGGAAGATGCGTTGCTCAGACACGGCGTAGACACAAATGATATCGATGTGGCTTGGGTGCCAGGCGCATTTGAAATTCCGTTTGCTGCGAAAAAAATGGCGGAAACAAAAAAATATGACGCTATTATTACATTGGGCACTGTCATCAGAGGCGCGACGACACATTACGACTATGTCTGCAATGAAGCTGCAAAAGGCATCGCGCAAGCAGCAAACACTACTGGTGTGCCTGTCATCTTTGGAATTGTGACAACTGAAAACATCGAACAGGCGATCGAGCGTGCCGGCACAAAAGCGGGCAACAAAGGTGTAGATTGTGCTGTTTCTGCCATAGAAATGGCAAATTTAAACCGTTCATTTGAATAATTTGCTGAAAATAGTTTAAAAATATGGCGAAAATGATATAATGTGAGAAAACGGATCACCTATTCGTATCCGTTAATAGCAGACTGGACATTTTGGATATAGAGGGGTTTTTATGTTAATTCGTTATAAAAAATCGTTTGAAAAGATTGCGATGGGACTTCTTTCGTTCATGCCGAATGAAAAAGACCTTAAGCAGCTTCAGCAGACAATTAAGGACTACGAAACGGATACAGACCGCCAGCTCTTTCTTTGGAAAGAGGACGAGGATATCGTCGGAGCAATCGGAGTCGAAAAAAAGGATTCTGAGGTAGAGATCCGGCATATCAGTGTGAATCCTTCTCATCGCCATCAAGGAATCGGAAAACAAATGATGGATGCTTTAAAGCATTTATTCAAAACGCAGGTACTGGTTCCAAATGAATTAACGCAGAGCTTTTTCGAACGTTGTCAAGGTCAGCAGGATCAAGACATTTCATACAATAATTAAGCAGAGGCTGAAGTCAGCCTCTGCTTTTTTTTCTCCGTTCTATTTCTTTTTCACGTTCAAGGATGACGTCAGTCCGATCCCGCAAACGGTGCTTGTCGATAAGAAACGTATCGGTGAGTGTGCTGGGCTGCCCCCATGTGTACTCTTTTTTCTTGCATTCAATTCGGCATGCTTCCTCCAGCTTCTCATCTATGATCGGCAGCATAATGCTTTTATAGGAAGAGCCCGTTTCGATTTGTTCGTAAACCGACTGCATAAGCTCGAGTAAGCGACTATGATCAAGCCCCAAGCCTTCGACCGCTTGTTTTTCTGCTTGAAGAATCCGGATGCTGTTCGCCATCAGTCTTTTTGCCCCGGCTGTATTCTGCCTTCTGTGATGATACAAAGCAACCGCAAGCTGTATAAAGCCGACCCAATAAACTTTTCGATTATTTGGCGGATCTTCCTTCCAATATTCTTCTAATATTTCATGGCATTCAAAATAATCCCGTGTCGCGTGAAATTCAACGAGATAATCGATATAAGCTTTCGGATACAAGATGCTTCCTCCTTTAATCTGTCTTTAGTGTAACACAGGAAGGAGCAAAGGAAAAAAGAACGCTTAGCCCGGTAATGAAAGGGGAACCGCCGCTAAGACTTTTTTTCCGCCTCCTTTGTTATAGTCTGAGCGAACGCCTTTTTTGTTTTGAATATTCTGTACAAATGCTTTAAAACAGGAAATGAAATAGTATTGGACGAGAGCTTTTTGGTGGCTTATACTAAAGGGTAGCCAGTTTATCTGGCAATGAGAGTGATACTTGAAAATGGTGAGATGATGGAAGAATATCAAGTGAAAATTGATACGTTTGAGGGCCCATTGGACCTGCTGCTTCATTTAATCAATCGTCTTGAAATTGACATATATGATATACCTGTGGCGAAGATCACTGAACAATATTTATTATATGTACATACGATGCGTGTGCTTGAGCTCGATATTGCCAGCGAGTATTTGGTCATGGCTGCCACGCTGCTCAGCATTAAAAGCAGAATGCTGCTCCCGAAGCAAGAGGAGGAGCTTTTTGAAGATGAATTACTTGAAGAAGAAGATCCACGGGAAGAATTGATTGAAAAGCTGATCGAGTATAGAAAATATAAAGATGCGGCGAAGGATTTAAAAGAACGGGAAGAAGAAAGACAAAAATCGTTCACAAAACCGCCGAGTGATTTGAGCGAATATGCAAAAGAAGTAAAACAGTCTGAGCAAAAGCTCTCTGTCACGGTCTATGATATGATCGGGGCTTTTCAAAAAGTGCTGAAACGCAAAAAAATAACTAGGCCGATGGAAACAACAATTACCAGACAAGAAATACCAATCGAAGACAGAATGAACGAAATCGTGCACAGCCTGAAATCAAGAGGAACGAGAATCAACTTTATGGACCTGTTTCCGTATGAGCAAAAAGACCATTTGGTTGTGACTTTTTTAGCCGTTCTCGAGCTGATGAAAAATCAGCTGGTTCTCATTGAACAGGAACACAATTTTTCAGATATTTACATTACGGGGAGTGAATCCATTCATGGGGCTTGATATCGTGAATTGGAAAGCTATAGTGGAGGCCCTTCTTTATGCGGCAGGCGATGAAGGGCTCACAAAAAAGCAGCTGTTAACAGTGCTTGAAATCGAGGAGCCAGAACTGAATACCATCATGGCGGATGTAGCGGACGAATACCGCGGGGATACAAGGGGCATTGAACTTATTGAATATGCAGATACGTACATGCTCTCTACCAAAAAAGATTTTGCGCCATACTTGAAAAAACTGATTGAAGTGCCATCAAAGGGCCTTTCTCAAGCATCTTTGGAAGTGTTGGCCATTGTTTCATATAAACAGCCGATTACGAGAGCAGAAATTGAAGAAATCAGAGGTGTAAAATCAGAACGGATTTTACACAGCCTTGTCGCGAAGGCGCTATTGTGTGAAGTCGGACGGGCAGACGGCCCGGGACGGGCTATTTTATACGGCACAACGCCGACTTTTCTTGAACAATTTGGTCTAAAAACGCTGGACGAGCTTCCGCCGCTGCCTGAAAATGCGGAAGAAGACGTTCTTCAAGAAGAAGCAGATTTATTTTTTGAAAACTTTAACCAAACCTTCGAAGATATAAAATAGAAGTTTAATGAATCGCGCTTTTTCATCATCATAAGATATAAGGAAGAAGCTATCATGAAAGAAGCAAAATGTGAGAGACAAAGACATGAGGGGAAGATACCAAACGAAATGGGACATTCGATTGTGCGAGCGCAGACTCAAAAAACAGGCGAATTCTTATCAATGGTTGTCAATACCGTTAACGATTACCTAAATCAAACGACGCTGGAGTCCTTACAGGCTGAATTGCCTACTGAGAAAGGATATTGCTGTGATGTGCTGAGCACTCTGAGAAGAATGACAGTATTTTGTGAAGGAGGCGCAGAAGCGTGCCGCCGTCTCCTGATGCAGGAGCCTTTTCAGGAATCCAGAGCGGAAAAAACACTTTATAATGTGTATCACCAATGCATTGAAGAGTTCTTTATGCCGAAAAAAGACACGTGGTGTGAAAATAGCCGGGCATCTTATACCGGGGTCAGCGCAATTGAGTTTTACCATGCTGTTCCTGCGTCACTTGAGCAATTATTATTGCCGCTGAGCGCAGCCTTTCTGAAGATGAGGGAAGAACTGGCTCATTACGAAGCGTCCGGATCAAGCATGGCGCCAATCAGATAACTTTTACTCTCCCTTTTTCAGGGAGAGTTTTTTTATGTTTGTCTGCAGATACATAATTGTTATTCATAACTGGTGGACATGCGCATAAACTTGTACAAACCACCACAAGGACGTGAGAGCAAACATGCGCATTTTCAAAAAAGCAGTATTCATGGTCATGATTTCTTTTCTGATTGCAAATGTAAATGTGAACACAGCACATGCTGCTATAGATGTCAGTGCAAAAAGCGCGATCGTTATTGACGGAGCGTCAGGCAGAGTGTTATTTGCCAAGGATGAGCATGAAAAAAGGCGGATTGCAAGCATCACAAAAATCATGACGGCTGTTCTCGCTATCGAATCCGGCAAAATGGATGAAACGGTGACGGTTTCGGCAAATGCTGTCAGGACAGAAGGCTCTGCCATTTATTTAACAGAAGGTCAAAAAGTGAAATTAAAAGATCTTGTGTATGGCCTAATGCTGAGATCAGGAAACGACGCCGCTGTCGCAATTGCTGAGCATGTCGGTGGAAGCCTCGATGGATTTGTTTATATGATGAATCAAAAAGCCGAGCAGCTTGGCATGGAGAATACCCGTTTTCAAAACCCGCACGGATTGGACGACCATGAAAATCATTACTCAACAGCTTATGACATGGCCTTATTAACCAAATACGCTATGAAGCTGAAAGACTATCAAAAGATTTCTGGCACGAAAATATACAAAGCAGAAACGATGGAAAGCGTCTGGAAAAACAAAAATAAACTGCTGACTATGCTTTATCGATACAGTACAGGAGGAAAAACAGGATATACAAAACTTGCAAAACGGACACTGGTCTCAACGGCTTCAAAGGACGGCATTGATCTGATAGCCGTCACCATAAATGACCCTGACGATTGGGATGATCATATGAAGATGTTTAACTATGTATTTGATCATTATCAAACCTATTTAATTGCGAAAAAAGGGGACATTCCAAAGCTGAAAGGCACATTTTATGAATCGAAGGCTTTTATCAAACGTGACATCACCTATTTGCTAACCGAAGAGGAAAAAGAAGATGTCAACATTCAAACCACGCTCCTTAAGCCGAAAAAAACATGGGAAAAAGACGCCTCAAAAATTCCCGACATTGTAGGGCATATGAAGATCATGTTCAACGGTGAAACTATCGCAAAAGTGCCGATCTATTATGAAAATGAACGACATCAAAAACCGAAGAAACAATTTTTTGAAACGTTTAAATCAATTTTTTTGAATGCGGCTGGCGGGGCAAAATGGTCAATATAATTTGGGTCAGCTTAACTGTGATCGGACTTGTTTTTGCGATGTGCAACGGAACCCTGCAAGATGTAAATGAAGCCGTATTTAAGGGTGCAAAGGAAGCTGTTACAATTTCATTCGGACTGATGAGCGTACTTGTTTTCTGGCTTGGTTTAATGAAAATAGCCGAGCAGTCAGGGCTTTTGGATATTTTCAGCCGGATGTGCAGGCCTTTTATATCTAAGCTGTTCCCTGATATACCGCCGGATCACCCGGCGATGGGCTACATTTTATCTAATCTCATGGCGAACTTCTTCGGTCTCGGGAATGCAGCAACTCCGCTTGGCATTAAAGCAATGGAGCAAATGAAAAAGCTGAATGGAAACCGACCGGAAGCAAGCCGGTCGATGATTACTTTTTTAGCGGTGAATACGTCCTGCATCACTCTCATTCCGACAACCGTAATCGCTGTCCGAATGGCTTATTCCTCCAAAACGCCGACAGATATCGTCGGACCTAGTATTTTAGCGACACTCATTTCCGGAATTGGCGCCATTATCATTGACCGGTATTTTTACTACCGCCGCAAAAAGAAGGGAAGGTGAGCGGATGGAAATCATCAACTGGCTGTCTTTAGCCATGATTCCGATCATAATTGCCGGAATTCTTCTTTATGGAACTATTAAAAAGGTTCCCACATATGAATCGTTCGTCGAAGGCGGAAAAGAAGGGATTGAAATCGCTTTTTCCATTATCCCCTACTTAGTCGGAATGCTTGTCGCCATAACTGTTTTCAGATCATCAGGCGCGCTTGATTTTATAATGGACCTTTTAAAACCGGTTTTCTCCGCTATCGGCATCCCCGCTGAGGTAGTGCCGCTTGCGCTGATCCGCCCGATCTCCGGTACGGCCGCACTCGGCATGACGACAGATTTAATTGCAGTATACGGACCCGATTCCTTTATCGGCAGGCTGGCTTCGGTCATGCAGGGATCAACAGATACAACGCTTTACGTACTGACTGTGTATTTCGGAGCGGTCGGTATTAAAAAAATGGGTGATGCATTAAAGGTGGGACTTCTTGCTGATTTAATCGGCGTAGTTGCATCTATCATCATCGTTACGTTATTATTTGGGAGCGCCTGAAAACGGCGTTTTTTTTGGATTTGGCATAGGAATTTGAAAAAGCTTGTTTGTTAAGGTTGAAAAAAGTAAGATAATACTTGAGGTGAAAGACATGGAAAGACTGCAAAAAGTGATTGCTCATGCCGGAGTTGCATCGCGCAGAAAGGCAGAAGAGCTGATTAAAGAAGGAAAAGTAAAGGTGAATGGCAAAGTAGTAACAGAGCTTGGTGTAAAGGTTACCGGTTCTGATCAGATTGAGGTAAACGGGTTAAAGGTTGAACGTGAAGAGCCGGTTTACTTTCTCTTATATAAACCAAGAGGCGTTATTTCTGCAGCCCAAGATGACAAAGGGCGCAAAGTCGTGACGGACTTTTTTAAAGAAGTCCCGCAGCGCATTTACCCGATTGGGCGTCTGGATTATGATACGAGCGGTCTTTTGCTTTTAACCAATGACGGCGAGTTTGCCAATAAGCTGATGCATCCTAAGTATGAAATAGACAAAACATACGTGGCGAAGGTAAAAGGCATCCCACCTAAGGAGCTACTCAGAAAGCTGGAGCGCGGCATCAGGCTTGAAGAAGGCAAAACGGCGCCTGCTAAAGCGAAGCTGCTGTCTTTGGATAAGAAAAAGCAAACAAGCATTATTCAGCTGACGATTCATGAAGGACGCAACAGACAGGTGCGCCGCATGTTCGAAGCGATCGGGCATGAGGTAATCAAGCTGAAGCGTGAAGAATACGCGTTTTTAAACCTGCGAGGCTTGCACACGGGAGATGCCAGAGAGCTAACACCGCATGAAGTCAAAAGGCTCAGAGCGCTGGCGGATCACGGTAAAAACGCTTTCTAAATTTCACATAACCTTCAAAAAGTAAGAAATGTGAAATGAACGTGCAATGATATAATTGAATGGATCTGCAATAGGGGGAAGGGGGCAGTGGACAATGAAGAAAAAAAGGCGTTTATTCATTCGGACCGGCATCCTTCTCGTTTTAATCTGTGCACTTGGCTATACCATTTACAACGCTGTATTTGCCGGTAAAGAGAGTATATCCGAAGGGTCCGATGCACCGAATTTTGTCCTTGAAGATACGAATGGGAAACGTATCGAGCTCAGTGACTTAAAGGGGAAAGGTGTTTTTTTGAATTTCTGGGGTACATGGTGTGAACCGTGCAAAAAAGAATTTCCTTATATGGCGAACCAATATAAGCATTTTAAAGACCAAGGTGTTGAAATTGTCGCGGTAAATGTTGGGGAGTCAAAGATAGCAGTACATAATTTTATGAAATCCTACGGAGTCAATTTCCCGGTTGTTCTGGATACAGATCGCCAAGTGCTTGATGCCTATGACGTATCTCCGCTTCCGACAACCTTTTTAATCAATCCGGAAGGAAAAGTTGTCAAGGTGGTGACCGGCACTATGACAGAAAGCATGATACACGACTATATGAATCTGATAAAACCCGGAGAGACTTCGGGATGAAACAAGTCAAATGTGAATGCGGACATGTAAACCCGGTCGGAACCGTTCTATGTGAATCGTGCGGAAGAGCTCTCCAAGAAACTCAGCCTCCGCTTGCTGATATGAGATATGACGGAAGTGCAAGACGTTCACAAACCTATAACAAAACGATCATCGATAAAATTTGGAATTTCTTTTCTTCGGTTAAGGTGGGAATATGGCTTATCGTCATAACCCTTGCCGCATCAGCGTTCGGCACCATTTTTCCCCAAGAAGCTTATTTGCCTCCGGGCGCACAGGCTGATACTTATTACGAAGAGCAGTACGGCACGTTCGGCCAGCTTTATTATTTGCTCGGGTTTCACCATTTATATGGATCTTGGTGGTATTTGCTGCTCATTGCCTCGATCGGCATTTCTCTCGTGATTTGCAGCCTCGACCGGGTCATTCCATTGTACAGAGCGTTAAAAAACCAAGGTGTCAGAAGGAGTCCTGCTTTTTTAAGAAGGCAGCGCTTGTTCAGTGAAACGGATACTGTACTGGACGGGGAAGCAAAAGAAAAGATTGCTGCTCTCTTAAAGAAAAAGCATTATAGAATCAGAGAAAAAGAGGGTAGCATTCTTGCCGAAAAAGGGCGTTTTTCACGCTGGGGCCCGTATGTTAACCACATTGGATTGATTATCTTTCTGATCGGTGCGATGCTGAGATTTGTTCCTGGCATGTACGTCGATGAGACGCTTTGGGTCAGAGAAGGCGAAACTGCAGCAATTCCGGGAACAGACGGAAAATATTATTTGAAAAACAATCAATTCAGCGTAGAGACCTATAACAGCAAAACAGAAAAAAAGGTATTCGCAGATGCCATTGACAGAGTCGGGGACGGGAGAGTAGCAAAGAACTTCCAAACAGATGCCGTACTCTACAAGAGAGAAGGAAAAATTGTTTATGGCGAGAAACCGAACCTGAAAAAAGTAACAGAAGAGGACATACGTGTCAATCAACCGTTGCGTTTTGATTCCTTTTCGGTTTACCAGGTGGATTATAAAGAGAATCAGCTTGATCAAATGGTGTTCCAGCTAATAGACAAAAAAACAAAAAAATCCTTTGGGAGCTTGAAGATCAACCTTCTGGATCCAGATTCGGTTTATGATCTTGGTAACGGTTACAAAGTTGAAATTGCCAGCTACCTGCCAGACTTCTATTTTAATCAGGATGGAGAGCCGAGCACAAAAACAAAAATCCCTAACAACCCGGCTTTTGTCTTTAATATCATAACGCCGGACAAACCGAAGGGTGAAAAAAGCTTTGTTGCCATCCAAGAAACAATCGAAGGCTCCGGCAGCAATAAATACAAGCTGAAATTTGACCATGTCGAAACGAAAAACATTACCGGACTCACAGTCAGAAAGGATTTGACGCTCTGGGTGCTTGCCGTCGGCGGAGCCATTTTTATGATCGGTGTCATTCAAGGTATGTACTGGCAGCACCGAAGAATCTGGCTACACTCGCAGGACGGCACAGTCATGGTGGCGGGGCATACGAATAAAAACTGGTATGGCCTGAAGAAGGATTTAGCCTTTGTACTGGCTGATTCCGGACTGACTGAACCGGAGGACCAAAAAGAATTAATCAAAACAAAGAAATAGGCGAAAAGGGAGTGATGTCATGGCAGAGCTGAGCGGAAATTTTCTTTATGCGGCCTTTCTTGTGTATTTAATCGCTGTCCCGATTTTCGGCGGGGCCATACGCGGAAATAAAGATAAAAAGGGCAAGCCAAACCGATGGGCCAACATTGGAATCACCCTTTCTATTATTGGTTTTCTCTGCCACTTGGGATATTTCATTACAAGGTGGGCTGCCAGCGGCCATGCGCCTGTCAGCAATATGTTTGAATTCACCACTGCCTTTGGCATGATGCTTGTTTTGGCGTTTATTATTCTATATTTTATCTATAGATTGCCTTCGTTGGGCCTGTTTACGCTGTCGATTGCTTTATTGCTGATCGCTTATGCAAGCATGTTTCCGACGGATATCTCACCCTTAATTCCGTCACTGCAGAGCAATTGGCTGTATATTCACGTAACAACAGCCGCGCTTGGGCAAGCTATACTTGCCATCAGCTTTGTCGCAGGAGTCATCTTTCTTTTGAAGCATGTAGACCAGACAAAACCAAGCAAAAAAACGTCTTGGCTTGAAGCGATTATGTTTATCATGGTCACAACTGTCGCCTTTATTGCGATCACATCAGCATTTCGTATTGCAGGCTATGAAGCGGAGTTTAACTGGGTGGATAAAAATAAAGAAAAAAGCGTGATGGTGTACGAAATGCCTGCGCTTGTCGGCCCGCATCAGGGGGAGCTTTTGACCGAGGGAAGAATGGAGCCGCTTGCTGAGCTTCCTGCCCTTTTCTCAGGCAGAAAGGTGAACACAGTCATTTGGTCATTTGGAGCAGGGCTTGTTTTGTATGGCGCGCTTCGTCTGATCATCAGAAAAAGAATCAGCGCTCTGTTACATCCGCTGGTGAAAAACGTCAATCTTGATCTGGTGGATGAAGTTGGGTACAGGGCCGTTTCAATCGGGTTTCCAATCTTTACGCTCGGCGCGCTAATCTTTGCGATGATTTGGGCTCAGCTCGCGTGGACCAGATTTTGGGGCTGGGACCCGAAGGAAGTATGGGCGCTGATCACGTTTTTGTTCTATGCCGCTTACTTGCATTTAAGACTGTCAAGAGGCTGGCACGGTGAGAAGTCAGCATGGCTGGCCGTAATCGGTTTTGCTATTATTATGTTTAATTTAATATTCGTAAATCTAGTGCTTGCCGGACTTCATTCTTATGCATAGTCCTTAGAAAGCGACACAGTTCTCAAACTTTCTCATGATTTGATAAAATGAAAGTAACAGAAGGAAAGCAGGGGGAAAACGATGGACCAAACGAACGAAACCAAAATATTAGTAGTTGATGATGAAGCCAGAATTCGCCGCCTTTTAAGAATGTACCTTGAACGTGAAAATTATGTCATAGACGAAGCAGAAAATGGTGATGAAGCCATTGCCAAAGGGCTTGAAGCCAATTATGACTTAATTTTGCTTGATCTGATGATGCCGGGGACTGACGGAATTGAAGTGTGCCGGCAAGTTCGGGAAAAAAAAGCGACACCGATCATCATGCTGACTGCAAAAGGAGAAGAAGCAAACCGGGTGCAGGGATTTGAAGCGGGAACAGATGATTATATTGTCAAGCCGTTCAGCCCGAGAGAAGTGGTGCTGCGGGTAAAAGCCCTTTTGAGAAGAGCATCCCAAACCTCTTATTTAAATGCCAATACACCGACGAAAAATGTGCTCGTGTTTTCACATCTGTCCATTGACCATGATGCCCATCGCGTAACGGCTGATGGAACAGAAGTAAGCCTGACGCCGAAAGAGTATGAGCTCTTATACTTCTTAGCGAAAACACCTGACAAAGTGTATGATCGGGAAAAGCTTCTGAAAGAAGTATGGCAATATGAGTTTTTTGGTGATCTGCGGACAGTAGACACTCACGTCAAACGCCTGAGAGAGAAGCTGAACAAGGTATCTCCGGAAGCTGCGAAAAAAATTGTCACCGTATGGGGTGTAGGCTATAAATTTGAGGTAGGCGCTGAATGAAATTTTGGAAAAGCGTAGTAGGCAAGCTGTGGTTTACGATCCTTTCACTTGTCTTGATCGTATTGTTCATTTTAACGGTTCTTTTGCTGGAATTTATCGAGAATTATCATGTGGAAGAAGCCGAGAATGATTTAACACAGCTTGCGAATAAAGTTGCTGTCATCTTAGAAAATCACGAGGACCAGGCACTGGCAAGATCAATCACTTGGGAGCTCGCTGATAACTTAACAAGCATCGCCATTATTCAGGATGAGAAAAAGTACTGGTATTCTCCGAATGATAAAAATCGGCTGTCGTCCATTACGGTTGAGCAAATACAGCATGACAAAGACTTGAATAAAGCTCTCCAAGACCATAAAAAAGTAAGCAAACGAACGGGGCTGAGCGATACAGATACGGATAATGAACGACTGATTGTAGGTGTCCCGTATGAAAAAGACGGAAAGAAAGGCATGGTCTTTTTATCTCAGTCTTTGCTTGCCGTTAAAGATACAACAAAACACACGACCCGCTATATTTTCCTGGCCGCGGGAATTGCGATTGTACTGACCACGTTTTTTGCTTTCTTCTTATCAAGCAGGGTCACGTATCCGCTCCGAAAAATGAGAGAAGGCGCACAGGATTTGGCGAAGGGCAAGTTCGATACAAAAATCCCGATTTTAACCCAGGATGAAATTGGTGAACTAGCAACAGCTTTTAATCAAATGGGCCGGCAGCTTAACTTTCATATTAATGCGCTCAATCAAGAAAAAGAGCAGCTTTCTAACATTTTGAGCAGTATGGCTGACGGGGTCATTACCATTAATATCGACGGCACGATTCTTGTGACAAACCCTCCGGCTGAACGTTTTCTTCAGGCTTGGTATTATGAGCAGAATATGAATATCAAAGAAGGCGATAACCTTCCGCCTGAAGCAAAAGAGCTGTTCCAAAACGCTGTCAGCACTGAAAAAGAGCAAATGATTGAGATGACGCTGCAAGGCAGATCATGGGTGCTCTTGATGTCGCCGCTTTATGCGGAATCGCATGTCAGAGGAGCGGTTGCCGTGCTGCGCGACATGACTGAAGAACGCCGTCTTGATAAGCTGCGGGAGGACTTTATCGCAAATGTCAGCCATGAGTTGAGAACACCGATCTCTATGCTTCAGGGATACAGTGAAGCAATTGTCGATGACATTGCAAGCTCCGAGGAAGACCGGAAAGAAATTGCTCAAATCATTTATGACGAATCGTTGCGAATGGGCCGTCTAGTCAATGATTTGCTTGATCTAGCCCGAATGGAATCAGGCCATACAGGCTTGCATTATGAAAAAGTCAATGTCAATGAATTTTTAGAGAAAATCATTCGAAAATTTTCCGGTGTTGCTAAAGAAAAAAATATTACTTTACATCAAGATATTTCTCTCACTGAAGAAGAATTTATGTTTGATGAAGACAAGATGGAGCAGGTATTTACCAACTTGATTGATAACGCGCTGCGGCATACTTCATCCGAAGGCAGTGTTTCCATTGCAGTCCATTCTGTGAAGGATGGATTGAAAATTGATATCAAAGACTCTGGATCCGGCATTCCGGAAGAAGATCTGCCATTTATCTTTGAGCGGTTCTATAAAGCAGATAAAGCGCGGACAAGAGGCAGAGCAGGAACCGGTCTTGGGCTGGCTATCGTTAAAAATATCGTGGAAGCCCACAACGGATCGATTACGGTGCACAGTCGAATGGATAAAGGAACGACATTTACATTTTATATTCCGACAAAACCATAAAATTGGGTCTGAATTTGCCGAAGAATCTTGTTCCATAAGAAACACCCGCTAATCGAGCGGGTGTTTTTTTAAAAGCCAATATTAATAAAATTTAAGGATATGTTAATATAAATTCCCTTCCAAATTCCAGTTTCTCGTAATATAGTTGTAATGTAACTTTTCAAGCTATTAATACGACAAAAAAGTGAACGGAGGGGTTTCAAATGGAAGAAACCTTTCAATTATTATATGACACATATCATCAAGATTTGTACCAATTTTTATTTTATATGGTAAAGGATAAAAGCCAGGCAGAAGATCTTCTTCAGGAGGTTTATATCCGGGTATTAAACTCTTATCATACGTTTGAAGGAAGAAGCAGTGAAAAGACATGGCTTTTGTCGATCGCACGCCATGTAGCGATAGACTGGTTCCGTAAACAGCAGACGATCAGACAGCGTATACTCGGCACATTTGATTGGGATACACAGGATGTCAGAGATCAGCAATTGCTACCGGACGAACTTGCGGTTCAACATGAAAATGTCCGGGAAATTTATGCTGCGCTTGATCAATGCACGATCGATCAAAGAGCTGTGATTATCTTGCGGTTTATTCAGGGATATTCAATTCAGGAAACAGCCAATGCTCTGCGCTTCTCGGAAAGCAAAGTCAAAACGACCCAACACAGAGGGCTCAAAGTACTTCGGAAACATATGGAGCTTTTGAGGGAGGAGCTAATGGATGATGAAGTCAGAATGGAACGAAGAACAGATAAAGGAGTTGTTAAGTCAACTTCCGGCAGTTAAAGACCATCGTTCGCCTCAGGATATTTACAAGCGGCTGACGATGGCAAAAAGCAAAAAAAAGCCCGCTGTTAGGTGGATTGGCCCCGCGTGTGCCGCTGCAATTGCGGTTTTTATCGCCTTCATTATTTCTCCTCATTTCTTTGACCAGGCACAGCCTCAACAAAAAGAAGCGTCCCAAGAGAACGCTGTAACGAAAACTGAGACAGCAGACAGCCCAAAAGCTGTATCATCCTTGGATCAGACATCATTTGTTGTTCCTGAAAAGGAACAGAAAAACTACATCACTGTAGCGGTTGCTGATGCCGATACATCCGCAATCATACCCATCAGCATCAAAAAAACAAAAGCAGACCAAACAATCCAGGACATGCTGTCTGAAAGCAGTGAATTAGGTATCCTTGATCATGCTATTACGATTCCGTCCTTCATAGATGAACTTGAGGTAAAAGAAAAACCAAACGAGAAGGAATTAAGTATACGAGTACATCAACCTATTCAGGCTTTTTCTGTAAAGGATGATAAACTGTTAAAAAAACTGCTGAAAGAATCCTTAAAATGGAGTCCTTATGAAAAAATCAAATTTTTATCGTATCAAAACGAGAGTGGAGTCCGTATTGGCTCATATGGCACCTTTACAGAAATTACGATTCCCAAACAGTCAAAAAGAGCTTACTACTTGTACCAAAATGAACAAGGGAACTTTCTCGTTCCGTCAGAAAAAACATTTGATACGGTAAAAGAAGCGATTAAGGATATGGAATCGAACAATGATGCAGATACAATTCCTCTGATTCAAACGGGGGCTGTCCAATCTGTAACGAAGAAAGAAAAACACTTATATATTCACTTCTCAAAAGGCTCAGAAGTTGAGGATTCCCTTGCCGGTATCTTAATGATTGAGGGACTACTTTTAACTGCAAAAGAGTTTGGCTTTACAAAAGTGACTTTTACGGAAACCAGAACAAAAAAAATCGGCAGATATGACGTATCGGATGCAATTCCGGTACCAGCTGCTCCAAATCCGATTTCCTTAAACTAAAAAAGGGCCCTTTCAGGCTCTTTTTTAGTTACTATTCATATAATAGAAATTTCAAAAAAATAGTTGTGCATGTATAATAAAACAAGGTAACGATTGAAAGGATTTGAGATGAGTGAGCGTGTTAACAATCAAAGGAGTTTCCATCGGTGAAGGGATGCCGAAAATCATCGTTCCGCTGATGGGAAAAACAGAAAAACAAATTTTGAATGAAGCAGAAGCAGTAAAATTACTGAATCCAGACATTGTGGAGTGGCGAGTCGACGTGTTTGAAAAAGCAAAAGACAGAGATGCCGTCAAAAAGATGATTTCTAAGCTTCGGAAGTCATTGGCGGACAAGCTGTTTCTATTTACATTCAGAACCCATAAAGAGGGCGGAAGCATGGAAATGGATGAAAGCTCCTATATCGCTTTGCTGGAAACGGCAGTCCAAACAAAAGACATCGATCTAATTGACATTGAATTATTTTCAGGAGATGAAAATGTCAAAGCGTTAGTATCCTTGGCGGAAGAGAACAATGTCTATGTGGTGATGTCAAATCATGATTTTGAGAAAACGCCTGCGAAAGATGAGATTCTTTCGAGACTTCGGAAAATGCAGAATTTAGGGGCACATATACCAAAAATGGCTGTCATGCCGAAGGATACAGGTGATCTCTTAACGCTGCTTGATGCGACGTATACAATGAAAACAGAATATGCAGACCGACCGATTATTACCATGTCAATGGCTGAAACAGGGCTGATCAGCAGGCTGAGCGGTGAGGTTTTTGGATCAGCTTGCACTTTTGGTGCGGGAGAAGAGGCATCGGCACCTGGTCAAATTCCTGTTTCTGAGCTGAGGAATGTCTTAGAGATTTTGCACAAAAACATACGAAAATAGAACAATAAAAAACTCAAGCTTATAAAGCTTGAGTTTTTTGGGATTATGGGAGATCAATGAGCTTCACAGACACAATATCAGGAACTTCTGTTAGTTCCTTCACAATTTTGTCTTCAAGATGTCTATCAAAGGAAAGCATCATGATGGCTTCTCCACCTTTTTCTTTACGGCCAACCTGCATGGTTGCAATATTAATATCGTTATCTCCGAGAATACGTCCTACTCGGCCGATGACACCTGTTGTATCCTGATGCTGGATATATACCAGGTGGCCCGTCGGGTAAAAATCGATATTAAATCCGTTGATCTCGACAATACGTTCTCCGAAATGAGGAATATACGTAGCCGTTACAGTAAAGGTACTGCGGTCTCCTGTCACTTTTACACTGATGCAGTTATCGTATCCAGATTCAGAAGAGGAAATTTTTTCACTGAAGCTGATGCCGCGTTCTTTTGCGACACCCCCGGCATTGACTTCGTTAACAGTTGAATCCACGCGCGGTTTTAAAAAGCCTGACAGAAGGCTTTTTGTAATGAACGATGTTTCAAGTTTGGCAATTGTGCCTTCGTATTGAATGGCAACATCCTGTACGGGCTCTTTCATGCATTGGGATACTAGGCTGCCAATTTTTCCTGCGATTTGATGGTAAGGCTTAATTTTAGCGAATTCATCTTTTGTCATGGCAGGGAGGTTGATAGCTGACATGACAGGTAGACCTTTTGCGAACTGCAGAACTTCTTCTGACACTTGAGCCGCGACATTCAGCTGAGCTTCTTTCGTCGATGCTCCCAAGTGAGGAGTGGCAATGACTAATGGATGATCAACGAGTTTATTGTCTACTGGCGGTTCAACTTCAAAAACGTCCAGCGCTGCTCCGGCAACATGTCCGCTTTCCAAAGCTTCTAGAAGTGCTGCTTCATCGATAATACCGCCTCGCGCACAGTTAATTAAGCGAACACCTTTTTTCGTTTTTGCAATCGTTTCTTTATTCAATAAGCCTTTTGTTTCTTTTGTTAAAGGCGTGTGAACGGTAATAATATCCGCGCTTTCAAGCACTTCTTCAAATGAACGGCTGTTTACGCCGATTTTTTTCGCTCTTTCTTCAGTTAAGAAAGGATCAAAAACGTGAACGGTCATACCGAACGCTCTCGCACGCTGTGCAATTTCGCTTCCGATTCGGCCTAATCCGACAATCCCAAGCGTTTTTCCATAAAGCTCTGAACCGACGTAAGCTGTGCGGTTCCACTCTCTGGATTTTACAGAAATATTAGCCTGAGGAATGTGTCTCATTAAAGAAGAGATCATTGCAAATGTATGCTCAGCTGTCGAAATGGTGTTGCCGTTCGGAGCGTTAATCACGATGACCCCGTGTTTAGTCGCCTCGTCAATATCGATATTATCCACACCGACACCCGCTCTTCCGACAATTTTTAAAGAAGTCATTTTTTTGAAAAGGTCTTCTGTTACTTTTGTCGCACTTCGCACCAAAAGAGCATCAAAAGTATGTAATTCATCTTCTGCATCTGCTACGTTTTTTTGAACAATTTCAATAAAGTCTGATTCAATAAGTGGCTGTAAGCCGTCGTTGCTCATTTTGTCTGAGACCAATACTCGAAACATCGTTAGATTTCCTCCTAAATTGACAAACTAAATATCTGATAATTTAACATATTCTCAATAGAGTGTCAACGTGTATTGCCGCAGTAAAGGATAAAAGGAAAGCTTAAAAATCAATGTTTTTATAGCTTTCAGGTATTATATATAATTTGAAGCAATTCTCTATACAGCCAACCAGTTATCGTTTATAATGGAGCTAAATTCATATGATCAATCTTCGGGGCAGGGTGAAATTCCCTACCGGCGGTGATGGGCCAATGGCTCTAAGCCCGCGAGCTGTTTTTACAGCAGGATTCGGTGAGATTCCGGAGCCGACAGTACAGTCTGGATGGGAGAAGATGGAGGTTCATAAGCGTTTTGAAATTGGATTTTCAAACGTTTCTTTGCCTAGCCTAATTTTTGAAACCCCGCTTTTATACATGAAGCGGTTTTTTTATTGGCTGGAAAAGAACCTTTCCGTTTTCGAGTAAGATGTGATCGAAAAGGAGAGAGTGAAGTGAAAGTAAAAAAATTAGTTGTGATCAGTATGCTGAGCAGCATTGCATTTGTTTTGATGCTGTTGAATTTCCCGTTTCCGGGTCTTCCGGATTATTTAAAAATTGATTTTAGCGACGTGCCTGCTATTATTGCTATTCTGATTTACGGACCTTTGGCGGGTATTGCCGTAGAAGCAATAAAAAACGTTCTTCAATATATCATTCAGGGCAGCATGGCCGGAGTTCCTGTAGGGCAAATTGCGAATTTTATCGCAGGAACACTCTTTATATTGCCGACTGCTTTCTTATTTAAAAAGCTGAACTCAGCAAAGGGCTTGGCTGTCAGCCTGCTTCTAGGCACTGCAGCAATGACCATTTTGATGAGTATTTTAAATTATGTTCTGATTCTCCCGGCATACACGTGGTTTTTACATTCGCCGGCATTATCCGACAGCGCGCTGAAAACAGCGGTCGTCGCTGGTATCCTTCCTTTTAACATCATAAAAGGCATTGTGATTACGATTGTATTCTCACTTATTTTCATGAAGCTCAAGCCATGGATTGAACAGCAACGCGCACATATCCATTAAATAAAAAAGCTCCCGCAGGGGAGCTTTTTTTGTTTCTTCTATTCAAATTTAAGCGGGTCGCCTTCAAATGGCTCATCCGCCACTTTGATGGAATCAGTAGGACATCCTTCAAATGCATCAATCATATCTTCTTCCAGTACCTCAGGAACTTCGACAACGCCTTTGTTTTCATCAAGCGTTACGAACGCGATGCCTTCATCATCGTAATCGTAAATGTCTGGTGCAGCAGCTCCGCAAGCGCCGCATGCAATGCATGTATCTTTGTCTACGATTGTGTACTTTGCCATGAATAAAACCTCCCAGATTGTTCTTGGTGGAACAAATGGATCAATCTTTATATTTAATCAATTTAACACCTATTCCTCTTACTTATTGTAATGATGTTGCTGCCACATTTCAACAGAAAAATGATTGAGAATGCTTATCACATAAGGGGTTATCTACATAACATCCCCCTTAATGATGACTTTAAACGTCGATTTCTGTTTAAAATCTGTTAAAATAAAGAGAGCAAATCAACGATTTTTGTCAGGAAAGAATGTGGGTGGATAGGTTGTCATTAAATTACTTCGATATTATGGTTCTCGATTGCCTTTTTAAAATAAACGGAGAACGGTCGGGAAGCGCTGTTTTTCACCTATTCAAAGGCAAAAGATCGTCACAAACCATTCAAGATGCCGGCTTATTTCAGACTGCAAAATACTTTGGAATGGCGGCGCAATGTTCGAGAACCGGTATTTCAGCGTCGCTCACCAAGCTTGAACAGCTTTCATATCTCGAACCAATGTCTGAAACAGATACATACAAAGTGACAGCCAGCGGCGCAGCAGCATTAAGGCACGCCCTTAGTGAGCGGCCTTGGCCAGTTCATTGCCACGGCGCTTATTATCAGCAGGCTGCCGGCGTGCTTTGGAAGAGGCTTTCGCTGCTTGTGCAGGTCTTATCTCATAAACTGCAAGGGAGCAGGCAGTATATCCCTGTCACAAAGGATTCTAAGACACATCACTGGGTCAAGAAATACCTGTCCCGGCATACGGATCATATAGAGATGGCAAGCAGTCTTTTTGCCATGCTGGAGGCGCATTTGCAGAAGGTTGATGACAAAGCAGCGCAAATTTTTGTCTACTCCTTAACCTCGCACGATAGGATCGGTTATACGAGCAGGCAGCTTGCTGACACGCTGAAAGAAGATGAATGGTATGTTTACATCATGTTTTGGGCTTCGGTACATTATTTTATTCATTCTCTCCCGGAGTGTGAAGATACTTTGTTAAAGGATCTCCTCTCTGATGTGCATTTAGATAATGCCCTGACAGAGTCAACGAGGAAAACATGGCAGATGGTCAAACAAGGAATCCCCATACATCGAATTGCTGAAATCAGAAAGCTGAAAACAGCGACGATCGAAGACCATATTGTCGAGATTTCTCTTCACGAGCCTGCGTTTATGATTGATGACTATGTATCAGCGGAGGACCAGCTCCAAATTGCAGAGTTTGCCAAACGGATGCGGACGAACAAAATTAAACAAATTCGAGACGGGCTGGAGCAGCGGTTCAGCTACTTTCAAATCAGACTGGCATTGACAAAGCAGGTGCAGCAATATGACTAAATTACAGCAAACGTTATATCAGTTTTTTGGTTTTACTTCCTTTAAAAAAGGGCAGGAGGACATTATTAGAAGCATACTTAGCGGGAAGGACACCATTGCAATGCTTCCGACTGGGGGAGGAAAATCGCTTTGCTACCAGCTGCCTGGCTACATGCTTGACGGTATGGTATTAATCGTTTCTCCATTGCTTTCTTTAATGGAGGATCAGGTACAGCAGCTAAAAGCACGGGGGGAAAAACGTGCGGCCGCTTTGAATAGCATGCTTAGCAGGCAGGAAAGACAATTCGTTTTGGAACATATTCATCGTTATAAATTTTTGTACTTGTCTCCTGAGGCTTTGCAATCGCCATATGTATTGGAAAAATTGAAAAACGTCCCAATCAGCCTCTTCGTTATTGATGAAGCTCATTGCATATCTGAATGGGGGCATGACTTTAGGCCTGACTATTCAAAGCTCGGACAACTGAGAAAAAAACTTGGGCATCCTCCGGTTCTGGCATTGACTGCTACAGCTACAAAGGATACGCTGCAAGATGTCACGAACCTGCTGGAGCTACAGCATGCCGAACGGCATCTCAACTCAGTCAACCGCCCAAACATCGCATTTCGGGTAGAAAATGCCGCGGATACTGCCGAAAAAATAGATAGGGTCATTCAGCTGGTTGAAAACCTGCAAGGACCGGGAATTGTTTATTGTCCGACACGGAAATGGGCTGAAGAATTAGCGGGGGAAATTAAAAGCAAGACGAGCAGCAGAGCCGACTTTTACCATGGCGGTATGGAGTCTGGCGACAGGATTTTAATACAGCAGCAGTTTATCCATAATCAGCTTGATGTGATATGTTGTACGAATGCGTTTGGAATGGGTGTCGATAAACCTGATATCAGATATGTGATTCATTTCCACATCCCGCAGACGGCTGAAGCTTTTATGCAGGAAATCGGCAGAGCGGGACGCGACGGAAAACCGAGTGTCAGCATTTTGCTGCGGGCGCCAGGTGATTTTGAATTACAGGAGCAGATTATCCAAATGGAGAGTGTCACAGCTGCAGAAATCGCCGATGGGATCCGTTTGCTTGAAAAGACGGATGAGCAGGATGAGAGAAGGTTGCGTGACGTATTAATGCAGTATGGTGTCGGAGAGACACAGGCCCGTATGATGATACATCTCTTTATGCAGGGGAAAACATCAATTGAACTGATGAAACAGGAAATTTCATATCGCATGGAGCTGAAGCTGGAAAAAATGCACCGTGTATCTTTTCTGCTTCAGCGTAACGGCTGTTTAAGGCAATCACTGTTAACCTATTTTGATGAATCATACGAGCCTGATGACGGAAATTTTCCGTGCTGTTCACATTGCGGTTTTGATCTATCCTTGTATGAACAAAAAGGAGAACGGAGTAAAATGGCGCCATTAGACAGCTGGAGTTCGGAATTGCATCGGATATTCAGCTTGCAGACTGTAGGTGAGCTGAACTGAAACAGCAAAAGGATTTCATTCAGCATATCTCTGATCGTGACATGCTCAAGCAGTTATATTTGACGCAGCTTTTGATCATTATCGCAGCAGCCTTAGTGGGATTGTTCTTTTTTGAGGATGTAAGAGACGTACTAAAGCTCTGGGATATTCGCGATATGCGAATCATATGGTATGGCGTTTCTATTTCGGTTATTGTTATTTTAGCCGATATGGCAGTGATGAAATGGTGTCCGCCTCATTTATATGATGACGGAGGAATCAATAAAAAAATATTCAGTAAGAGGTCAATCCCTCATATTATATTTTTAACGCTTCTGATTGCTTTCGCGGAAGAAATGTTATTCAGAGGAGTGCTGCAGACTCATATCGGTCTATGGGCGGCCAGCCTTATATTTGCCGTTCTACACTTTCGGTATTTGTCAAAATGGCTGTTATTTTTCATGGTAACAGCAATCAGCTTTTTGCTCGGTCTGATGTATGAATGGACCGGTAACTTATTTGTTCCGGTGACGGCGCATTTTATCATTGATGCTGTGTTTGCCTGTCAGATTCGTTTTGAACATGTGAGGAGGGATAAACATGACGAACATGTCGAGAGTAGAGAGAAGAAAAGCCCAGAATCTTTATGAAGATCAAAACGCCGCATTGGCGGACGATTATTTCGATGATGATGGAGAAAGCCTTCCGACAAGACAATCTGTAAAAAATCAAAGAGAACAGAAAAAAAAGCAAGGCAAAACAAAAACACCATTATTCACTGTACTCGCTGTATTATTTGTATTTGTGCCGGTTATCGTGTTAGTCAGCTTATTTTATCTAAAAAACCACCCGGATAATCATGACGATTATGAAGATGTTTTTATCGACAGCAGTCAAAGCAAATATGAGGTTGTGCTGAAATCAGAGGATAAAAATGACACCGCAGATACCAAAAAGACCAAAGAAACTAATGAGACCGCATTGCAGCAAGAGTCAAAAAAAAAGTCTGAGGATACAAAGGCAAAAGACCCTGCAAAAACAACAACTGGTAAGAAACAGCCTGCTGTAGAGGAAAATGAAGACTCAGCAAATAAGGAGGAAGCAACCGCCGCGGCTGCTTCCTCTTCTCAACAAGAAGCGGCACCGCAAGAGCAGCAGCCGGCTGAACCAGTTCAATCTGAGCCAAAACGCGTTGTCAAGCACACTGTCCAAAAGAAAGAAACGCTGTACCGCATTTCTATGAAGTATTATAAAAGCCGGTCGGGAGAAGAAAAAATTCGTGCGTATAATCATCTGAATGGAAATGAAGTTTACACCGGACAAGTTTTGGACATCCCCTTAATGGATGAATAGGGTATTTTTTTAATTTTACGCTCATATATTGTAGCAATGAAAATGGACAAGGTGTGAAGCGTATGGAAACCTTATGGAATCAGCTGGATCAGTTTACAGACGCGCCGACCAAACAGATGCTCCAAGCGCTGGTGAAACGAAAACAAAAATTTGAAAATTATGCAACGCAATGCCGCAGATGGCGATGGACTTCACTCATTTGCTTAGGCCTATTATGTATTATGCTCATGATCAAAAGCCCGGAGCCTCAGCTCGTTCTTCAAGAAATGCTTAGCCATATCTTTTATTTATTTTGGATGATGGCAACCGCTTTTGCATACTGCACTTCATATTATTTTAAGAAAAAGGAAGAAAAAGCTGAGGGCGATTTTCATAAACTGAGATGCGAAATTATTCAGAAAAGCACTGATCTTTGGCCGCAGCCGGATAAATGGAAGGCAAGAGAATCTGTTTTTCAAATGATGAAGCACAAATATGACATTAATCTATATTTTGAAAGTAAATAAAATCGGGCGTTTTCTCAAACGATAGAAACGTCTTTTTTTATTGTCCGTCTTATTGATAAGTTCTAAAAGAATGGAGAGTTTTTATGAAGCTATCAGTGAAATTTGCCGGTGTGCTAACTGTGGCGGCAGCGGCAATGACGGCAAAGATGTACTCAACAGCAAAAGGAAACCATTTGAAAACACATACGTTTCCTTTATCAAAAATGAAGGGCAAGCCGCCTCTTACAATCTTTTTTATTTCGGACATTCACAAACGTCTCATCGATCAAGACCTTTTAGAAAAAGCGCGAAGCCATACCCCTCACTTAGTTATCATCGGCGGTGATTTAGCCGAGGGCGGGGTGCCTAGTACTAGAATCGAAGAAAACATCAAAAGGCTCGCGGCTTTCGGGGTCCCTGTCGTGTTTGTGTGGGGGAATAACGATTATGAAGTCAGGCAGCATAAGCTGTATTCCATATTCAAAGCGCACGGTGTCATCACTCTGAGGAATGAGTCAGTTCCGTTTACGTACAACGGCCATACGATTGCGATTGCCGGAGTTGATGATATCAGGATGGAGATGGATCATTATGAGGAAGCCATTAAAGAACTCGACAAAGGCAAGCTGAATATTCTGATATGTCATAACCCGGAGATTCATGAACAAATCAATGAAGCTGACGGCATTGATGCGATATTCAGCGGACATACCCACGGCGGTCAGATTAGGTTTGGAAAATTCGGCCCGTATGAACTCGGGAAAACAGGCATTGTTAAAAATGCAGCGTATCTCATCAGCAACGGATATGGAACAACAAAAGTGCCTCTTCGTTTAGGTGCTAAGCCGGAAACACACATTGTGACGCTTTGTGCACCGGAATAACTTCTCAAAAGCAAAAAATCCATAAGGTAATAAAAACTGCATTGTGCTTGTCTTACTAGTGAACTCAGTGTAAACTGATAACAATTAAGAACCTATGACTCATCATCTCATATAATGTGTTATATGATTTGTGTGCAAGTAGAGGCAGGAGGGAACGTTATGCGGCTTGAGCGTCTGAATTATAATAAGATCAAAATCTTTTTGACCCTCGATGATTTGACAGACCGGGGATTGACAAAAGAAGACCTCTGGAAGGACTCATTTAAAGTCCACCAGTTATTTAAAGATATGATGAATGAAGCTAATACAGAGCTCGGCTTTGAAGCGAATGGACCGATTGCAGTGGAAGTGTATTCTCTCCAAGCACAAGGGATGGTTGTGATCGTAACAAAGAACCAAGACGCCGATTCAGAAGACGATGAGTATGATGATGATTACATCGAAATGCAAGTCAAGCTTGATGAAAGTGCGGACATCATTTATCAATTCCATTCCTTTGAAGATATCATTCAGCTTTCAGAAAGCTTACAGCGAATCGGTATCAATGGGGGAACTGTCTACCACTATGACGGACAGTACTTTTTAAGCCTTGAAGACCTGGGGTCACATACGGCTGAGGGGGTTGTGGCGGTTCTGGCTGAATACGGCAATCCGACAACTTTAACGATTTATCGCTTGCAAGAGTATGGTAAGCTCATAATGGACGGTAATGCCGTTGAGACGATACAGACTCATTTTTCATAAGAATGCAACGGAAAACTGCTGATTTCACAGCAGTTTTTTTCGTTAAAAAACATGGAAAAACATAACGTTTATTCTATGCACAGATCATATGAAGGTGTATACTATTCTCTGAAAGGGAGCATGTGAGAAACAGAAGATTCTAGGAGGTTAACTCAAATGGCAGCCGATCGAAACACCGGTCATACAGAAGAGGACAAACTTGATGTATTAAAATCAACCCAAACCGTAATACATAAGGCTCTGGAAAAATTGGGATATCCCGAAGAAGTGTACGAACTGTTAAAGGAGCCGATGAGGTTATTAACGGTAAAAATACCTGTTCGTATGGACGACGGTTCAGTAAAGATTTTTACAGGTTATCGTGCGCAGCACAATGACTCTGTCGGTCCGACGAAAGGCGGGATACGTTTTCACCCGAACGTAACAGAAAAAGAGGTGAAGGCGCTTTCTATTTGGATGAGTTTAAAATGCGGCATAATTGATCTTCCATATGGCGGTGGTAAAGGCGGAATTGTTTGTGATCCAAGGGATATGTCGTTTAGAGAGCTGGAGCGTCTGAGCAGAGGGTATGTCAGAGCAATCAGCCAAATTGTCGGCCCGACGAAAGACGTGCCGGCGCCGGATGTATTTACAAACTCACAAATCATGGCTTGGATGATGGATGAGTATTCAAGAATTGATGAATTTAATTCGCCTGGATTTATTACAGGCAAGCCGCTTGTGCTTGGCGGATCTCATGGGAGAGAATCTGCGACAGCAAAAGGTGTAACCATCTGTATTAAGGAAGCGGCTAAGAAAAAAGGCATCGATATTAAAGGCGCGCGTGTTGTTGTCCAAGGCTTCGGAAACGCGGGAAGCTATTTGGCGAAATTTATGCATGATGCAGGGGCAAAGGTTGTCGGCATTTCAGATGCGTATGGCGGACTTTATGATCCTGAAGGCCTCGATATCGATTACTTACTCGACCGCCGCGACAGCTTCGGTACCGTAACAAAGCTTTTCAACGATACCATTACAAACCAAGAGCTGTTGGAGCTGGATTGTGATATCCTCGTTCCTGCTGCGATTGAAAATCAAATTACAGAAGAAAATGCCCATAATATCCAGGCTAAAATTGTTGTTGAAGCGGCAAATGGGCCAACAACGCTTGAAGGAACAAAAATTCTTTCAGACCGGGACATTCTGCTTGTACCGGACGTGCTGGCAAGTGCCGGGGGCGTAACAGTTTCTTATTTTGAATGGGTTCAGAATAACCAAGGTTTCTACTGGAGTGAAGAAGAGGTAGAAGAAAAATTAGAAAAAATGATGGTCAAATCATTTAACAATATTTATGAAATGGCTAAAAACCGAAGAATTGACATGAGACTCGCTGCTTATATGGTCGGCGTTCGCAAAATGGCTGAAGCTTCGCGTTTTAGAGGCTGGATATAAGTTGATGATTTGCATAAAAATAAAAAATCTCCTATGATAAAATAGGAGATTTTTTTATTCGGAAATAGAAAAATATGAAGTGAATTGCCAATCGCAGGAGTTGACGGAAATGATTCAAGAAAAAGCAATAATTATAGGCGGAGGACCTTGCGGACTATCTGCTGCCATTCACCTAAAACAAATTGGCATTGATGCCCTCGTCATCGAAAAAGGAAATGTCGTTAACAGTATTTACAATTATCCAACGCATCAAACCTTTTTCAGCTCAAGTGAAAAGCTTGAAATCGGAGACGTGGCATTTATTACGGAAAACAGAAAGCCTGTCAGAATTCAGGCTTTGTCGTATTACCGGGAAGTCGTCAAAAGGAAAAACATCCGTGTAAATGCGTTTGAGATGGTGCATAAAGTGACGAAAGCGGAAAACAATACATTCGTTATAGAGACGTCAAAAGGAACCTACACGACGCCATATTGTATTATTGCAACTGGCTACTATGATCATCCAAACTATATGAATGTACCCGGTGAGGATTTGCCAAAAGTATTTCATTATTTTAAAGAAGGCCACCCATACTTTGATAAAGATGTTGTCGTCATCGGCGGGAAAAATTCAAGCGTAGACGCTGCCCTTGAACTCGTAAAATCTGGAGCGCATGTCACAGTTTTATACAGGGGCAAGGAGTATTCGCCAAGCATTAAGCCATGGATTCTGCCTGAATTTGAATCGCTCGTCAGAAACGGTACAATCCGTATGGAATTTGGCGCTAGTGTCGAAAAAATCACCGAGGGTGAAGTTGTATTCCGCTCCGGTGAAAAGAAACTCATCACCATTAAAAATGATTTTGTATTTGCCATGACAGGCTATCATCCTGACCATGAATTTCTTGAAAAAATGGGTGTTGAAATTGATAAAGAAACAGGACGCCCGTTTTTCAATGAAGAAACGATGGAAACGAACGTTAAAGGTATTTTTATTGCCGGGGTCATTGCTGCAGGGAACAATGCAAATGAAATATTTATTGAAAACGGCAGATTTCACGGAGGACATATCGCAGCGGAAATCGCAAAAAGAGAAAATCATTAAAGAAGAGAGCATATGATGAATTCGTATGCTCTTTTTGTTTTTTTAGGTTAGACAGATGTAAAATCATAAACAACATGGTAGGATAGACTTAGGAATATAAAGGAAAGAGGTTGCCTGATGTTTGCAATCATCTCTGCAGGAATTGCTCCCGGCATCGCGCTGTTAAGTTATTTTTATTTAAAAGATCAGTATGATAATGAACCTGTACATATGGTGCTTCGGTCGTTTTTTCTAGGGGTTGTTCTTGTATTTCCCACAATGTTTATCCAGTACGTGCTTGAAAAAGAGAATGTGGGAGGCGGAAGCTTTTTCGTTTCTTTTTTATCTTCAGGGTTTTTGGAGGAATCATTAAAATGGTTTATTCTGATGGTCAGTGTTTACCCGCACGCCCACTTTGATGAGCATTATGACGGGATTGTATACGGGGCAAGTGTATCGCTCGGTTTTGCAACCCTCGAAAATATTCTTTATTTAATTGGCCACGGTGTGGAGCATGCGTTCGTCAGGGCGCTCCTGCCTGTTTCATGCCATGCCTTAATAGGAGTTATTATGGGATTTTACCTTGGGAAAGCCCGTTTTTCCACTGATAAGGCGCGTGTGAAGTGGCTTATTCTTTCTTTAGCTCTCCCGTCACTTTTGCATGGATCGTATGATTTTATCCTGACAGCACTCAGCAATTGGATTTATTATATGTTTCCATTTATGTTATTTTTATGGTGGTTTGGTTTGCGAAAAGCGAAAAAAGCCCGTTCCGTCAATATGATGCAAGTATAGAAGCCGCACAGTAACCGTGCGGCTTTTTTGTGTGTCGATTTATCAAAACAGATTTTATGTTCTGAGGGATAACAAGGAAAGAGTGTATAAAAATAACCTCGTTACAGAAAATACGATTACACTTAAAAATTTGCTGTAGGAGGCTTGAAAAGATGAAGTCCAAAGGATCGATTATGGCATGTCTCATCCTTTTTTCCTTTACAATAATGACGTTTATCAATACTGAAACCATCTCTGCCTTTTCGAATCAGGTCATTCAAAGAGGGGCAACTGGGGACGATGTGGTCGAACTCCAGGCGCGCCTTCAGTACAACGGATACTACAACGGAAAAATTGACGGGGTTTATGGATGGGGAACGTACTGGGCAGTTCGAAACTTTCAGGATCAATTCGGGTTAAAAGAGGTTGACGGCCTTGTCGGGGCTAAAACAAAGCAAACCTTAATATCTAAATCTAAATACTACCGTGAATATGTCATGGAACAGCTGAATAAAGGGAATACCTTCACGCATTACGGAAAAATTCCGCTGAAATACCAGACGAAACCTTCAAAAGCAGCAACGCAAAAAGCAAGACAGCAAGCAGAGGCGCGGCAAAAACAGCCTGCTGAAAAAACAACACAGCAGCCTAAAGCGAATAAACAGCAAAACAATACACCTGCAAAAGCAAGAGAACAGGATGCGGTCGCAGCAAACATGCCTGGCGGATTTTCCAACAATGATATCAGGCTCCTTTCTCAGGCAGTTTATGGCGAAGCCCGGGGAGAGCCGTACGAGGGACAGGTTGCCATTGCAGCAGTCATTTTGAACCGGTTGAACAGCCCGTTATTTCCGAATTCTGTAGCGGGGGTTATTTTTGAGCCGCTAGCCTTCACAGCAGTAGCTGACGGGCAAATTTACATGCAACCGAATGAAACGGCCAGAGAAGCAGTGCTGGATGCTATCAATGGATGGGACCCATCAGAGGAAGCGCTGTACTATTTTAACCCGGATACGGCTACAAGTGCTTGGATTTGGGGACGTCCGCAGATTAAAAGAATCGGTAAACACATTTTCTGTGAGTAGCAGGACATGAGAAAGCATAAAAAGAGGTGTGATAAATGATCAGAGGAATTTTAATCGCCGTGCTCGGTATTGCAATAGTCGGTACAGGCTACTGGGGATACAAGGAGCACCAGGAAAAAGACGCAGTTCTTCTTCATGCTGAAAATAACTATCAGCGGGCGTTTCATGAACTTACCTATCAGATGGATCAGCTTCATGATAAAATCGGAACAACACTTGCCATGAACAGCCAAAAATCACTGTCACCTGCATTGATAGATGTGTGGAGGATTACATCTGAAGCTCATAACAGCGTCAGCCAGCTGCCGCTTACATTAATGCCGTTTAACAAAACAGAAGAGCTATTATCAAAGATCGGGGATTTCAGTTATAAAACGTCAGTCAGAGATTTAGAACAAAAGCCGCTTGATAAAAACGAATATACATCACTAAATAAGCTATATCAGCAGTCCGAAGATATACAAAATGAACTGCGTCATGTACAGCACCTTGTCATGAGCAAAAACCTTCGCTGGATGGACGTGGAGATGGCACTGGCTTCTGACGAAAAACAAAGTGATAATACGATTATCAACAGCTTTAAAACTGTCGAAAAGAATGTTGGTGCATTCTCCACGGGAACAGATCTCGGCCCGAGTTTCACCAGCACAAAAAAAGAAGAGAAAGGCTTCGACCATCTGAAGGGAAAACAAATTTCCGAACAAGAAGCAAAACAAATTGCTGAGCGCTTTGCCCCGGATGACAATTATTCCATTAAAGTAGTAAAGAGCGGGAAAAAAACAAATCGTGACGTTTATAGCATCAGCATGAAAGACCCAGACCATAAAGCAGCGATTTATATGGATGTTACGAAAAAGGGCGGGCATCCGGTATATTTGATTCAAAACAGAGAAGTGAAAGATCAGAAAATCAGCTTGAATGACGGATCGAACCGTGCACTTGCCTTTTTAAAGAAAAATGGATATGAGACAGATGATTTGGAAATTGATGAAAGTGCCCAATATGATAAAATAGGTGTATTTTCATATGTCCCTGTTGAAAATAAAGTCCGGATGTATCCGGAAGCGATTCGTATGAAAGTGGCCTTGGATGACGGTGAGGTTGTTGGGTTTTCAGCAAGAGACTTCCTAACAGCCCATAGAAAAAGAGATATACCCAAGCCGGCTATTACTGAAGCAGAGGCAAAATCTAAATTAAATAAAAATGTACAAGTGAGAGAAACAAGGCTCGCTTTGATTACAAATGAACTTGGCCAAGAAGTATTATGCTATGAAATGCTCGGAACAATTGAAAATGACACATTTAGAATGTATATTAACGCCAAGGACGGATCAGAAGAAAAGGTTGAAAAACTAAAAAATGCAGAGCCTATATATAAAGACCTATAAAAACTAGTAGGAAAGGACTAAATGTCTTTTCCTTTTTTTCATTACGTGCTTTAATAAAAAAGCGAGTATATTGAATACGAAAGAGTGAAGTTAATGATAGAGATTGGAGAAAATGTACTTTTAGAATATATAGAAGAAAATGAATTAAAAAAAGCAAAGAGCAAGGCAGTCAGCATCGAAAACAATGAACTTTTGATTGCATATCCGGTTGATGTAGTTACAGGGCGAACTGTGATTTTACATAACGATATGGAAGTAACGGTAGAGTTTGTGGGCAAAGATGAAGTTCCTTACCGTTTTACAAGCCGTATAAAAGGTAAAGTGAAGGAAAAACTTCAAATGATCTGTCTTGAAGTGCCTCCCAGTGAAAAAATGAAACGAATCCAGCGCCGCCAGTATGTAAGAACTGATGCGGTATTGGATGTGCAAATTCAGCCGACAAATAAAGAAGAGTTTCGCACACTTTCCTATAACATCAGCGCAGGCGGCATCGCCGTAATTTTAGCTGATGGCCGTTCTTTTCAATCCGGGGAATCATTGCGACTTATCATCAGTCTTCCTGAAGAGGAGAACACACGTCAAATAGAAACAGAAGCCGTTGTCAGACGAATCTTTGACGACCTGAAATCAGGGAAATGTAAAATGACCCTTGAGTTTACTGAAATCGCAGCAAGTGACCAGCAGTTCCTGCTTCAATATTGCATCCGGCGCCAGTTAAATAAGAGAAGGAAGACAAGGATGGAATAAACATCGGCAAACACTTCCATACTATTTGTGATGGAGGTGCTCCGATTGAAAACATTTGAACGACTGCTGATTAAATTATTGTTCATACAGGCCATCATTTTACTTGGTGTCCAGATTCTTTTTCACTATCAGCATATTGAACCTTATGTATCAAAAGTGATTCAATATGAAGGGGTGGATAAAATGGAGGAGAACAATAGGATTGAAACCTTCAAACATTAATTATTCGTCAATTTTTCACCCTTTTTCATAAAGTTCGTGATACAATCCATAGAGGAGAAAAGAGCAAGGAGAGGAATTATGGAAAAGAAATTATCGATTGCAATTGATGGCCCGGCAGCTGCGGGGAAAAGCACCGTTGCCAAAATTGTGGCTGAGAAAAAATCGTACATATATATTGATACAGGAGCAATGTATCGGGCGATAACGTACGCGGCTTTACAAGAAAACGTTGATCTGACAAATGAAGAAAAATTGGCTGAGCTGCTAAAGCGGACAGACATTGAACTGATTACAGCAAAAGAAGGACAAAAAGTGCTCGTTAATGGCACCGATGTAACTGAGGCGATCAGAACAGACGAAGTCAGCAACCAAGTTTCAATTGCGGCCAAGCACAGAAGCGTCAGAGAAGAAATGGTGAAACGCCAGCAGCAGCTTGGGGAAAAAGGCGGCGTCGTGATGGATGGACGTGATATCGGGACTCACGTGCTGCCAAATGCAGAAGTGAAAATTTTTCTTTTGGCATCTGTTGAAGAGAGAGCGAAACGCCGTTATGAAGAAAATGTGAAAAAAGGCTACGATGTCAACTATGAAACATTGATAGAGGAAATTGCAAGAAGAGATAAGCTTGATTCAGAGCGCGAAGTATCTCCATTGCGCAAAGCAGAAGACGCTCTTGAAATCGACACGACATCCCTTTCTATTCAAGAGGTAGCTGATAAAATCCTCGAGGCGGTCGAACAAAAGTCCCGCTGATTACGGCAAATGCCACTTTTTTTGAATTTTTCAACGAAGAAAGAATGTTATTGCTTGACAAACCTGTCCTTTTATTAGAAGTTAATACTAATAAAACTTTTTATTGATCATTCAAAAAACTTTTTTGGATGATTCTTTAATACATATTCGGCTAAAAAGCGGACATGTTTATATGTTCAGCTTTCAAACCGTTTTAATTAAGCAGTGTAGGTTTGGACCAAGGAGGTTATTCAAATGACAGAGGAAATGAATCAAATTGATGTTCAAGTGCCAGAGGTTGGAGATGTAGTTAAAGGGATTGTGACAAAGGTAGAGGACAAACATGTGGATGTTGAAATTATCAATGTCAAACAGTCCGGCATTATTCCAATCAGTGAATTATCAAGTCTTCATGTAGAGAAAGCATCGGATGTTGTTAAAGTAGACGACGAGCTTGACCTGAAAGTAACAAAAGTGGAAGACGATGCTTTGATTTTATCTAAACGTGCTGTTGATGCAGACCGCGCTTGGGAAGACCTTGAGAAAAAATTTGAAACAAAAGAAGTGTTTGAAGCTGAAGTAAAAGATGTCGTGAAAGGCGGCCTTGTCGTTGATATCGGCGTTCGCGGTTTTATTCCGGCATCACTTGTTGAAGCGCATTTCGTTGAAGATTTCACTGACTATAAAGGGAAAACACTGTCTCTGCTCGTTGTAGAGCTTGACCGTGACAAAAACCGCGTCATCCTTTCACACCGTGCTGTTGTTGAAAGTGAACAAGCGAATAAAAAACAAGAACTTCTTCAGTCACTTGAAGTTGGAAGTGTACTTGATGGCAAAGTGCAGCGCCTGACTGATTTTGGCGCATTTGTTGATATCGGCGGTATCGATGGACTTGTACACATTTCACAGCTTTCCCACTCCCATGTAGAGAAGCCGTCTGATGTTGTTGAAGAGGGACAAGAAGTAAAAGTGAAAGTATTATCCGTAGACCGTGATAATGAACGTATTTCTTTATCCATCAAAGATACACTGCCTGGACCGTGGAGCCAAATCGGCGAGAAAGTGAAGCCTGGCGATGTGCTTGAAGGAACGGTGCAGCGTCTTGTCAGCTTCGGTGCCTTTGTTGAAATCCTTCCAGGTGTTGAAGGGCTTGTTCATATTTCTCAAATTTCCAATAAACACATCGGCACGCCGCATGAAGTCCTTGAAGAAGGACAGACTGTAAAAGTGAAGGTTCTTGATGTGAATGAAAATGAGGAGCGCATTTCATTAAGCATGCGTGAACTTGAAGAAGCGCCTAAAGCCGATCAAGAGGATTACCGTCAATATCAGGCGAAGGAAGAAACAAGCACTGGCTTCCAGCTTGGAGACTTGATCGGAGATAAGCTGAATAAACTAAAATAATTGGTGATAAACGTGACTCGAGCAGAACGGAAAAGACAACACATCAATCATGCCCTGTCCACCGGCCAAAAGCGGGAAACAGGTCTTGATGATATTACGTTTGTTCATGTCAGTCTGCCCGATCTTGCATTAGAACAAGTAGATATTTCCACAAAAATCGGCGAACTTTCAAGCAGTTCGCCGATTTTTATCAATGCAATGACTGGCGGCGGCGGACAACTTACATATGAAATTAATAAATCTCTTGCACGAGCGGCTCGTCAAGCTGGAATACCTCTTGCTGTCGGATCGCAAATGTCAGCATTAAAAGATCCCTCAGAGCGTGTTTCGTATGAAATCGTTCGAAAGGTAAACCCAAACGGATTGATTTTTGCCAACTTGGGAAGCGAGGCGACAGCTGATCAGGCGAAGGAAGCAGTTGATATGATTGAAGCAGATGCCCTGCAGATTCACTTGAATGTGATTCAGGAAATTGTAATGCCTGAAGGGGACAGAAGCTTTAGCGGCGCTCTGGGCCGCATAGAGCAAATTTGCAGTCAGGTCAGTGTACCAGTCATTGTGAAAGAAGTTGGCTTTGGTATGAGCAAAGAGTCAGCAGGGAAACTGTATGAAGCTGGTGCTGCAGCTATTGATATTAGCGGCTACGGGGGTACAAACTTTTCGAAAATCGAAAATCTCCGAAGACAGCGGCAAATCAGCTTTTTTAACTCATGGGGCATTTCAACAGCCGCAAGTTTGGCGGAAATCCGTTCTGCGTTTCCCGCAAGTACAATGATTGCCTCCGGCGGCCTGCAGGATGCGCTTGATGTGGCAAGGGCAATTGCGCTTGGGGCCTCTTGCACCGGAATGGCAGGACACTTTTTAAAAGCGCTGACTGACAGCGGTGAGGAAGGCCTGCTTGAGGAGATTCAGCTGATCCTTGAGGAATTAAAAATGATTATGACCGTGCTGGGCGCCAGAACGATTGCTGATTTGCAAAAGGCGCCTCTTGTAATCAAAGGTGATACCCATCACTGGCTCACAGAGAGAGGGATCGATACGTCCAGCTATAGCATGAGATAAATGATAAAAGCCCAAAACCTAATGAGTTTTGGGCTTTTTATATTATGATTTTCGCTTTTTGAATCTTCCGTTTTGTTCAAGGCTCGTCGCTCCGTCATAGTGAATGGACTGATCGCGGTCTGATTCGACTCTGCCCGAAGCTTTGAGTTTTTTCTCCTGTCTGTCTTTTCCCATGATCATGCTCCTTAATGTGAGATGGATTGTTTAAAAAATGCGCTTGGGCTCCATACTGGAAATATGGAGGAAGCAAAATGGAACAATTTTATTACTATTGGTCAATGTGGTTTCTATGGGTCCTGACAACCTTTATTTTTGAAAAGACGAAAAGACGATTTGCCGTCTCTGTCTTTATTTTGACTAATATTATTTTTAGCATACATGACATCACGTTATATTTTTCCCTGAATGCTGCTTATATGATGTTTTTCGTCTGCGGGTGTGTCTATGCCGGGTATTTGGGAATGTATCGTTTTCGATATCTCATGGTCTATTTGACGCTTGTTGCCGGGTATGCGTTTGTTTATCTTTTTGCATTATATGATCCGGTTTGGTTCATCATAAAACCTGAGTGGGCTGCCGTTTTATTAATAGTGCTTTTGACAGCTTCGGTTGAAAGGGATTTCAAGAAGCAGCTTGCCTTATTTGTCTTAGGGATGTGCCAAGGCGAACTAGTGTATTCATTTGTGATTCAAAAGTTGGCCGGGACTTTGGCTGTCGGCGGCTTTCAATGGCTGAATGCTTGTTCTGCAGGAATGATATTGCTGTTTGGCATATCTAAATACGAACAGCTCGCAAGCCAGATTGGTCAAAAAAGCAAAAGATCTAACAAAGGAGCTACCAAAATGTCATGAGTGATTACATCTATCCGATTATTGCCGGGGTCATTGCCGGAGTCGCGACAAGGCTTTATATGCTCAAAACGGATTACCGCCAGTATCCGACCTATGTTCATGGGAAAGTGATTCACATTGCACTAGGGCTGATAGCGGCTGGTTTAGGGGCAATCATTATGCCGGCGCTTTTGCAGGAGGAATTTACGGCCATCACATTTTTAACGTTGGCAGCGACGCAATTTAGAGATGTCCGAAACATGGAGCGGAACACGCTGACGCAAATGGATTCATATGAACTTGTTTCAAGGGGAAGCACATATATTGAGGGAATTGCCATTGCGTTTGAAAGCAGAAATTATATCGTAATCTTTACAGCGCTTTTAACAACCTCTGCGTATGTGTTTTTATCCATTTGGGCTGCAGTCATAGCGGCTGTTATTTGTTTTTTGCTGGCAATGAAATTTATGTCGGGCAGTGTGTTGAAGGATATTGTCGACATCGAGTACATAAAGCCTCACTTTGACGGTCCGGGACTGTTTGTTGATAATATTTATATGATGAATATCGGGCTTCCGGAGAAACAAGAGCTGATTTTAAAGCATGGTATGGGCTTTATTTTAACGCCGAAAAACTTTAATTCAGCAGCGACGATTGCCAACTTAGGACAGCGCCAGGCGATTTTATTTGATGTTTCCAATGTGCTCGGGGTTTATCGGGATTCAGGCGAGCCGTCTCTGACCCCCATTGCAAAACGTGATTTAAATGACGGGAGAGTGGCAGTCTTTGTTCTGCCGCAAATTAACCACCCTAAAACGGCTGTTCAGATCATCAGCAATGTTCCAACCTTGGAAAACGCGATCAGAATGCCGACAGAATTTATCAAGAACCAGGATAAGGTGATAGGATGAGTGAATCTCTCACGAAAGTGATTTTGTCTGTGATCACGACGAACCGAAACCGGGCTGCAGGGGGAGCGCCTGTCTTTTTTTGCAATGACCAAAAGGAGATGGAGCTTTTCGCTAAAAATCTTGAGGCGATCCTCGATGGAATAGCGCATAAAATTGGAGATGACGTGTATTTGATCGTGAAACATTTCTAAGAATAGTTGTGATCCCAGTAAAAACTGATATAATAAATGAGTTAAGCCCTTCCTCTGAAGGGTTTTCTTTTCATAAAAGTGAATGAAATGATTTTAATAACCGGTTGAAAATTTATGTAAAAATGAAAGCGGCTGGATCGAAAGGAAGGGTACTATGGGTAAACCTGTCGTAGCCATTGTCGGGAGACCAAATGTAGGAAAATCCACAATCTTTAACCGGATTGCGGGAGAAAGAATTTCAATAGTAGAAGATACCCCTGGTGTGACAAGGGATCGGATATACAGCTCGGCTGAATGGCTGAATTATGATTTTAATTTGATTGATACTGGCGGTATTGATATCGGTGATGAGCCGTTTTTAGCGCAGATTCGCCAGCAGGCTGAAATCGCCATGGATGAAGCGGACGTCATTATTTTTATGGTGAACGGCCGTGAAGGCGTAACAGCTGCTGATGAAGAAGTAGCAAAAATTTTGTACCGCACGAAAAAGCCTGTTGTTTTGGCAGTTAATAAACTGGATAACACAGAAATGAGAGCGAATATCTATGATTTTTATTCGCTTGGCTTTGGCGAGCCGTATCCAATTTCGGGAACACACGGACTCGGATTAGGAGATTTACTTGATGCCGTTGCAGAGCATTTTAAAAACATTCCTGAAACGAAATATGATGAAGAAGTTGTTCAATTTTGCTTGATCGGACGCCCAAATGTCGGAAAGTCCTCACTTGTGAATGCGATGCTTGGTGAAGAGCGCGTCATTGTCAGCAACGTGGCAGGAACAACAAGAGATGCTGTTGATACAGCATTTACGTACAACCAGCAGGAGTTTGTCATTGTCGATACTGCCGGTATGCGAAAAAAAGGGAAAGTCTATGAAACGACTGAAAAGTACAGTGTGCTGCGCGCGCTGAAAGCAATCGACCGCTCAGAAGTCGTTGCGGTTGTGCTGGATGGCGAAGAAGGCATTATTGAGCAGGACAAGCGTATCGCCGGTTATGCACACGAAGCGGGTAAGGCCGTCGTGATCGTCGTAAACAAATGGGATGCTGTTGACAAAGATGAAAGCACGATGAAAGAATTTGAAGAAAATATCCGTGATCATTTTCAATTTCTTGATTATGCGCCAATCCTATTCATGTCAGCCTTAACGACAAAGCGGATCCATACACTGATGCCTGCGATTATCAAAGCAAGCGAAAACCATTCACTTCGAGTTCAAACGAATGTCTTAAATGATGTCATCATGGATGCTGTGGCAATGAACCCGACGCCGACTCATAACGGTTCTCGCTTAAAGATTTATTACGCGACTCAAGTGTCGGTGAAGCCGCCTAGTTTCGTTGTGTTTGTAAACGATCCGGAATTGATGCATTTTTCGTACGAACGCTTTTTAGAAAACCGAATCAGAGATGCGTTCGGTTTTGAGGGGACACCAATCAAAATATTTGCAAGAGCTAGAAAATAAAAAGGTGTGAAGCAAATATGAAAAGAGTCACTATGCTCGGAGCGGGAAGCTGGGGGACGGCATTGGCTTTAGTGTTAGCCGATAATCATCACGATGTAACCATGTGGGGGCACCGTGCAGATCTGATTCATCAAATCAATGATCAGCATGAAAATAAGGATTATTTGCCGAACGTCAAGCTTCCAGAATCAATAGAGGCAACAACGGATATCGGGAAAGCTGTTTCGGACGCAGATTTCATTATCGTTGCGGTTCCGACAAAAGCAATTCGGGAAGTGCTGAGGCAGGCTGTGCCTTTTATAACAAAAAAGGCAGTCTTTGTTCATGTCAGCAAGGGCATAGAGCCGGATTCACTTTTGCGCATTTCTGAGATTATGGAAATTGAGCTCCCGAGTGATGTCAGAAAAGATATTGTTGTTCTTTCCGGTCCGAGCCATGCGGAAGAAGTGGGGCTGCGACATCCAACGACTGTTACTTCATCTTCAAAGAGCATGAGGGCAGCAGAAGAGGTGCAGGATTTATTTATTAATCACAATTTCCGGGTGTACACAAACCCTGACATTATCGGCGTTGAAATCGGCGGGGCTTTAAAAAATATCATTGCCCTTGCTGCAGGAATTACAGACGGTTTAGGGTATGGTGACAATGCCAAAGCTGCTTTGATTACACGAGGACTTGCCGAAATCGCGAGACTCGGAACGAAAATGGGCGGGAATCCCCTGACGTTTTCTGGATTGACAGGAGTAGGCGATCTGATTGTGACGTGCACAAGTGTTCATTCCAGAAACTGGCGTGCCGGCAATTTACTCGGAAAAGGCTACAAGCTTGAAGACGTTCTTGAAGAGATGGGAATGGTAGTCGAAGGTGTTCGCACAACAAAAGCAGCTTACCAGCTTTCGAAGAAATATGATGTGAAAATGCCGATTACAGAAGCACTCCATCAAGTTCTATTTAACGGACAAAAAGTGGAAACTGCTGTTGAATCTTTAATGGCGAGAGGGAAAACCCACGAGATGGAGGATCTTGTCAATACGTTTGAAAATCAAGTGAAGTAAAAGTGTCAATCGTATGGGAGATCGCATATCTTAATTGAACGAAAGCCCGAAAAACAGAAGGACACCCAAGTCTTGGGATCTCCTGAAACATTTTGCCGATTTAGGCAATAGAGGATGCATCTGTATGCCAAGTCGCATACTATAGCATCGAAGTCCAAGAGAGTGTTTCTTAAACGTGCAGGTGAATATAGTCAAATTGACTGAAGCGAAGGTCCCCCTCTTTGCTTCAGTTTTTTTGTTCTATCAAAGGATGGAAAATCTGGTTGATCTTTTCCGGGGCTGTATATTAAAATTAAAATATAACGCTTACATCATACATATCGGGGAGGCGCAGGTCATTGAGTCTGGCATTGATGAAAATGTGGTTTGCACTAGGGTCCATGGGTCTGATGTTTCTGGCTGTAGCTTCCATCTATTTAAGCCGCTTTAAGTGTCAAAACCGTTTTTTGAAGATTGCGGTTTCGTCATTCGCTTTCATGTGTATGCTCATATCTGGAATTATTGTGTTTGTCGTGGTATTCAGCGGCCCTGTCAATGAATAAAGCTGTAAAAGGAAGTGCTGTATGGGTAAACTGAAGTGCGCTATGATTTTTGCGGCAGTCGTGTTTTTATCAGGCTGTTTATATCCAAATGAGCGGAAAAGCAGTGTACATGCCATTCCTTATCAGGACCAGCTAAAGCAGGTCCAGTCTGCTGTTGATGAATTTCAAAAGGCAAATGGAGGGCTGCTTCCCATTCAAACAAAAGATATGTCGACACCGCTATATCAAAAGTATCCGATAGACTTTAACCGTTTAGCGCCGAGATATATGGCTGAGCCCCCAAGCACGGCTTATGAAAGCGGGGGAGACTATCAATACGTGCTTGTTGACGTAGAGAACGATCCGACTGTTAAATTGATTGATCTAAAGATGGCTGAAAAAATCCGCGACGTAAAATTACGTGTTCAAATGTACCGCCAGGAGCATCAATATCCTCCTTACAAGGATGTGCTGTCACGTGATTTATTTACACTCGATGAGAAGAAGCTGGGAGATGGAAGCTCTCTTATAGTGACAAGCCCAATCTCAGGGAATTCCTTGCCGCTTATGATTGACGGAGACGGAGAAATATATGCCGATTACCGGAATGAGCTGGCTTCTTGCCTCAAAAAAAGCAAAAAAACGTTTAAACCCGGATCTGAAATTCAGGATATGATTTGGCAAGAAACCCCCTTTGTACCCGCGTTTTCGGTGAAATATACGGTAAATGACAAACAGGAACCTGTTTTTTTAGAAAATGATATGAAATAGGAATGAACCTTTCTCCCGTGCATACAAATAGGGAGAAAGGTTTTTTTATACTTTGATAGATTGAGGATGGGAAATTTTCTAAAGATGTCATATTGAAATAGGACAACGTCATACACATATAGTGTCCTGTGTTTGATTGAAAGAGTTTAATAAAATTGATAAGGATAGGAAGTCCGGGAGGGGATCACTTGGAAAAGGTCGATATTTTCAAGGATATCGCTGAACGAACAGGAGGCGATATATACTTAGGAGTCGTAGGTGCTGTCCGTACAGGAAAATCCACGTTCATTAAAAAATTTATGGAGCTTGTGGTGCTCCCGAATATCAGTAACGAAGCAGACCGGGCCCGTGCGCAGGATGAACTGCCGCAGAGCGCAGCCGGCAAGACGATTATGACTACAGAGCCTAAATTTGTTCCGAATCAGGCGATGTCTGTTCATGTGTCAGACGGACTCGATGTCAATATAAGATTAGTAGATTGTGTAGGTTACACAGTTCCCGGCGCAAAAGGATATGAAGATGAAAACGGTCCGCGGATGATCAACACGCCTTGGTACGAAGAACCGATCCCATTTCATGAGGCTGCTGAAATCGGCACTCGAAAAGTCATTCAAGAACACTCGACCATCGGAGTTGTCATTACGACAGACGGCACCATTGGAGATATCGCCAGAGGTGACTATATAGAGGCTGAAGAAAGAGTCATTGAAGAGCTGAAAGAGGTTGGTAAACCCTTTATTATGGTCATCAATTCAGTCAGGCCATATCATCCGGAAACAGAAGCCATGCGCCAGGATTTAAGCGAAAAATATGATATCCCGGTATTGGCAATGAGCGTGGAAAGCATGCGGGAATCAGATGTGCTGAATGTGCTTAGAGAGGCCCTCTACGAGTTTCCTGTGCTTGAAGTGAATGTCAATCTCCCAAGTTGGGTAATGGTGCTGAAAGAAAACCATTGGCTGCGTGAAAGCTATCAGGAATCCGTAAAGGAAACGGTTAAGGATATTAAGCGTCTCCGGGACGTAGACAGGGTTGTCGGCCAATTCAGCGAGTTTGAGTTCATTGAAAGTGCCGGATTAGCCGGAATCGAGCTTGGCCAAGGGGTCGCTGAAATTGACTTGTATGCGCCGGACCAATTATATGATCAAATCCTGAAAGAAGTCGTTGGCGTTGAAATTAGAGGAAGAGATCATCTGCTTGAGCTCATGCAGGACTTTGCTCATGCGAAAACAGAATATGATCAAGTATCCGATGCCTTAAAAATGGTCAAACAGACGGGATACGGCATTGCGGCGCCTGCTTTAACTGATATGAGTCTCGATGAACCGGAAATTATACGGCAGGGCTCACGATTTGGTGTGAGGCTGAAGGCTGTCGCTCCGTCGATCCATATGATTAAAGTAGACGTCGAAAGCGAATTCGCGCCGATTATCGGAACGGAAAAACAAAGCGAAGAGCTTGTACGCTATTTAATGCAGGACTTTGAGGATGATCCGCTCTCCATCTGGAACTCCGACATCTTCGGAAGATCACTGAGCTCAATTGTGAGAGAAGGGATTCAGGCAAAGCTGTCATTAATGCCTGAAAACGCACGGTACAAATTAAAAGAAACGTTAGAAAGAATTATAAACGAAGGTTCAGGCGGCTTAATCGCCATCATCCTGTAATACCGAAAGACCTCTTTATAGAATGGGAGGTCTTTTTTCTTTGCTCTTAATAATGGAAAAGGATCAAGGAATAGGATGAAAAAAGGAAAAAAAGGAATATTTGTTCGGTAAATCACGTTAAATCCTTGACGAGCAAGGGATTGACGCTTTAAAATGCTTGATATGGCTTTTTATATGTGTTACTCTACATACAGAAATTCTTCACTTTGTTGGACAAACATTCCTCAGAGTGCAGTTTTTCTTAAAAAGCCGTTTAATTGTCTTTCTCTTGCCTGCTCTGATTTTTTTCTGAGACAGGTTTAGAATCAGACTGAACTGTGAAGAAATGATAATAAACGAACTGAATGTATTCCTTTTGGGAGGAGGTGAAAGGCATGAACAAAACAGAACTTATCAATGCGGTTGCAGAAGCAAGCGAATTGTCTAAAAAAGACGCTACAAAAGCAGTTGACTCTGTTTTTGATACGATCTTAGATGCACTTAAAAACGGTGATAAAATCCAACTGATCGGTTTTGGTAACTTCGAGGTGCGTGAACGTTCTGCACGTAAAGGACGCAACCCTCAAACAGGTGAAGAAATCGAAATTCCAGCAAGCAAAGTACCTGCTTTCAAACCAGGTAAAGCGCTTAAAGACGCAGTTGCCGGAAAATAATTGTGAATATAGATCGTGTATGCATCTAGCTTACATACACTTTATTTCTTCACAGAAAAGCCCCTTTCTAAGGGGCTTTTCATATTTCAAGAGCATGGGCTTCCTGACAGGGCATTCACTTTGCTTTTAGCGGGGCATGTGTGCTAGAATCGAAATTAAATGTATTCATTGGTGGAGGACATAGAACATGAAAGAAGTTAATAAAGAGCAAATCGAACAAGCTGTTCGTCAAATTTTAGAAGCGATCGGAGAAGACCCGAATAGAGAAGGGCTTCTTGATACTCCGAAAAGAGTCGCAAAGATGTACGCCGAAGTATTCTCCGGCTTGAATGAAGATCCTAAAGAACATTTCCAGACTATCTTCGGTGAAAACCATGAGGAGCTTGTTCTTGTAAAAGATATCGCGTTTCATTCTATGTGTGAGCATCACCTTGTTCCCTTTTATGGAAAAGCACACGTTGCATATATACCGCGAGGCGGAAAGGTCACAGGACTCAGCAAACTGGCACGTGCCGTTGAAGCCGTTGCAAAGCGTCCGCAGCTTCAGGAACGCATCACGTCTACAATTGCGGAAAGCATCGTAGAAACGCTTGACCCGCATGGCGTAATGGTAGTGGTTGAAGCAGAACACATGTGCATGACGATGCGCGGTGTCAGAAAACCGGGTGCAAAAACTGTCACTTCAGCAGTCAGAGGCGTTTTCAAAGATGATGCCGCTGCCCGCGCTGAAGTATTGGAACATATTAAACGCCAGGACTAATAAAGATAGAGGGTGCTATAAATGAACGAAAAGCATTCAAGTGATTTTGTCGTCATTAAAGCGGTTGAGGACGGAGTGAATGTGATCGGCCTGACAAGAGGAACAGACACAAAGTTTCACCATTCCGAAAAACTCGACAAGGGAGAAGTGATCATCGCTCAGTTCACAGAGCACACTTCTGCCATTAAAGTCAGAGGAGAGGCACTCATTCAAACCGCATACGGAGAAATGAAAAGCGAAAAAAAATAAGCTGGCTGTCCCCGCTGTTAAAAGCAAATGTTCGCAAACAGCGGGAGGATACAGCCAATTTCTTTTTTTTATGCTATAATGATACCTGCGTAAGTGAATGAAAAGATAAGACTCATACATAGATTAAGAAATAAATGTGAATTTGGGGACAAGGGTGATATTTTTGCAAGACATCTACGGAACTTTAGCCAATCTGAACACGAAATTAAAACAAAAGCTGTCTCATCCTTATTTAGCGAAGCATATTTCTGCGCCAAAAATTGATGAGGATAAGCTTCTTCTTTTTCATGCTTTATTTGAAGAAGCCGACATAAAAAACAACGACAGAGAAAATTATATTGTAACAGCGATGCTTGTACAAAGCGCCCTTGATACCCATGATGAAGTGACGACAGCCAGAGTCATAAAACGAGACGAAAACAAAAACCGCCAATTGACTGTTCTCGCAGGCGATTATTTCAGCGGGCTGTACTACTCTCTACTATCTGAAATGAAGGATATCTACATGATTCGGACGCTTGCTACAGCCATCAAAGAAATCAATGAACATAAAATTCGTCTATATGACCGTTCTTTCAAGGACGAACACGATTTTTTCGAAAGTGTCGGCATCGTTGAATCAGCTTTATTCCATCGGGTTGCGGAACACTTCAACCTCCCGCGATGGAAAAAGCTGTCGAGTGATTTTTTTGTATTTAAGCGGCTTATGAACGGAAATGATACATTTCTGGATGTGATCGGCAGTTTTATACAGCTGGGAAAAACAAAAGAAGAGATATTAGAAGATTGTTTTAAAAAAGCGAAAAACAGCATTGAGTCACTTTTGCCTCTAAATTCACCTGTTCAGCACATTTTATTAAACCGTCTGAAGACAATCAGCCAAGATCAAACCTATCATCAGAAAGTGGAAGAAGGGTAAACCATTATGCAGGACTCAAAAGAACAGCGCGTACACGGAGTATTTGAAAAAATATATAAAAACTACGATCAAATGAACTCTGTCATCAGTTTTCAGCAGCATAAAAAATGGCGCGACAAAACGATGCGCATCATGGATGTAAAAGAAGGCGCCAAAGCACTTGATGTCTGCTGCGGAACGGCTGACTGGACGATCGCTCTTGCAAAAGCAGCCGGCAAAAGCGGTGAGATCAAGGGCTTGGATTTCAGTGAAAATATGCTGAGTGTCGGCCAGCAGAAAGTAAAAGACGGCGGATTCAGCCAAATTGAACTTCTGCACGGAAATGCGATGGAGCTTCCTTTTGATGATGATACATTTGATTATGTCACCATTGGCTTCGGACTCCGCAATGTCCCTGACTACTTGACTGTACTGAAAGAGATGAGACGTGTGGTGAAGCCGGGCGGCCTGGTGGTATGTCTGGAAACGTCCCAGCCGGAAATGTTCGGATTCAGACAGGCTTACTTTATGTACTTTAAGTACATTATGCCGTTTTTCGGGAAAATGTTTGCGAAGAGCTATAAAGAGTATTCTTGGCTTCAAGAATCAGCCAGAGAATTCCCTGGAATGAAGGAACTGGCAGGCCTGTTTGAAGAGGCGGGCCTAAAAAATGTCAAATATCATTCGTTTACTGGCGGAGTCGCTGCCACGCATATCGGATGGAAATGAAAACACAGATGTTTGGGTGAATGATATGAAATTTAAAATGGCCTACTCTTTTTTAAATGACGATATTGATGTAATCGAAAGAGAACTTGAACAAACCGTACGTTCCGATTATCCGCTTTTAAGCGAGGCAGGTCTTCACCTGCTACAGGCTGGAGGGAAACGTATTCGGCCTGTTTTCGTGCTGCTTTCCGGCATGTTTGGCGATTACGACATTAATAAGATTAAATATGTCGCCGTCACTCTGGAAATGATTCACATGGCATCTTTGGTTCATGATGATGTCATTGATGATGCGGAGCTTCGCAGAGGAAAGCCGACAATCAAAGCAAAGTGGGATAATCGCATTGCGATGTACACAGGCGATTATATGCTTGCGGGATCTCTTGAAATGATGACGAGAATTAACGAACCGAAAGCCCATAGGATTTTGTCACAAACGATTGTTGAAGTTTGTCTTGGGGAAATCGAGCAGATCAAAGACAAATACAACATGGAACAAAATCTCAGAACGTATCTCCGCCGCATCAAAAGAAAAACGGCGCTCCTGATCGCGGTCAGCTGTCAGCTCGGTGCCATTGCGTCCGGAGCAGATGAAAAGATTCATAAGGCGCTGTACTGGTTTGGGTATTACGTCGGCATGTCTTATCAAATCATTGATGATATCCTTGATTTTACTTCAACTGAAGAAGAGCTGGGCAAACCCGTTGGAGGAGATTTGCTTCAAGGGAATGTCACATTGCCAGTGCTGTATGCTCTGGAAAATCCAGCATTAAAGAATCAGCTTAAATTGATTAACAGCGAGACAACGCAGGAACAGCTTGAACCAATCATTGAGGAAATCAAAAAAACGGATGCAATTGAAGCATCTATGGCAGTAAGCGAAATGTATTTGCAGAAAGCTTTCGAGAAATTAAACACGCTTCCGAGAGGGCGTGCACGTTCGTCTCTTGCGGCCATCGCAAAATATATCGGTAAAAGAAAATTTTAATTTTTGCAGATATTAAGAAATTTCTCCGCCCCGGATTGATTAATTATCAGAAAGATGTTACGATTTCGGTGTGCAGTGTGAAAGCCTATACATACATAATGATGGGGTGGAGAATGTGATGGAAAAGACTTTTATCATGGTGAAACCAGACGGTGTCCAACGTCAGCTCATTGGGGATATTTTATCCAGATTTGAACGTAAGGGCTTACAATTAGCTGGTGCCAAGTTAATGAGAGTGACTGAACAAATGGCTGAGAAACACTACGCCGAACATCAAGGGAAGCCTTTCTTCGGAGAGCTCGTTGAGTTTATTACTTCAGGGCCTGTATTCGCAATGGTTTGGGAAGGCGAAAATGTCATTGAAGTAACGAGACAGCTGATCGGAAAGACAAATCCTAAAGAAGCTTTGCCTGGTACGATTCGGGGAGATTATGGCATGTTTGTCGGGAAAAACATCATCCACGGCTCTGATTCTCTCGAAAGTGCAGAACGCGAGATTAACATTTTCTTTAAGAATGAAGAATTAGTATCATATCAACAGCTCATGGCAGGCTGGATCTATTAATCGTTAATGAAAATAAGTAACAGAGCCGGCACCAAGTAATGCCGTCGGTTTTCGTTTTCTTTTGTAAAGGTTTACATTAAAGTGAATAAAGCGTTTATTGGCAGGGTGTACCAGACTCCTGCCTTTTCTAACGATCTAAAATCAGCTGCAAAGCTGATTTTTTTATTGAAACAATACAATTTCCTGATAAAACAAGCTATACTAGGACAAAAAGACAGCGAGACTGGGAGAGTAGAGAGATGGATACATACAGCGTATTTACAACGAAGTGGAAACAATTAACCGGAGTCGATTTGACATTATATAAAGAAGCACAAATGAAGAGAAGGCTGACGTCGCTTTATGAGAAAAAGGGGTTTCAAAGCTTTAAGGACTTTGCGGCGGCATTAGAAAAGGATCAAGCCCTCTTAAATGAAACATTGGACAGAATGACGATCAATGTTTCAGAATTTTATCGTAATTATAAAAGATGGGAAGTTCTTGAGACTGCTATTCTGCCGTTAATCAAGAACGGTAAGCCTTTAAAGATATGGAGTGCCGCCTGCTCAACGGGTGAGGAGCCTTACACGCTTGCCATGCTTTTGGATCAGCAAAAAAGTCTTCCCGGCTTTCAGATCCTGGCGACTGATATTGATGAAAAAGCATTGGAGAAAGCGAAAAAAGGCGTCTATCAGGAGAGGTCTTTACAGGAAGTACCTTCATCTGTGAAGGATCGTTATTTTACTCAAAATGCAAATAGAAGTTATGAAGTAAAAGCGGAAATCAAAAAGAATATTACATTCAAAAAGCACAATCTACTGGCTGATCGTTATGAACAAGACTTTGACTTAATTGTGTGCCGCAATGTATTTATTTATTTTACAGAAAGCGCCAAGGAAGAGCTTTATTTAAAAATGGCACATAGCTTGAAAAAGAATGGAGTCCTATTTGTCGGCAGCACCGAGCAAATCTTCAATCCGGAGAAATTTGGCCTGGCTCCAGCCGATACATTCTTTTATCAAAAAAGATAGACTGACTTTTTGCTGAAAAATATGTTATAGTAGTTTTACTTAAAAGCGTTAATGCGATGAAGGGAGAAGAAGTCATGAGATATTTAACAGCCGGAGAATCACACGGCCCCCAACTGACAACCATTATTGAAGGTGTGCCTGCCGGGCTTTACATAACGGAGGAAGATATCAATTTTGAGCTTGCCAGACGCCAAAAAGGCCACGGCCGCGGCCGCCGCATGCAGATCGAAAAAGACCAGGCCAAAATTATGAGCGGGGTGCGTCATGCACGAACACTCGGTTCACCAATTGCTCTCGTCGTTGAAAATAACGATTGGAAGCATTGGACAAAAATCATGGGTGCGGCTCCGATTACAGAGGATGAAGAAAAGGAAATGAAGCGCCAAATTTCCAGACCGAGACCTGGGCACGCTGACTTAAACGGAGCGATTAAATATAATCACCGTGATATGAGAAATGTGCTTGAGCGCTCTTCAGCAAGGGAAACAACTGTCAGAGTGGCGGCAGGAGCTGTCGCTAAAAAGATTCTTTCTGAGCTCGGCATTAAGGTGGCAGGTCACGTATTGCAAATTGGCGCAGTTAAAGCTGAAAAAACAGAATATACGTCAATTGATGACCTGCAGCGTGTAACGGAGGAGTCTCCGGTCAGATGCTACGATGAAGAAGCGGGCAAAAAAATGATGGCTGCCATTGATGAAGCGAAGGCCAACGGAGATTCCATCGGCGGAATTGTAGAAGTCATTGTCGAGGGAATGCCAGTAGGCGTTGGCAGCTACGTCCATTATGACCGCAAACTGGACAGCAAGCTTGCTGCTGCTGTTCTGTCAATTAACGCATTTAAAGGTGTGGAATTCGGCATCGGCTTTGAAGCAGCCGGAAGAAATGGAAGCGAAGTCCATGACGAGATCATTTGGGACGAGGAAAAGGGATATACCCGCGCTACAAACAGACTCGGAGGACTGGAAGGCGGCATGACGACAGGAATGCCGATTGTTGTCCGCGGAGTCATGAAGCCGATTCCGACTTTGTATAAACCGCTGAAAAGCGTAGATATTGAAACGAAAGAACCGTTTTCTGCCAGCATTGAACGTTCAGACAGCTGTGCAGTGCCTGCGGCAAGTGTAGTAGCTGAAGCGGCTGTCGCATGGGAGATTGCGAACGCAGTCGTTGAACAATTCGGCTTAGATCAAATCGACCGCATTAGAGAAAATGTGGAGAATATGAGAAAACTGTCGAGGGAATTTTAATGAAAACACTGCATGTTCAAACCGCTTCCTCGTCGTATCCTGTTTTTATCGGACAAGGCATCAGAAAAGAGGTTTGCGAACTATTAAACTCTCTAAACAGGCCTTTAACACGGATTATGCTTGTCACGGATGAAGAGGTTGACCGCCTGTATGGTGATGAAATGCTTCATTTGCTGCAAGAAAAATGGCCCGTGAAAAAAGTGACGGTGCCGAGCGGAGAGCAGGCGAAATCCATGGACATGTACACAAAACTGCAGAGTGAAGCGATTCGTTTTCATATGGATCGCTCCTCATGCATCATCGCGTTCGGTGGCGGTGTTGTAGGAGATCTTGCCGGTTTTGTGGCTGCCACTTTTATGCGCGGCATTGATTTTATCCAAATGCCTACGACGCTTTTGGCGCATGACAGTGCAGTCGGAGGAAAGGTAGCCGTGAACCATCCGCTCGGAAAAAATCTAATCGGTGCATTTTATCAGCCGAAGGCCGTGCTCTACGATACAGACTTCCTGCGTTCTTTGCCTGAAAAAGAGCTTCGATCCGGAATGGCAGAAGTGATTAAACACGCTTTTATCTATGACAGAGCGTTTCTGGAAGAGCTGCTGAATATCCGCTCACTGCGTGATATCACCAGTGATCAGCTGAATGACATGATTTTTAAAGGGATTTCAATAAAAGCATCTGTCGTTCAGCAGGATGAAAAAGAAGAGGGGATCAGAGCTTACTTAAACTTCGGACATACGCTCGGCCATGCCGTTGAGGCTGAATATGGATACGGACAGATCACTCACGGTGATGCCGTAGCCCTCGGGATGCAGTTTGCTTTATATATAAGCGAAAAGACAGCGGGCTGTGAAATGGACAGGAAACGTTTGGTCAGTTGGCTAATAAGCCTGGGCTATCCAAGTCAAATTAAAAATGAGACGGAAACTTCGGTTCTATTGGACCGTATGATGAATGATAAGAAAACCCGCGGCGGGAAGATTCAGTTTATCGTGCTCAACGAATTAGGAAAAGTTGCTGATCACGCATTTTCCAGAAATGAACTTGAGAGCTGGCTGAACAAATGGCGATTGGAGGAGACATCATGATGATTCGCGGAATTCGCGGAGCAACTACAGTTGAACGAGATACTGAAGAAGAAATTTTACAAAAAACAAAACAGCTGTTAGAGAAAATCATAGAAGAAAACAAAACAAAACCGGAAGATGTTGTTCAAATGCTTCTTTCGGCGACACCTGATTTGCACTCCGTTTTCCCGGCAAAAGCTGTCCGTGAGCTTTCAGGATGGCAGTATGTGCCGGTAACCTGTATGCAGGAAATGGACGTAACCGGCGGTCTGAAAAAGTGCATCAGAGTCATGATGACCGTCCAGACAGATGTTCCTCAGGAACGGATCAGGCATGTATATTTAGAAAAAGCCGTTGTATTAAGACCCGATTTATCATTGACAAAAAATACTGAATTGTAATACGATAGGAACAGCTTAGAAATACACAAGAGTGTGTATAAAGCGATTGAATGAGTTGAGTTAGAGAATAGGGTAGCAGAGAATGAGTGTAGTTGAGCTGAGACATGTATGTTTATTCTACCCAAAAGAAGCCTTTCTTTTGGGTTTATTTGTTATATAATGTTTTATCCTCTCATGCCATCTTCTCATTCTCCTTGCCATAAGGAGTGAGAGCAATGTATTACCAATCCAACATTTCTTCATTTTTACAGGACAGCTTGTCCTACCACACCATACCGATTGTGGAGACCTTCACAGTCGATACGATGACACCCATTCAAATGATAGAGAAGCTCGACAGGGAGATTACGTATCTTCTTGAAAGCAAGGATGATACATCCAATTGGTCAAGATATTCGTTTATCGGCCTGAATCCATTCCTCACGATTAAAGAAAAGCAGAGCCGTTTTACAGCTACAGATCATGACGGCAGATCTCATTACACAGGAAATGAACTTAAAGAAGTTCTGAATTGGATGAATACCACGTACAAAATCAAAACGCCAGAGCTAGGCATTCCTTTTGTCGGCGGAGCTGTCGGGTACTTAAGCTACGATATGATCCCGCTGATTGAGCCTTCTGTTCCTCCGCATTCAAAAGAAACAGGAATGGAAAAGTGTATGCTGTTTGTTTGCCGGACATTAATTGCATATGATCATGAAACTAAAAACGTCCACTTTATCCAATATGCAAGGCTCAATGGACAGGAAACAGAAAACGAAAAAATCGATGTATTTCATCAAAATCATCAAGAGCTTCAAGATCTCATAGAAAAAATGATGGATCAAAAAAACATAAAAGAACTGTTTCTTTCTGCTGATTCATATAAGACACCCAGCTTTGAGACAGTATCTTCTAATTATGAAAAACCAGCCTTTATGGCTGATGTAGAAAAAATAAAAGAATATATAAAAGCGGGCGATATCTTCCAAGGCGTTCTGTCACAAAAATTTGAGATTCCGATAAAATCAGATGCCTTTGAGTTATACCGGGTGCTTAGGATCGTCAATCCTTCTCCGTATATGTATTATATGAAACTCCAAGACAGAGAAATAGTCGGCAGCTCTCCGGAACGATTAATCCACGTTAAGGACGGGCACTTGGAAATCCATCCGATTGCCGGTACGAGAAAACGAGGCGCAGATAAAGAGGAAGATGAAAAACTCAAAGTTGAGCTGATGAAGGATGAAAAAGAAAAAGCGGAGCACTACATGCTCGTTGACCTTGCCCGGAACGATATTGGCAGAGTAGCAGAGTATGGATCTGTTTCTGTGCCGGAGTTCACAAAAATTGTCTCCTTTTCGCATGTCATGCACATTATTTCGGTGGTTACAGGCCGATTGAAAGAAGGGGTTCACCCTGTCGATGCACTGATGTCCGCTTTCCCGGCGGGAACTTTAACAGGCGCTCCAAAAATCCGTGCTATGCAGCTTTTGCAAGAGCTCGAGCCAACACCGAGAGAGACATACGGCGGCTGTATCGCCTACATCGGATTTGACGGTAATATCGACTCTTGTATTACGATTCGCACCATGAGCGTAAAGAACGGTGTTGCATCGATACAGGCAGGTGCTGGAATTGTTGCGGATTCTGTTCCGGAAGCCGAATACGAAGAAAGCTGTAATAAAGCCGGTGCGCTGCTGAAAACGATTCATATTGCAGAAGACATGTTCCATAGCAAGGAGGATAAAGCTGATGAACAAATTTCTACAATTGTGCGTTGACGGAAAAACACTTACTGCCGATGAGGCAGAAGCGCTGATGAATATGATGATAACAGCGGAAATGGCACCTTCTGAAATGGGCGGTATATTGTCTATTCTTGCTCATCGGGGAGAGACGCCAGAAGAGCTAACGGGCTTTGTAAAGGCGATGCGGGCACGCGCTCTTACAGTCGATGGACTTCCTGATGTCGTTGATACATGCGGAACCGGAGGAGACGGTATTTCTACTTTTAATATCTCAACGGCATCAGCAATTGTTGCCTCAGCAGCAGGGGCAAAAATCGCTAAGCACGGCAATCGCTCTGTCTCTTCTAAAAGCGGAAGCGCTGATGTTTTAGAGGTGTTAGAGGTTCCAATTCAAACCACTCCCGAAAAGGTCAAAAGCAGCATTGAAGCAAACAACATGGGATTTCTTTTTGCACCGCTCTATCATTCGTCTATGAAACATGTAGCGGGTACAAGAAAAGAACTGGGTTTCAGAACAGTATTTAATTTGCTCGGACCGCTTAGCAATCCCTTGCAGGCGAAGCGCCAGGTGATTGGGGTCTATTCCGCTGAAAAAGCTGGATTGATGGCAAGCGCACTGGAGACGTTTCAGCCGAAGCACGTCATGTTCGTATCAAGCCGTGACGGTTTAGATGAGCTTTCAATTACAGCACCGACCGACGTGATTGAATTAAAGGACGGGGAGCGCCGGGAATATACCGTTTCACCGGAAGCTTTCGGTTTCACAAATGGCAGACTTGAAGATTTACAGGTGGAGTCACCAAAAGAGAGTGCCTGTCTCATTCAGAATATTTTTGAAAATAAAAGCAGCAGTTCCGCTTTATCTATTACAGCTTTTAATGCAGGGGCTGCGATATACACGGCGGGGATCACCGCCTCACTGAAGGAAGGAACGGAGCTAGCATTAGAGACGATTACAAGCGGAGGCGCTGCCGCGCAGCTTGAACGACTAAAGCAGAAAGAGGAAGAGATCTATGCTTGAAAACATCATTAAACAAAAGAAAGAAGAAGTAAAAACACTGGTCTTGCCGGAAGAGCAGCCTTTCGAAAAACGTTCATTTAAAGAGGCGCTGGCAAGCCTGAATCGGTTTATCGGGTTGATTGCTGAAGTGAAGAAAGCGTCGCCGTCAAAAGGGCTTATTAAAGAGAATTTTGTACCTGTGCGGATTGCAAAAGACTATGAAACTGCGAAAGCAGATGCGCTTTCCGTTTTAACAGACACCCCGTTTTTTCAAGGGGAAAACAGCTATTTATCAGACGTAAAGCGCGCTGTTTCGATACCTGTACTCAGAAAAGATTTTATTATTGATTCTCTTCAAGTGGAGGAATCAAGAAGAATCGGAGCGGATGCCATATTGTTAATCGGCGAAGTGCTTGATCCCTTACACCTTCATGAATTATATCTTGAAGCAGGTGAAAAGGAGATGGACGTGTTAGTGGAGGTTCATGATGCAACAACGCTAGAACAAATATTGAAAGTATTCACGCCTGATATTCTCGGCATAAACAACCGAAACCTAAAAACTTTTGAAACCTCTATCATGCAGACAGAACAAATCGCATCTCTTGCTCCGAAAGAATCACTGCTTGTCAGCGAAAGCGGAATCGGTTCTTTAGAACATTTAACATTTGTCAAAGAACATGGAGCACGAGCTGTGCTTATTGGTGAATCATTGATGAGACAAACATCACAGCAAAAAGCAATCCATGCTTTGTTTGGGGAGTGAGGATGTGAAGAAGCCGGCATTAAAATATTGCGGCATACGGTCACTGCAGGATTTGCAGCTTGCAGCAGACTCACAGGCGGATTATCTGGGCTTTATTTTTGCTGAAAGCTACCGAAAAGTATCTCCGCAAGATGTGAAAAAGTGGCTGAGTCAAGTTTGTGTCGAAAAACAGGTTGCAGGGGTTTTTGTTAATGAATCGATAGAGACGATGTCACGGATTGCCGAAGACTTAAATCTAGACGTCATTCAGCTTCACGGTGATGAGGAACCTGCGGATGCCGATGCGCTTCGCATGCTGACAGATTGTGAAATATGGAAGGCGCTTCACCATCATGAGAACACAACTCAAGAGATAGCCCGCTTTAAAGATGATGTGGACGGCTTTGTGATTGATTCATCTGTCAAAGGGGCAAGAGGGGGCACTGGTGTTGCTTTTTCTTGGGACTGTGTGCCGGAATACCAGCAGGCTGCTATAGGAAAACGTTGTTTTATCGCAGGCGGCGTGAATCCGGACACTATCACAGACTTAATGAAATATCAGCCGGCAGGAATTGACCTTGCCAGCGGAATCGAAAAAAACGGACAAAAAGATCAGAATCTGATGAGGCTTTTAGAAGAAAGGATGAATCGATATGTATCCATATCCGAATGAAATAGGCAGATACGGCGATTTTGGCGGAAAGTTTGTTCCGGAAACACTGATGCAGCCGTTAGAAGAAATTGAAACCGCATTTAAAGAGATCAAGGATGATCCTGTTTTTCGTAATGAATATTACAAGCTGTTACATGACTATTCCGGTAGGCCGACTGCACTCACGTTTGCTGATCGAGTTACTGAGTACTTAGGCGGCGCGAAAATTTATTTGAAACGAGAAGATTTAAACCATACAGGGTCTCATAAAATCAATAATGCGTTAGGTCAAGCGCTGCTCGCTAAGAAAATGGGAAAATCGAAAATCATTGCTGAAACCGGTGCCGGTCAGCACGGTGTTGCCGCTGCCACAGTCGCAGCCAAATTCGGCTTTTCTTGCACTGTGTTTATGGGCGAGGAGGATGTTGCCCGCCAGTCTCTGAACGTTTTCCGCATGAAGCTTCTTGGGGCGGAAGTTGTTCCTGTAACAAGCGGAAATGGCACATTGAAGGATGCCACAAATGAGGCGATTCGGTATTGGGTTCAACATTGCGAGGATCATTTTTACATGATTGGATCAGTTGTCGGACCGCACCCTTATCCGCAGGTGGTCCGAGAATTTCAGAAAATGATTGGAGAGGAAGCGAAGGATCAGCTGAAACACATTGAAGGCACTCTGCCTGATAAAGTAGTGGCGTGTGTAGGTGGAGGAAGCAATGCGATAGGCATGTTTCAGGCGTTTTTAGACGAAGATGTTGAACTGATCGGCGCTGAAGCAGCCGGAAAAGGAATTGATACTCCTCTTCATGCCGCTACTATGTCGAAAGGAACCGTAGGCGTTATTCACGGTTCATTGACTTATCTGATTCAAGATGAGTTCGGGCAAATTATTGAGCCTTACTCCATTTCAGCAGGACTTGACTATCCTGGAATCGGTCCGGAGCACGCATATTTGCATAAGAGCGGCCGTGTCACTTATGACAGTATCACAGATGAAGAAGCGGTGGATGCATTAAAACTCTTGTCAGAAAAAGAGGGGATTTTGCCGGCAATCGAATCTGCCCATGCGTTAGCAAAAGCATTCAAACTCGCCAAAGAGATGGATCGCAATCAATCCATTCTCGTCTGTTTATCAGGACGGGGAGATAAGGATGTCAACACATTAATGAATGTATTGGAAGAAGAGGTGAAAGCGCATGTTTAAATTAGATCTTCAAGCATCAGAAAAATTGTTTATCCCGTTTATTACAGCGGGAGATCCATCGCCTGAGGTTTCGGTTAAACTGGCGAAGTCACTCCAAAAAGCAGGTGCCACGGCACTGGAGCTTGGTGTTGCATACTCAGACCCGCTTGCAGACGGTCCGGTGATCCAGCGTGCTTCAAAGCGGGCGCTTGATCATGGAATGAATATCGTAAAGGCAATCGAATTAGGCGGGGAAATGAAAAAAAACGGAGTGAATATTCCGATTATCCTCTTTACGTATTATAATCCTGTGTTACAATTGAACAAAGAATACTTTTTCGCTTTACTGCGGAAAAATCACATTGACGGTCTGCTTGTTCCGGATCTGCCATTAGAAGAAAGCGCCAGCCTTCAAGCGGATTGCAAAAACCATGAGGTAACGTATATTTCTTTAGTTGCGCCGACAAGCGAAAGCCGTTTGAAAACCATTATTGAACAAGCCGAGGGCTTCGTCTACTGTGTATCTTCTCTAGGTGTGACCGGTGTCCGCAATGAGTTCAATTCATCCGTGTACCCGTTCATCCGGACAGTGAAGGATCTCAGCACTGTTCCGGTTGCTGTCGGGTTCGGTATATCAAACCGCGAACAGGTCATGAAGATGAATGAAATTTGTGACGGTGTCGTAGTGGGAAGTGCGCTCGTCAGAAAAATAGAAGAGCTAAAGGACCGGCTCATCAGCACTGAAACGAGAGATCAAGCGCTGCAGGAGTTTGAAGATTACGCAAGGGCGTTTGGCGGCTTGTATAGTTTAAAATGAGGTGACTGGATTTGCGTATCAAAGAACATTTAAAACAACTGAAGCCTTATCAGCCTGGAAAGCCGATTGAAGCAGTGAAATCAGAATATGGCTTGGATAAAGTTGTGAAGCTTGCTTCAAACGAAAATCCGTACGGCTGTTCAGAAGCTGCAAAAGAGGCGCTTCAACATGAGATTCAACAGCTTGCGCTTTATCCGGACGGGTATAGCGCCGCTTTGCGGACAAGGCTCAGTGAGCACCTCAATGTCAGTGAAACATCACTTATTTTCGGAAACGGTTCAGATGAAATCATTCAGATCATCTGCCGGGCATTTTTAAATGATAAAACTAACACGATAACTGCTGCCCCGACTTTTCCGCAATATAAACATAATGCGGTCATTGAAGGCGCTGAAGTTCGTGAAATCGCACTTCGTCCTGACGGCTCACATGATTTAGATGCCATGCTTGAAGCGATTGACGAACAGACACAAGTCGTTTGGATATGCAGTCCGAATAACCCGACTGGCACTTATACATCAGAAGGGGAATTACTCGCATTTCTGGAGCGCGTTCCTTCTCATGTCCTCGTTGTTCTTGACGAAGCATATTATGAATATGTAACAGCTGAGGATTACCCGGAAACTGTGCCGTTATTAAACAAGTATTCCAATCTGATCATATTGCGGACATTTTCAAAGGCTTACGGTCTGGCTGCGCTCAGAGTTGGATACGGAATTGCTGACGAGAACCTGATTCGCCAGATTGAGCCGGCGAGAGAGCCATTTAACACGAGCCGTCTAGGTCAGGCTGCGGCGATCGCAGCACTTGATGATCAAGCGTTTATTGCTTCCTGTGTCGAGCAAAATAAAACAGGCCTTCAGCAATATTATGATTTTGCGAAGACTCATGGTTTAAAGTGCTACCCTTCACAGACAAACTTTGTGTTAATTGATTTTAACCGCCCTTCCGATGAACTGTTTCAGGCTCTGCTGGAAAAAGGCTATATTGTCCGGTCAGGAAATGCATTAGGTTTCCCGACATCACTCCGGATTACGATCGGAACAAAAGAGCAAAATGAAGAAATTCTTGCAATTTTAGCTGAAATTTTATAAGAGGTGATCAAATATCACCTCTTTAGTCTATAAACCAGGTGATGACGTATGAATCGAATGAAAGATACAATATTGCTCGCCGGTCTCGGATTGATAGGCGGTTCGATTGCGCTAGCGATCAAAAAAGAGCATCCGGGCAAACGGATTATCGGAATCGACATCTCTGATGAACAGGTAGTAGCCGCATTAAAATTAGGTGTGATAGACGAGCGTGCTGATTCGTTTATTAGCGGTGCAAAAAAAGCAGCCACAGTAATCATTGCCACACCTGTTGCGCAAACCATGCTTATGCTTGATGAGCTGGCTCATTCAGGAATTGAACATCAACTTTTGATTACCGATGTAGGAAGCACAAAGCAAAAAGTGGTTCGATACGCTGAGCAAGTGCTGCCTGGCCGATACCAATTTGTCGGGGGGCATCCGATGGCAGGTTCACATAAATCAGGAGTGGCCGCTGCGAAGGAATTCCTGTTTGAAAATGCATTTTATATTTTAACGCCAGGCCAGAAAACGGACAGACAAGCGGTAGAACAATTGAAAAACCTGCTGAAGGGGACAAATGCCCATTTTGTGGAAATGTCGCCGGAAGAGCATGATGGTGTTACAAGCGTGATCAGCCATTTTCCGCATATTGTCGCAGCAAGCCTAGTTCATCAAACCCATCATTCGGAAGAACTTTATCCGCTTGTTAAACGTTTTGCTGCCGGAGGGTTCAGGGATATTACAAGGATTGCATCAAGCAGCCCGGCAATGTGGCGGGATATTCTATTACATAATAAAGATAAAATCTTGGACCGTTTTGAAGAGTGGATTCGTGAAATTGAGACGATCCGGACATACGTAGAACAAGAAGATGCCGAAAATCTATTTCGTTATTTTAAAACGGCCAAGGATTATCGCGACGGACTGCCGCTTCGGCAGAAGGGCGCGATACCTGCATTTTACGATTTATATGTGGATGTTCCCGATCATCCCGGTGTGATTTCCGAGATAACGGCTATCTTAGCTGCGGAGCGCATCAGTATCACGAATATCCGCATTATTGAAACACGAGAAGATATTAACGGGATTTTAAGGATCAGTTTTCAGTCTGATGACGACCGCAAACGGGCAGAACAATGCATTGAAGCCCGGGCGGAATATGAAACTTTTTATGCTGATTGAGGTGGAAAATAATGAAAAGAGAAAAGGTGCAGGCCTTAAACGGAGAAATACATATTCCTGGTGATAAATCCATTTCTCACCGTTCCGTCATGTTTGGCGCGCTAGCGAAGGGCACAACAACTGTGAAAAACTTTCTGCCGGGAGCGGATTGTCTGAGCACGATCGATTGCTTTAGAAAAATGGGTGTTCAAATTGAGCAAAACGGCAGCAATGTAGTGATTCACGGAAATGGAATCGATTCCCTGAGTGAGCCAGAAAGCCTTTTAGATGTCGGAAATTCAGGTACAACGATTCGCCTCATGCTCGGCATTTTGGCGGGCCGTCCTTTTTACAGCGCGGTAGCCGGAGATGAGAGCATTGCGAAGCGCCCAATGAAACGTGTAACTGAGCCTTTGAAGGAAATGGGGGCTAAAATCGACGGCAGAGCCGGCGGAGAATTTACACCGCTGTCAGTGAGCGGCGCTTCATTAAAAGGCATTGATTATGTATCACCTGTTGCAAGCGCACAAATTAAATCTGCTGTTTTGCTGGCTGGATTACAGGCTGAGGGCACAACTACCGTCACAGAGCCTCATAAATCTCGGGACCATACTGAGCGGATGCTTTCTGCTTTTGGTGTTAAGCTTTCTGAAGATCAAACGAGTGTTTCTATTACAGGCGGCCAGAAATTGACAGCTGCCGATATTTTTGTTCCTGGAGACATTTCTTCAGCGGCGTTTTTCCTTATTGCGGGTGCAATGGTTCCAAACAGTAAGATTGTATTAAAAAACGTAGGTTTAAATCCGACTCGGACAGGTATCATTGATGTCCTTCAAAACATGGGGGCAAAACTTGAAATCAAACCATCTGCTGACAGCAGTGCAGAGCCTTACGGTGATTTGGTCATAGAAACGTCATCTCTAAAAGCGGTTGAAATTGGTGGAGATATCATTCCGCGTTTAATTGATGAAATACCTATCATTGCGCTTCTTGCGACCCAGGCGGAAGGAACCACCGTTATTAAGGACGCGGCAGAGCTTAAAGTAAAAGAAACAAACCGCATTGACACCGTGGTTTCTGAGCTTCGTAAGCTAGGTGCTGAGATTGAACCGACAGCAGATGGAATGAAGGTTTATGGCAAGCAAACACTGAGAGGCGGCGCAACAGTGTCCAGCCATGGAGATCATCGAATCGGAATGATGCTTGGTATCGCTTCGTGTATAACTGAAGAGCCAATTGAAATTGAGCAGACAGATGCCATTCACGTTTCTTATCCAACCTTTTTCGAGCATTTAAATAAGCTTTCAAACAAATCCTGAAGATTTTCCTTCAGGATTTTTTGTGCAGAATGCCTGTGAGAATCATAATCCGAGGCAAAAAAACATAGCTTGTCTTATAGAGAGAAAAGAAAAAACGAAAAGGGGGGATGCGCTTTATACAAAACGGCAGGTCAGAGGGCTGTTTTACTGTACAGAGGGCGATCTTCCTTTTTTCATTTTCTATCTCAAGAACTTTTGGTAAACTAATAAGACTCAATAATTCCCTGCCGTACAGCAAGCATCTTATTTGCCGGGGGCTTTCGTCTGAATTATGATAAGATTAACCCGAACAAATAAAGCTTTTTTGTATGGTTGATGTTCTATAGGAAAAGAAAGGACCGGTCCGATTTGAATACATTGATTCAAGAAGCCATAAAATTAGTTGAAGCAGGTGAAACAGAAAAAGGCCTCAACACTCTCTCGAAAGCTGAAAATCAGCTCTATGATGAAGACAAAGCCATTGCAGCCCAGCTTTATTACGAGTGGGGCAATGTAGAAAAAGCGATTTCACTAATCAGTGATTTACATGATTTATATCCAAATGAAACAGAACTGACGAATTTTTACGCTGAACTTTTAATAGATATTGACGAAGAAGAAAAAGCCCTCGCTGTGCTGGAAACCATTCCGGATACAGATCCATCATATCCGGAAAGTTTGCTGCTTATGGCGGATCTTTACCAGATGCAGGGGTTATTCGAAGTCAGTGAACAAAAGCTTTTACAAGCAAAGTCCATTCTGGACAATGAACCCATTATTGATTTTGCACTGGGGGAACTTTACTTTACTCAGGGAGCTTATGCAAAAGCGGTTCAATATTTTAAAACAACGGCTGAGGAGCAGAGTGAGATCGGAGGCGTTAATGTCCATCAAAGACTGGCCGAATCGTTAAGTGCCTCAGGTGAATTTGAGGATGCCATTCCGTGGTACGAGAAAGCTGTCGATGAGAATCCTGATCCTAATACGATTTTCGGCTATGGGTTTACAGCCTTACAGGCGGGGCTTGTTAAAACAGCTATTAAGCAGCTGTCTGATTTAAAAGAGCTTGATCCGTCTTATTCTTCACTTTATATGCCGCTTTCGAAAAGCTATGAAGCTGAAGGGATGTATGAAGAGGCATTAAAAACGGCAAAAGAGGGTATCAGATATGATGAATATAACAAAGAGCTTTTCCTCTATGCCGCAAAAATGGCTTTAAAAATCGGGAAGTCAGAAGATGGGAAACAGCTGCTTCAGGAGGCGCTTGCACTTGATCCGGGCTTCGTCGAGGCACTTCATACACTTCTTGCCGTGTATCATAAAGAAGAGGATTATGAACAGATCATTGATCTTATTCAAGAGGTGCGCGGCTATGGGGAAGAAGATCCGAAATACAATTGGTATCTTGCAAGTGCATATACCGAATTAGAGCAATACGAGAAAGCAAAACAATCCTTTGAGGCTGCCTTTCTTCACTACCGGGAGGACAGAGATTTCTTATACGAATACGCAAGCTTCTTATTAGAAGAAGGCCTGCAGAAAGAAGCGCTTCCGCTTTTGAAAAAGGTTCTTGAAATTGACGGGGCCAATGAAGAGCTGGAAGAGACGATTTTGCGAATCGAGGATGAATTTTCTAGATAAGCAGGAATGTTCACCATTCATGTGGAACATATAAGTATATAGATTATACGAACGATAGAGGAGGGAATTACATGCAGACCCCTGTTTCTGTCAATGAGAAAAAAGATTTTATCCGTTGGTTTTTAAACCATTATCAGTTAAAGCGCCGAGAGTGCGTTTGGATCTTGAACTACTTAATGAGCCATGATTCTCTCATGGAAAAGGTTCATTTTGTAGAGCAGGCAGAGTTTTGCCCGAGAGGCATTATAATGTCAACACATTGTGTTGAAGAAGTTCCGTTTCGGTTCTATAAAGAGAATGTCATGACAACCGACGCGGAAAAATCTTTTCATGATATTAGATTAAATAAACAGCAGGATTTGTTTATCCAGCTTAATTTCCGTTCAGCTTACAGCTCACCCGAGTATGCTGCAGTACTGGAATCCAACCCTCATATTCCGAAGGATCTATTTGAGAACAAAAAAGATCAGGGGTTGGCTGAACAAATTTTGGAGCACGCTATTTCCACATTCCAAAGAGAAAAATTATTAAAAGACATTGACGATGCGCTAGATCGTCATGATAAAGAAGCATTTGAACAATTATCGCGCCAATTGAATCAGCTCACATAATTTGACCAGCCTTGCAGTGTATTGCAAGGCTTGTTGTCGTAAAGGGGGAGAACAATGAGGTGGAGAATGACTGATGCCAAGGACTATTTACAAGCTAAGGATTACATTGACACCGCTGTCATTCCATTAATTAACATAAAGGTAGGAGACCATTTCAAAATGGCGGCGGAGAAAGGCGAATTCACGCAGCTTCTGTCAGAAGAACTGGAAAGGCAGTTAAAGGGACGGGTATATTTACTGCCCCCATATACATATGTTGATAGAAATGAAATAACCGTTCAAGGACTTAGGGATTTGCGGGAAGAGCTTATATCAGAATTTCCGCATGTTGTGCTGCTCACGTCTGATGAAAATTGGAAAAGCGAGGATGCGTTAGGCAAAATCATTGTTACACCGTCTGTTCCGTTAGAGCATTTAAATGACTCCTTAAAAAGAAAAATATTAGATGAACGCACTGCTGAAATTTTGAACGTTTTGTTACAGTTGTGGAGCACCTAATAAAAACACTTACATTTCCTTATAAACAATATTTTGGCTATATTGACCTTACTGAGAGATTCATATATTATGAGGGTGTCTAGAGTTATTGCAATATTTTCTATTTTAGTCAGTTTGCAGGGGTGACCTAGAGGGGGGAGAAGTTATGGGCGGAAAACATGATATATCCAGACGTCAATTTTTGAATTATACGCTCACAGGCGTAGGGGGTTTTATGGCGGCTAGTATGCTCATGCCTATGGTTCGCTTTGCACTCGACCCGGTATTAAAATCGACAGGGAAGCAGGACATGGTTCAGGTTGTCAGCGTAGATGAGCTGACAAAAGAGCCGCAGCGCTTTGATTTCAAAATTAACCAAGTCGATGCCTGGTATGAGTCAGAAGAGTCAAGATCAGCCTGGGTCTTCAAAAGCGGGGATGAAATTGTAGCGCTTTCGCCAATTTGTAAGCATTTAGGGTGTACGGTGAACTGGAATAGCGATCCTAAAAATCCGAATAAATTCTTTTGTCCATGCCATTATGGACTCTATGAAAAGGACGGCACCAATGTCCCGGGCACGCCGCCGCTTTCGCCTCTTGATCATTATGAGCAAGAAGTAAAAGACGGCTTCCTGTATCTTGGAAAAGCAAAGCCTAAGGGGGAAGGGTGACATGCTGAACAAAATTTATGACTGGGTTGATGAGCGGCTTGATATTACACCGATGTGGAGGGATATTGCCGATCACGAAGTACCGGAACATGTAAATCCCGCCCATCATTTCTCTGCGTTCGTGTATTGCTTTGGGGGACTGACGTTTTTTGTAACCGTTATCCAAGTGTTATCTGGAATGTTTTTAACGATGTACTATGTGCCTGATATCAAAAATGCCTGGGAATCGGTATATTATTTGCAAAATGAAGTGGCATTCGGCCAAATTGTCAGGGGAATGCACCACTGGGGTGCGAGCCTGGTCATTGTGATGATGTTTTTACATACGCTGAGGGTCTTTTTCCAAGGGGCGTATAAAAAGCCGCGCGAGCTGAACTGGATTGTCGGTGTACTGATCTTTTTTGTCATGCTCGGGCTTGGCTTTACAGGCTACTTGCTTCCTTGGGACATGAAGGCTCTGTTTGCAACAAAAGTCGGGCTGCAGATCGCTGAAGCCACGCCTTTGATCGGGACGCAAGTCAAAACACTCCTTGCGGGGCACCCTGATATTGTAGGCGCCCAAACGCTGACTAGGTTTTTTGCGATCCATGTATTCTTTCTTCCTGCCGCATTGTTCGGGCTGATGGCTGCACATTTTATTATGATCCGGAAGCAGGGGATTTCAGGACCGCTTTAAACTCTTGATCTGCGAATAAAAGGGAGGGGATGACATGCACCGGGGCAAAGGGATGAAATTTGTAGGCGACTCAAGGATACCGGCTGAAAAAAAGCCGAATATACCGAAGGATTATTCGGAGTATCCCGGTAAAACAGAGGCTTTCTGGCCGAATTTCTTGTTGAAGGAATGGATGGTTGGAGCTGTCTTTCTGATCGGTTTTCTTGTTTTGACGATTGTGCATCAGCCGCCTTTGGAGCGGATGGCGGATCCGACTGATACAGGTTATATTCCGCTGCCGGATTGGTATTTTCTTTTCTTATACCAGCTGTTGAAGTATGAATACGCCGCCGGAAGCTTTACAGTGGTCGGCGCCATGATTATGCCGGGACTCGCTTTTGGCGCCCTGCTTTTGGCGCCATTCCTTGACAGAGGAACAGAGAGAAGGCCGTGGAAGCGTCCTGTTGCTGTTGGTATGATGCTTTTGGCGATTTCCGCTGCTGTATTTTTGACGTGGCAGTCAGTTGCTACTCACGACTGGGCCAAGGCAGAAGAACAGGGAAAAATCACAAAAGAAGCCGACATTGACACAAATGCAGAAGGATATAAGGTTTTTAAGGAGCAGGGCTGTATTTCTTGCCATGGAGATAACCTTCAAGGAGGGGCAGCCGGGCCTTCGTTGGTTGACAGCGGGCTGAAGCCGGATGAAATCAAAAAAATTGCTGTTGAAGGGAAAGGCAAAATGCCGGCGGGCGTATTCAAAGGGAATGATAAGCAACTCGAAGAACTTGCGAAATTTATTTCTGAAACAACCGCAAAATAACGTGTTGTGAATTGTAAAATGGAAGGATATACTTTTATTATCAAAAGCTGACCCGGCGTCAGCTTTTTTATATGGACATATTATTTTTACAGACTGAGAGTTGATTTGATGTGAAATGGTTTCAATATGTATTAGGACGGCAGCCGATGCTTATTCTTGTCTTAGCCATCAATTTTCTGGGAACGGTATACGGATACTATTGGTACTTGCCGCAGCTACTGGAGACACCGGCCCGTTTCCTGATTTTTGTTCCGGATAGTCCGACAGCAACGTTTTTCTTTCTGTTTGTGCTGCTCGCCTTTATCATGAAACGGAACGCTCCGCTCTTTGAGGCGCTTGCGCTAGTCACCCTCGTAAAGTATGGCCTATGGGCGGTCGCTATGAATTTTCTTGTGCTGGCTGTAGAAGGTAACTTGCCGTGGGAGGGCTATATGCTGATTGCCTCGCATTTTGCCATGGCAGTCCAAGGCGTGTTGTACAGTCCGTATTTTCGTTTTTCTTTTTGGCATCTTGCAATTGCTGCAGTGTGGACGCTGCACAACGATGTCATTGATTACTTGTTTGACATGATGCCGCAATACTCTATGCTTTCTGATTATATGACTGATATAGGGTATGGAACATTTTGGCTGAGTATTTTTTCAATTGGGCTTGCTTACTTTCTCGTGGTCTCGAAAAAGCAAACAAAGCTTGAGCTGATGTAAAGACAATGTTGGTCTATCCTTGTCCCTTTCTTCATATTCTGTAAGGAGAGAGAGTGGGAGGGACCTGCATGAAACGAAAGCTGACGATCTGTTTGTTGATTGCTCTTATTTTTTATAATGGAAATGCCAAGGCTGCAGAGCGGGGAAGTCTCGAAGAGTTGAACGATTTATCCGATACGGTCTTTCAAATGACCCGCCAGTCAAAATATGAAGAGGCGCTGCAAGTCCTTGCTTATTTTGAAAAAACATTAAAATCCGCCGAGAAAAAAAAGCAAGACACCATGCTAACTGGAGCCCAAATCCGTCAAATCACACTGGGCTATAATGATATGGTACGGAGTTTAAAGCAGGCTGATACATCAGATACACAAAAGCTCAGAGCAGCCGCGCAGTTCAGAATGCTGATGGACGCAGTTGACAATCGATCTGATCCGCTTTGGGGCTCACTGGAAAGACCGATTATGGAAGCCTTTGCTGAACTGAAGCAGGATGTCCAAAAGAATGAAAGTACGAGCTTTCATGAAAAATGGAATGAATTTATCAGCTTATATGATTTGATTTACCCTAGTCTTACAATCGATGTATCAGAGGATCAGCTTGAAACAGTCGGAAAACATATAGACGTCATTGAGCAAGAGGAATTTCAGCAAATGACTGAGAGCACAAAGCTTGAACGGCTTTCTCTTCTTCAGCATGATCTGAAAAATGTTTTTGACAGGGTGGAGGAGGATGATGCCGATCCGTCTTTACTCTGGGTGATCATCACAACCGGCAGTATCATCATTACAGCTCTGACCTATGTCGGCTACAGAAAGTACAAAGCGGAGAAAAACAAGCTGAAAAAACGGGACTACCCTAAATAAGAGGGGCGGCTGCTGCCGCCTTTTTTCTATCAAATGTCAGCGCGGAAGCGGATTTTTATTTTCGTCAAGCGTAAATCCTTCTCCAAGCACGTCGTGGACATCGCTTACCGCCACAAAGGCATGAGGATCAACGGAGTTAATCACACTTTTCAGCATCACCAATTCGTTTTTTGGCACAACACAATAAAGGACATCTATATCTTCTTTTGTATAGGAACCCTGTCCTTTCAAAATGGTGACGCCTCGTTCCATTTCTTCAAGAATCTTTTTCTGAATCAGATCGTTTTTCGAAGAGATAATCGTAGCGCCTTTAGCAGCGTATCCGCCTTCCTGAATAAAATCAATTAATCTTGCAGCTACAAATACAGCCACCAGGGTATACATCGCTTCTTTGTAGGAGAGATAAGTAAGCAAAGATAAAATGATGACGCAGGCATCGAAAGCAAACATCGTTCTGCCCATCGGAATCCCAAAATACTTATTGACCAAACGGGCGATGATATCAACTCCACCTGTCGTACCGCCGAACTTAAAAATAATTCCTAATCCGGCCCCGATAAACACGCCAGCAAATAAAGAAGCGAGCGCTAAGTCGTGCTGAAGAGGCATATGTATTTCATATCGCTGAAAAATGCTGAGGAACAAAGACAGGGCTACAGTGCCGACAAGGGTATAAACAAACATTGTTCTGCCAAGCAAACGCCAGCCGATAAAAAAGATCGGAATGTTCAAAACCAGGTTCGAGATAGAGGGGCTGATGTGGAAAAGGGCATAAAGCAAAAGTGTAATGCCTGTAAAACCGCCCTCAGCCAGATTGTTTTGCATATTGAAGTGAACCAAGCCAAATGAAAAAATTGCTGCTCCGATTAAAATAAAAAATATGTTTTTTAATCTAATTTCTCCAAGCATCACACAAAACCCCTTTTCCTTCCATTAGATAGCGTTTATATTATAGTGGATGAAAAAGAAAACAGCAAACGTGCTTAAACATTTGTCAAACGTATCTGAATTAGCTAACATGTAAGAGGATGATAGGAGGTTTCGTTTAGTGAGTGATAAAACAATGAAAGACATACAGGCTGAAGTAGACCGTTACATCGGCCAATTTAAAGAAGGATATTTCAGCCCGCTTGCCATGATGGCGAGACTGACAGAAGAACTTGGCGAGCTTGCCAGAGAAGTGAATCATCGCTATGGAGAAAAACCAAAAAAAGCGTCTGAAGATGATAAAAGCATGGAAGAGGAAATGGGCGATGTGCTGTTTGTATTGGTTTGTTTAGCCAACTCTCTTGATATCTCTTTAGAGGAAGCCCACGACCGGGTCATGCATAAATTTAATACTAGAGATAAAGATCGCTGGACCAGAAAAGAAGAAGGAAAGTAGAGGAGATCAAGATGTCAAACGAAACAATTAAAGTAGTCATTGCAGGACCGCGTGGAAGAATGGGGCAAGAAGCTGTTAAATTGACAGAACGAACACCTCATTTTGACCTTGTCGGGGCCATAGACCATACATACGACCAGCAAAAATTATCTGATGTGATGTCTGTTGAGTCAGATGCTCTCATTTACACAGATATCCGTGCATGCTTTTCGGAAACACAGCCGGATGTCTTAATTGATTTAACAACGCCTGAAATCGGAAAAGTACATACAAAAATTGCATTAGAGCACGGCGTTCGTCCGGTTGTTGGAACAACCGGTTTCTCAGAAGCTGATTTAAAAGAGCTTACGTCATTAACAGAAGAGAAGGGAATCGGAGCCATCATCGCTCCAAACTTTGCACTTGGTGCGGTGCTGATGATGAAATTTTCGAAAATGGCTGCCAACTACTTTGAGGATGTTGAGATTATTGAGCTACACCATGATCGGAAGCTTGACGCACCAAGCGGAACGGCGCTGAAAACAGCGGAAATGATTTCAGAAGTCCGTCAAGAAAAGCAGCAAGGACACCCGGATGAAAAAGAAATTCTCCCAGGAGCAAGAGGAGCGGAACAAAACGGTATCCGCTTGCACAGTGTCCGTCTTCCGGGATTGATCGCACATCAGGAAGTCATGTTCGGCATGGATGGCCAAACGCTTCAGATCCGCCACGATTCCTATAACCGCGCTTCTTTCATGTCAGGTGTTAAACTGTCAGTCGAACAAGTCATGAAGATTGATCAGCTTGTGTACGGATTAGAAAATATCATTGATTAGACAGGGGGATAAATGATGAAAATTGCTTTGATCGCGCATGACAAGAAAAAACAGGATATGGTTCAATTTACGACTGCCTATCGGGATATTTTGAGGCATCATGATCTATACGCAACCGGCACAACAGGGTTGAAAATTCAAGAGGCGACAGGTCTTCAAATTGAACGTTTTCAATCCGGCCCTTTAGGGGGAGACCAGCAAATCGGTGCACTGATCGCGGCCAATGCACTCGATCTTGTCATCTTTTTGCGCGACCCGCTGACCGCGCAGCCGCATGAACCGGATGTCTCGGCATTAATCCGGTTATGTGACGTGTATTCCATTCCGCTCGCTACAAATATGGGTACTGCGGAGATTCTTGTCCGCACACTTGATGAAGGTGTTTTCGAATTCCGCGACCTTCTTCGGGGAGAAGAGCCGAATGTATAATACTGACGTTCTTGCTTTTGGCGCCCATAGTGATGATGTCGAGATCGGAATGGGCGGCACAATCGCGAAGTTTGTCAAACAGGGAAAAAAAGTAATGATATGCGATTTGACTGAAGCGGAACTCTCTTCAAACGGAACGGTCAGTTTACGTAAAGAAGAAGCAGCTGAAGCAGCCCGTGTATTAGGTGCAGAAAAAAGAATTCAGCTGACACTTCCAGACCGTGGTCTGATGATGAGTGATCAGGCAATTCGGGCGATTGTCAGTGTCATCAGAACCTGCCGGCCCAAAGCAATCTTTATGCCGTATAAAAAGGATCGCCATCCGGATCACGGCAATGCGGCTGCACTAGTGGAAGAAGCAATCTTTTCCGCAGGAATCCACAAATATAAAGACGAAAAAAGCCTTCCCGCGCATAAAGTAAACAAGGTCTACTACTATATGATAAATGGTTTTCATCAGCCTGATTTTGTCATTGATATCTCGGATACAATAGAGGCCAAAAAACAAAGCCTCAATGCCTACAAAAGCCAGTTTATCCCGTCAAAGGATTCAGTTTCAACTCCTCTGACGAATGGCTATATCGAGATCATTGAAGCGAGAGAAAAGCTTTACGGTAAAGAAGCGGGTGTGGAGTATGCCGAAGGTTTCTTTTCCAAACGGATGCTGATGCTCGATCATGATGTGCTTGGGGGCGAACAATGAAAAAACTAAAAATAGGGATCACATGCTATCCGAGCGTCGGAGGCTCAGGTATCATTGCGACAGAACTCGGGAAGCAGCTTGCTGAAAAGGGACATGAAATCCATTTTATTACGTCAAGCATTCCGTTTAGACTAAATACATATCACCCCAATATTCATTTTCATGAAGTTGAGGTTAATCAATACGCTGTTTTTAAGTATCCTCCGTATGATTTGACATTGGCAAGCAAAATCGCTGAGGTGGCAGAACGGGAGAATTTAGACATTATCCATGCTCACTACGCTCTTCCGCATGCGGTTTGTGCCTATCTTGCAAAGCAGATGCTGAAACGCAATATCGGCATTGTGACAACTTTGCATGGCACGGATATCACGGTGTTAGGCTATGACCCGTCTCTAAAAGATCTTATCCGTTTTGCCATTGAAGCGTCAGACAGGGTGACAGCTGTCTCCTCAGCGCTTGCAGCTGAAACGTACGATTTAATTAAACCGGAGAAAAAAATCGAAACGATTTATAACTTTATAGACGAGCGCGTGTATCTGAAGAAAAACACTGCGGCAATTAAAGAGAAACATGGTATTTTACCAGACGATAAAGTTGTCATCCATGTGTCCAACTTTAGAAAGGTCAAACGTGTGCAGGACGTCATCCGTGTGTTCCGCAATATCGCCGGCAAAACGAAAGCAAAGCTGCTTTTAGTTGGAGACGGTCCAGAGAAATCGACAGCCTGTGAGCTTGTCAGAAAATATGGATTAGAAGACCAAGTTTTAATGCTTGGAAATCAAGACCGTGTTGAGGAGCTTTATTCCATTAGCGATTTAAAGCTGCTGCTGTCTGAAAAAGAAAGCTTCGGCCTTGTCCTTCTTGAGGCGATGGCTTGTGGAGTGCCTTGTATCGGAACAAACATTGGCGGTATTCCGGAGGTTATTAAGAACAATGTGAGCGGATTTTTGGTGGATGTCAGCGACGTTGCAGCCGCAACAGACCGCGCGATGAGTATTTTAGAAGATGAACAGCTAAGCAAGCGTTTTACAGAGGCTGCAATGGAGATACTCAAAAATGAGTTTTCTTCACAAAAAATTGTCAGCCAGTATGAACAGATCTATGCCGATTTAGCAGAACCGGAGTGATAATATGGAACAAGTTTTTATCAAAGCACTTCCCGTGCTCCGCACCTTAATCGAAGCGGGCCATCAGGCTTATTTTGTCGGAGGCGCAGTTCGTGATAGCTATATGAAACGAACGATCGGAGATGTCGATATCGCGACTGATGCGGCACCGGATCAGGTAGAAAGGCTGTTTCAGCGGACGGTTGATGTAGGCAAAGAGCACGGGACGATTATTGTGCTCTGGGAAGATGAAACATATGAAGTCACTACATTCCGGGCTGAATCAGAGTATGAAGATTATAGAAGACCGTCAGACGTGCAATTTATCACATCATTAGAAGAGGATTTAAAACGCAGAGATTTGACGATTAATGCGATGGCCATGACAGCGGATGGGAAGGTGCTTGATTATTTCGGCGGCAAGAAAGATATTGATCAGAAACTGATTCGAACCGTCGGAAAGCCTGAGGACAGATTTCAAGAGGATGCACTTCGTATGTTGAGAGCTGTACGCTTTATGAGCCAGCTTGGCTTTACGCTTTCACTAGAAACAAAAGAAGCCATCACGAAAGAAAAATCACTCCTATCCCATGTTTCAGTTGAACGAAAAACAATAGAGTTTGAGAAAATGCTGCAGGGAAGAGCCTCCCGCCAAGCGCTTCAAACGCTCATTCAAACGGGGCTGTACGAGGAACTCCCTGGTTTTTATCATAAACGAGAGAACTTGCTTGCGGCGAGTGAGTTTCCGTTTTACTCTTTAACATCCCGTGAAGAGCTTTGGGCTGCGCTTTTAATTGATCTTGAAATAGATTTGAAAGATGCGCCGCTTTTCCTGAAAGCATGGAAGCTTCCGGGAAAAGTGATGAAGGAAGCGATTCACATTTCCCATACGTTTGGCCAGAGCCTTGACACTATGTCAATGTACAAAGCCGGGGAAAAATCACTTCTTTCAGCGGCCAAAATATCGCAGCTTCGGCAAAACGAAAAACTGGATGATGAAAAACTAAAGGACATTCAAAATACTTATCAAAACCTGCCGATCAAAAGCCTTAGGGATCTTGATATCACGGGTAAAGATTTACTAGCGCTTCGTAACCGGCCTGCCGGAAAATGGGTGTCGGAAGAATTACAGCGGATCGAGCAGGCTGTTGTGACAGGAAAGCTCTCCAATCAAAAGAAACACATAGAGGAGTGGCTGAAGACATGCGGTCAACATTAAGAAAAGACCTTATTGAATTATTTTCTCAGGCCGGAAGTGAATTTATTTCCGGCCAAAAAATCAGTGATGCCCTCGGCTGTTCCAGAACTGCTGTGTGGAAGCATATTGAAGAGCTTCGGAAAGAGGGCTATGAAGTAGAAGCCGTTAGAAGAAAAGGATATCGGCTTATCAAAAAGCCCGGGAAACTCAGTGAAAGTGAAATTCGCTTCGGATTGAAAACGGAAGTAATGGGCCAGCATCTTATTTATCAAGACGTTATTTCAAGCACGCAAAAAACGGCGCATGAGCTTGCGAATAATAACGCACCGGAAGGCACTCTTGTGGTGGCTGACAAACAAACAGCCGGCAGAGGTCGAATGTCTAGGGTATGGCATTCTCAAGAGGGAAATGGCATTTGGATGAGCCTGATTTTGCGGCCTGACATTCCGCTTCAAAAAACACCGCAGCTCACATTACTTGCTGCAGTAGCTGTTGTGCAGGGAATAGAAGCGGCAGCAGGCATCCAAACGGATATTAAATGGCCTAATGATATTTTAATTAACGGAAAAAAAACAGTCGGCATCTTAACCGAAATGCAGGCCGAGGAAGACCGCGTACGGTCAGTTATCATCGGGATCGGCATTAACGTTAACCAGCAGTCTGATGATTTTCCAGATGAACTGAAGGACATCGCGACAAGCCTCAGCCAAGCTTCCGGAGAAAAAATTGACCGGGCCGGCGTCATCCAGCATATTTTACTTTGCTTTGAAAAACGGTACCGGGATTATATGACACACGGTTTTACGCCGATTAAGCTTTTATGGGAAAGTTATGCGTTGGGAATCGGCACTAATATGAGAGCCAGAACGTTAAACGGAACCTTTTACGGGAAGGCGTTAGGTATAGATGATGAAGGCGTTCTTCTTTTAGAAACGCAGGAAGGCATTAAAAAAATCTATTCTGCCGATATTGAATTGGGTTAATGTGTTGGTATAAGCCCGTTGATTTTGGTATACTTCCATTGGGCAGTATCGCCTGCGAACTGCACCTATTATAAAAATAGATAGACATTGCAGCAGTCTGCCTTGATCCAAAAAAGGACTGGGACAGAGGGATGAAACTCGCCGAACTTTAGAAAGTGAAGAATCCTTCTCGTTAAACGGAAGGTTTTTTGGCTTGTATAAGAAAACGGCAGCTCATCTCCTCTAAACATGAGGAGGAGAAAACATGAAAACAAAACTCGATTTTCTAAAAATGAAGGAGAATGAAGAACCGATTGTGATGCTGACCGCTTATGATTATCCGGCAGCTAAGCTTGCTGAACAAGCGGGAGTTGACATGATTTTAGTCGGTGATTCACTCGGAATGGTCGTCCTCGGCCTTGATTCAACTGTCGGTGTGACAGTTGCGGACATGATCCATCATACAAAAGCTGTTAAAAGGGGCGCGCAGAATACTTTTATTGTGACAGACATGCCGTTTATGTCTTATCACCTGTCCAAGGAGGATACGCTGAAAAATGCAGCAGTTATCGTTCAGGAAAGCGGAGCTGACGCACTGAAGCTTGAGGGCGGAGAAGGCGTGTTTGAATCCATTCGCGCATTGACGCTAGGAGGCATTCCGGTAGTCAGTCACTTAGGCCTGACACCGCAGTCAGTCGGTGTATTAGGCGGGTATAAAGTACAGGGCAAAGACGAACAAAGCGCCAAAAAATTAATAGAAGATAGTATAAAATGCGAAGAAGCAGGAGCTATGATGCTTGTGCTGGAATGTGTGCCTGCAGAACTCACAGCCAAAATTGCCGAGATGCTAAGCATACCGGTCATCGGAATCGGGGCTGGTGTGAAAGCAGACGGGCAAGTTCTCGTTTATCATGATATTATCGGCCATGGTGTTGAGAGAACACCTAAATTTGTAAAACAATATACGCAAATTGACGAAACAATCGAAACAGCAATCAGCGGATATGTCCAGGATGTAAGACATCGTGCTTTCCCTGAGCAAAAGCATTCCTTTCAGATGAATCAGACAGTGCTGGACGGCTTGTACGGAGGAAAATAAGATGAGACAGATTACAGATATTTCACAGCTGAAAGAAGCCATAAGACAATATCAGTCAGAGGGGAAGTCAATTGGATTTGTTCCGACGATGGGATTTCTGCATGAGGGGCATTTAACCTTAGCAGACAAAGCAAGACAAGAAAATGACGCCGTCGTTATGAGTGTTTTTGTGAATCCTGCGCAATTTGGTCCTAATGAAGATTTTGAGACATATCCCCGCGATATTGAGCGGGATGCGGCCCTTGCAGAAAATGCCGGAGTTGATATTCTTTTTACGCCTGATGCTCATGATATGTACCCCGGTGAAAAGAATGTCACGATTCATGTCGAAAGACGCACAGGCGTTTTATGCGGACGCTCAAGAGAAGGACATTTTGACGGTGTTGCGATCGTACTGACGAAGCTGTTCAATCTTGTACAGCCGACCCGCGCCTATTTCGGTTTAAAGGATGCACAGCAGGTAGCAGTTGTTGATGGCTTGATCAGCGATTTCTTCATGGATATTGAATTGGTTGCTGTCGATACGGTCAGAGAGAAAGACGGCTTAGCCAAGAGCTCCCGTAATGTATATTTAACAGCTGAGGAGAGAAAAGAAGCGCCTAAGCTGTATCGGGCCCTTCAAACAAGTGCGGAGCTGATCAGAGCCGGCGAAAGAGACCCTGAAGCGGTGATAAAAGCTGCGAAAGAAATCATTGATACGACAAGCGGCACCATTGACTATGTGGAGCTTTATTCCTATCCGGAACTCGAGCCTGTGAACAAAATTGAAAGAAAGATCATTCTGGCTGTTGCAGTTGCTTTTTCAAAAGCGCGTTTAATAGATAATATCATTATTGATATTCGAGAAATGGAGAGAATATAATATGTATCGCACAATGATGAGCGGCAAGCTTCACAGGGCAACTGTTACGGAAGCAAATCTGAATTATGTGGGAAGCATTACAATTGATGAAGATCTCATTGATGCGGTGGGAATGCTTCCTAATGAAAAAGTGCAAATTGTGAATAATAATAATGGAGCACGTCTGGAAACGTATATTATTCCTGGTAAACGCGGAAGCGGCGTCATCTGCTTAAACGGTGCAGCCGCACGCCTTGTACAGGAAGGAGATAAGGTCATTATTATTTCCTACAAAATGATGTCTGATCAAGAAGCGGCAAGCCACGAGCCGAAAGTGGCTGTTTTGAATGATCAAAACAAAATTGAACAAATGCTGGGGAACGAACCAGCTCGTACAATTTTGTAGAAGAAAAGCCCCCTTTATCGGGGGTTTTCTTTTAAGATTTTGGGAGTAAAACGGTTTTGCCGCTCCATTTCCGTACAAAACGTGTTACACTTTTGTCGTATGCAAGAATTGAGGTGTCCATTTTAATGAATAAGCAACGGTTCGTTGTTATAGATGTAGAAACAACAGGGAATTCGCCGAAGAAAGGCGATAAAATCATACAAATCGCAGCGGTTGTAATCGAAAATGGACAAATTACTGAGCGGTTTTCAAAATACATTAATCCAAATAAATCCATTCCTGCTTTTATTGAGCAGCTTACTGGAATCTCTAATCAAATGGTAGAGCATGAACAGCCGTTTGAGGCTGTCGCTGAAGAAGTGTTCCATTTGCTTGACGGCGCTTATTTTGTCGCCCACAATATCCATTTTGACCTTGGGTTTGTCAAGTATGAGTTACATAAGGCGGGCTTTCATCTCCCGGATTGCGAAGTGCTGGATACTGTCGAGCTCTCTCGTATTGTTTTTCCGGGATTTGAGGGATATAAGCTGACCGAATTAAGCGAGGAGCTTCAGCTGCGGCATGATCAGCCGCATCGGGCTGACAGCGACGCTGAAGTGACAGGGCTTATTTTTTTGGAAATCCTTGAAAAGCTGAGGCAGCTTCCTTATCCGACATTAAAGCAGTTAAGAAGGCTTTCGCAGCATTTTATCAGTGATCTGACGCACTTGTTGGATATGTTCATTTATGAAAACAGACATACCGAAATACCGGGCTATGCGCGCTTTTCCTCTTTTTCTGTCAGAGAACCCCAATCATTCGATGAACATGCCAATGAAGACGGGAACTTCTCATTTGAGATCGAAAATTGGGAAGCGGGAAATGAAAAAGCGCTGTCAGAGTTAATGCCTGGGTATGAAAAAAGAGAAGGCCAAATGATGATGATGAAAGAAGTAGCTGAAGCGTTTGCCAATCGTGAGCATGCGCTGATTGAAGCTCCTCCGGGAATCGGAAAAACGATTGGCTATCTAATTCCGGCTGCGCTATTTGCCAAGAAATCAAAAAAACCGGTCATTATCAGTACGTATTCAACGCTTTTGCAGCAGCAGATTCTGACAAAGGATTTGCCGATTGTCCAAGATCTGTTTCCATTTCCGGTAACAGCGGCGATTTTAAAAGGGCAATCGCATTATTTATGCCTGTATAAATTCGAGCAGGTGCTTCATGAAGACGATGATAATTATGATGCCGTACTGACAAAGGCACAGCTCCTCGTTTGGCTGACAGAGACTGACACAGGAGATGTAGCTGAACTGAATTTGCCTTCAGGCGGAAAATTGCTGTGGGACAGATTGGCTTATGACGATGAATCCTATAAAAGAAGTCGCAATGAGAATGTGACCGGCTTTTACGAGCGTGCCAAACAGATTGCTATGCGTTCCGATTTGGTGATCACCAACCATTCTCTTTTGCTGACCGATGAAGGCAGCCAGAAAAAAAGGCTCCCTGAAAGCGGCACATTTATTATCGATGAAGCACATCATTTTGAACGTGCGGCAAGCGAACATTTAGGAAAAAGAGCCACGTACATAGAATTGCATACTAAATTGAGCAGGATCGGCACTCTGAAAGAGCAGGGACTTCTCAAAAAGATGAGACAGCTATTCCAGCGAAACAGCCTGCCGGTTGATTCCTTCTTCGAATTGGAAGAGTGGATTCAGCACATTCAAGCAGAAAGTGATGCTTTCTTCAGCTCAGTGCATTCTTTTGTCAAACGAAGAAAACCTAAAGAAGACTTAAACCGTCTAGTTTTTAAGGTGAACAAAGAAAGCCAAGATAAAAGCTGGCCGATTTTAACGGATGGAGCGGAGAGGCTTTGTTCCATGCTGACACATTTGCAGCAGCTTTTCGAGGCACAGTCGGCCTTGATGGAAAAACATCTGACGAGTATGAAGAGCAGAACTGTCTTTTTAGCGGATGAATATCAAAGAAGCATGAAAGGCTTGCAGCAGTACTGTCAGACGTTGCAGAAGCTGTTCTTTGAGTCTGAAGATGATGAAGCGGTTTGGATTGAAATAGACGCAAAGGGAGCGAAAAATGCGGTGGCCATTTACGCACAGCCACTTGAACCCGGTGAACTTCTGGCCGATCAGTTTTTCGCGCGTAAAAACAGTGTGGTGCTTACATCTGCAACCCTTACAGTCGAAGATTCTTTTCAATTTATGATTGAACGACTGGGACTGGGTGACTTTTTCCCGCGGACAATGAGAATCGAGTCGCCTTTTTCTTACGATAAGCGCATGCGGGTGATGATTCCAAAAGAAATGAAATCAATCCAAGATACGGGGCAAGCTGAATTTATACAGGATACTGCCCGTTATATCGAACTGATGGCAAAGGAAAAACAGCCTAAAATCCTTGTGCTGTTAACATCCCATGATATGCTGAAAAAGGTTCATCAGGAACTCAAACACCTGATGAGTGCTTCCGGCATTCAGCTCTTGGCGCAAGGAATTACAGGCGGAAGTCCCGGGAAACTGATGAAGACTTTTAAAACATCCAATCAGGCGATCCTGCTAGGTACGAATCACTTTTGGGAAGGCGTTGATTTCCCTGGTGATGAGCTGACAACGGTAATGATTGTGAGGCTTCCATTCCGGTCCCCTGATCATCCGCTTCATGCTGCGAAATGTGAGCTTGCCCGCAAAAAAGGGCGTAATCCGTTTCAAACAGTATCACTACCGGAAGCTGTGCTGACCTTCAGACAAGGAATCGGGCGCTTGCTGCGGACATCCGGAGACAAAGGGACGATTGTCATATTGGACAGACGGATTAAAACGGCTGGTTACGGCCGGCTGTTTCTTGATGCCTTGCCGACAACCTCTGTATCTGAAATGACTGACAGCGAGCTTGAGGCTTACGTTACAGGGAAAAATGCATAAAAGCCGCATAAAGCGGCTTTCCGGTGTGGGAGTAGGATGGTGTTTTATTTAAAAGCGGTTTTGCCGCTCTGTGATACTAGTATGGCGTGTCCTGAAATGGAGTATGACTAACAATATTTGTTCAAACTGGAGGATGAAAAAATGGAAAGCAAAATCGAAATTCTTTCAACAATTAATGTAGAGCATTCTGATGACCTGTATAAAATTGTAGACACACTGAATCGGACACTGAAAAGAGACAACCTGATGTTCGGCCTTGCTCTGGATGAAGAAAACAAAAACCAAGCCGTTTTTACCATTTATCGTACGTAGGTGAGAAGATGAGAAAAAAAGCATTAATATTTACCGCCATTTTTGGTATTATTTTTTTAGCAGTACTTCTTGTCTCGGCAAGTATTTATAAATCAGCCATGGCACAAAAGGAAGAGGGGCACGAAGCAGCAGCTGCTGAAGCTAAAAAAGAAACCGATCTCGCCAACGTTGATCAAGTCGAAACATTTGTCGGAAAAGAAAAATATTATGTCGTAAAGGGAACGGACAAAAAAGGCACTACACTATATGTCTGGGTTCCTGCTAATAAAAAAGCAAAAATTCTCTCAAAAGAAGCAAAAGAGGGTATCTCGGAAGACAAAGCGGCAAAAATCATACAGGATGAAGGGCTGGTTTCAAAGCAAAAAGAGGTTCACCTGGCAAGAGAAGGAAACGTCCTGCTTTGGGAAGTGACGTACTTAGACAAAGAAGGTCAATACAGTTTAAGTTATGTGGACTTTACAACTGGAAAGATTCTCAAAAATATTACGCCTTAAGACGAATTAGGGGGAGTTCAAGTTGAAACTGGCAAAAAGAGTATCCGCATTAACACCATCTACCACACTGGCAATCACAGCGAAAGCGAAAGAATTGAAAGCGGCAGGCCATGATGTCATCGGCTTAGGAGCAGGCGAACCTGACTTCAATACACCGCAGCATATTATTGATGCCGCTGTACGTTCAATGAACGAAGGCCATACGAAATACACGCCTTCAGGTGGTCTGGCTGAACTGAAAAACAGCATTGCAGAGAAATTTAAACGTGACCAGAATATTGAATACAAACCGTCTCAAATTATTGTCTGCACTGGTGCCAAACATGCTCTGTACACCCTTTTCCAAGTGATTTTGGATGAAGGAGATGAAGTCATTATTCCTACGCCTTACTGGGTAAGCTATCCGGAGCAGGTGAAACTCGCTGGCGGAAAGCCTGTTTATGTAGAAGGTCTTGAGGAAAATCATTTCAAGATTTCTCCTGCACAGCTGAAAAATGCGATCACGGATAAAACAAAAGCGATCGTCATTAACTCTCCAAGCAACCCGACTGGTGTCATGTATACGGCAGAAGAATTGGCAGCGCTTGGTGAAGTGTGCCTTGAACATGACATCCTGATTGTGTCTGATGAAATTTATGAAAAACTTACATACGGCGGAAAGAAACACGTTTCCATTGCACAGCTGTCTGACAGTCTGAAAGAGCAGACGATTATTATTAACGGCGTGTCGAAGTCACACAGCATGACGGGCTGGAGAATCGGTTATGCAGCTGGTTCTGAAGACATTATTAAAGCGATGACGAACCTTGCAAGCCACAGTACGTCAAATCCGACATCAATCGCACAGTACGGAGCAATTGCTGCCTATAACGGGCCTTCTGAGCCATTGGAGGAAATGAGAGAAGCATTTGAACATAGATTAAATACAATCTATGCACAGCTCGTAGAAATCCCTGGGTTCAGCTGTGTGAAGCCAGAAGGTGCTTTTTACTTGTTCCCGAATGCAAAAGAAGCAGCTCAATCTTGCGGTTTCAAAGATGTAGATGAATTTGTTAAAGCGCTTCTTGAGGAGGAAAAAGTTGCGATTGTTCCTGGATCTGGCTTTGGCTCTCCTGATAATGTCCGTCTGTCTTACGCAACATCGTTAGAGCTGCTTGAAAAAGCTGTTGAAAGAATTAAGCGTTTTGTCGAAAAACATAGCTAACAGATTAAAAAGCGGCTGACAGAAAAGCCGCTTTTTATCTGCATTGACCCGGTTAGTTAAGAGCGGGTATAATAAAGTGATGATAATAGAGTTCGGGGCACTGGGCTTCCGAATGTCTTTCTTGTTTTGGAGGGAAATATGTTGAAAACAACAATCAACCAAGTGTACAAGCACGTAGGTGAGGAAGTAATGATCGGAGCTTGGGTCGCTAATAAGCGTTCAAGCGGGAAAATCGCGTTTTTACAGCTGCGGGACGGTACCGGATTTATTCAAGGTGTCGTAGTAAAAGCGGAAGTGGAAGAAAGCATTTTCCAAACAGCTAAATCAGTGACGCAGGAAACGTCACTCTATATAAAAGGGATTGTCAAAGAGGATGAGCGTTCTCCACTTGGTTATGAACTAGCTGTGACAGGTATTGAAGTCATTCACGAAGCAACTGATTACCCGATTACGCCAAAAGAACACGGCACGGAATTCTTGATGGATCACAGACATTTATGGCTGCGTTCAAAACGCCAGCATGCGATCATGAAAATTCGTAATGAAATCATTCGCGCAACTTACGAATTCTTTAATAACGAAGGCTTCGTAAAAGTGGATCCGCCGATTCTGACTGGAAGCGCGCCTGAAGGAACAACAGAGCTTTTTGCGACAAAGTACTTTGATGAAGATGCTTACCTGTCTCAAAGCGGTCAGCTTTACATGGAAGCTGCGGCAATGGCTTTAGGAAAAGTATTCTCCTTCGGACCGACATTCAGAGCGGAAAAGTCTAAAACAAAGCGCCACTTGATCGAATTCTGGATGATCGAACCTGAAATGGCGTTTGTAGAATTTGAAGAAAACCTTCAAGTACAGGAAAATTACGTTTCATTCATCGTGCAATCAGTTCTTAAGAATTGCAAAATTGAATTAAACACATTAGGAAGAGACACGTCAAAACTTGAGCAAATCAAAGCTCCGTTCCCAAGAATCACGTATGACGAAGCGATTGATTTTCTGAAAGAAAAAGGCTTTGATGATATCGAGTGGGGAGATGACTTCGGAGCGCCTCATGAAACAGCGATTGCCGAACACTATGACAAACCGGTTTTCATCACCCGCTACCCGACGTCCTTAAAACCATTCTATATGCAGCCTGCTTCTGACCGTGATGATGTCGTGCTTTGCGCAGATCTAATTGCGCCGGAAGGCTATGGAGAAATCATCGGCGGATCTGAACGGATTCACGATATGGAACTTTTGGAAGCTCGTCTTAAAGAACATGGACTGGATTCTGACGCATATAAATGGTATGCTGAACTTAGAAAATATGGATCAGTTCCTCATTCCGGCTTCGGCCTTGGATTAGAGCGGACAGTAGCTTGGATCAGCGGAGCGCCTCACGTTCGTGAAACCATTCCGTTCCCAAGACTATTAAACCGTCTGTATCCGTAATACATTCAAATGAAACAAGAAAAAGAGTCTCCTGCAAGGGAGACTTTTTACAGTAAAGGGGAAATCGTAATCCTTTACAGTAAGAGGTGTGACGATGAAAAAACATCAATTTATTGACATGCAGGAGCAGGGAACGTCAACAATCCCTAATCTTCTGCTCACGCATTATAAACAGCTCGGGCTTAATGAAACAGAACTTATCCTGCTGTTAAAAATCAAAATGCATTTAGAAAAAGGCTCTTATTTTCCTACACCGAATCAGCTGCAGGAAGGTATGTCAATTTCTGTTGAGGAATGCACAAACAGATTGCGGATGTTCATTCAAAAAGGTTTTCTGTTTATTGAAGAATGCGAAGACCAAAATGGCATCAAATTTGAAAAATACTCTCTTCAGCCTTTATGGGGCAAGCTGTACGAGTATATACAGCTTGCACAGACTCAAACACAAGAAAGAAAAGCAGAAGGGGAACAAAAAAGCCTTTATACCATTTTTGAGGAAGAGTTCGCCAGACCCCTATCACCTTTAGAGTGTGAAACACTGGCCATTTGGCAGGACCAAGATCAGCACGACGCACAGCTGATCAAACACGCGTTAAAAGAAGCTGTACTCTCAGGGAAACTCAGCTTCCGCTACATTGACCGGATTTTGTTTGAGTGGAAGAAAAACGGGCTGAAAACTGTAGAGCAGGCTAAAATCCACAGCCAAAAATTCCGGAAGGTACAAGCAAAGCAGAATGAACCGCAAAAAGAGTATAAAAGGCAGGTTCCTTTTTACAATTGGCTTGAACAATAAAGTGAAAAGGTGACAATCGTGTTAAATCTAAAACAAATTGAATTCTGTCTAGACAAGATAGGCGACATGTTTCCACACGCAGAGTGTGAACTGGTTCATTCCAATCCTTTTGAATTAGTGGTAGCAGTCGCTTTATCTGCGCAATGTACAGATGCACTTGTAAACAGAGTGACCAAAACATTATTTCAAAAATATAAACGGCCGGAAGACTATTTGGCTGTTTCGCTGGAAGAGCTTCAGCAGGATATTAAATCAATCGGTTTGTATCGTAATAAAGCGAAAAACATCCAAAAACTGAGCAAAATGATTATTGAAGATTACGGCGGAGAAGTGCCGCGAGACCGTGATGAACTTGTCAAACTGCCAGGTGTCGGAAGAAAGACTGCCAACGTCGTGGTATCCGTTGCCTTTGGCGTGCCGGCCATCGCCGTAGATACCCATGTGGAGAGAGTCAGCAAGCGTTTGGGAATCTGCCGTTGGAAGGATTCGGTGCTGGAAGTGGAAAAGACGTTGATGCGCAAGGTTCCGAAAGAAGACTGGTCCGTTACGCATCACCGGCTTATTTTCTTCGGCAGATATCACTGTAAGGCCCAATCACCGCGCTGTGCAGAATGCCCGCTGCTTTCTCTTTGCAGAGAAGGGCAGAAGAGAGATAAAAAAGGACTGGTGAAACGATGACGCAAGCGAAAGAAGTGTTGGCTTCCTATGAGCAATACTTGCGCAGTCTTGGCCAGTTGAGTTCCTCGGATATGAAAGAAGCCTTGCGAATCAACCCTGTGTATTTTGATTTCTGCACGGAATCTCAAGGCGTTTTGCCATGGGAGGACAGTGGCAAGTATGTTCCGCTTTTATTTAATGTGTGGGAAGACATTAAAGAATCACTTCTCCCAGTCTTTCAAACACGAAAATCGAGATGCGACCAAAACGATATGCTGAAGGGCATTGTGTGTTTGCTGGCTTCGCTTCACTGGACAGCAGGTGAGCGGGTGAAATCGCTTGATTGGGCAGAACTGACGGAGAAACCATTCCCCGCAAAGCCGATCAATTGGGCTGAACGAGTAGAATTTATTCTTCTAAAGCCAACCCAATACCATTGCTTTATTCAGCTTGATGAGCTGTTTGCTGAAATGAAAAAGCATTTTTATAAATACCATGCGATGAATCGATAAAACCTCTCCATAATAGGAGAGGTTTTTTATTATGAAGAAAAAAGCCATCACCCAAAAGGTGATGGCTTTTTGTTTAATTTGTTTTTTCGGTTGTTGATGATGAGTTCGTTTGTGTTTCTGTTTTGTTTTTATTTGTATCAGAACCTGATGAACCATTCGTATCTGAGTTCGTATCACCATCCGACGTATCCTGATTGTTGCTGTTGTTGTTATTGTTGTTATTGTTGTTATTGTTAGGTTGGTCTTGGTTACTGTTGTCGGACGGATTGGTGTTCGTGTTGTCTTGTTTTTTGTCTTGATCGTTTGTTGAATCGTCTGTCTGATCTTGATCTGTCTGACTGTCATCTGTTTGAGAATCATCAGTTTGTGTGTCATCTTGAGTCTTCTCATCATCTTGATTTTCATCATCCGTTTGTTGCTGATCTTCTTTGTCTTCATCGTCTTCAGCTTTCGGCACTTCATAGGATGTCGACGCTGAACTTTTACCATCATCACTGACGGCTGTTACTTCGAATTTGTATACAGAGCCTGGCTGCACGCCCGAAATGACTGCCTCTTTTGCAGAGCTGTTTTGAATTTCAGAGTAGCTGCCACCATCAACAGATTGCTTAACAGCAAAGGTCGCATCTCCGTCGTAATTCCAGCTTAATGTCAATGATTGATTATCTTTATCATATTTCACACTTAAACCAGACAGTTTTGCTGTTTCTTCTTTTTCTTCTTTCTCATAGGTTTTAGAAACAGTAGTAGGAGTCGTACCTTTTACAAAATACTCTGTGAGCTTTTTATCGCTTGGCGTATTTGGCCCTGCCAGTTTTGCCGGGTTAGAGCCTTTTTCTACAGTGGCTTCCACTACGCTGTCAGGTTTCTCAAATGATCCGCTTCCGTCATCGACTTGGGCGATGAGCTGTGCAAATAGACGTTTTGCAACTTGTTGTTCTGTATGATTTAAAGATTTTTTCCCTAACTTGTTTTGTGAATCTACACCTGTCCATACAGCAGCAGTGTACTGAGGTGTATACCCGACAAACCAGGAATCGGGCACACCGCCAGAGGCGATATTGTACTTTTGTATTGTATCTTCATCAAAGTTTGTTGTTCCAGTTTTACCGGCTACCTCGACTCCAGGTACTTGTGCAAGCTGTCCAGTACCTGTCTTAACAGCTGTTTTCAGCATATCTGTAATCATAAAGGCTGTATAATCGCTCATTGCTGACTTTGATTTCGGTGTTAAGTCAAGCTTTGTTCCATCGTTAAATTCAATAGACTTCACAAAATGCGGTTCATTATACGTTCCGTTATTTCCAAATGCGCTGTATGCTCCTGCCATAGTCAGTGAAGAGACACCCGGGTTGTCATCTCCGAATCCTCCAATAGAGTAGGATTCATACACTTTTTCCTTATTTAAACCGAGTCCCAATCCGTTAGCAAAATCCACTGCAGTGTCTTTTCCGACTGCTTGGAATGCTTTTAAAGCTGGGATATTACGGGATTGTGCCAGTGCTTCCCGCATGGACATAGGCCCTTTATATCGTCGGTCAAAGTCACGGATAGGTGTTCCATCTGAATACGTATAAGCTGAGTCATCAATTTGCTCGTAAGTTGACCATTTTTTATTTTCAATAACTGGTCCGTAGTCTAGAATTGGTTTTATCGTAGAACCAGGCTGAGTTTTTCCTTGTGTGGCATAGTTGAAGCCCCCAACCGTTGAATTTCTTCCGGAACCGATTGCCCGGACTTCACCGGTTTTTGTGTCAAGAAGCGACACGCCGCCCTGCATGCCTTCAGTAAATCCGACGGTGTCTCCGTTCATTAATTCATCTAGTTTGTCTTGTGCTTTTGTATCTAATGTCGTATAAATCTTTAATCCGTCAGTACCTGGATTGACATCAGATTTTTCTTCAATTTCTTTCATGACTTCTTCAACAAACGCACTGTACTTGTTTGAATTGTTTTTTTCATATTCTTTTTGTGAAACAACGCCTTCATCTTTCATCGCCACATTTTTGGATTTATTATATTCAGAATCAGAAATAAATCCTTGCTTTTTCATGAGACTGAGTACGATGTTCCGTCTTTTTTCCGCTTTATCCGGGTTTTTAACGGGATTGTACGCTGTCGGACTTTGCGGCATACCCGCAAGTGTCGCAGCTTGTTCCACAGTTAATTTGCTTAAATCTGTAACGCCGAAAAATTCTTCCGCCGCTTTTCCGATTCCGTAGGCTCTAGGAGAAAAATAAATTCGGTTTAAATACATTTCTAAAATTTCATCTTTAGAATAATTACGTTCCAGCTGTATAGAAAGCCAGACTTCCTGCACCTTCCGTTTTAGCGTTTTCTGATGTGACAGAAGGGAGTTCTTGACGACCTGCTGGGTGATGGTACTTCCGCCTTCAGCTCCGAAGCCGTCTTTAAAGTTGGCGACTAAGGCGCCTCCGATACGGACAGGGTCAATCCCGTGGTGTTCGTAAAAACGTGCGTCCTCTGTCGCGATAAAGGCTTCTTTTACGACATCAGGTATTTCATCTATCGAGACGTAGGTACGCTTTTCGGCACCAACTTCTGCGACTTCTTTTCCGTTTTTATCATAAATTGTCGATGAATAAGGCGTCTTTAATTTGTTTTCATCCAATGATGGAGCATCTGAAACCATGACGGCAAATGTTACCGCACCGCCGACTACGCCTAAAACAAACAGAATGAGTAAAGTAAAAAGGGTCTTTTTAAACAAACCGCCTTTTTTTCGATTCTTGCCTTTTTTCGGTGAAGGACTCGATTTGCTGTTCGCTTTTCGTCGAGCTTCACGGCTGTTAAATTGATCTGACATAACATCTCAACCTTTCGTTAATCAACCTTTCGCACTAGAAGTTGGCGAAAAATAAAGCTGTTCAATAATACTAATATAATCAATTCTAGGTGCGTATCCAAGAGAAATCGGATATGCTGATTCCTCTAACTCATCTTTTCGAATTGATTTTCTGCCGTTTTTTTCTTTTCTGTCCCAGAAATAAAACAGCTTATCGGCTTCCAAAAAATAAACCTGGTCGAAAGCGGATATAATAACAAAACAAATACCGTCTTGAGCCTTTACCTGCTTCATATGCTCGATTTGATGGTCATGGAAATTCTGCAGGGGGAAAGAGGTCTTGTTTTTCGTTTCTTTCGCCTCAAAATCAATATACCGCCCTTTGTAAATCCCGTTATAATCTGTTGTCGATGATTGTTTAAAGTAAGCTTCTTTAATCACTGCGGCGCTTCTTTTTGGATAATGGACATTTACAATTTGAACAGGTGTCGGCTTTTTGTGTATAACGGCAATTTGGTTTGTCAGATAATACTTATTCGTTTCGTTTAAGTCATCTTCGAGGGTCATTCCACGATTGCTGTAAGACGGGGCCCTTTTCTGACTGTTTTGGGATGAAACCGAATGTTTCGGTTGGAATGTTTTTCCGTTAGGATACCGAATCACTTTCTCATCCTCCTTATTAAACTATTCATGACGGAAGTGAATGAACGTGCAAGAACAACAGACCATCAGAAAGCTTCTGAGCCGGATTGAGCGGCAGACAAAATCAAAAAACGCAGATAACATTTCAAGAACGAACGCATATAAAGCGTTTTATGACCGTCATCCGGAAATTAAATGGTCGCTTTTGGCATCCTTTGTTTCTCGCAATGCCGGCTGGTCAATGACTGACTTAAAAGGCAGTCTGTTTCAGCTTGGACTCCGTGAGAGACAGCAAAAGTGGTTCTTTTTAGCCTATGAAAGAGCGAACTGGCTTATTTTTTCGGATGCCTATCCGCAGCTTCTTTTGTACCACTGGTCAAAAAAAATCGGGAAACCGCTGTTCCATCACCTGCATGTGTTTGGCGTCTCACATTTTATGACGGAAGAATGGGCCCGTTTTTGGCATGAGCGAAACACGGAGCGGCTGATGTATGCCCTCATTATAAATGAACAAAACACTATCCAAACACCTATTATACAAAATCCTTCGTTTAAAAAGAATGTTTTTGACACGATTCCTTTTTATTTAAGTGATTGGTTTCATTTTAACACGGTTATTTTTCCTTCTTCAGACGGGTTTCTTTACGGCATTTCAGTGAAACGCTTTTCAAAGACAGAGGAAAGGATAAGACTGGGAAAGCAGCTGTCTCAATTGCTGTTCAGTCCGGAATTGTTCTCCTCTTTTTATCACTTTTTGCACACAGTGCCGCACACAGGCTCCCGTTTTGATATGGAAAAAATGATCGGGATCACAAAAAGAACATCTCCTATGCTAAGGACATGCTATCCTGAGGTAATCCACTCATTAGACGGAGAGAAAACAGATTGGTTTCATGGAAAGATAAAGAAAGCGTTCTTTAAGCGTGAGGAATTGCCGAAGCAGATTGAATTGACAGACTGGTATTTACATAAAAAACGCCAGCTTCATGCACTGTTTGCGGTGGAGCATTGGCTGAAAAAATAAAGAAGCAAGGAATTTCCTTGCTTCTTACGTAGAAGGGCGGTTCGGGCCGCCTAGTTTTTTATCTAAAGAATCGATTGCTTTGGATTCAGTCTTTTTTTGCTGGCCGGCTTTTTTCGGTCTTGTTTTCATACGGCACCTCCTCACAAGTATCGTTTGCATTAAGGGAGAGGATCATACAATTTTTGCGGGTCTTTTTGTCGAAAACTTCAGCTTTTCGTGGAATGCCTGTTTGTTTGGCGATTTGCTTCTAGTTTTGTCATGAGGAAGGAAAGAGCCTGAAGAGCAAAGAATGTTAACCGGGAGAGACGAGGAAAGGGAGGTACACGAATGTCCGGTTATGTAAGCAAAACAGATATTCTCCGTATGCTTTCTGATATAGAAGATGAATTAACACGAGCTGAGCAAAGCCTGAATCATTCTTTAATGGCCTTTGAGGCTGAGATACGGGAAACGGAAAACGATCGCCTGAGTGTGCTGGAAGAAGAACTCATGGACCTTCATATTTGTATAAACGAGCTTTGTCAATCGCCTCAACACAGGTATGCGTTTGAAAAGGTATACCGTATCGGCTGAATTTGCGAGTGAAATTTGGTACGATATGCATTGAGGTGAAGGGTATTGCAATCACAAACGTTGCTGGAAATGACCGAGCAAATGATTGAAGCTGCTGAAAAAGGTGCTGATCGATATCAGGAAGGAAAAGACAGTGATCTTTCTTATGATTTTTTTGAGACGATAAAGCCTGCAGTTGAAGAGAATGATGATCTGGCGGCTCGCTGGGCGCAAGGGGCGCTTGAATTGATAAAAGCCCGCCGTCCGAAATATGTGCATAAAGAGCAAATCGAGACCGTAAAGGATAATTTTCTGGAATTGGTCCTCCAATCATATGTTCATCATATTCATAAAAAACGATTCAAGGACATTACTGAGTCAGTTCTTTATACATTGCACGCAGTAAAGGATGAAATTGCAAGAGAAGACAGCCGGTAAAGGCTGTCTTCTTTTAAGTTTGTTATAGGGGGCCGGACGTTAATTCAACTCATATGCCGGGCTTTCTGCTCCATTTGCTTCGAGAACCTTCATACTGTTACGAAACTCAGTTGTGCTGAGATGTCCTTGAATATAGAGGAACTTGGCAAAGTCCATCAGTTTATTCATACAGTCTGTTTCATATTTCTTCATTTCTGCAAAACGTTTGCTTAAGTATGATACGTTCATTATGGTGCATCCCCTCTCATCTGTATTGAAAATATGGTACCATAATGATTCGACTTTTTTCTGTTTTTAAAAAATTTAAACTTTCGACACAATTTGACAAACGCTCGAATCAGGACCTGTGACACAAACAATAGATTTCATTCATACATATATAGAAGAGAAACATGTAGAGTTTAGGGGGAATCGCAATGAACAGGAGTTCTCAGAGCTATCCTCGGCAAATGGGCTATTATTATCCTCAGCAAATGCAGGGATATTATCAGCAGGTTTCACCTGGGCAATACTTCCCGCAGCAGCATTATGGGCAGCACGAATATTATCAGCCGTATGTTCCGAATCAGTCTATGCCTATGCAGCCGCCTGTATTTTCCAACCCTTATCCAATCCCAAGGCCTAATCAGCAGCAGCCCTCACAATTCCAAAATATTATGTCGCAGTTCAAAAAAGCCAACGGGCAGTTTGATTTTAATAAAATGATGGATACGACAGGTCAAGTGATGAGTGCAATGAATCAGGTCGGATCTTTAATAAAGGGATTTACCAGCTTTTTCAAATGATAGAAGCATGAATGAATCGTTCATTCATGCTTATTTTTCGGAAAGAAAAGTGTCATTGTCTGCTCGTTCCAAGATGTTTCCATATCTTCTTGGTGTACTTCATAAGGCAGCTGAACCGTTCTCGTCATGCTTGTAAAAGTGGCCTCATTTTGCTGTTTCTGTTTCTCTTGGAGAGTTACATGTAGATACCTTGATTTAATATCAACGACGATCTCGCCATCACGAAACGTCGCTGGAATTGTAATATCGACATACAGCCCGGTATCTCTTTCTCTGACATGTATGGTAGTCTGTACATCCTTTACACTCGAGTTGATCAGGTTTTGAAATCCGTTTAATAGGTTGCCGAATGCTGAGGATTGAAACAGATGATCCATTGCCTCCGTGATGATTTCTTCTTTCTTTTGCAGTTCGTTCTTTTTGTCATCATTGAATTCCAAATCTGCCACCGCCTTTTTTATCCAGATTATGCGCCTATGCCAGATGTTGTTATAAATTGAAGCAAAATTGAAAGTGTGGTTAAATAGTGGTGAATGAAGGGATAACGGTTGAAGCGAATGAGAAGGGAGAAAACACATTGCTGAAAAAATTATTCGGAATGGGCAAAACTCAGGAAAAAGTGACAGAAGAGGTTATTTATTCTCCGGCAGACGGTACGGTAATGGACCTGACAGATGTGCCGGACCCTGTTTTTTCACAGAAAATGATGGGGGAAGGAATAGCGGTGGAACCGTCAAACGGTGAAATCGTTTCACCTGTTGAAGGTGAAGTGATTCAGATTTTCCACACCAAACACGCCGTTGGCATTCGGACTCGCTCAGGAATTGAACTGTTAATTCATGTCGGGCTGGAAACGGTCAATATGAACGGAGAAGGGTTTACTGCCCACATCAAAGAAGGGGACAAAGTGAAGGTCGGTGACCCGCTGATTACGTGTGATTTGGAATTAATAAGAGAAAAAGCGAGCAGTACAGTCATCCCGATCGTTATTATGAATGGTGAGGCTGTAGGATCAATTGTGCCGGCAGGCGAAAAGGCTGCTAACAAAGGTAAAACAAAGCTCCTTACAATAAAAGCGAAATAAGCAGGGCGTATGCCTTGCTTTTTTTGTTCGATTGTATAAAATTTGCACCTAGCCATGCAAACAAATATTCGGTAAACTGTACTTGACAAAGAGGTGTAAAGAATGAAAAAGAAATCACTGACTGAGCTCATTTCTGAGTTAAAAGGAAATGAAAACGTTGTGAATTGGCATGAAATTGAGCCTCGTGAGGCAAGAACAAGGCCGATGCCTGAAAGTATAGATGAAAGAATAAAAGCAGCCCTTTCGAAAAGGGGCATTGATGAACTATATACCCATCAATTTTCCGCTTTTCAATATGTGCTAAAAGGAGAAAGCATTGTTACCGTAACGCCAACCGCATCAGGAAAAACGTTATGCTATAATCTCCCAGTCCTGCAGTCCATCGCCCAAGACGAAACAAACCGAGCGCTATATTTATTTCCGACTAAAGCGCTGGCACAAGACCAAAAGAGCGAGCTAAATGAAATCATTGATGAAATGGGCATTGATATTAAAAGCTTTACATATGACGGGGATACGTCTCCGGCAATCAGACAAAAGGTGAGAAAAGCAGGTCATATTGTCATTACAAACCCCGATATGCTGCATTCTGCCATTCTTCCGCATCATACGAAATGGGTCAGTTTGTTTGAAAACCTTAAGTATATCGTCATCGATGAGCTTCATACGTATCGCGGCGTTTTCGGGAGCCATGTGGCGAATGTGATCCGGCGGCTGAAGCGGATCTGCCGGTTCTATGGAAGTGATCCGGTTTTTATTTGTACTTCCGCAACAATTGCCAATCCGAAGGAATTGGGAGAGCAGCTGACGGGCAAACCGATGCGGCTGGTCGAAGACAACGGCGCCCCGAGCGGACGAAAGCACTTCGTGTTTTATAATCCGCCAATTGTGAACAAACCGTTGAATATTAGAAAGAGCGCAACAGCAGAAGTGAATGAACTGGCGAAAGAGTTCCTGAAAAACAAAGTGCAGACCATTGTTTTTGCCAGAAGCAGAGTCCGGGTGGAAATTATTTTAAGCCATATTCAAGAGCTTGTGAAAAAAGAGATTGGGACAAAGTCAATCAGAGGCTATCGAGGAGGCTATCTTCCGAAAGAGCGAAGAGAAATCGAAAGAGGTCTGAGAGAAGGTGAAATTTTAGGAGTGGTCAGTACGAATGCCTTGGAGCTTGGTGTTGATATCGGCCAGCTGCAAGTGTGTGTGATGACGGGTTATCCTGGAAGTGTGGCAAGTGCATGGCAGCAGGCGGGCCGAGCCGGCAGAAGACACGGTGAGTCTTTGATTATTATGGTCGCCAATTCAACGCCGATCGATCAATATATTGTGCGGCATCCCGAATATTTCTTTAACCGTTCGCCGGAATCTGCAAGAATCAATCCGGAGAATTTGATTATTTTAGTAGACCACTTAAAGTGTGCGGCTTATGAGCTTCCTTTTAGAGCTGATGAAGAGTTTGGGCCGATGGATGTAAGTGATATTCTTGAGTACCTTCAGGAAGAGGCCGTTCTTCACCGGAATGGCGAACGGTATCATTGGGCAAGTGAATCATTTCCTGCATCAAATATCAGTTTGCGTTCCGCATCACAGGAAAATGTCGTTATTGTTGATCAATCGGACATTGCAAATGTAAGGATTATCGGTGAAATGGATCGTTTTAGCGCGATGACGCTTTTGCATGATGAAGCGATTTATTTGCATGAAGGGGTTCAATATCAAGTAGAGAAGCTCGATTGGGACCATAAAAAGGCTTATGTCAGAAAAGTCGATGTCGAATATTACACGGATGCCAACCTGGCAGTTCAGCTAAAAGTATTAGAAATTGATAAAACGAAGGAAAAAAGCCGTACGTCATTGCACTATGGTGACGTCACTGTCAATGCCCTGCCGACCATTTTTAAAAAAATTAAAATGACCACTTTTGAAAATATCGGGTCTGGTCCTATTCATTTGCCGGAAGAAGAACTGCATACAAGTGCAGCTTGGCTCGAAATCAAAACAGCAGATGAAGACATCGGGGAAAAGACGCTGGAACAGCTGCTTCTTGGCATCTCAAATGTGCTGCAGCATATTGTCCCTGTGTATATTATGTGTGACCGAAACGATGTTCATGTCATTTCTCAAATCAAAGCAGCCCATACCGGATTGCCGACGATCTTTTTGTACGATCATTATCCGGGCGGCATCGGTTTGGCTGAGGAAGTCTTCAAACGTTTTTCAGACATTAATGAAGCGGCAAAACAGCTCATTAAGCAATGTCCTTGTCATGACGGCTGTCCATCTTGTATAGGTACCGAAATAGAAGGGATAAAAGCAAAGGAAGAAATTTTGCGGCTGTTGGATCAAATGGCGTAAGGAGGGGGAAGATATGTCATTAAAAGGGAAGCTCCAGCGAATGAAAAAGCATATGGTGCTTGACGAAGGAGAACATAAAATAGAAGCAGGCAAACAAGAAAACAATTTCGCTGAAATCCCGTTTTTAGAAGAGTGGGAGGCTTTTGGCATGAAGCCTTTTTTTTTCGAAGATGAATACTGCCTCATCAGAGAAGTAGAATATCCTCTTACTCACCGCCATGGGTTATATAGTTTTTCTGAGCTTGATGAAGTGATCAGACTGTGGAATCAAAGCAGCCTGTCGCATACATTGTCAGCAAAAGGGTATAACAAAAACAGTCTCTTTTTCTTTGACACAGAAACAACTGGTCTTGGAGGCGGAGCCGGAAATACCATTTTTTTGCTCGGCCATGCGAGAGTATATGAAGACCGAGTGACAGTCAAACAGCATCTTTTGCCCAAACCGGGGAATGAAGTCGCCTTGTATCAAAGCTTTTTAAGCGAGGTTGACATTACATCACTTGTAACCTACAACGGAAAAGCCTTTGATTGGCCGCAGGTGAAAACAAGGCACACGTTGATCCGTGACAGACTTCCGAAGCTCCCGGAGTTCGGTCACTTTGACCTTCTGCATGGAGCAAGACGCCTGTGGAAACACAAAATGGACCGCGTATCACTTGGCACGGTTGAAAAAGAGGAGCTCGGCATTCGCAGACAAGAAGACACACCGGGCTACTTGGCGCCAATGCTTTACTTTCATTTTATCAAGGCGCAAGAGCCTGATCTTTTAAAAGGTGTCCTGCATCATAATGAAATGGATGTGTTATCGCTCATTTCATTGTACATTCATATGTCTAAAAAAATTCTGTCAGCATCTTATGCGCCAAAAGAACACATTGAGCACAGTGAAGCTTATGCCATGGCGAAATGGTTTATGGCCCATAAAGAAACGGACCAAGCGGTCAAACAGCTGGAAAGGCTTAAAGAAAAGTCGTTTGAGGATCAGGACAGAGCCCGGCTGGATTTATCGCTCCTGTACAAAAAACAAAACCGATTGGAAGAAGCATTGCCGCTTTGGGAAAAGCTGTCCCGCTCCCAAAATCAGAAGTGCAGATACACTGCTGTGATAGAGCTCGCGAAATATTTTGAGCATAAGAAAAAAGAGTTTGGCAAAGCATTGTATATAGCAGAACAATTACTTAGTGATGCGGCATTCTTATCAGAAAAAGAATCAGAAAAACTGCAAGTAAGAATTGCCCGGCTGAAGAGGAAATATTCCTCTTAAATATTCCCCGGGAAAGCGCAAAAGACGACTTGTTTCGCCATGAATTTTTTTTGCTGAATTCACATTGATTTTGTTGTAGAATAGCGGCGAATCCTGTAAAATGACGGTAGTTATTTTTAAAGGGAGAGTTGGTATGTATAAGGGTGTTTTTTACTTGTTCTTTGTTGTGGTATTTTTGATTGCTTTTGTGTTTTCAAACTTTAAAGACAGTTTAATTGTACACTTTTAAAATAGGTCTTTGCATTAGAACATGTACCCCTTATTTTTCATAACTTAGTATTGTAATAAAGTTTATGGAAAGGGGATTTAAACATGCATCACTGCAGACCGCACATGATGGCGCCGATTGTCCATCCTACTCATTGCTGTGAACACCATACGTTTTCAAATACTATCGTGCCGCATATTCACCCACAGCACACAACAAACGTAAATCACCAGCATTTTCAGCACGTTCACTACTTTCCACATACTTTCTCAAATGTTGATCCGGCAACGCATCAGCATTTTCAAGCAGGAAAACCTTGCTGCGACTAGTATGGAAACGTGCAGCTTGATGGTGTAAATAAACAGCACATCAAAATGGGGCCCAATGGGAGCCCCATTTTTTAAAGCAGGTGAAGTAATGAAAGTATTGGCAGTAACAGGATACAAGCCATTTGAACTCGGGATTTTTAAACAGGATGATAAGGCACTGTATTACATAAAAAAAGCGATCAAAAACCGGTTGATCGGACTTTTAGATGAGGGCTTAGAATGGATTTTAATATCGGGCCAGCTTGGAGCGGAACTGTGGGCGGCTGAAGCTGCATATGATCTGCAGGAGGAATACCCTGATTTAAAGGTAGCTGTGATTACTCCTTTTTACGATCAGGAAAAGAACTGGAAAGAGCCTAATAAAGAGCTTTATGAAGCTGTTCTGGCACAGGCTGACTATGAAGAAAGCCTGACTCACAGGCCGTATGAAAGCCCGCTACAATTTAAACAAAAAAATCAGTTCTTCATAGAAAAATCAGACGCGCTGATGCTTTTATATGATCCTGAGAGGGAAGGTTCTCCAAGGTACATGCTTGAGACGGCTGAAAAGAGACGCGAACAGGATGGCTATCCCATTTACTTTATCACAATGGATGACTTGAGAGTGACAGTAGAGGAAGACAGCTACTCATAGCAATAAGAGAAATTTGACAACCGTACAGATTTCTGAAAAAATATATGTAATGATTCACGATACGAGGTGAAAAAGATGCTTGCTGATAAAGTAAAGCTTTCTGCGAAAGAAATTTTGGAAAAAGAATTTAAAACAGGCGTTAGAGGCTACAAGCAAGAAGACGTTGACAAATTTTTAGATATGATTATTAAGGATTATGAAACCTTCCATCAAGAAATTGAAGAACTGCAGCAGGAAAATCTGCAGCTGAAAAAACAGCTTGAAGAAGCCAGCAAAAAACAGCCTGTGCAATCTAACACAACGAATTTTGATATTTTAAAACGGCTGTCCAACTTAGAAAAACACGTTTTTGGCAGCAAGCTTTATGATTGATCGCGCTTGAAAAAAATGGCGCTTGTAAATTGCAATCAGTTGTTATATAATAATTCATGTTCTTAACGTTCGGGTAATCGCTGCAGATCTTGAATCTGTAGAGGAAAGTCCATGCTCGCACGGTGCTGAGATGCCCGTAGTGTTCGTGCCTAGCGAAGTCATAAGCTAGGGCAGCCTTGATAGGCTGACGGCAGGAAAAAAGCCTACGTCCTTTGGATATGGCTGAGTATCCTTGAAAGTGCCACAGTGACGAAGTCTCACTAGAAATGGTGAGAGTGGAACGCGGTAAACCCCTCGAGCGAGAAACCCAAATTTTGGTAGGGGAACCTTCTTAACGGAATTCAACGGAGAGAAGGACAGAATGCTTTCTGTAGATAGATGATTGCCGCCCGAGTACGAGGTGATGAGCCGTTTGCAGTACGACGGAACAAAACATGGCTTACAGAACGTTAGACCACTTACATTTTAAATGATGAAAACAAGCTCTCCCTATAAGGAGAGCTTTTATCTTGAAAAGAGAAAAGTTTTAAAGACAGGGTGATACGATGAAGAAGTATACACTAATTGCAACGGCGCCGATGGGCATTGAAGCTGTTGTCGCAAAGGAAGTACGAGATTTAGGATACGAATGCAAAGTTGATAACGGAAAGGTTATTTTTGAAGGTGATGCGCTTGCTATTTGCCGTGCGAACCTTTGGCTTAGAACAGCCGACCGCATAAAAGTTCAGGTAGCTTCTTTTAAAGCGAAAACATTCGATGAACTGTTTGAAAAAACGAAAGCGATTAACTGGCGCTCATTTATACCTGAAAACGGAAAATTCCCTGTCATCGGGAAGTCAGTAAAATCAACACTTGCAAGCGTTCCTGACTGTCAGCGGATCGTCAAAAAAGCAATTGTTGAAAAGCTTAAGCTGCAGTCCAGCAAAGCCAATGACTGGATTGAAGAAACAGGTGCCGAGTATAAGGTGGAAATTTCTTTATTGAAAGATCAGGCGGTGATTACGCTGGATTCGTCAGGGACAGGCCTCCACAAACGAGGATACCGTGTCGACCAGGGCGGCGCGCCGATTAAAGAAACACTTGCTGCCGCTTTAGTGCAATTAACCAATTGGACCCCGGACCGTCCATTTGTTGATCCTTTCTGCGGTTCCGGAACGATCGCGATTGAAGCCGCGTTAATCGGCCAAAACATCGCCCCGGGATTTAACCGCGATTTTGTCTCAGAGGATTGGGAATGGATCGGTAAAGATCTATGGGACAAAGCACGGCTTGAAGTCGAAGAAAAGGCGAACTATGACCAGCCGCTTACGATTGTTGCAAGCGACATAGACCACCGCATGGTTCAAATCGCAAAAGAAAATGCAGAGGAAGCGGGTTTGGGAGATTTAATTGAATTTAAGCAGATGCAGGTCAAAGACTTCACGACAAATCTGGAGTTTGGCGTAATTGTCGGCAACCCGCCATACGGAGAGCGTCTCGGCGAGAAAAAAGCCGTTGAGCAGATGTACAAAGAAATGGGACAGGCGTTTGAACCGCTTGATACTTGGTCTGTGTATATGCTGACATCAAATGAGAATTTTGAGGAAGCATACGGCAGAAAAGCGACGAAGAAACGAAAGCTCTTTAACGGATTTATTAAAACGGATTATCATCAATACTGGTCAAAAGTAAGACCGCAGCGCAAGAAAACAGAAAACGCATAAAAAGAAGACGCTCTGCATGCGTCTTCTTTCATCTTTCAGCCATATTCTATCGTTACCAACGGTGCGCTTTCGCGTTGCTTCTCAATATAATGTTGGTTTGGGACATTTCAGTGTGACCGTTTACTTGAGACTTAGAACGTTTAGGCCGCGTCCAATTATGATGAAACAGTTCAGAATGCTGATCTAATCGATTTCTATAACTCATGTCAACATCACTCCCTGATAGAATATTGTTGATAAGACGGATATTCTGGGTACGGAATATCGAATGTAGTTTGTGCATATTGCGGCGATAACATGCGGAAAGCATGTATATAAAATGAAAAGTTCGCATACAATGATGATTATTTCCATCAGAGGTGATCTCATGCTGAACAGCGAACATTTTAATCTCATTCAAAGGGCGCTTGATGCAACAGCCAACGAGCTGAAGGAGCTCGGGACTGATTCGTCTCCGTCTGTGATGTCGCATGCACTAAATGATTTAGAAAAAGCGGTGGAACATATTTATTCAACAGACCATCCTTTTTTATCGGCGCATGTGATCAATCGAAAGTAAGTTGTAAAAAAACTTGGCATTGCCAAGTTTTTTTATTGTATTCATCAGTAGAAAATGATATTATTGGTGGTCTGAATGTCGAATAGTTGGGGGTTGGAACTAGGTGACAACATCACGTTTGCCTTTTTCTTTAACGAAAACAAAGAATTTTTATGAAGAATTGAACAATTGGATTGGTGACGTGTTTTACGATATCCTTCCCGAAAAAGGGTTTGATCTTCGGGATGAACAAGTATTTATGGCTTTTCAGCTGGAGCGGGCGTTTAAAGAGAAAAAAGTCATGTTTGCCGAAGCTGGAGTGGGAACGGGGAAAACGCTGGTTTATCTTCTTTTCGCGATCAGCTATGCAAGATATGTCGGCAAACCTGCCATTATCGCTTGTGCTGATGAAACATTAATCGAACAGCTAGTGAAAAAAGAGGGCGATATTTCAAAGCTGGCTGAGCATTTGGATCTGAAAATTGATACAAGGCTGTCGAAGTCACATGAACAATATTTATGCTTGAAGAAGCTTGAAAAAACGATGCAGCGATCTGATGATGATAAATGGCTGGATCTTTATGAGTCATTACCGTCATTTGTTCATGAATCACAGGCGATGCAGCGCTTTTATCCGTATGGCGACCGTAAGCAGTACGCAAATCTTTCGAATGAAGAATGGTCTGAAGTAAGCTACGACTCGTTTCAGGATTGTCTGACTTGTGATATGAGACACAGATGCGGTTTGACACTTTCCAGAGATTATTACCGCAAGTCAACGGACTTGATCATTTGTTCCCATGATTTTTATATGGAGCATGTGTGGACGGAAGAATCGCGCAAACGAGAGGGCCAGCTGCCGCTCTTGCCTGATCATAGTGCAGTTGTATTTGATGAAGGGCATCTGTTAGAGTTTGCTGCACAAAAAGCGTTAACCTACAGAGTGAAGCAGTCTACTCTTGAATTGTTTTTAGAACGTTTGCTTCAAAATGACATCAGAGAAGAGTTTGCTGAACTGATTGAAGATGCGCTTGCTGCAAACGATGAATTTTTCTATGTTCTTTCTGAAGAATCAAAAGAAGTAGCCGGTTCACACCGTTTAGAAATAAAAAATGACCAGCGTGTCAAAAAGGCGGCGGACGAGCTTTGCCGTTTGCTTGATAAAATTGGTGAGGCTCTTGTGTTCGAGTCTGAGATGTACACGATTGATCAATACGAGCTGTCAGTTGTGGAAGAATATGTTGAACAAATGGCGTATTCATTATCTCTATATCAAAAGGATGCGATCAGCTGGCTTGAGAAAAAGGAAGCAGAATCAACCTTTGTTGTGATGCCAAGAACGGTAGCTGAAGTGCTTGGCGAAAAAGTGTTTTCTAAGAAAATTCCTTATATCTTTTCTTCTGCCACGCTGTCAGAAGGCGGTTCTTTTGATTATATTGCCGACAGTCTCGGGATTCACGATTATTTGTCATTAACCGTTGATTCTCCTTATGACTATGACGAGCAAATGACCGTTAATCTATATGCAAAAACAGATTTTGCTGCTGAACAAAAAACGGCTGAAACGATTGAAACAATCAAACGTTATAAAGGCAGAACACTGGTGCTTTTCCCTTCTTTTGAGGAATTAAACGAGTTTAAGCAGCTGTCGGCGGCTTGGGAGCTGCCGTATCCGATTTTCTTTGAAGGTGATGAGGAAATCAGCAGTTTAGTGGAGAAATTCCAAGAGGAAGAGGAAACAGTTCTTTGTTCGGTTCACTTATGGGAAGGACTCGATATTCCTGGTGACGCGTTGAAGAATGTTACCATTTGGTCATTGCCATTCCCGCCTCATGATCCTGTATTTACAGCGAAACGCAATGGGGCGAAAAAAGATCCGTTCGAAGAAGTTGATCTGCCATATATGTTATTACGCGTACGGCAGGGCATCGGGCGCCTGATTCGTTCGAATCAAGACAGCGGCTCGATTCACATTTATGCTGGCGGAGAAAATGAACGCATCATTGATGAAGTCAAAAAAGTCTTGCCTGTTGAACCGCATATGATGTAATAGAAAAAGCTGACGATCGAGTTCGTCAGCTTTTTTAATTTGTCAGCGGGATAGCCAGCCGCCGTCAACTGCTAAAATATGCCCATTTACATAATCTGAAGCGCGTGATGCCAAAAAGACTGCAGTTCCTCCGATATCATCCGCTTTGCCCCAGCGGCCGGCAGGGATTCTTTTTAAAATGTCCTCATTTCGCTTTTTATCATCCCGGATAGGCTGTGTATTCGCGGTAGAAATATAGCCCGGGGCTATTGCGTTGACCTGAACACCGGACGCCGCCCACTCATTTGCAAATGATTTTGTCAAACCGGCAACCGCGTGTTTGCTCGCTGTGTAAGCGGGAACGAGGATACCGCCTTGAAAAGATAGGAGAGAGGCGATATTAATAATCTTTCCATAACCTCTTTTCAGCATGTCGCTGCCTGCCAGCTGTGTCAGAATAAACAAGCTGTTTAGATTGACATTCAGTACGTGATGCCAGTTCTCTTCTGCAAAGTGTTCCGCTTTTTCCCGATGAATAATGCCGGCATTATTGACAAGGATGTCAATCTGCCGGTTTTCAAACAGCTCAGCTGCAGAATCCTTTAATGCTTCTGGTTTGCTCATGTCCAATGTAAAAGATGTAAACGTTCGGCCTTCCTGTTCCACAAGCTGCTGTGTTTCAGACAGACTGCTTTTATGTGATGTGCCGATAATATCAGCGCCAGCCCCGGCCAGCGCTTTGGCAATTCCTTGACCGATTCCCGTTCCCGGTCCTGTTACCAGCGCTGTTTTTCCTTCTAATGAAAAGGCATCATGAAGATAACTCATCTTATTTCAGCCCATCCATCGGAACGACATCCATGTCCGTGAATGTGTAGTTTTCTCCAGCCATTGCCCACACAAAGCTGTAGTTTGATGTTCCTGCGCCAGAGTGGATAGACCAGGCAGGAGAAAGGACAGCCTGCTCATTTCCGACAACTAGGTGGCGTGTTTCGTCCGGCTGACCCATGAAGTGAAACACCTTTGAATCCTTCTCAAGATCAAGGTAAAGATAAGCCTCCATCCGGCGGTCATGGACGTGTGCCGGCATGGTATTCCAATTGTTGTTTTGATCTAACATCGTAATTCCCATCATTAGCTGACAGCTTTTAATGCCATCTTGATGAATGACTTTGTACAGGCTTCTAACATTAGACGCTGCATCATCGCCAAGCCGTGCCGGTGTCAGTTCAGAAAGAGCGGCTTTTTGCGTCGGATAGCTGTGATGAGCACAAGCGGAAACGAAGTAAAACTTAGCTTGTGCTCCGTTCAGGCTTGTAAATGCTACATCCTGATTACCCATTCCGATATAGAGAAAATCCTTTGTTTGAAGCACATATTCATCATCACCAACCCTGACAGCGCCAGGCTGGCCGACATTAATAATCCCGATTTCACGTCGTTCTAAAAAGAAATCTGTTTTAAGGAAATTCCCGGCATCAAGCTTCAGTTCACTTTGCCCAGGAGCGGCGCCGCCGATGACAACCCGGTCTTCATGTGAGTAATACATCGTAAGTTTGTTTTCCGTAAATAAAGTATCCATTAAGAAATGACTGCGAAGCTCCTCTGTTGTAAAGCGTTTTACTTGTTCAGGGTGTACAGAATAACGATTTTCCATTGTATTTCCCCCTTGGTTAGGATTTCAGCATCACTTGAATGAAAATATTTTTGGTAACGGTTTCAAAGAAAATTTTAGGATAAATAGTGAAAAGAGTCAACGGAAAAATTGTGAATAAGCACATTATTAAAAAAACTCTTTCTAATTTTTAAAAATATGGTATTCTTTTGTTGTAACGGTTTTGAAATCGGTTTCAAATATTTGAGATACAGGAGCACTTGAATGAAAAAGAAAACAACAGGCCATATGACCATCAAAGACGTAGCTGAATATGCAGGAGTTTCGAAATCGACAGTTTCCCGCTATATCAACGGAAAAATTGATGCGATTTCTCCTGAAAAAGTGAAAAACATTAAAAAGGCAATTGCAGAATTGAATTATCGACCGAGTAAAATGGCACAAGGTTTGAAAATAAAAAAAAGCAAATTAATCGGATTTGTTGTAGCTGACATTACAAATCCTTTTTCGGTCGCGGCTTTCAGGGGAGTCGAAGAGGTTTGTGATCAATATGGCTACAGCATTATGGTGTGCAACACAGATAACAGTCCTGAAAAAGAGCGGGAAATGCTCTTAAAGCTTGAAGCCCATTCGGTTGAAGGGCTGATTTTAAACGCAACCGGAGAAAACACGGATGTACTGCAAGCCTTTGCCGAACAGCAAATTCCAACGATATTAATTGACCGGAAACTTCCGGACCTGAAACTGGATACGGTAACGACTGACAACAGAAGGATCACAAAAGAGATTCTTCAAAAGATTTACAGCAAAGGGTACACTGATGTCGCGCTGTTTACCGAACCGATTTCAACAATCAGCCCTCGTGCAGAAAGAGCAACTGTGTATCAGGAAATGGCTTCGGCCCAAAATGCGAACGGGCTTGTAAGAATGTATGAAATTGACGTAAAAAACAAGGATCAACTTAAGGTGGCGCTTCGTTCTTTTCACAAAGAGATGCCGGAGCAAAAAAAAGCGATTCTGGCTTTGAACGGCTTAATTATGCTGAAAATCATCAGCTGTATGGAAGAGCTTGGCCTGCGTATCCCTCAAGATATAGGGATTGCTGGGTTCGATGATACGGAATGGTATAAACTGATTGGTCCGGGCATTACAACGATCGCCCAGCCGTCACATGATATGGGCAGGACGGCGATGGAACGTGTATTAAAAAGGATTGAAGGTGACAAGGGAGCGCCTCAAACCATTGAATTAGAGGCAGAAGTCATCATGAGACAGTCACTTTAATCCTAGGTGCCCTCAACTAAGAGGAGGTTGGGAAGAGATGAAGCTTGATGCGGTGACATTCGGGGAATCGATGGCCATGTTTTACGCAAATGAATATGGAGGCCTTCATGAAGTATCCACTTTTTCTAAAGGGCTGGCCGGAGCGGAAAGTAATGTCGCCTGCGGCCTGGCTAGACTCGGATTTCAGATGGGATGGATGAGCAAGGTAGGCAATGATCAGCTCGGAACATTTATTTTACAGGAGCTTAAAAAAGAGGGAGTGGATGTGTCCCGCGTGATCCGCTCGCAGGACGGAAATCCCACTGGTCTCCTGCTGAAGTCAAAAGTGAAAGAAGGCGATCCGCAAGTTACCTATTACAGGAAAAACTCAGCTGCAAGCACATTAACTTCTGCTGAATATCCGAGAGATTATTTTCAATCCGCAGGCCATTTGCATGTGACAGGCATTCCGCCTGCCTTATCAGCCGATATGAAGGACTTCACGTATCATGTAATGAACGACATGAGAAACGCCGGGAAGACGATTTCACTCGATCCCAATTTGAGACCTTCACTTTGGCCTGATCAAGCAACAATGGTATACACAATCAATGATTTAGCTGGGCTTGCAGACTGGTTTTTCCCGGGGATCGCAGAGGGAGAGCTATTAACCGGAGAAAAAACACCTGAAGGCATTGCTGACTATTATCTGAAAAAAGGTGTAAGCTTTGTCGCTATTAAACTCGGAAAAGAAGGCGCTTACTTTAAAACGAAGACAAGTGAAGGATTTGCAGAAGGCTTCCGGGTCGACCGGGTGGTTGATACAGTCGGTGCCGGAGACGGATTTGCAGTCGGTGTGATCAGTGGCATCCTCGACGGTTTGTCGTACAAGGATGCGGTGCAAAGGGGAAATGTGATTGGCGCTTTGCAAGTGCAGGCACCGGGGGATATGGACGGCCTGCCGACCAGGGAGAAATTAGCCGAGTATTTATCTGCTCAAAGAACGGTTTACCAAAAGAAAGGGGATTATTAATATGGAGTCTGAAATCGTTGAAAACCGTCTGAAAGAAGCAAGGCTGATTGCAGTCATCCGCTCAAAGGATAAACAGGAGGCTTGTCAGCAGATTGAGAGTTTACTAGATAAAGGGATTCGTGCGGTTGAAGTGACTTATACGACACCAGGGGCTTCAGATATTATCGATTCCTTCCGTAATAGAGAAGATATTTTAATCGGCGCGGGCACGGTCATCACTGCACAGCAAGCGGGAGAAGCTGCTGAGGCTGGCGCGCAGTTTATTGTCAGTCCGGGTTTTTCAGCTGACCTTGCTGAACACCTTTCTTTTTTAAAGACACATTATATCCCTGGCGTATTGACTCCGAGCGAAATCATGCAAGCGCTGACATGCGGTTTTACTACATTGAAGCTATTCCCAAGCGGTGTGTTTGGCATCCCGTTTATGAAAAATTTAGCTGGCCCTTTCCCCCAGGTGACCTTTATTCCGACAGGCGGGATACATCCGTCAGAAGTGCCGAATTGGCTCAAAGCCGGAGCTGGCGCAGTCGGTGTCGGAAGCCAGCTGGGCAGCTGTTCAAAAGAAGATTTGCAGGCTGTTTTCCAAGTGTAAGTGGGATTGTTTTTTCATAACCGGAGGATGGGAGAATCCACATATGAAAATCAAAGCGACAATTGAACGGGTACCTGGCGGAATGATGATTATTCCGCTGTTTCTGGGAGCAGCGCTCAATACGTTCGCGCCTGGAACAGCGGATTTCTTTGGAGGGTTTACGGGTGCTTTGATTACCGGAACGCTGCCGATACTGGGTGTTTTTATTTTTTGCGTAGGAGCGACAATTGATTTTCGTTCTTCAGGCTATATCGCAAGGAAAGGAATCACATTATTATTGGGGAAGGTCGGATTTGCGGCGCTGCTTGGCGTGATCGCAGCGCAATTTATACCTGATGAAGGCATACAATCCGGCTTTTTTGCAGGTCTTTCTGTTTTAGCAATTGTCGCGGTGATGAATGAAACGAACGGTGGCCTGTATTTGGCGCTCATGAACCATATGGGAAGAAAAGAGGATGCTGGCGCTTTCGCGTTTATCAGTACAGAATCAGGACCTTTTATGACCATGGTGACGTTTGGTGTGACGGGACTTGCCGCATTTCCGTGGGAAACGCTGGCAGCGACAGTCATTCCGTTTTTACTCGGTTGTATACTTGGAAATCTTGATCATGACCTCAGAGACTTATTCAGCAAGGTTGTGCCGGCGATCATCCCGTTTTTTGCCTTTTCCCTCGGCAACACCTTGAATTTTGGTATGCTGATCCAATCGGGGCTGCTCGGTATTTTTATCGGTGTTTCTGTCGTCATTTTATCGGGAAGCTCCTTGTTTTTGCTTGATCGTTTTGTCGCGCGGGGAGACGGTGTCGCGGGAGTGGCGGCTTCTTCTACGGCAGGGGCGGCTGTTGCCGTGCCATACGCATTAGCGGAAGCGAATGCTTCGTTTGCGCCAGTTGCCGAATCAGCGACTGCAATCATAGCGACAAGCGTTATCGTCACCTCGCTGTTAACCCCGCTGGCAACAGTGTGGGTGGATAAAAAAATCAATAAGAAAAAACGGAAAACACCGCCGCCAAAAAATCAAATGACAATCAACTGAACAAAGAAGGCTGCCGCCAAAAATGCCGGCAGCCTCTTATACAAACAATTTGACTTTCATACCCCCTTCCATTAGCCTGTAATGGAACGGCTAGAATAGGGAGGGAATGGATATGCAGATACATACATATGAAAAGGAATTTTTTGATCTTTTAAAAAGAATCTCACATTACAGCGAAGCAGTTGCGTTAATGCACTGGGACTCCAGAACAGGCGCGCCCAAAAACGGCTCAGAGGACCGTGCCGAAAGCATCGGCCAGCTTTCAACAGATATATTTAATATCCAGACATCAGATCGGATGAAGGAGCTAATCGATGCCCTGTATGAACGTTTTGATGACTTGTCTGAAGATACGAAAAAGGCAGTGGAGCTGGCGAAAAAAGAGTATGAAGAGAATAAAAAAATTCCTGAGGCTGAATACAAGGAATACGTGATTCTGTGTTCAAAGGCAGAAACTGCGTGGGAAGAAGCGAAAGGAAAATCTGATTTCAGCTTGTTTTCTCCTTATTTAGAGCAGCTGATTGAATTCAATAAACGTTTTATTACGTATTGGGGTTATCAAGAGCATCCTTATGATGCATTGCTTGATTTGTTTGAGCCGGGTGTCACGGTAAAGGTGCTTGACCAGCTGTTTTCCGAGCTTAAGGAAGCAATTATTCCTCTTGTTAAGCAGGTGACAGCTTCCGGAAATAAACCAGATACAAGCTTTATTACAAAAGCGTTCCCTAAAGAAAAGCAAAAAGAGCTCAGCCTGTATTTTTTACAGGAGCTTGGCTACGATTTTGATGGTGGACGGCTTGATGAAACTGTTCATCCGTTTGCAACCACGTTGAACCGCGGAGACGTTCGGGTCACGACGAGATACGACGAAAAAGATTTTCGTACGGCGATCTTTGGCACCATTCATGAGTGCGGCCACGCGGTATACGAGCAAAATATTGACGAAGCACTGAGCGGCACGAACTTATCAGACGGTGCATCAATGGGAATCCATGAATCTCAATCATTATTTTACGAGAATTTTATCGGCCGCAACAAGCATTTTTGGACACCGTACTATAAGAAGATTCAAGAAGCATCACCTGAACAGTTTAAGGACATCTCTCTGGATGATTTTGTCCGGGCAATCAATGAATCAAAACCTTCACTTATCAGGGTTGAAGCGGATGAATTAACGTATCCTCTTCATATTATCATCCGATATGAAATTGAAAAGGCGATTTTTAGCAATGAAGTGTCAGTGGAAGAACTGCCGTCACTTTGGAATCAAAAATACCAGGATTATTTAGGGATTACACCGCAGACGGACGCAGAGGGGATTTTACAGGACGTCCATTGGGCAGGAGGAGATTTCGGCTATTTCCCATCCTATGCGCTCGGTTACATGTATGCGGCTCAGCTGAAACAAAAAATGCTTGGGGATATTCCTGAATTTGACACTCTCTTGGAAAGAGGGGAATTTCATCCGATAAAGCAATGGCTGACGGAAAAAGTACACATTCATGGAAAACGGAAAAAGCCGTTAGACATTATTAAAGATGCAACAGGAGAAGAGCTGAATGTACGCTATTTGATTGAATATTTGTCAAACAAATATTCAAATCTCTATCTGTCGTAATCAAAAGCCTGGCGGCGCGCCCGTCAGGCTCTTTTTATGATCGGAATTTCTTGAAAGACGAATGATGTTTCAGAAAATGGAAATAAAGTTCGGGAATTTTCATTTTTCGTCTATGCAAGAGATTAGAACCTTGATATAATTTATTACAATATCATAGGAACACTCATATAATCGCGTGGATATGGCACGCAAGTTTCTACCGGGCACCGTAAATGTTCGACTATGAGTGAGCAATGAGACCGCATGTGTACGGTTTTTTGTTATATCAGCATTGCTTGCTCTTTTTTTGAGCGGGCAATGCTTTTTTTATTCTCATAAACGGAGGTAAGACAGGATGGAAGCACTGAAACGGAAAATAGGGGAAGAAGGCGTCGTATTATCTGATCAGGTATTGAAAGTGGATTCTTTTTTGAATCACCAAATTGATCCGCTGCTTATGCAGAAAATCGGTGACGAATTTGCCGCCAGATTTGCAAATGACGGTATTACTAAAATTGTGACAATCGAATCATCCGGAATCGCTCCCGCTGTAATGACAGGCTTGAAGCTTGGTGTGCCGGTTGTCTTCGCGAGAAAACATAAATCATTAACACTCACTGACAACTTGCTTACAGCGTCTGTTTATTCTTTTACAAAGCAAACAGAAAGCCAAATCGCAGTCTCAAGAACCCACCTGTCGGATCAGGATCATGTGCTGATTATCGATGATTTTTTGGCAAATGGGCAAGCAGCGCACGGGCTCGTATCGATTGTGAAGCAGGCAGGAGCTTCTATTGCGGGATTTGGCATTGTCATTGAAAAGTCATTTCAGCCGGGAAGAGATGAACTTTTGAACTTAGGCTACCGGGTGGAATCTTTGGCAAGAATTCAGTCTTTAGAAGAAGGCAAAGTGTCCTTCGTTCAGGAGGTTCATTCATGAAAAACGGATTTGGCAAAGCGCTGTCTTTAGGAATACAGCATGTGCTCGCCATGTATGCCGGTGCCATTGTCGTTCCTCTGATTGTCGGAAAAGCAATGGGCCTGACTGTCGAACAGCTGACCTACTTAGTATCGATTGATATTTTTATGTGCGGGGTGGCTACACTTCTGCAAGTGTGGAGTAACCGATTTTTCGGGATCGGGCTTCCGGTAGTGCTTGGCTGTACATTTACAGCTGTATCGCCGATGATTGCGATTGGATCTGAATACGGGGTTTCAGCGGTTTACGGAAGCATTATCGCTTCAGGTATTCTTGTCATTCTGATTTCATTTTTCTTTGGAAAGCTCGTATCGTTTTTTCCGCCGGTCGTGACAGGCTCAGTTGTTACGATTATCGGTATTACGCTTATGCCGGTAGCCATGAATAACATGGCCGGCGGTGAAGGAAGTGCAGATTTCGGAGATCTTTCCAATCTTGCTCTCGCCTTTATCGTTTTGAGTATCATTGTGCTTCTATACCGTTTTACGAAAGGCTTTATCAAATCCATCTCGATTCTGATCGGTATTTTGATTGGGACTTTCATCGCTTATTTTATGGGAAAAGTTCAATTTGATAACGTTTCGGACGCGGCAGTTGTTCAAATGATTCAGCCATTTTACTTCGGAGCGCCGTCTTTTCACGCAGCGCCTATTATTACGATGTCCATCGTTGCAATTGTCAGCCTTGTAGAATCAACAGGTGTTTACTTTGCCTTAGGTGACCTGACGAACCGCCGTCTGACAGAGAAAGATTTGTCGAAAGGCTATCGCGCTGAAGGGCTGGCTGTGCTGCTGGGCGGTATTTTTAACGCTTTTCCTTACACGGCATTCTCTCAAAATGTCGGGCTTGTACAGCTCACAGGAATCAAGAAAAATGCCGTAATTGTTGTCACGGGTGTAATCTTAATGGCATTTGGGCTGTTTCCGAAGATCGCTGCTTTCACGACCATTATTCCATCTGCTGTTTTGGGAGGTGCAATGGTGGCGATGTTTGGAATGGTGATCGCTTACGGAATCAAAATGCTCAGCCGCATTGATTTTGCAAAACAAGAAAACCTGCTGATTGTTGCCTGCTCAGTAGGTCTGGGTCTCGGTGTGACAGTTGTGCCTGATATTTTTAAGCAGCTTCCGAGCGCCTTAACGCTCCTTACAACAAACGGCATTGTCGCCGGCAGCTTCACTGCAGTAGTCTTGAATATTGTATATAACGTATTTTCTAAAGCCAAAAAAACAGAACAAAGAGCTGACATCACTGAGCAAAAAACAGCAGTCTAAACTCCGCCGCGGCGGAGTTTTTTGCATATAAAAAAGACCGTTGCGGCACAATGTATGCAAAGAGGTGATCGCATGGCGTTTATTTTATCCATCGGAACAAGTCTTCCTGAGTACGATGTAAACCAAGAGAGAGCGACTGAGTTCGCCCGCTATATGTTTCAGCACTCCTTTAAAGATATTGACCGGCTGTTAACCTCCTTTAAAAACGGGCAAATTCACTCGAGACAATTTGTCAAGCCGATTGAATGGTATAAAGAGGATCACAGCTTCGAAGAAAAAAATCAAATATACATAGAAGAAACACTTAAGCACAGTAGAGAGGCTGTTCGCCAGTGCCTCTCACATCCTGATTTTTTTCAAGAAGCCATCCCTTATGAGAAAGTGGATGCTGTTTTTTTCGTCTCCAGCACGGGCCTTTCCACACCGAGCATCGATGCGCGGCTCATGAATGAACTCCCGTTTTCTCCATATACGAAGCGGATTCCGCTTTGGGGACTCGGCTGTGCAGGAGGAGCCAGCGGACTAGCGCGCGCAGCCGAATACTGCAAAGCGTATCCTGAGGCTTTCGTGCTCGTCATTGCTGCTGAGCTGTGCAGCCTGACATTCCAGCCGGAAGATAAAACGAAAAGCAATCTTATCGGCACCTCGCTTTTTGGCGACGGCATTGCCGCAGCCTTATTATGCGGAGAGAAGGCAGACCGCAGAATATCAAAACTGAAGCTTACGCCGATGATAATGGATTCCCAATCTGTTTTGATGAAACAATCAGAAGATGTTATGGGCTGGGACTTTACTGATCAAGGATTTAAAGTCATTTTCTCAAGAGACATTCCGACTTTGGTGGAAAAATGGCTCAAAACAAATGTACAGGTTTTTTTAGACAAACATCAGCTGTCATTCAGTGATATTAGTGTTTTTTTGGCACATCCAGGCGGAAAAAAAGTGATCGATGCATACATCAAAAGTCTTGAGATATCATCAGAAAAGCTTTTATCTGCACAAAGCATATTGCAAAAGCACGGAAATATGTCTTCAGCCACCATATTGTATGTGATCAGAGAGCATCTGCTGAACGGGCATAAAAAGGAAGCAGAACGGGGACTGATTGGCGCATTAGGGCCGGGATTTTCATCAGAGTTGCTGTTATTCAGCTGGGAAAAGGGGGCTTGATTCATGTTTTGGTTGTTAATCGCCATTCTCATTGCTCAAAGAGCAGCTGAAATGGCAGTAGCCAGACAAAACGAACAAAAGGTAAAGAAACAAGGGGCGATTGAATTCGGCGAGAGCCACTATCCGTATATCATTATCATGCATATCCTTTTTTTCCTGTCTTTAATTGCGGAAGTGCTGCTAATGAACAAACAGCCGTCAAGCTGGTGGATCGGTATCGCTGCGGCTATTTTAATCGTGCAGGCAGTGCGGTATTGGGCACTATGTTCCTTAGGAGCATATTGGAATACGAAAATCCTAGTCGTTCCAGGTGCGGAACTTGTAAAAAAAGGCCCTTATAAATGGATGAAGCATCCAAACTACACCGTTGTTATATTAGAAATCTTATTGATTCCGCTGTTGTATCAAGCGTACGTCACCATGTGTCTGTTTTCCATTGTCAACGCCGTGTTGTTAACCGTCAGGATACGTACAGAAGACAAAGCATTAGAGGAATATAGTATAAAATAGAGATTGAAAATCATTCTCATCCATGTTAATATGAATATGAAAAAGATTCTCAATCAGGATGGTGAAGCAAATGACAATGCTATTTTTGCTTGGGGCGGTTTGTACATATAGTGTATTAATTGGTTTTGTATTAAAAGGAATCTCTAATAAATCTGTTTAAAAATCTGGAACTTGTCAAAGTTGCAGATTTTCTTTTATAGAAGCTGCCGTAATGGCGGCTTTTTTCTATTCTCTTAAAGAAATTTGGCTCATTCTTGTGTAAAATGAAAGAGGAATGCATTCAGATCTTTCAAAAAAGATTCACAATTGAAACGGCACAAAGGGGTTCAGATTTATGACAGAACATAACAGAAAAGAGCTTTTGCACAAAACGGGGGAACTTTATCAGCAATTCATCGAGAATCAAGATGAAGAAAGAGCTGCTAAACTGGCTGCAATCATGAAAAAAGCGGTAGATGAAGAGGTTTATATCGCGTTTACCGGGCATTATTCAGCGGGGAAATCGTCACTGCTGAACTGCCTGTTAATGGAGAATATTTTGCCGACAAGCCCGATTCCGACAAGCGCTAACCTTGTTGTGATCAGAAACGGGGAAAAGCGTGTTCGGCTTCATACAACAGACGGAGCGTGTGCTGAGCTGGAGGGGGCTTACCAGAAAGACAAGGTACAGCAATATTGCAAAGATGGGGAGCAGATTGAAAGCGTTGAAATTTTTGACCGGTATACTGAGATCGATTCTGGGGTTGCATATATTGATACCCCTGGGATTGATTCAACAGATGATGCCCATTTTCTATCTGCAGCGTCTATTCTCCATCAGGCGGATGCGCTGTTTTACGTTGTTCACTATAATCATGTACACTCTGAGGAAAATGTAAAGTTTCTCAGGTCAATAAAAGAAAGCATTCAGAATGTGTATTTTATCGTCAATCAAATTGACCGCCACGATGAGACGGAGACACACTTCGGAGACTATAAAGCACAGGTAGAGGAGATGCTTTGCAATGAAGGGATTTCAAAGGAATCTCTTTATTTTACGTCAGTGACAGAACCGAACCACCCGTTCAATCAGATTGGGGTCTTGAGAGAAGAATTAAAAAGAATAGAACAGCAAACAAAAAGCAATTTGCAGGCTTTAACAGAACAAAAAGTCCGTAATCTGCTGAAGGAACATACCGAATTCCTTTTGAAAGACGAAACAGACGGTCCAACCTTTGCCGAACAGCTTGATACACAAACGGACCTGGTCCAATCGCTGCGTGATCAATTGGATGAGGCGGCAAAACAAGCGACTGAGGCAGAAAACAGGATGCAGGAAGAAGTCAATCGCATTTTAAAAAACGCCAACCTGACGCCCTTTGAAATGCGTGAGCTGGCAGCTGCATTCCTAGAATCGCGAGAGCCTTCTTTTAAAACCGGTTTTTTCTTTTCTAAAGCAAAAACCGCACAGGAAAGAGATAGAAGAAGGAATGCTTTTTTCTCTGATGTGACAAACCGAACAGAGGCCGAAGCGGACTGGCACATGATAGACACGTTCCATAAACTCGCCAAGGCATTTGATGTTCATACAGCTGAAAGTGAAAAGCTGATTCAGGCCTATCGCACTCCGCTTGAAATTGACATCATTGAGCGCGCGGTCAAGCATGGGGCAGCTTTTTCCTCCGAATATGTATTGCAATATACAAAAGACTTGGCAGAGCTTATCCGCAAAGAGGCGAAAAGAAAAGCGGCAGACATCATAAAGGCGCTTATCGCGATGGTGAAAGAGCGTGTTACCAAAGAGTTCCAAACGATCAATGGCCGTCTCATCCAGGAATCAGAAAGACTCTCCCACCTCCAAGAACAGGCCCGTTTAGAGAATAATGCCCGCAAGAAAGCCGATTGCATGTGGGCCATTTGGGAAGAGAAGTCCGCATGCCCGATGGACATAGACACCGACTGGTTTAAAACGAAGAAAAAAATAGTAGCGGCTCCAAAACAGAAACGAAGCCAAGGCCAGCAGACGCAGCAGACGATGCAGAAACCAGAAATAAAAATGGAGCAAGAATTGCCGCTTCAAGACCAGATCAAACGCTTTCATACATTGTCTGCCCTTTTAGGTGAATACAGCATGTTATCAAAGCAAACTGCAGCCTTTCGGGAAAGAATTAAAAGGCTTGAGGAACGGAAATTTACACTTGCTCTTTTTGGAGGCTTCAGTTCAGGAAAATCATCATTTGCCAATGCGCTTGTCGGCGAAAAGGTGTTGCCGTCCTCACCAACGCCAACCACAGCCACAATTAACAAAATTACAAAACCAACTAATGACAACATCAACAAAACAGCGGATGTGGTGTTTAAGACGGAGGAAGATATTACGGCTGACATTTTGCAGCTCACCGGAATACAAAAAGAACCAGCAGGTCGTTCTTTCACAGAGAAATGGGAAAAAACAGTCAAAAAAAGCCGGTTGCCGGAAGAACACATCAAATTGATCAGCAACTTCCTGTTTGCATACGAAACGTATCAGCAATATATACAGGAACAAAAGAAATTAACGATTCCGCTGTCTGAATTAAAGCCGTATGTGGCAGAGGAGACAACGGCCTGCGCTGTGAAAGAGGTAACGGTCTATTATACATGCCCGCTGACTGAAAAAGGGATTACGATCGTTGATACGCCCGGCGCGAGCAGCATGAATAAACGGCATACAGAGCTGGCATTCCAATATATTAAAGATGCCGATGCGTTTTTTTATATGACCTATTATCAGCATTCCTTCTCGAAAGGAGACCGTTCATTTTTGCGAAAGCTCGGGCTGGTAAAAGAATCGCTCAGCATGGATAAAATGTTTTTCGTCATTAATGCGGCAGACCTTGCGAAAGATAAAACAGAGCTCGAAACAGTGACCGATTATGTCAGCGCAGAGCTTGTAAAAGAAGGGATTCATGAACCGCAGCTCTTTACTGTATCAAGTAAAGAGGAACTGCTGGGTAGTCCGGAATCATTTTATAACCAGTTCCCGAAAGTAAGAAAACGCTTAGACCGGTTTATCGAAGTGGATGTAAAAAAAGCGTCAGCTGCACAGCTCAGTTCGGAAGCAGACAAACTATGCGAAACGGTTTTCCAGCTTCACCAATCCCAGCATCAGTCCAGGGAGGAAAAGGAAGCACAGAAAAAGCGTCTTATGCTTTCATTTGGGCGGACTGCAGCCGAGATCGAGAAACGGCGGAAGTCAGAAACCATTATTGAGAAAGTAAAAAAAGACACAAAAGAGCAACTTTATCACATTACACAGCGATTATCCTTTTTTGCAAATGATTTATTTAAATCGGCATTTCATCCCGGGCTTCAGAACGGGGATTGGAAAAAGAATGTAGGTAAGGCGATGACAACCGCCTTACAAGATTATCAGTTTGAATATGTTCAGGAAATCAAAACGCTTGATGTTCGCATGAGCGGATTCATTGAGCGGCATATTGCCGAAGAGTGGCTGGGAAGCTTTCAAAAAACATTAAACGAGGATGGTTATTTTTCCATTTATGCGGGTGATCAGCATTCGAACAGCATACAGCTTAAGGAAGTTGAACCTGAATTAGATGAACGTGCCTTTGAGCAGGAACAAAAAGAGATCAAATCACCGAAGCAGTTTTTTGAACAGAAAGGAAAAGCGACCTTCATCGAAGCTGTACGGATGAAACTCACGAAAATCACAGAGGTTTGGGTGAAAAATGAAGAAGAAAGCCTTATCTCTCATTACACAGATCATCTCAGACGTTTACAGGTGGATATGGCTGAAAAAGCAATGGAACAAATAAAGGATCAAAAAGATACGTATTTAGGAGGATATGGGGAAGGGGAACATGCGAAAGAGATTGAAAAGGCATACCAAGCATGCATCTCCTGGCAAAGATCAGACCATACAATAAAAATGTAAAATTCAGTTGGCTTGTATTTCAAGTCATGATAGACTAAATAGAAAAAAGTGAGATGAACGATTCATGTCAGAGGTACATAAAGCAATTTCAGCACATTCATCAAAACAGCATGAGCATATCAAAGCATTTATGCGTCTTGAAAACATGCGTGAAATGGCCATTGAAGAAGCGGTTTCAAAATGCAAAAACGATGAGCCTTTTACTACAGATGCAATTAATGAAATTACCGAGCAGATCAATCAGCTCGCCAAAAAAGGCATCGTCCCGACAAGACGCCTTGTATCAAAAGAAATGGTCAGAGAATACGTAAGCCGTATGTAAGCTGGATGAACCTGTCGCGAGTGAAGCTCCTGTCGGAAGCATATACTATATGTATCCGACGTAAGGGGGGATTCATGTTGGGCAGAACAAAACTGGGAAACAGAAATGCACAGGCCAATAACAATGCCAAAAAGAAAAACGGATTTCAAACCCATTTTGACTCTTACGCAGGACGCGAAGCTGAAAAGCTGATCGCCAGCAACAAAAGACATAACGACTGATGATAGGAAAACAGTATCTCTAATTGAAGAGATGCTGTTTTTTATTTTTGCGCTGCTTTATGGTAAAATAGAAGGAATGAAAGAAAAGGGAGTATATCTTATGAATAATAATAAACTATTGCTAGTTGACGGCATGGCTCTTTTATTCCGGGCGTTTTTTGCCACGGCCGTGCATCGCAACTTTATGATAAATGAGAGCGGAGTGCCGACGAACGGCGTCAACGGATTTTTAAAGCATTTGATCACAGCTGTTGAAACTTTCCAGCCGACACACGTCGTCTGCTGCTGGGACATGGGAAGCAAAACGTACCGAAATGACCTGTTCCAAGATTATAAGGCGAACCGAAACGCACCGCCTGTGGAGCTGATCCCGCAGTTTGATTTGGCAAAGGAAGCGGCCGCTGAGCTTGGTATCATGAATATCGGCTTTGCCGGGTATGAAGCGGATGATTGTATCGGAACTCTTGCCGCTTTGTATGCGAATGAAGCTGACATTACGATCGTAACAGGGGACAGAGATTTACTTCAGCTGTTAACGGATAAAGTAAGCGTGGCTCTGCTCCAAAAAGGAATTGGAAATTATAAAGTCTATACAAAAGAGACTTTTTATGAAGAAACAGGCGTTCTGCCGAAGGCTTTGATTGATATTAAAGCGCTTATGGGTGATTCCAGTGATAACTATCCTGGCGTCAAAGGGATTGGAGAAAAAACAGCCTACAAACTGATTCGTGAATACGAAACAATTGACCGCTTATTAGAAAACCTTTCTCTTCTTCCGAAGGGACAGCAGGGGAAAATTCAGCAAGGTTTAAGCGATTTGGAGATGTCGAGGAAGCTTGCAGAAATTCATTGCTCTGTTCCGCTGGTTTGCACACTGAAAGATGCTTTATTCACCCTGCAAATGGAGCAGGCGGCTGACATGCTTCGCCGCCACCAAATCAAAGGAATTGAGCGCATGCTTGAAAAGCTGAACGCTAGAGAGATCGTGTAGATCTTCTCTAGCGTTTTGTATTGCTTTTTTTGGCTCTTTCTTCAAGCTCTGTTTTAGGGTCATTATGTGTATTGCCTTCCAGATCGCCTTGCGGAGTAACACCGCCGGTCAGCCGGCCTTTATCTTTCTTTTTCATGTTTGTTCACCTCGTCATTAGGATGACCATTGATCGAGATTTCATTCTTATCATTCAGCCGAATCGCTTCTTTTGCCAGATGATCGGCTTTTTGGTTTTGTTTGCCCGGTATCCATTTAATGAAAAAAAGAGGGAAGGCCGCTTTTAATCGGATGATCTCTTCCACATACGGGTGAAACGTTTTGTTTTTAACCATTTCAAACTCAGCGGCCCGTTCCACAATATCTGAATCGGTTCGAAAGGAAACAGATTGATACCCGCGCTTTGCACATAGTTTCATCCCTTCAATTAATGCAAGAAATTCCGCTTCCTGGTTTGTATGCATTCCGATTGGAATAGAGAAAGATTCTGCTTTTCCTTCATGTTTGATAAAAATGCCGATCCCGGATAGTCCGGGATTACCGGCGCTTGCGCCGTCTACATATATTTCTGTAGGCATTATGAACTCCTTTCATCATTCGGTATCATTTTTTTTGCTGCATAGGCATAAGGCAATGAAATCAAAGATACCGCAAACTTAATCAAATATGTAGAAATAAAAATATGAAGCCAAACGCCTGCAGGATAAATGCCGAAAAAAGCGACACCAGTAAATATAAATGTATCAAACAGCTGGCTGACTGCTGTACTGCCGCCGTTTCTGAGCCATAAAAGCCGATCAGAAGGAAATATCCTTCTAATTGCCGAATATACATAAACATCCAGCGTTTGGCTGAAGATAAAGGCAAGCAGACTTCCTAACGCTACTCGTGGAAGGAATCCGAAAATCGTTTCCAGCGCTGTTTGTGATATGTCGCTGGAAGCTGGTTCGAAAAGCAGCACGCCTTGCATGACAAATGTCAGCGTCAGGAGCGTTGAGAATCCGAGCCATACCGCTTTTTTGGCTTCAGCCGGTCCGTATTTTTCATTCAGCACATCTGTCGCAAAAAAGATTGTGCCGTACATCACATTCCCGAGCGTTGCTGTTAAGCCAAACAGTTCGACTGTTTTTACGACTTGAAGGTTGGCACAGACTGTCGCAAAACCGATCCAAACAAATAGTCCCATTTTGCCAAATCCTTTATAAAATAAAAGAACAATGATAAAATGAATGATCGCAAAAATGATCCAAAACGAATTATTAAACAAAATGAAAATGCTTCCTTTCCGGGGTAAGATTGGTTTGATTATAGCACAAGCCCGGCAACTAATGAATGGTAAGGTGATTGTAATGAAGCTCAGACCGCATATGAAAATAGAAGCAAAAGGGACGGGATCCGTCTCATTTTTGGGCGAAGACTGGCTGACAGCACAGCAAGCACGTATGCTCGCCAGAGAACTCGGCCGTTATCCATACCTGAAAGAACTCGAGTTTGAAGACGAGAAAGGCGGCAGCTGGTCTCTGAAGGAATTGGAAAAGCTGACAGAGGAGCTCGCTCAAGAGCCTGATGACATTACTGTTTATTTTGATGGCAGTTTTGATAAGGAGAGCGAACTGGCCGGACTCGGAATCGTCATTTATTATTCATTGGGAGGAATCCGGCATCGTTTGAGAAAAAATAAAAGCTTCCGGCTGAAAACCAATAATGAAGCTGAATACGCGGCGCTTTATGAAGCAATAAGAGAAGTAAGAGAGCTTGGGGCAAGCAGAAATTCAATTACGATCAAAGGGGACTCGCTTGTTGTGCTGAATCAGCTTGACGGCAGCTGGCCTTGCTATGATCCGTCTCATAATGAATGGCTGGACAAAATAGAAGGACTTCTTGAATCGCTGAAGCTTACTCCAACCTACGAAACCATACAGCGGAAAGACAACCAGGAAGCTGACGGCCTCGCTAAAAAAATTCTTTCCCATCAATTTGTAGAAAGCCACACGAAATTAGACCGTAACGGAGATGACGATCTTGGATAAGAAAATGATCTTTAAAGAACTGACAGAACTGCACGATGAATATTGCAAGGACTGTTTTATTAAGAGGCAGTTTCGCAAGGAATTTGGCAAAACCTATGCGCATTCATTTTGTATTAATAAATGTACGGTTGGTGAAAAGCTGAAAGCATACGGAGATGTCTTAACCAATCACTAAAAAATAAAAACCGCAGAAGCTGCGGTTTTTATTCTTTAAATTCATCAAGCTGATGCTGGCTGTCATCCAGCAGCTGCTGTTGCTGCTGTACAAATTCAGGATCATCGAGAGCTGCCAGCTCTTCAGATCGTGACAGTTCTCTTGCATCCTCAATGGCTTGGTATGCGGAATCGACCAATGTTGTGCTTTGGCCTCTCGTCGCGGCTCCTGTCGTTTTCTGCGCTGTTTCCACCGCTAATTCCAGCTGCCGCTTATCTGTAAAGCCAGTCTGATCCTCACCATGAAATTCTGAAGTCACAAAAAACACCTCCGCAATTATTTTGCAGAGTTTTTTTAAAATTTATGTACTAAAATAGAAAATAAAATGAAAATAAGCCGATATAACTATTGAACCAGAATAAATAGGACTGTTTTACTATTTGGGTATCTTGGCAGAGAAGGGGAACGCAGCTATGGATGATAAAGATTTGAAGTCGATCCTTCACAAAACATTTATAGAAATATACAGTGATTTAGAAGAACTGGCGGATATCGCGAAAAAAGGGAAGCCGTCAATGGAAAAACATGTTGAAGAGATTGAACAGAGGTGCAAACAAAATATTTTGGCGATTGAGATCCAGATGAAAATCAAATAGGAGAGGCAAATGCCTCTCCTCTATTTGTCATCTCATCATCATGTATTGAGTTTAGAGTTTTACAACATTAGAAGCTTGAGGTCCACGATTACCTTCGACAATTTCAAAAGAAACTTCTTGTCCTTCTTCTAATGATTTGTATCCTTCTCCTTCGATAGCTGTGAAGTGAACAAATACATCGTCTCCGCCTTCAACTTCAATGAAGCCGAATCCTTTTTCGTTGTTGAACCATTTTACTTTACCGTTTTGCATATTGCTTAATTCCTCCTAGTACTGTAGCACCCGTGTGCTAAAAAAAATTTTGTCACCATTTAACGTTGATTCATTGTTAAATGATGGTTCAACTATACACCATCTGGGAGCACCCGTCAAGTTGTGAAACTGCTTATTTTTCAAAAGAAGGGCAAGTTTCACAAAAAAAATGTAACCGCTTTAATAAATAAATGAATATAAATAAAAAGAGCACACGAATTTCGTGTACTCTCCAAAACATCATTAAGATAGGGCTCTGGCTTTTTGTTTGGCTGTCATCATTTCTGATTCCTTCAAGATATCCTCTAAAATCACTTCAGATGAGTTTGCTAAATGAAGGTTCTTAATGTTTTTCTTCATGCGCTGTAACGTATCTTCATCTGCGAGAAGGGAAGTGACTGACTCGAGAATCTCTTCATGACGGTTCACGACGATCGCAGCTCCGCGATCTTCAAAGAAGTTTGCATTTTCTTTTTCCTGGCCAGGCACGGGTTTGTACAGAATGACAGGCACACCGATGGCTGTTGCTTCTGTCAAAGTAATGCCTCCAGGTTTTGTAATCATGCAATCTGTGATCCGGAACAGCTCATCAATGCGCTCCACATAGCCAAGAACTTTTAATTTGTCACCGTTTTCTGCTTCAAGCGCACTTAAAGATTCTTTTAAAGCCGTGTTTTTTCCACACACGACAACCACTTGTACATGGTCATCTTTGACAAGGTTTTCGCACAGCTCTTTTACATTCTTTAATACACCGTGGGCGCCTGCCATGATCAGAAGCACTTTTTTGTTTGGTGAAAGATTGTACTTTTTATAAATCGGCTCCACCGGCATGGATTCTTCAAATTGCGGCCTGATTGGAATTCCGGTGATTTTCACATTGCTTGGATGTGTACCGATCTCCACCAGTTTTTCCTTCACATAATCTGTTGCCACATAATATTTATCCACGTTTTCGTGAACCCAAATTTTATGAAGGCAAAAATCAGTCATAACATTGAAGGTAGGGATGACTCTTCCTGTTCGGCGTCTGTATTCCGGCACAACGATCATCGGAAATGTATTAATAATAATATCGGGCTGATGTTCATCGACAAGTTCGCCCAATCGTTTATTACCCATTTTAAAGTAAATATTAAATTTACGTTTATTATAGATTTTGTCAACTCCGTAATAAAACAAACGATAAAACTGTTTCCCGATTGAGAAGCTTTTTAAATAAAGGTACTGAGTTACCTCTGAAACAATCGGATTTGACTCTTGGTACAAATTAGAAACTGTTACATGCTGAAAGCCGAGACGTACACAATGCTCATAAAGCGTTTTGGCTACCTGCACATGTCCATTTCCGTAATTTGCAGTCAAAATTAATACTCTTTTATTGGTATTCAAGTAAATTCACCTCAATGTAATCAACAACAAGCAAGCTTCATGCATCGTAAGGAGTTATTGTCTATACATAAACATAACACAAATACATAATCGAATTATTAATGCAGTGAAAAAATTAAGCTAATTTTAAAAGATTTGGATTCCATTATTTTAAATTTTTGTTATACGCATACTGAATCAGATGTATTTTATCATATTTTTTGCTCAGCGTATCACTAAAAAAAGAAAAATTAGTCCCATTCATAAGGAGTTTCTTGGTAAACGTAATAATTCAGCCAGTTCATAAACAATAATGTCGCATGCGCTTTCCAGCGATTCACAGGCTCTTTGCTGTCTTCTGCAAAATAATGTTTAGGCGCCTCGACAGTAGAAAGGTTTCGTTCAAGATCTCTTTCATACTCTTGAAGAAGCGTATTTGTATCATATTCAGGGTGCCCTGTTAAAAAGACTTGTTTTTCGTCTTTAGATACAATTAAGCAAACCCCAGCTTCCTTCGATGCGGTAAGAATATTTAACTCGGGCACTGCTTGAAGCTGCTCCATATTTATATCTGTATGCCGGGAATGCGGCACGTAGTATAGCTCGTCAAAACCTCTTACCAATCTTTCGTGTTTTGCAAGAACTGTATGTTCGAACACACCGAAGATTTTTTTCGGCGTTTGAATTTTTTCCACACCGTAATGGTAATACAAACCTGCTTGAGCGCCCCAGCAAATATGCAAGGTTGAAGTGACATTTGTTTTGCTCCACTCCATGATCTCTTTGAGCTCTTCCCAGTATGAAACATCTTCAAACGCCAAATGCTCGATCGGCGCACCGGTGATAATCATGCCGTCAAACTTCTTGTGACGGATATTGGAAAAAGTCGTGTAAAATTCGTCAAGGTGTTCTCTTGCAGTATTTTTCGGCGTGTGTGTGCTTGGAATTAAAAATGTAAAATGAACCTGTAAAGGTGAATTTCCAAGCAATCTGAGAAGTTGAGTCTCTGTTTGGATTTTTTTCGGCATCAAATTCAATATGATAATTTTTTGCGGCCGGATATCCTGATGAAATGCTCTGCTTTCATCCATTACAAATATATGCTCACTCTCAAGCACCTGTTTTGCCGGCAGGTGTGTTGGTATATTAATAGGCAACGTGCCACCTCCATCATTTCCCCGTTTGATTTTCTTCATTATAGGAATTTTCACGCCAATTTTCAATCTATCTATAAGTGTTGAGGGGGAAACAACAGAAAACTCTTTAAATAAAACGCATAGATACGCCTTTTGGTTTCACAGTAAAATGATTTTCCATGATGTATCTCAGAAGGGAATTGAATTGTTTTATAGAATGATAAGATAAAAAATGAGCCACATAAATTCATAATGAGCAGATGCTCACCACTTATGTGATTCATTTCTTAAGAGTTCCGATAAATGATGTTTGCATTTTGAATTGAGATATAAAAAAGGTAAAATAATCAGCAGCAGGGACATAGGAGGGACTTACATGTCTATATATGATATGAGAGTACGTACAATAACAGGGAAAGACATGACACTTCAGCCTTTTGCCGGAAAGGTATTGATGATCGTGAATACAGCGAGTAAATGTGGCTTTACTCCCCAATTGAAGCAGCTTCAGGAGTTATATGATACATATCAGCAGGAGGGCCTGGAGATCTTAGGGTTCCCCTGCAATCAATTTATGAACCAAGAGCCTGGTGACGAGGCAGACATACAGGATTTTTGCGAAACAAATTACGGTGTTACGTTTCCTATGTTTTCAAAAGTAGAAGTAAATGGAAAAAACGCGCACCCGCTGTATGTGTATTTGACTGAGCACGCGAAAGGGATGCTGGGAACTAAGGCAATCAAGTGGAATTTCACGAAGTTTATAGTGGACAGAAACGGCGAAATCATTGGCCGCTATCCACCAAATACAAATCCGAAAGAGCTGGAAGACGTTATCCTGAAGCTATTAGGGCAATAAAGAGGTGTTTTTATGACGGAATTGAAGCAGGCAGACCAAATCAGGACATGGGTGCAATCTGTCCTAACAGGCGAAAGTTCTGGACATGATTGGCTACATATATCAAGAGTTGCAGATCTTGCTGTGTATATTGGAGAAAAGGAAAACGCGGATTTGTTCATCGTTGAAACAGCGGCGTTGGTTCATGATTTAATTGATGTCAAACTTCCTGATACGATCAGGCTTTCTGTGAGCGAAGTATATAATCAGCTCGTTACTTTCGGAATTGGAAAAGAGGATGCTGACAGAGTAATTCACATCATCACAAAGATGTCCTTTCGGGACAGGGAAAAGCTTGAGGGGGAGCCGCTCTCCATTGAGGGAAAGGTTGTACAGGACGCTGACAGGCTTGATGCGATAGGTGCAGTCGGTATTGCCAGAGCTTTTATGTTTGCGGGCGCAAAAGGGCACGGCCTTTATGGAGATGATCAAAGCGCCTACGCTCATTTTTTTCATAAGCTGCTGCGGCTGATAGATATGATGAATACAGACACCGCACGGGAACTGGCAGAAGAAAGACACGAATTTATGCTTCAGTATATCCGCCAATTAGAAAAAGACATACCCGGGATTGATGCCAAAACGTCGTAATAGAAGGCTTGAAGCGACTATGATAGAATAAGTCACAGATATGCTATAGGAGGACGATCATGAAGATAAAATCAATTGAACCTACGCCAAGCCCGAATACAATGAAGGTTATCTTAACGGAAGAGCTTCCGGCGGGCAAAAGCAATAACTATAAACCGGACCAAGCAGAAGGCGCACCGCCTGTTATAGCGGAAATCCTTAAAATAGAAGGGGTTAAAGGGGTATACCACGTTGCTGACTTTCTTGCTGTTGAACGGAATGCAAGATACGACTGGAAAGACATTTTACCGCAAGTCCGCACTTCATTTGGGATGGAAAGTGCTGAAAGAGCGGAAGAAAACCGCTCTGATCAAGAGTCTTTTGGAGAGGTGAAAGTTTTTGTACAGATGTTCAGCGGCATTCCTATGCAGGTCAAATTGACGGATGGGGAGCGGGAAGAGCGCTTCGGTTTGCCTGAACGCTTTCAGCAGGCGATCTTAAAACTCAGATCTGAAGCCTCAAATGTTGTGTTTGAGCGGGCCTGGAAAGAACAAGGCGTTAGATTCGGCGACTTTAATGAAATCGGTCATGACGTGACAGAAGAGCTTCAGGCCGCATACAGTGATGAACGGCTGAAACGGCTGACAGAAGCAGCCGCTCAAGGAAAGGGCGAAGCAAAACAAGCTGTACAGCGCAAAGCGTATAAAGTAACGCTCGACATGCTGGATGATGAGGATTGGAAAAAGCGTTATGCACATCTGGAACAGATGGATCCGAAAGAGGAGGATATCCCAGTTTTACAGAAGGCATTGGATGATCCCAAGGTGTCCATCAGAAGACAGGCTGTTGTGTACTTAGGGATGATTGAAACACCTGATGTTCTTCCTCTATTGTATAAAGCACTTGAGGACAAAGCTGTCTCAGTCAGAAGAACGGCCGGAGACTGCCTGTCTGATATCGGCGACCCTCAAGCCATTCCTGCTATGATCAAGTCGTTAAGCGACTCTAGCAAGCTTGTCCGCTGGCGTGCGGCTATGTTCCTGTATGAAGTCGGCGATGAAAGTGCAATTGAAGCTTTACGCGCTGCCGAAGACGATCCCGAATTTGAGGTCAGCCTTCAAGTGAAAATGGCGCTTGAACGTATTGAGCATGGAGAAGAAGCAAAAGGCTCTGTTTGGAAACAAATGACAGAGAGTAGAAGGAAAGGTGAATAAAAGAAAGAAAAGGGTGCAGATCATGCACCTTTTTTATGTGAATTCATTTTTTATAAAAATTATTTCGAATATTGTTGAAAAATATCTGAAAACTATTTATAGTAAGTAACAATATAAATAGTTGGAGGGTTCACATCGATAGAAAGCTATATAAATATAAAAACATGAAGGAAACAATCAAGGCGAGGGCGGCCTGTATTTCATCTTTATGCAAAAATAGCCCAAAAATAAACTGAAAATTGTTAAAATAAAATCCAGTCTAACAATTGAAAGAATTTAGGGGGATCACCATGGCAGAATTACGCAGTAACATGATCACACAAGGAATCGATAGAGCTCCGCACCGCAGTTTGCTTCGTGCAGCAGGTGTAAAAGAAGAGGATTTCGGCAAGCCGTTTATTGCGGTTTGTAATTCATACATTGATATCGTTCCCGGTCATGTTCACTTGCAGGAGTTTGGGAAAATCGTAAAAGAAGCAATTAGAGAAGCTGGGGGCGTACCGTTTGAATTTAATACCATCGGAGTAGATGACGGTATCGCGATGGGGCATATCGGTATGAGATATTCGCTGCCGAGCCGTGAAATCATCGCTGACTCTGTGGAAACGGTTGTTTCCGCACACTGGTTTGACGGAATGGTCTGTATTCCGAACTGCGACAAAATCACGCCGGGAATGCTTATGGCGGCAATGCGCATCAACATTCCGACGATTTTTGTCAGCGGCGGGCCGATGGCGGCAGGAAGAACAAGTGACGGACGGAAAATCTCCCTTTCTTCAGTATTCGAAGGGGTAGGCGCTTACCAAGCAGGAAAAATCAACGAAAACGAACTTCAAGAATTAGAGCAGTTTGGATGTCCAACATGTGGGTCTTGCTCTGGCATGTTTACGGCGAATTCAATGAACTGCCTGTCCGAAGCACTTGGACTTGCTTTGCCGGGTAACGGAACCATTCTTGCGACATCACCGGAACGCAAAGAGTTTGTCAGAAAGTCGGCTGCGCAATTAATGGAAACCATTCGCAAAGATATCAAACCGCGTGATATTGTCACTGTAAAAGCGATTGATAACGCGTTTGCACTCGATATGGCGCTCGGCGGTTCAACAAATACCGTTCTTCATACGCTTGCTCTTGCAAACGAGGCCGGCGTTGAATACTCTTTAGAACGCATTAACGAAGTCGCTGAGCGCGTGCCGCACTTGGCCAAGCTGGCGCCTGCGTCTGATGTGTTTATTGAAGATCTTCATGAAGCGGGCGGTGTGTCAGCGGCGCTGAATGAGCTTTCCAAGAAAGAAGGAGCGCTTCATTTGGACGCGCTGACTGTTACAGGAAAAACACTTGGAGAAACCATTGCTGGACATGAAGTAAAGGATTATGACGTCATCCATCCGCTGGATGAACCATTCACTGAAAAGGGAGGCCTTGCTGTTTTATTCGGTAATCTGGCTCCAGACGGTGCTATCATTAAAACAGGCGGCGTACAAAACGGTATCACGAGACACGAAGGGCCGGCTGTCGTATTTGATTCTCAGGATGAGGCACTTGACGGCATTATCAACCGGAAAGTAAAAGAAGGCGACGTCGTCATTATCCGATACGAAGGACCAAAAGGCGGACCTGGCATGCCGGAAATGCTTGCGCCTACATCCCAAATCGTTGGAATGGGACTTGGCCCAAAAGTGGCATTGATTACAGACGGACGTTTTTCCGGAGCCTCCCGAGGACTCTCAATCGGTCACGTATCACCAGAGGCTGCAGAGGGAGGACCGCTTGCCTTTGTTGAAAACGGAGACCATATCATCGTTGATATTGAAAAACGCATATTGGATGTACTAGTGCCAGAAGAAGAATGGGAAAAACGGAAAGCCAACTGGAAAGGGTTTGAACCGAAAGTGAAAACCGGCTACTTGGCACGTTATTCTAAACTTGTGACAAGCGCCAACACCGGCGGTATCATGAAAATATAGACAGCGTGGAACTCTTTCTTCTATTTTAAGGCGTGAACATTTGAAATCCGGCCCTCTCTATAGTATCCTTACTTCAGATGAAGGATAATAGAGGGGGCTTTTTTATGTCAATGGCTTATGAAGAATACATGCGCCAGCTTGTCGTACCGATGCGCCGCGAACTGACTGGGGCAGGTTTTGATGAATTAACAACAGCGGAAGAAGTAGAAAACTTTATGGAAAAGGCAGAGGGCACAACACTTGTAGTCGTTAACTCTGTGTGCGGCTGTGCAGCAGGCCTTGCGCGTCCTGCGGCAACGCAGGCAGTCCTCCAGCATGACAAAACACCTGACAATACGGTGACTGTATTTGCGGGTCAAGATAAAGAAGCTACTGCAAAAATGCGTGAGTATTTTACTGGCCAGGAGCCTTCTTCACCGTCGATGGCTCTTTTGAAAGGCAAAGAAGTCGTACATTTTATTCCACGTCATGAAATTGAAGGACACGATATGGAAGAGATTATGAAAAATTTAACCGCTGCCTTTGATGCACACTGCTAAATGCCCGTTTTCCGGGCATTTTCTTTTTGGGAGTACTGAAGATGATAACAACAAGCTATAGACCGTCTGAACATACCATAAAAACCGCAAAGCAGCTTTCAAAAGAGCTGAATATGCCATTTTGCGGCCGAAATAAACAAACGGTTGAAAACCTGCTGAAGTCAGCTGAACGTGATTTGCTAGTGGTCGGCAAAGAGCGGTTTGAACTTTATACGAAACAAGGTGCCAAATTCTTTTTTCATCCGAATACAGCGATGTTCAGAGCTAAACGCTTCATACGGGGGGAGCAGGAGCCGATGCTTCGGGCAGCTGGTTTATCGGAAGGGGACACGTTTTTAGATTGTACACTCGGGCTCGGTTCGGATGCCATTATCGCAAGTATGGCAGTAGGTGAAACGGGTTCTGTGATTGGGATTGAAAAAAACAGCCTTGTGTCTGTTCTAGTGAGGACGGGACTGCATTCATGGGAAACGGGCATAGAAGAGCTTCAGGCTGCAATGAGAAGAATCCAAGTGAAGAATGGTGATTGCTTTGAGTACATCAAGCAGCTTCCTGACAACTCTGTTGATGTGGTTTATTTTGATCCAATGTTTCATGAGCCTGTAGAGACGTCTGACGGCATCGCGCCGTTACGGGATTTGGCAGAGGATTCAGTTTTAGATAGAGGGTGTATCAAAGAAGCGGTGCGCGCTGCCAGAAAAAGCGTTGTGCTAAAAGACCACTGGAAAAGCCCGCGATTTGAACAGTTTGGTTTTAACGTCATGAAAAGAAAAACAGCATTGTTCCATTATGGCGTTATTCAAGCCGCAAGCAAAACAAGCCCGTGATTGATATCACGGGCTTTCTGTTAATCGGTGACTTCCATGACGACAAAGTATAACAATGTTAAGAGTGAAACTGTGGCAAACAGAGCGTCAATCATGCGGAAAGCCTCCTTTCATAGAATATTGTAAGCGTTTTTACACAAACCGCAAAGCAACGAATCTCCTAATTTGCATATCAGTTTCATATCATACATGACTTGCATGTTTCGGGTGTGCTAAAATAAGAGAAACATGACAATAAAATAGAGAGGAATAAGCAGTCATGAAATTGTGGATGAGAAAGACTCTTGTAGTTTTATTTACCATTGTAACATTCGGGCTCGTATCTCCTCCGGCTGCTCTTATGGCGGACAAGCCCTCCGGACAGCCGAGCAGTCTTGAGCAGAATGATTACACCGCTTTTTATGATGAGCATGACCTGTACGATGATGATGAGTCGGAAGACAGGCAAGACCCTGAACTGCTTTTTCAATCGTACAAGGAACAGCTCCTTGACAGTGCTGAGGATCAGTCCTTTTTGAAATTCGGCAGCAAAATCGCTCCGGTCATTGAGGATGACTATCGGAAAGAGATACTGCCGCAAATTGAAAACGTGATTAGTGATTATTTAGCAACATTGCAAGATGATGAGGCGTATCAAGATGTTGTAATTTCCAGCATGCCTTCAGCGGGCAAAACGGAAAAAATTTTCAACGTTTACAATCGGACGACTGGAGAAGATCTCCTCAGATTTCATGTGCGAAGAGACCACCCGCCCCACGATGGCTACTGGTTTAATTTTCACTATCATACAGCAGAAGATGGATTTCAATCACATCATGAACTTGGGAGCATTTACTGGGACCGCAACACGCCTCCCAACTGGATGAGTGCGTAAAGGAGATGCCATTAGACATGAAAAAGTACACAATGAATGAAATGGTCGATATAACAAAAGATATGCTGAATAAACGGGGCGTTATGATAGAAGATATTGCGCAGATTGTTCAAAAACTTCAGGAAAAATACAATCCAAATCTGCCGCTCAGTGTATGTATGGAGAACGTAGATAAAGTGCTGAACAAACGTGAAATTATTCATGCTGTTTTAACAGGCCTTGCGCTTGATCAGCTCGCTGAGCAGAAACTTCTTCCGGAACCGCTTCAGCACCTTGTTGAAACAGATGAACCACTTTACGGCATAGATGAAATTATCCCTCTTTCAATCGTTAATGTGTACGGATCGATAGGCTTGACTAACTTCGGTTATTTGGATAAAGAGAAAATTGGAATCATTAAGGAACTTGATGAGAGTCCAGACGGTATTCATACCTTTATGGATGATATTGTGGCAGCCCTTGCGGCAGCAGCGGCGAGCAGAATTGCTCATACGCATCAGGATCTGCAAGATGAAGAAAAAGAACAGGATGAAAAACCTGTCATCAGCTGACTATAAAAAAATCATTTCTGGGTTCAGAAATGATTTTTTATTGTGTTACACTACTAGAAGACTACTTTTAAAGGATGAAAAAAATGAAACAGTATAAGGATTTATGCAGACATGTCTTAGAGCATGGCGAAAAAAAGGGAGACCGGACAGGGACCGGAACAATCAGCACCTTCGGGTATCAAATGAGATTTCATTTACAGGAAGGCTTTCCGATGCTGACCACAAAAAAACTCCACTTTAAATCAATTGCGCATGAGCTGCTGTGGTTTTTAAAAGGGGATACCAATGTACGCTATCTGCAGGAAAACGGAGTGCGGATCTGGAATGAGTGGGCTGATGAAAACGGTGAACTCGGACCTGTATACGGTTCACAATGGCGTTCTTGGCGGGGAGCTGACGGGGAAACCATTGATCAAATTTCCCGCCTTATTGAAGATATTAAGACAAATCCGAACTCCAGACGCTTAATCGTGAGCGCATGGAATGTTGGTGAAATTGATAAAATGGCGTTGCCGCCGTGCCATTGCCTGTTCCAATTCTACGTGTCTGACGGCAAGCTGTCCTGTCAGCTGTATCAACGTTCTGCTGATGTTTTCCTCGGTGTGCCGTTTAATATTGCTTCTTATGCCCTGTTAACCATGATGATTGCTCATGTGACTGGGCTTGAACCGGGCGAGTTTATTCATACATTTGGCGATGTTCATATTTATCAAAATCATATTGAACAGGTCAATTTGCAGCTGACAAGAGACGTGCGCCCGCTGCCGAAGCTTCGTTTCGCCAGAGAAATTGATTCTATTTTCAACTTTGCATTTGAGGATTTTATCATCGAGGACTATGATCCGCATCCTCATATTAAAGGAGCGGTCAGCGTATGATTTCGTTCATTTTTGCGATGGATGCCAACAGGCTGATCGGCAAAGACAATGATTTGCCGTGGCATTTGCCCAATGATCTTGCGTACTTTAAAAAAGTAACATCGGGCCATTCAATCATTATGGGCCGGAAAACATATGAATCGATTGGACGTCCGCTTCCGAACCGGAAAAATATTGTCGTCACATCAGCACCGGCTTCAGAATTTCCGGGATGCACGGTTGTCAGTTCGTTAAAGGATGTTTTGGACATTTGTTCAGGCTCTGAGGAATGCTTTGTGATCGGAGGGGCTCAGCTCTATACTGCGCTGTTCCCGTATGCGGACAGATTGTATATGACGAAAATTCATCACGAGTTTGAGGGTGACCGCCACTTCCCCGAATTTGACGAAACCAATTGGAAACTGGTTTCTTCTGAGCGGGGGATCAAGGACGAAAAAAACCCGTACGATTATGAATTTCTGGTGTATGAAAAAAAGAATTCTTCTGAAACGGGAGGATTTTAATTGGTTCGCTACAGCTTGCTAGTGGTTTATATTGTGTATATGCTGTTAAAAAATATGAAACAATTATTTAATCAAAGGATGCTTGATCCCCGTCTGTCATACAAAAAACAGATGACCCTTGTCTACGAGCAGCCAAAGGCGTTTTTGGAAGGCTGTATCGGCATCACCGGTTCAGTTGTGACGATCCATCAGCCTGAACCAATACCGCGCGGTCCTGTTTTATATGTGCATTCTCGTTTGCGTTTGGCTGAACTGGCCTTAGTTGCTGGATATATTGAGGAACCGGCCGGTTTTATTGCCAATCCCAAAGTATTTCGCTTGCCTTTTATCGGGCAATGGCTAGATCGGATGGATGTGATTTCAGACGGCGATTCAGAAAAGGTATATGAAGATGTGACGAAACAGCTGGAAAAAGGACAAAGCCTGATTCTTTCATTAGACGGTTCTATAGATCCTGTAGAGCTTGCGGTCCGTTATCATCTTCCGTTGGTGATGGTGGAAACGAAAGGAACAGATGACATGCAAAAGGGATCGTTTTTTAAACGTTTAAAACCAGCAGACATTGAATTGTCCTTTTCAAAAGCTTATATACCTGCAAATGAAAAACAATTACGTGCATGAAAAAGCGCAGTCTTAAAGACTGCGCTTTTCTGTTACGAAATAAACGGCACCTTTACACAATAAAACAGCACACAGAAAAACATCGCAGCGCTTCCGCCTAATACAAAGCTGTGCCAAATGGCGTGATGGAAGGGGATCTTTTTCCAAATATAAAAGATGGTTCCGACAGAGTATAAAATGCCGCCGAGAAAAAGAAGGCTGAATCCCGCTCCGCTCAGCGAAGCGTATAAAGGTTTAACCGCGATAATCATCAGCCATCCCATAATCAAATACACAAAGGTTGACAATAGGATAAAGCGTTTCACGAAGAAAATTTTAAAAACGATTCCGCCTAGGGCAAGAGACCAAACGATAACCAGCAGGGTGAAGCCGAGTGTGCCTTTCAGCGGCCCCAGCAAAAAAGGCGTATAGGTTCCGGCGATGAGTACGTAAATGGCGCTATGATCAATAATCTCCAAAATATCCTTCGTCTTTTTATGGGTGATACTGTGAAGCAGTGTGGAGCTCAAATATAACAGCAGCATAGAGACACCGAATATTGTAAAGCTGACAATGTCCCATGCAGACCCGTAATGAGCCGCAAATATGATCAAAAACACTAATGCTGGTATGGATAAGAGCACACCGATGCCGTGTGTTATCGCATTGGCAATCTCTTCTTTGATTGTAAACAAGTGCATTCTCCTTTCGATCGTTAGATCATTTGATTCTTCAGTGTTTCTAAAAAGCTCAAACCCTCTAAAGTAATTTTAGTGCCGGCGCGTCCACGGCTTTTTGTGACATAATCTTTTTTCTCCAAATAATCGAGACGGCTTCTGACCTGTTGCGGAGATAACGAGGTTTGGGTGTTTTTGCTGTGTTCCGAAATGATCCGTCTGCTGGCTGGTTCTCCTTTTTCGTTTAACGCTTTTATTGTTTCCAAAATAAACAAAAACTCGGCTTTTTCCATTAAAGTCAGCAGCTTCGCTTTTTTCTTCGACGTTTTTCCGTCTATAGCACCCCTAATATATGGAGGCAGGTCATATGGATGAATCGTTCCTCCGTTTGCGACTGCCGCCATATAATCTGCGGCGTTTTTTAACTCCCTGACATTGCCTTCAAATGTGTGTTGCTCAAGCATCGAAAAGACTGAGGGATCAATGAACAATTGCTGACCGGAATTTGAGAGAAAATATTGTGTCAAAAGCGGTATATCGCTTTTTCGTTCAGACAATTCAGGCAGTGTGAGCGTTAAGATATTCAGTCTGTAAAATAAGTCTTGCCTGAATGTATGTTCTGCGTATCCATCTGCCGAAGCACAGATGATTCGCGGTTTCTCCGTGTCTGAATCAAGCACTTTCAGCAGCTGAGCTTGTACAGAGGCAGGCATGCGCCATACTTCATCAAGAAAAAGGGTTCCTCGAGCCGTTTTTTGAAACACACCTGAGTCTCCGTTAGGGCCAAAAAGCTCACGCATAAGGCTTTCTTCCGAATGGGTGCTGCAATTGACGCTAATAAAGGGTTCACTGTATCTCGAAGATCCCTGGTGTATTGCTTGTGCGAAATGATCTTTTCCTGTTCCGATTTTTCCTGTTATCAAGACAGGAAGCTCTGATAGTGAGAACTGCTTGGCGATTCGCTTCGCTTCCAGGAATGTTTGATGTTCTCCGATGAGATGTTGAAATGTGTTAGATATTGGTGCGGTATTCATCAATTGGCTCCTTTTGGTTCTAATTGGTTTTATTATATCATGCCTTTTGGCTGAAAACACGTTTTATTTACAATCATCTTTTTTCTAAGGCCTCCCAGGATATTGGTGAAGCAGGTGTAACCACAAGATGTGGTGAAGGTAGTCAGTATTTTTTAAATTATGAAATAAAAATAATTGTCTTATTTTTTGAATATTCGTGTTATAATGGCATATTAAATAGGGATTTAAAACAAGAAAGGAATCTGTACATGAAACCGTTGCTTAAAGAAAACTCTCTCATCCAAGTGAAAGACATTTTGAAGGCTCATCAAAACGTGAAGGATGTTGTCATTCACACACCTTTGCAAAGGAATGACAGACTTTCTGAGAGATATGAATGCAATATCTATTTGAAACGTGAAGACTTGCAAGTTGTCAGATCTTTTAAGCTCAGAGGGGCTTATCATAAAATCAAACAGCTCTCCAGCGAGCAGACTGAGAACGGAGTTGTGTGTGCAAGTGCCGGAAACCACGCTCAAGGTGTGGCGTTCTCGTGTAAACATCTTGGCATTCACGGGAAAATTTTTATGCCGTCCACAACACCGAGACAAAAAGTATCTCAAGTTGAACTATTCGGGAAAGGGTTTATCGATATTATTTTGACAGGTGATACGTTTGACGATGCGTATAAAAGCGCTGTTGAATGCTGTGAGGCGGAATCCCGGACGTTTATCCATCCGTTCGATGATCCGGATGTGATGGCTGGACAGGGAACATTGGCAGTCGAAATTTTAAACGACATTGATACAGAACCTCATTTTCTATTTGCAAGTGTCGGAGGAGGCGGCCTTCTCTCAGGAGTAGGTACATATTTGAAAAATGTGTCTCCTGATACAAAGGTAATTGCTGTTGAGCCGGCGGGAGCGGCATCCTATTTTGAATCAAACAAAGCTGGGCATGTCGTCACACTTGATAAAATTGATAAGTTTGTAGATGGAGCAGCTGTTAAAAAAATTGGTGAGGAAACGTTCCAAACGCTGGAATCTGTCGTTGATGACATTCTCCTTGTGCCTGAAGGAAAAGTATGTACATCCATTCTTGAATTATATAACGAATGTGCAATAGTTGCTGAACCGGCTGGAGCTCTTTCTGTCGCAGCGCTTGATTTGTACAAGGATGAAATTAAAGGCAAAAATGTGGTATGTGTGGTCAGCGGGGGCAATAACGATATCGGAAGAATGCAGGAAATGAAGGAGCGTTCCTTGATTTTTGAAGGACTTCAGCATTATTTTATCGTCAATTTTCCGCAAAGAGCGGGGGCGCTCCGCGAATTTCTTGACGAAGTTCTCGGGCCTAATGATGACATTACAAGATTTGAATATACGAAGAAAAATAATAAAAGCAACGGACCTGCTCTTGTCGGCATCGAGCTGCAGAACAAGGCCGACTATGGGCCGCTGATTGAACGGATGAACAGAAAACCGTTTCATTATGTAGAGGTGAATAAGGATGAGGACTTGTTCCATTTGCTGATCTAATTTTTTTACACAACCGCGCAAAATGACAGACAGTCCGGCTGGCATTGTATATAATAGAAGAAAAACAAAAAAAGAGGATTGATAGCTTGTTACTCAAAAGCCTAGAGTTCAAACGCAGTGACGGGATTCAGGTGAAAGTGACAGAAATACCTGTATTAAAGGAAGATGAGCACTATTTCTTTATGTTACATCACCATTTGCAATTCTACTTAAAAGAAGTGTTTTCATCAAACAGCAGGGCAAAAGTGTATTCTTTCCGACATTATATGAAGCGCCGGATGAAATGGGCAGATTATCAGGCTGTTTTTCATCAAGAGGTGTTAAAGCACAACGCGTAATATGCCGTTTATACCTGTATGCCCCCCTTTGTAATCAGTGATTGGGAGGCATGCAGGATTTTTTTTGCCCAATATCGAATACAAACATGGGACGCAGCAAGTAAGGACGATTTTAGAAAGCGCTTTTATGCTGGCTGGAAAGGATGAATGTCATGAAGGTTATCAAGGGTTTAACGGCAGGGCTGTTTTTTCTGCTTTTGTGTGCCTGCGGGGGACAACAGATTAAAGATCCGCTCAATTACGAGGTGGAGCCTTTTACATTTCAAAACCAAGACGGCAAGAACGTTTCTTTAGAGAGTTTAAAAGGAGAAGTATGGCTGGCAGATTTTATTTTTACCAATTGTGAAACGGTATGTCCGCCAATGACCGCTCATATGACCGATCTGCAAAAAAAACTGAAAGCCGAGAATATAGATGTCCGCATCGTATCGTTTAGTGTTGATCCAGAAAACGATAAGCCGAAACAGCTGAAGAAGTTCGCCGCAAATTATCCATTATCTTTTGATAATTGGGATTTCCTCACGGGATACAGCCAGAGTGATATTGAGGCGTTCGCGCTTAAGAGCTTTAAAGCGATTGTGAAGAAACCGGAGGGAGAGGACCAAGTCATTCATCAATCTTCTTTTTATTTGGTAGGCCCGAACGGCAAGGTGCTGAAAGATTATAATGGAGTGGAAAATACACCGTACGATGATATTATCGCCGATGTGAAGTCAGCCAGTACACTCAAGTAAGCTAGAAGACTAGGCATTTGCAAATCTCCTAAAACATGATACACTTTCCACTAGTAGAATGGGAAGGAGCAACAAGATTGAAGCTGCGCATTTTTTCACTCATGGCCAGTTTGATTTTGCTTCTAACTGCTTGTACGAGTATACGTACAGCATCTGAGGGAAAACAAAAAGCTCATGAACCGAAAACGAAAGAGGACATTGTCATTGCGGCTGTCGGAGATTCGCTGACAGAAGGAGTCGGAGATCCCGACGGAAAGGGATATGTCGGCAAGGTGGCAGATTCCATCCGTTCAGATAAGCAAGTCAAAACGGTAGACGTAAAAAATTATGCCGTAAAAGGGAACCGTTCGGATGATTTATTAGAGAAACTAAAAGATAAAAAGGTTCAAAAAGGCATAAAGGACGCAGATTATGTCTTTTTTACCATTGGCGGTAATGATTTGATGAAAGTCCTTCGCCAAAACTTTCTTCAATTAACCGTTGAACCGTTTCAGGAAGCGGAAAAGCCGTATGAAAAGCGTTTTGAAAAAATCATTTCTGAAATTCGGGAGCTGAATGATCACGCTGAGCTGATTTATGTCAGCATGTATAATCCGTTTACGTTTACGTTATCTGAATTAAATGAAATAAACGGAGTCGTCAGTGATTGGAACCATATTGCTGAAAAAGAGCTGGAAAAAGATAAACATGCAAAAATCATTCATATCGACGACTTGTTCAATGAAAAAAGTGACAGCAGCCGAATTTCTGAGGAAGATGATTTTCATCCTAATAGTACGGGTTATTCCCTTATCGCGAAGCGCGTCTATCAAGCCATTAAAAAAGAAGGATTACCGAAAGAGTAGGGTGACAGCATGAATAAGTGGAAACGACTGTTTTTTATATTGCTTGCAATTAATATTATCCTCGCCGTTGGATTTATGGCACTTGTTATGCTGCCGGGAGAACAAGCCCAGGTGAAGGATTCAGCTGAGAGCGAGTATGGATTTCGAGTGACAAGCACAAAAGAATCATTAGCTGCGTTTGTCAACTCATATTTAAACGACAAAGCATCAAACAAGCTTGATTATAAAGTAGAGATAGATGATGATGTTCATGTCGCAGGGAAAATCAAGGCTTTTTCCACGTCCATTGCTGCGTTTGTCGCTTTTGAACCGACCGTGAAAAAAAATGGCGATGTGGAGCTGAATGTTACGAAATTTTCGCTAGGGAAATTGAGTATACCGATTAGCTTTGTGTTAAATTATATGGACAGCTTTTACGAATTGCCATCATTTGTCCACGTTCATCCCGGCGATAAAAGCATTGAAGTGCGTCTGTCAGAAATGCCTTTAACGAATGGAATGTATGTCAAAGCGGATAAAATAAATTTAGAAAAAGATGAAATTGAGTTTTCCTATTACCATCCTAAACAATAGAGGTGACTGAAAATGAAACGGATTTACCAGTATTTCAGTTTATTATCCTTTACATTTTCCCTGTATTTCGGCTGGCTTGCTTATCATCATTTAGCCGCTGAAGATATGGATCAAATGTACTTGAACATTTCGTATTGTGCCTTGTTCCTAAGTGTGATGGTGTTTACATTCGGTATGAGAGACCGGAAAAAAACCGATAAATCATGAAAAAAAGAGACATGAAACAACGTCTCTTTTTTTCGTGCAGTCTGTCGAAAATTTGATAACACAAGGAGAAAAAATGAAAGCATATGATTTTACACAGGGGAACGTGCTGAAACAGCTTGTGCTGTTTTCAACGCCTATTATGCTCGGAAACGCATTGCAGGTTTCCTTTCAATTTATAGACAGTTTGTGGATCGGCAATTTATTGGGGGCAAAGGCTCTAGGGGCAGCTGCGGTATCAAGCACGATTGTTTTAACCGTACTGTCTTTTATTTTGGGTCTTAACAATGCGACGTTAACCATTTTGTCACAGCAAAAGGGAAAAGACGATGAAAAAGGAATGGCGTCGTATATTAACGCTTTTGTCGTTTTATTAACAGGCCTAAGCATCGGATTCGGCGCGGCCGGTTTTTTTCTGTCAGAGCACTTGCTTCGTCTTCTAAAAACGCCGGAGTCAATGGTACCGCTTGCTGAGACCTATTTACAGATTCAATTTATCGGCATTTTATTTTTGTTTGGTTATAACTTTATCAGTACTGTGCTTCGGGCGCTCGGCGACAGCAAGACACCTCTCCGGTTTATCGCGTTTGCCGTTGTGCTGAATGCAGTGTTGGCACCGCTCTTTATTTCTGTGTTCCGCATGGGAATAGCGGGAGCTGCTTATTCGACGATTTTGTCGCAGAGCATTGCGTTTCTGTATGGATTATTCTATGTCATCAAACACAAGCTTGTGCCGTTCTCTATTCCGCGAGTGCCCAAGTGGGAAGAGTCCGCGCTGATTTTGAAACTCGGGATTCCAGCTGGTCTGCAGATGATGGTGATCACAGGCGGAATGATGGCGATTATGAGTGTTGTCAACTCATACGGGGAGCATGTGGTATCGGGCTTCGGCGCGGTGCAGCGGCTCGACAGCATCATCACGCTTCCAGCAATGGCTGCCGGTACGGCGGTCAACAGCATGGCAGGGCAAAATATCGGAATCGGAAACTATAAAAGAGTGGGAACGATTGCAAGGCTAGGTGTGATGGCTGTTATTTCTTGCATGCTGGTGATTGCAGTTATGATTTGGGTATTTGGTAAATACCTCATGAGGTTATTTATCAGCGAGCCAGATGCGGTTGCGTTTGGTGAACAATATTTGCGGTGGATCGCGTTTTTCTATCCTTTTATCGGGATTAATTTCGTACTGAACGGAATCGTCAGAGCTGCGGGAGCGATGCTGCAGGTCCTGGTTTTAAATTTGATTTCGTTTTGGGTTTTGAGATATCCTTTCACAGCTCTATTTTCAGCTTGGTTTGGACAGAAAGGGATCGGGCTCGGAATCGGAATGAGTTTTTTATTAAGCAGCTGTGCGGCGTTTTTGTATTACAGATACGGCCGCTGGAAAACAATGAAACTGTTCACTGAAAAATAAGTGATGCGCTGCGAAAAGCACATACCCATATATAGCGGTATGTGCTTTTTTTCATCTTTTTTTATCTAGTTTGCTGAAGAGCTCGATTAATGAGGCAAGTTCAGCATCACTGTAGCAGTCAAAACGTTTAAAGAAATATTCCGTTTTTTTCTCGTTGAAATGCTGAAGGACTTTTTCGCCCGCTTCAGTGATATGAATGCGGATGATACGTCTGTCTTCCTTCGATCTGATTCGCGTAATCCATTCCTTTTCTACCAGCGCATCAGTCACAGCCGTAATGTGGCTTGCCGATACCTCTAAAATAGGCGCAAATTCGGTGACTTTTTTAGGCCCTTGTTCATTGAGGATCCGCAGAATGGTGAATTCATTCCGTGAAAGCTCTTTATCTAGAATCTCATTGATTTCATTGCGTATTTGTTTAAAGACTTTACGGAGTAAAGTTTCCATATCGTACATCATTTGTGTTCTTACTTTCAAATTTGTGAACCTCCATTACATAAGCATATTGCTTAAAACCTATAGATTTTATTGAAAAGCAGAATCATTTTCATTCTATTTTTACATGCTATAATATAATAATACCACGTATTAACAAAGGAGGCACCAGTATGTCTGAAAAAAAAGAAATCGCCACATTTGCAGGAGGCTGTTTTTGGTGTATGGTTAAACCTTTTGACGAACAGCCGGGAATTGAAAAAGTGGTGTCCGGGTATACAGGCGGCCATACTGAAAACCCTACGTATGAAGAGGTGTGCAGTGAAACGACAGGACATCGTGAAGCCGTTCAAATCACGTTTAATCCTGATGTGTTCCCTTATGAAAAACTGCTTGAATTATTTTGGCAGCAAATTGACCCGACAGATGCCGGCGGCCAGTTTGCCGATCGCGGCAGTTCCTACCGTGCAGCCATTTTTTATCATAATGATAAACAAAAGGAGCTTGCGGAAGCTTCCAAGCAGCGCCTGGCGGAAAGCGGAATATTTAAAGATCCGATTGTAACGGATATTTTAAAAGCTGAACCTTTCTATGAAGCGGAAGGCTATCATCAGCATTTTTATAAAAAGAATCCAGGACATTATCAGCGCTACCGGACAGGTTCTGGACGTGCCGGATTTATCAGCGAGCATTGGGGGGCGAAATAAATGGCGTACAATAAAGAAGAAAAAATTCAGTCACTAAACCGCATGCAATATGAGGTGACGCAAAATAACGGCACGGAGCCGCCGTTTCAAAATGAATATTGGAATCATAAGGAAGAAGGGCTGTATGTAGACATTGTGTCAGGCAAGCCGTTGTTTACATCCAAGGATAAATTTGATTCCCACTGCGGCTGGCCAAGCTTTACAAAGCCGATTGAAGAAGAAGAGGTGGAAGAAAAACTAGACACGAGCCACGGCATGATTCGCACAGAAGTGAGAAGCCGTACTGCGGATTCTCATCTTGGCCATGTATTTAATGATGGACCGGGGCCAAGCGGGCTTCGTTACTGCATAAATTCGGCGGCGCTGCGGTTTGTGCCGAAAGATAAGCTGAAAGAAGAAGGATACGAAAGCTATCTGGATCTCTTTAATAAATAAAATACAAAAAACAGGCCTGCCTAATGGATAGACAGGCTTGTTTTTATGCCTTTTTTTCTTGATGCAATTCTTCAATAATCTGGGCAATTCTGTCTTTTGTAATGAGAGGAGCTTGATCTGATTGATACCCAGGCAGATTGACTTTGCGAAAATCAGGATGTTTTTCCGGCTCCGGAAGGATCGCATAAAGATTGCCCCATTCATACAGTGATTCAACTTCATGAGGGGATGTTAGTTCTTCGTGAAGCTTTTCACCTGGACGTTTGCCGACTTCTACTGCAGCCGGCCGCGGGAGCCCGTGCTGCGATGCATATTCTTCAAACCCATGAATCAGTTCTTCAAGTTTCAGTGATTCCATTTTAAAAATAAAGGTTTCTCCGCCTTTTGTAATAGCAGCTGATTGCAATGTCAGTGTAGCCGCATCGTCTATTGACATGAAAAATCTGGTCATGTTCTTGTCTGTGATGGTAAGCGGTTCACCCTCCATCATTTGTTCAAATAAAATAGGGATGACCGAGCCCCTTGAGCCGAGAACATTTCCGAAGCGGACCGAACAAAACACGGTTCCTCTGTTTTGAACATGGCGGTTTGCTTGATGAAACAGCTTTTCAGATAACAGCTTGGTGGCACCCATTGTGTTCACAGGAGATACAGCTTTATCTGTACTGATATTGATGACATGCTGCACTCGGTGTAAAAGGGCAGCCTCCACCACATTCTGTCCGCCGATGAGATTGGTCTGGATCGCTTCAAATGGATGGTCTTCACAGGTCGGAACCTGTTTCAGCGCAGCAGCGTGAAAGACGATATCGACGCCTCTCATCACCTGATTCACCCTTCTGTAATCGCGCACATCTCCCAGTACAAATAAAAGCCGCTTATCCTCCGCATACTTTTGGCTCATAACATACTGTTTACTGTCGTCTTTGCTGAATACAATCACCTGTTTCGGAGTAAGCAGCAAAAGGCGTTTGACAATTTGACTCCCGATTGAACCCGTTCCGCCAGTGACTAAAACTGTTTTGTTATGGAAAAATGGTTTTAGTTCTGCTGTTTGCTGTTTAGGCATGGCTTATCCTCCAACTCTCGTTTCTCTACCATGCATCATATGTTCAACTTTTTAATCGAGTTAATGAAAGCAACCAATAAAACAAAATTTAGGGGAATGATCATGTCACAAAGTGTTATTTTTTAATAGAAAATGGAATAGACGCAGCCATAGAATAAAATAACTAAATAAACAATGTACTAAATATTCATTATAATTTTATTGCGCGCCGCAAAAGGAAATCTGACAGAGTTATCTTACGTCCCTCGTAGGCACAAGTGGTTTATGAGTCAGAAACACTATAAAAAAAGGTTCATTTTCCTCACAGTTAAATACCTGTATATATTTTACAATAGAAGTGATAGTGATAAAGAGGAGGGTACCAAATGAAGGTTTCAAAAACAATGCTGCTAAGCACTGCCGCGGGTTTATTGCTTAACCTGACAGCAAACTCGGTGTCGGCTCATCATGTGAATGCGGAACATCATTTTAAAGTGACAGCGCAAATGGAGACAGATCCTGTCGCTTCAGGCGATGACGCAGCAGATGACCCAGCCATTTGGATTCATGAAAAGCATCCGGAAAAAAGCAAACTGATCACGACAAATAAGAAGTCAGGGCTCATCGTGTATGATTTAGACGGCAAACAGCTTCATTCTTACGAGTTTGGCAAGCTCAATAATGTCGATCTGCGTTATGATTTTCCATTGAACGGCGAAAAAATTGATATTGCTGCCGCCTCCAATCGGTCTGAAGGAAAGAATACAATCGAAGTATACGCAATGGACGGGGATAAAGGGAATTTGAAAAGTATTACAGACCCGAAACATCCTATTTCCAGTGATATTTCTGAAGTTTACGGATTCAGTCTGTATCACAGCCAGAAAACAGGAGCATTTTACGCACTAGTGACAGGCAAGCAAGGAGAATTTGAGCAGTATGAAATTGCTGATAATGGAAAGGGTTATGTAACAGGGAAAAAAGTGCGTGAATTTAAATTGAATTCTCAAACTGAAGGCCTTGTTGCGGATGATGAGTACGGGAACCTGTATATAGCAGAGGAAGATGAGGCCATCTGGAAATTTCATGCTGAGCCAGACGGAGGATCAAAGGGGCAGGTTGTCGACCGTGCGGCAGGAGAACATTTGACAGCTGATATTGAAGGACTGACGATCTACTATGCGCCAGACGGCAAAGGTTACCTCATGGCCTCAAGTCAGGGAAATAACAGCTATGCAATGTATGAACGGCAGGGAAGCAATCGCTATGTAGCCAACTTTGACATCACAGATGGCAAGAAGATAGACGGTACTAGTGACACGGATGGTATTGATGTTCTCGGTTTCGGACTTGGCCCAAAATATCCTTACGGGATTTTTGTGGCACAGGACGGCGAAAATATTGACAATGGACAAGCCGTCAATCAAAACTTCAAAATTGTGTCATGGGAACAGGTTGCACAGCATCTTGGCGGAAAGCCTGATCTTCACAAACAGGTGAATCCGCGTAAGTTGAAGGACCGTTCTGATGGCTAGAAAAAAAGCAGCTGAGCAAGCTGCTTTTTTCTGTGCGATATGAAAAAATCGTTTTAAGAAAGCGCCAGATGAATCGCCTTTAGTTTTTCAGGAAGCTCATCATACGTATTTGCGGGTACGGTCTCTTTGTAATTGGATGCAGCTGCTTTATGCCGTTCCTCAGGATGGTTGATATAGAAAGCAGCTTTTTCCTTAAAGTCGTTAATGCTGTGATAAGAAATAAAGGATGAAAAAGGATGGGCCGCGGGTAAATCTGTTAATTGAAATGCTTCGCATGCAGCGATATCAAACGTTCGGTTATTAAAGCTGGCATTTTTGATGCGAATATTATTTTTGTTGAAAGCAAAATGATAAGGCCGATGCGCATTGATGACAATGTCTGCCCCGTTATAATAATGAACGGCCTGTTCGGGTGGAATCCATGTGCTGACGACATCGATATGCGGCTGTTTGAGCACTTTTTTAGGCAGATATTTTTTCCATTCCGTTCCGATGACTCGAACCGTGTAAGGCAGGTGTACCGCTTCTTTCATAAGCTGAACCCGATTAGGGTAAGGATAGCCGATGATAAGCAGATTTGAATGAAAAGAATGTTCGGTGTCCATTTTTTTAAACAGCCGATGATTAACTGGAATCGGAACATAATAGACGTGCTGGAAGCCAAGCTCCCGATAATAGAGAGCGGCATTTTGTTCAATCGTTAATATGGCGTCAGCGTGCTTAATCACCTGAAGACTGATATCAATATAAAATGGGTCTTCGGTCAGCCAAACATACACGGGAATACCCTTACCCTTTAACCAGGTCAGCCAGTCGTGAGGAACGCGGTCTCCAACCATCATAAGTGCGAAGTCCGGCTGAAACGCTTCGATCTTCACCAGAGATGCTGCTTCCAGTTTATCTGCAGACATATACTCTGTATGAGTGATCCGAAAACATTCTTCAACCCAGCTATCAAAATAACTGTAAATTCCTCCGTATCCCGACTGGATATACAAGACTTTCATCAGATATTATGAAAAGAACGTAACGCTTTCTACTTTGTCTACATCAATTAATGTTGTAGCTTGACCTGCCGGAGTGACGGAGCTTTCCTGTGTTACAAATACGATACCATGAACTTGATCGAAAGCAACGAACACAACCGGCCCGATCATGTCACCGGAATCAGTCACAATGCTGATTGTCGTGCCTGGCGTAACTCTGGCAAAAATCCATCTTGCCGGAAGGGAAGTAGATTCAGCCGTAATCATTTCACTTTCATCTACTTTTTGATCGATGGCAGCTTCAAGCATGTCTTTAAGATTATTATCCACGTTTACTCCTCCTTCTGTTGAGAATAAAGGGCTTAAAAGGGTTTTAATCAAATCCTTTTTTAACTGTGCATTTTCAGAGCTCATTACACACACCTCCTATCCAATAGTGAACTCACGTTAATCATATTCTTCTGATTGCCAATTGGTATGAGTCGAACGCCGTACCTGATCTATTTTTCATACATTTAAGGAAAATGCTGATTTTTTAAATGAGTGGACATAGCCTATACCATAAATCAAGTCAGTTCATATTGTGAAACAGAGTATAAGGATAAGGGAGAGGGATTGTGTGGATTTAGAGAAACACGTGAATCAAGAAGAAAATCAAGATGAACTGCATTTTATTCTGCTTTTGCTGATTCTGCTCATACGTCAATCTTCTTCTGAAGGAAATCCATCTGATCTCAGACGGCAGCTCGTATTTGCAAAAGAGCTTGGCGTACCGGTTTCAACAGTTCATCTGTCGAATGGGGATACGCTTCAAAACGTCATCGTAAAAGAGGTTCTGACTGATTTGGTTATTTTTCAAAACCCGTTAAATAACACGAGATCGAATGTCGCACTCTCAAGTATTGTAAGCTGGGGTGCTTTTTAAATGAAGACAGAGGCTCTGCTTGCTGCGGGGCCGTTTTTATGTTTGACGATAGGGGGCTGTATAGATGGGAGAGAAAGTGTCTATTATTTTAACAAGTTACAACAAACCTGATTATCTGCAAAAAGCAATTGAAAGCGTCATGAAGCAAACGCATGATCTCTGGGAGCTTTTTATCATGGATGATCATTCTAATGAAGAAACAACTGCGGTAATTCACAAGTACCTTCATGACCAGCGCATTCGTTATCAAAACAGTTTCATACATCCTGCAGAACGATTAAGAACAACCCGTTATGCCACATTAATTAACGCAGCACTCCCATTTGCCGATGGCGATTACATTTCCTATCTCACCGATGACACTGTTTATCATCCTGAGCGGCTGAGCCGTATGGTGCAGACGTTTTTAGATAAACCTGAAGCACAGGCTGTCTATTCAAAACAAAAAGTTGTACATGTAAACGAACGGGGAGAGGAAATCTCACATTTCTATAGAAATGCCAATGCAGTGCTAGATCAGGCGGCTTTTCAAGTCGATCATTGCTCAGTTATGCATCGCCGTTCGTTACTTGATCGTATTCAACATAAATATGGAAGCTATTGGGATGATGATATGAAGCACTGGAATCATGGCGATTCAATTTTTTGGGCCAGGATCAACAACTTTGCCCCATTTCTGCCGATAAATGAAGTATTAGATACAACCTATAAAACCCCCGATTCATTTCAAAATGCATATCGGTTTCTGCCCGCCGATTTGGTTGACGGCTCTTTTGTAAAAGGATCAGATCAAAATGTGTATTTTCTTGATCAGGGTGTAAGACATCCTGTCGGGGAAAGGTGGAGTTCTTTGTATCTAAATCGGACTGTGGCTGTTCCTGACCCTTATTTATTCCAATATAGGATTGGAAGAATTTTAAACATTCCGAATTATATTTTAGTAAAGGAAGCTGACCATCCTGCAATATTTTATATCGAAGCCGGAAAAAAAAGACGGATTGTGGGTCAGTATGCTTTTCAATTTTATCAATTTAAAAGAAAAGACATACTGACAATTGAAAAAGAAGAACTGAAGGCGCTGCCGGAAGGGCTGCCGATCAAGCGGGAACGATCTGGATTGATCGAAAATCCGCCTGGGCGAAGGCTGTTTTTTATAGATCGCGAGCCGTTTTTGTTTCTAAACGGTGTCTTTCACCCGATTAGTGAACAAGTAACAAGGAAGTTCTTTTTACATCAGAAGCCAATATCCGCTTCTTTCCGAAATATTCAGCAATTTCCAATTGGAAAGCCGTTTTATCCGGTGTACGATGAGATTATAAAGAAATTGAATATTGCAACTGAATAAAGGTATAGGTCATAAAAAGGAGACGTTCATGACAGGACATTATTCAAAAACGGAACATCAATATATATTGTTAACGTCTGAATCGGCATCGTTTGATTTTTACAGTGTTTACAGAGATCCGAAGCTTCCGCACATTTTTTCTCATAACTTTGTTCAGCTCCATAATACGTTTCCATTGGAGCGGTTACTGGACTTTTTGCCCTCCGTACCAAAGCTGCTTGAAGCGAATTATCTCCATTTAAAAGCGTCGCCGCAGCATGTTTTTCCGCTCGGTTTGAAGCAATCACTTGTCAAAAGCGGATTTGTCGTCGAGGATGAGTTGTTATATGACATGAAGCTTAGTGACTGGAAGGGGCAGATGGGACATCCGTTAACGGCATGGGGAACGGCAAAAAGCCTTAGCGATGGCTCTTCTATCATGAAAATTTATGATTCCATTTATATTGGAGAAGCGATCGCTGAACAAAAATTAAAAAGAAAATATCCTTTTTACGAATCGGGTACGATTATCCTTGTTGTTTGTTACAGAGACCAGGCACAGAAGATTCCTATTGGGTGCGGCGAGCTGTTTGTTCACCCGCAAGAGAAAACGGCTAAAATTGAAGAAGTGGCAATTTTGGATCAGTTTCAAAGGAAGGGCTATGGCAGTATCTTAGTAAAAGAAATGCTGTCCATCGCCAAATCACTAGGAATGGAAGCAGCCTATTTAGTGGCTACAAGCACTGACGGCGCAACCCATTTTTACGAAAAGCTGACGTTTAAAAAATATGAGCGGGTGCATACTGTTTTTCATTATTTCCTTACATGAAATAGGCGTTTGCACAAACCATTTGGGACTTGGCCCGCATAAAATGCCGTATATCGTGATTAGAAAGGATGAAAACAACATGTATGGATACTCTGGATACGGTTACGGATTTGGCTGTGGGACCAATACGTTTGTATTGATTGTTGTCTTGTTCATTTTATTAATTATTGTCGGAGCCGCTTTCATTTGCTAGATGATGAAATTCAAAAGGAGCCTTTCCGTTCAGGAAGGCTCTTTTTGTGTGAAAAGTTTTTGCGGGGAACGTCATGCCCCAATTTGGACACTCATACAATATATCAAAAGGTTTTTTTGGGGTGGGAGCATGAGCAGTTATTTGATTAAGCCGGAGCTTAGTTCGGACTATCCAGTGGTTAGCTATGCAAGGGGCTCATATGTTTATGATCAGACCGGAAAAAGATATCTTGACGGCTCATCAGGTGCAGTGACATGTAATATCGGCCACGGGGTTCGTGATGTGACTGAGAAGCTGAAAGACCAGCTTGATCAAGTGTCTTTTGCTTACCGCTCACAGTTTACGAGCGAGCCTGCCGAGCAATTAGCCGCTCTCTTGGCGCAGGAGCTTCCGGGAGATGTGAATTGGTCTTTTTTTGTCAACAGCGGATCAGAAGCGATAGAAACAGCTATGAAAATCGCCATTCAGTATTGGCAGGAAAAAAAGGAAACACAAAAATCCATCTTTTTGTCTCGGTGGAGCAGTTACCACGGAATAACTTTGGGAGCGCTTTCATTATCTGGGTTTTATGAAAGGAGATACCGATTTACCCACCTTATTGAGCGATATCCCACTATTTCAGCTCCTCATGTGTATCGGCGGAATTTTGGGACGGAAGAAGACTTTGTTCAGACTGCCGCTGATGAACTGGAAACTGCGATCAAAAGAATCGGAAGCCAATTTATCGCCGGCTTTGTGGCTGAGCCTATTATTGGTGCCGCAGGAGCAGCGATTACTCCGCCTCCGGGATATTATGAGAGATTAAGTGAGGTATGCCGCACACACGAAGTGCTCTTTATTGCAGACGAAGTGATGACAGGGCTTGGAAGAACGGGAAGGATGCTCGCGACAGAGCATTGGCACACCGTTCCTGATATTGCTGTACTGGGAAAGGGTCTCGGTGCTGGGTATGCGCCTATTGCCGCTGCCGTTGTATCTGATTCTATTATTGAAACGATAAAACAAGGCTCAGGTGTGATTATGAGCGGCCACACATATAGTGCACATCCCTATTCAGCTAAAGCCGCTCTTGAAGTTTTGCGGTATGTGTTAAAGCACGGCTTGATCAAGCAATCAGAGAAAAAGGGGGCTGTACTGAAAAAGAAGCTTGTTGAGACAGCATCTCAAAGCGAGATCATTGGCGATGTGCGCGGAAAAGGACTGCTATTAGGCGTTGAATTTGTAGCAGACAAGAATACGAAGAACGTTTTTCCTCAAGAGCAGGCGGTTACTCAGCGCATGATCGGCGAGGCGAAAAAACGCGGACTGATTGTTTATCCTGCTAAAGCGGGAATAGACAGCGGGGAAGGAGATGCTGTCATTATTGCTCCTCCTTTTACTATCTCAGACGGTGAAGTTGAAGAGCTCATTTCAATTTTTTCGGAAACAGTTGGAGCGGTCGAAAAAATACTGAAAAAGGATTGAAATCAAATGGCGCCATTTCAAAAAACAATCAGCATCGAAACAGCAATTGCAGATGTTCAGGACGGATCGGTCCTGATGTTTGGCGGTTTTGGGGGAGTCGGCACGCCTCCTTCATTGATTGAAGCTATATTGGACAGCGGTGTAACGGATTTAACCGTCATTTGCAATGATGCCGGGTTCCCGGAAATAGGGGTCGGCCCGCTTATTGTCAATCAACGAGTCAAAACCCTGATCGCATCGCATATCGGTTCCAATCCTGTAGCCGGAAAACAGATGACAGACGGGACGTTAGAGGTTCAATTTTCACCGCAGGGAACGCTTGCGGAACGGATTCGTGCCGGCGGATCGGGACTCGGCGGCATTTTAACCGACGTCGGCATTGATAATCAAATGGTTTGTGAGGAAAAGGACATCGTGTCTGTGGCTGGAAAGCGGTATTTGGTTGAAGAGGCGCTGACGGCTGATTTTGCTTTCATCAATGCGCAAATTGCCGATGAATTCGGCAATTTAACGTATAACAAAACAGCGCGCAATATGAATCCGCTTATGGCAATGGCTGCCAGGAGAACCTTTGCCGAAGCTGAGCGGATCGTCCCGATGGGAGAGATTTCCGAAGAAATGATTGTCACACCGGGGGTTTTTGTCGAGGGGGTTGTGAGAAGCGAAGGAGTGAAGTGGAAATGGGCTTGGGAGTAGCAGAGAGAGAACAGATCGCAAAACGGGCCGCTTCTGAAATCAAGCCGGGCATGATTGTGAATCTCGGTATCGGCATCCCATCTTTGGTGCCGAACTTTTTGCCGCCTGACATGCAGGTCATGCTGCAGGCGGAAAACGGTGTGCTTGGCATTGGTGAAAGCCCTGAAAAGGGTGAAGAGGATGAACATTTATGTAACGCCGCGGGGTATCCTGTCCGCGCTGTAAAAGGGGCGTCTTATTTTGATACAACGACGTCTTTTGCGATGATCAGAAGAGGCAAAATTGACATTACGATTTTAGGCGCCCTGCAGGTGAGTCAGTCAGGCGATTTGGCAAATTGGCTTGTCCCGGGAAAAAAGGTGCCGGGCATGGGCGGTGCGATGGAACTGGCCCAAAAAGCGAAAAAAGTGGTTGTCGTCATGAGTCATACAGATCAAAAGGGAAGGCCTAAATTAACGGAAACATGCACGCTTCCATTAACCGCAGCAGGCTGTGTAGATATGATCATTACTGAAAAAGCCGTTCTTGAGGTCGACGGCCGTCATTTCATTTTAAAAGAGCTGATGAATGGCTCGACAATCGACGAGGTGACGAGGCTGACTGAAGCTGAAATCAAAATAGATATGCCTTTTTCTTAAAAGGGGGAGTGAGGATGCATGACATTGAGAGAAAAGTAATCGGGTGGCTTGATCAGCATTCGGCCAAAGCCATTCGTCTTCTCAAAAGACTGATTGGAGAAAAAAGCACTTTGGGTGCAGAATTTAACGCCCAAGCTGTTGTGCTTGAAAAGCTGCGGCAATTTCATATGGACATTGACGTGTGGGAGCCAAGCCTAAAGCAATTAAAACAGCATCCCTACTTTAAATCAGACCGCTCTGATTTTCATGAGAGCCCGAACATCGTTGCAAAAAAAACGGGAGCAGGCGGGGGCAGGTCACTGATTTTAAACGGTCATATCGATGTTGTGCCTGAAGGAAGCGTAAAGGATTGGAAGTATGAACCGTTTCAAGCTGTCGAAGAAAACGGTAAAATATACGGCCGCGGCTCAACGGATATGAAGGGAGGCAATACAGCCCTTCTTTTTGCTTTAGAAGCCCTGCACGCCTGCGATGTTAATTTAAAGGGAGATGTATTGTTTCAAAGTGTTGTAGATGAAGAGTGCGGCGGCGCCGGAACACTGTCCGCCATCATGAGAGGCTATCGTGCTGACGGGGCACTGATCCCGGAACCGACGAATATGAAACTATTTATAAAGCAGCAGGGCTCGATGTGGTTTCGAATTACAGTAAAGGGATTAGCGGCACATGGGGGCACACGCTATGAAGGGGTAAGCGCCATTGAAAAAAGCATGCACGTTATCACAGCCATACAAGAGCTGGAGAAAGTCCGCAATGCGAGAATTTCAGATCCGCTGTATGACAATGTCCCAATACCGGTACCAGTGAATATCGGCACCATCTCAGGGGGAGCGTGGCCTTCGTCAGTTGCAGATCGTGTCGTCATAGAAGGGAGATGCGGAATTGCTCCCCATGAAAAACCAGAAGCAGTAAAACTTGAATTGGAAAACTGGTTGAAGGATTTAGAATACCGTGACGAATGGTTTAAACGCCATCCGGTAACAGTAGAATGGTTCGGCGCTCAATGGCTGCCGAATGATTTACCTGATGACCACCCTTTAATTTCAGTGCTGCAATCAGCCTATCAAAAAACGAAACAGACAGAGCCAATTATCGAAGCTTCGCCATGGGGAACGGACGGAGGGCTTTTATATCATGCAGGAGATACGCCAGTGATTGTCTTCGGGCCCGGGGAAACAAAAACAGCTCATCAGGCAAATGAATACATTGAGGTTGAAGCCATGATAGAATCTGCTAAAATTATTGCACTTTTTGTTATGGATTGGTGCGGGATTCATACAGACGGGGAGGATGCGGATGCTCAAGTCGATAAAGAATAACGGTGTTACAGCAGTTCTGGACCATGACGGCTTTAATAAACGAATCAGAGTCGTTCGTTATGACGGAGCCATTGAGAAGGCTCTGCCTGATATCGTGGCTGCGGCAAAAGAAGAGGGTGCGGAAAAAATCATCGTCTATACAAAACAGCATGATGAGGCAGTGCTTGCCCAACAATTGTTTGTGCCGGAGGGTTTTCTTAAGGGTTATTATCTTGGCCACCCGGCTTGTGTCATGGTCCGTTACCTCACAGAAAACCGGAGACAAACACATTCTTATATAGAGGAACAGGAAATGCTCGAAGCTTTATATCGCACTGCACCTCGCCTCCGCAGTGATAATACACCCGTCTTTACGATGAGAAAAGCTGAAACAAACGACATGTACCAACTATCAATGCTGTATAAAAAAGTATTTCGTACGTACCCGACCCCGGTATTTGACCCTGCTTATATTGAAAAGACGATGAATACAAATACGATGTATTATGTCATGTTTGACCATGACCGCCTGATCAGTGCAGCAAGCGCAGAAATCAACCCTGAGCTCGGGCATGCAGAAATAACCGACTGCGCTGTGCTTCCGGAATATCGAGGACATTCGCTGACAAGCTTTTTAATCGAGGCATTAGAAAAAGAAATGGCTGAAGAGAATATCTTTCATGTATTTTCTCTCGCCCGCGCTGCGTCTTTTGGGATGAATGCTGTGTTGTACCATTCCGGTTATCAGTACGGAGGAAGGCTGATCAATAATTGCTATATAGCGGAAGGTCTTGAAAACATGAATATTTGGTGCAAGCACCTGTAAGTCAAAATGATGCACAAGGAGGAATTCATTTGGATAGCAAATGGTATAAACCGAAACGGCATTGGAAGGAGATAGAGTTATGGAAGGACGTTCCGGAAGAGAAATGGAACGATTGGCTTTGGCAGCTTACACATACGGTAAGAACGTTAGATGATTTAAAAAAAGTCATTAACTTGACCGAGGATGAAGAGGAAGGCGTCAGAATTTCAACCAAAACGATCCCCTTAAATATTACACCCTACTATGCTTCTTTAATGGACCCCGATAACCCGAGATGCCCGGTCCGCATGCAGTCTGTACCGCTTTCTGAAGAAATGCACAAAACAAAATACGATCTGGAAGACCCCCTCCATGAGGATGAAGATTCACCGGTACCTGGCCTGACACACCGCTATCCCGACCGTGTGCTGTTTCTTGTCACCAACCAATGTTCCATGTACTGCCGCTACTGCACAAGAAGACGTTTTTCCGGGCAAATCGGAATGGGAGTCCCTAAAAAACAGCTTGATGCTGCCATTGCTTATATCCGGGAAACACCCGAAATCCGCGATTGTTTAATTTCAGGCGGTGACGGACTGCTAATCAATGACCAAATTTTAGAATACATTTTAAAAGAGCTGCGCAGCATTCCGCATCTGGAAGTAATCAGAATCGGAACAAGGGCGCCGGTCGTCTTTCCGCAGCGCATCACCGATCAGCTGTGCGAGATTTTGAAAAAATATCATCCGGTCTGGCTGAACACCCATTTCAATACAAGCATCGAAATGACAGAGGAATCCGTTGAAGCCTGTGAAAAACTGGTGAACGCAGGAGTGCCGGTTGGAAATCAGGCCGTCGTGTTAGCCGGTATTAATGATTCCGTTCCCATCATGAAAAAGCTCATGCACGACTTGGTAAAAATCAGAGTCCGTCCGTATTATATTTATCAATGTGATCTGTCAGAGGGCATCGGGCATTTTAGAGCTCCTGTTTCCAAAGGTTTAGAAATTATTGAAGGGCTGAGAGGCCATACCTCAGGATATGCGGTTCCTACCTTTGTCGTTGACGCACCAGGCGGCGGGGGGAAAATCGCCCTGCAGCCAAATTATGTACTGTCGCAAAGCCCTGACAAAATCATCTTAAGAAATTTTGAAGGTGTGATTACATCATATCCGGAACCGGAGAATTATATCCCTAACCAGGCCGACGCCTATTTTGAGTCCGTTTTCCCTGAAATCGCTGACAAAAAGGAGCCGCTCGGGCTCAGTGCTATTTTTGCTGACAAAGAGGTTTCATTTACACCGGAAAATGTAGCCAGAATCAAAAGGAGAGAGGCATACACATCGAATCCGGAGCATGAAACATTAAAAGACCGGCGTGAGAAAAGAGACCAGCTAAAAGAAAAGAAATTTTTGGCACAGCAGAAAAAACAGAAAGAGGCTGAAAGCGGAGGTGATTCTTCATGAAAGCATGCGAATGGTGCGGCGAGCTTGAAGCGGTACCTGGCAGGAACACGGTGTACTGGGAGCTCCCTGACGGAACAAGAGCCATAGAACTGACAGACACCCCCGCCATGGTGTGTGCTTCCTGCGGAATGACCTATCAAGAGGAAACCACGATTAAGGAGATTGAGGACCAGCTGCTTTTGATTCAAACAAAAAAACTGCCTGAAAGCCTAACGTATCAGCAGCTCATGGAGACAGAAAGGATTTTGAAACGCAACTATTTTGACTTCTCCTGAATGATGTTTCGGTATTCTTTTGTTGTAATTTTACACTTGAACTGTATAATAGAACAACAAAAGACAGACACCAGGAGGGGAAACCTATGAAATCCTTTTATCATTATTTATTGAAATACAGACATCCGAAGCCGAAGGACAGCATCAGTGGATTTGCCAATCAGGCGTATGAGGATCACAGCTTCCCAAAAACATCAACCGATTATCACGAAATCAGTTCATATTTGGAGCTGAATGTTGATTATCTGGACACGATGGCGACGTTTGATGAAGCTTGGGAAAAATACGAGGCCGAGGTGCACGGCAAATAACCACATGTTAGAATCCGCAGATCCGCGCTGCGGATTTTTTTGTGCGCATACACATACCATAATTGGATACTTCCAATGGTTTTCATGCCCATGCGAATTGGTGTAACCCAGCATACGATAGCGTATGAGAAATGTTGCGGCGAGGGGGAGACACCATGAAGCAAAATAAACCGAAATTCCAAGTAGGGGATATCGTAGTCGTCATTATGTATGGAACAGTCGGCACCGTCACAAAAGTACACCAAATTGATAAACACTATCTTTATGAAGTGAATCATAATGAAGTCTTATACTTTGAATCGTCCATTCAGCTTTATAAAGATTATGAAGGTGTCATTGTCGACATGGAAAAGCTGGATATTGAGTATGAATTCCTTATTGGGGACGTTGTTTATGTAAAAGATTATGGAAAAGAACTCTTTCGCATTATCGGCCACAGAACAGAAATTTGGAGATATTTAGAAGATGGCTGGGAAGATATCATTTATGAGCTGACCCGTTTAAAGGATGGAGAGTGGCTTGAAACGGAGGAAGAGGATCTCACACTGGTGCTGAGAAAATATGAAATGGACCAGTTTGTACACCAGCTTTTGTTTGTCCACTATGTCGGAGAAACTGGCCATGAGATCGGCGAAGATATGGCATCGTCTGCTCTTCTTCAGTTTGAAGGCGATGATGAAGAACAAGATACCCTTCATATCCTTGCTGTATCAATTGTTGATGAACTTCTGGATATTTATAATGATTACAAAATTCTGTACGAAATGTTTCGAGATGAAGAATATAAAGATATGATGATGTTTGTTCTGGAAAGTTTAAAAGAGCATTTCAGTTAGTTTGTGAACATACGGATCAAGACATATAAAAAATAAGGCAGACAGCCCCAAATCATCACATGCGTCATTCCTTTGAGCGTTTTTTCCATTATGATATCAAATCTTTCTCCGTCCAGTGCTTCCATCATTTTAGCAATCATTGCGTCAGCCTCCCATGGCTTGTTTTTTTATTCAATGTATATGACTGAAAGAATTGTTTAGAACACCGGGTATAATTCAGCCTGTTTTTTCATAAAACATAAAAAAGGAGGCGGTACGGAGATGAAAGAAATAGATCTTGTGATTGATACGGAAGAAATCGCTGAATTTTTTTACAAAGAGCTTGCAAGACGGGGCTACATACCGAGTGAGGATGAGCTGTTTGAAATCGCTGATATTACCTTTGATTATTTGATAGAAAAATGTATGATAGATGAAGAGCTGGATGAAGATGATTGAGGGTTAAAACCGGAGCGATCAGCTCTGGTTTTATTATTTGTGATGCTATGACTTCTGTGAAAATCGAGGTGGTTAAATTGTTGTACAAGCCCGTTAGTCTGTTTCTTTTCTTTCTTTTTCTAGCTGTAGCCATTCATACAAATGCTGTGCAATCAGCGGATGAAGCGATAAGCAAGGCAGCTGTTTTGATCCGCCAGCCATGGCTTAATGATGTCATGACAGGGATTACGCATCTTGGTGCTTCTTCTATTCTGCTCCCTCTTATCGTGATCATTGGAGCGGGTCTGTTTTTCTACAGAAAAACATGGGACGGCCTTTTGATGCTCTTGGTATTCGGTGCGGATCGGCTGTTAAACAAAGTTTTAAAAGAATGGATCGAACGAGTGAGGCCTGATTTTGCACCGCTGGTTCATGAATCATCCTTCAGCTTTCCGAGCGGCCACTCCATGAATGCTGCCTGTGTCTATCCTGTCATTGCCTACTTTTTAGTGAAACACCTCCCGTTTTTATCCAAACATAAAAAAATAGTATATACAATAGCCGGTTTAGTCACGGTTTTAGTCGGCATAAGCAGAGTTTATCTTGGGGTTCATTTTGTAACTGACGTGTTAGGAGGCTTTAGTCTAGGTTTGCTTCTGTTTTTCCTAGTAAAAGGTTTTGACGAAAAAATGAAGCGGATTCGACAAAAATAGAGAGAGGAAAACGTGACAAAAACGCCAATATGTTAAAGAAATAAAAGGGAGGGGATCTTGATGATGTTATCCGTGTTTAAAAAGAAGTCTTGTTCCTATGACGTGACAATATTTCAGACACCCCGGTTTGGCGAAAAAAAGGGCTATAGAGCCGTCTATCGAACTGAACTCAACGGGAGCGATCATCAAGACGTGCTGAAAAGAGCATTCTCTTTATTTAATGTATTTGACACCGTTCCAAGTGATTATGATGCGAGATTTATGGCCACAGGGGACGTGATTCTGATTGATGAAGGCAGAAAAGGGAAAACATATTACAAACTGCTTCCCGCCGGATGGAGGAAAATCAATCGTCTGATTGTACAAACGACATAATAAATAGAAAACTGCGGATTTCCGCAGTTTTCTGCAGTTTAAGGCTTGCGTTTGGCCGCGGAATACTCTTTCCCGTGCGCCTCTTCAGCTGCAATTACATCTTTTGCAGGTATATGATTGTTCTTTTTTTGGCCGGTGATCCGGTTGCGCTGTTTTTTACCCATGTCTCATCCCTCCTTCCTGCGGTTAGGTTTTCAAATAAACACCTCGATTATCCCGTTTTTCTCAGGAAGTGTCCAAACGGCCTCGGAATATTTCTTTTTTCGCCAGATTCCTTTATAATCAATGCTGAAGTTTGTCACACCATGACATTCGTTGTAAAATGAACGGACTGGATCATAATTTAGATTTACAGGAGGATATGAGATGAGTGTACATATAGGTGCTGAAAAAGGGCAGATTGCGGATACAGTGCTTTTGCCGGGAGATCCTCTCAGAGCAAAATTTATTGCTGAAACGTATCTTGAAAATGTAGAATGCTACAATGAAGTCAGAGGCATGTACGGATTTACGGGTACATATAAAGGCAAAAAAATCTCCGTGCAAGGCACGGGAATGGGCGTTCCGTCTATTTCAATTTATGTGAATGAATTAATTCAAAGCTACGATGTGCAAAATCTAATAAGAGTAGGTTCTTGCGGCGCTATCCGCAAAGATGTCAAAGTGCGGGACGTCATTTTGGCTATGACATCCTCAACTGATTCACAAATGAACAGAGTCGCTTTCGGAAGTATTGATTTTGCGCCTTGCGCAGATTTCGAGCTTTTAAAAAATGCCTATGATGCCGCAAAGGATAAAGGCGTGCCGGTGACGGTAGGAAGCGTATTTACAGCTGATCAGTTCTACAACGACGATTCGCAAATCGAAAAGCTTGCAAATTACGGAGTGCTGGGCGTTGAGATGGAAACAACTGCATTGTACACATTAGCAGCGAAGCACGGAAGAAAAGCGCTGTCAATTCTCACTGTGAGTGATCACGTATTAACAGGAGAAGAAACGACAGCGGAAGAGCGTCAAACTACATTTCATGATATGATAGAAGTGGCTTTACATTCCGTATCACAATAAAATAAATCAAGAGGCGTGCTGGGTGCCGGCAGCCTCTTCTTTGTGAATGCGGAAACGATTGATAAAAGGAAGGTAATGTAATATGAAAAAGTCCGGTAAATGGTTCTCACTGGCTGCCGCTCTGAGTGTAACGGCAATAGTCGGAGCCGGCTGTAGCATGTCGAATGGAGACGCTCAAAAGGATACGAAAACCACAGCAGAAACAAAGCAAACAGATCAAAAAACAACTGACAGCAAAAAAACAAACACTCAAGACAGTGAGTTTTCATTGGAAAGCAAATATTTCAATGATACTAAAAAAGTAGACGGTCTGGAAACCATTCAAAATCCAGAAAATATACTCGCGCTTGTCAATAAACAATACGCACTGCCCGGAAACTATGAACCTAGCGATCTAGTCGTACCTGATGTAGAGTTTTCTTTTGAGGAAAAGATTCAAAAACGTTACATCAGAAAGGAAGCGGCCGACGCATTAAAAACGATGTTCGATGCTGCGAAAAAGGAAGGTTATGAACTGGCAGCTGTCTCGGGGTACCGTTCGTATGATAGACAGAAAGTCATTTTTGACAATGAAGTAAGCCTAAAAGGGGAAAAGAAGGCAAAGGAAGCGGTTGCTTACCCGGGTGAAAGCGAGCACCAAACAGGCCTTGCGATGGACATTTCGAGCCGGAGCAATGGCTTTGAGCTAAATGAAGCGTTTGGAAGCACGGCCGACGGAAAATGGGTACAGGACAATGCTTATAAATATGGCTTTATCATTCGTTATCCGAAAAATAAAGAGGATATCACGAAATATGAATATGAGCCATGGCACCTGCGTTATGTAGGCAAAAAGGCAGCAAAGGTCATGCAAGATAATGATTTAACGCTCGAAGAATACTTTGAAAAAGTGAAGAAAATCTAATAGAGAAAGCCCGCTTACAATGGATAAGCGGGCTTCATTGTGTCTGGTGAACCTAGCAATTGATCAAATATTTATTCTATGCTTACCAGAAGAATAAACCAGCCAGAGCCACTCCTGCAACTAAACCGAGGGAAATACCGTAAGCCGCTCCATATCCCCAATAACCGCCCCAATATCCGTAACCGAAGCCTCTTGGCCCTCCGCCGGCCGGAGCTATATAAACTTTGTCTCTTGTGACACGGGTAATCCTGCCGACGTGAACTCTTCCGCCTCTCTCTGTAATTCTGACGACTTTACCTTGATGGTTTCGGCAAAGATGGTAATATCTCTCCAATATTGTTTCCCTCCTAAACTGACTTTCTATCAGCATATGATAGATAGGAAAAAAAGGTTGGACGAAAACAGGGGGCGATACGCCGTTTTACTTATACGCGATAAAGATACAATGACCCATATACTCGCTATATATCTGCATGAGTTCATAATGTGTTTGAAGTGTATCGTAATAAATAGGAGCAATCGTTTGCGATAAATCCATTTCTGTGGTTGGCTCAAATTCCATGTCATCCGGAAGAAGTGTTATCGCTTTAGTACTTTGAAAGCCATAAGACTTCAAGGTTTTATGCCACTCGGTTTCTTCAAGTAAACAAGTAAACCCGTAGAAATCCATCATTTGCTCTTTTTCTGCGGGGGACATCGGTTTTTTTAAAGCTGCTTCTATACCAATCAGCATCCCGCCGGGCTTCAATACTCTTGACATTTCTTGAAGAGAGGATGTCAGATGGGAAAAACTGAGGACCGATTCTGACAGGACGCAGGAAAAGGACTCAGAAGAAAACGGGAGGTGTTCCAGCTCCGCCTGATATGCAGGGATGGCAAGCCCTTCATTTGCAAATCTTTTTTTTGCTTTCTCAAGCATGATAGGGTCTTTATCAACGACTGTTACAGGATACAGTAAATGTCCTAAATAAGCCGCAGTTTGGCCTGTTCCGCATCCGGCATCAAGAATCGGCTGATTCAGGGAGGGCGCAGCCTTTTGCAAGACCGCTTTTGAAAAAGCGAGCCCGCCTGGATGCGCTCCTGCGACACCGAATAAGGACAGCATTTCTAAATATCGGCTCAATATCGAATCCTCCTTTTTCTTTATCATATGTCGTATAAAGACATAGGTTTATGAAAAGCGAAAGAAGGGCGTTTCTCTTTCCTTTCTGCTCCGAGTTGACGAATAAGTATTCGTCCATGATAATATTGTAAGAAGAAAAAGGTGGTGTTTAATTGAAACGGCAATTAAAACTGTTTTTTATTGTGCTGATCACTGCGGTTGTCGCTTCGGCGCTTACTTTATTTATTACGGGCAATTCCAGCATCCTGGGCCAAAAATCAGCAAGCATGGGAGACAGCAAGTTCGACAAATTAAATAAAGCGTATGAGCAAATCAAAAGTGATTATTACCAAAAAACAGATGATGACAAATTAGTAGACGGAGCAATTAAAGGAATGATTCAATCTCTGGATGATCCGTATTCCACATATATGGATCAAGAGGCAGCAAAATCATTCGACGAGACGATTTCTGCATCCTTTGAAGGAATCGGAGCCCAAGTAGAGGAGAAAGACGGAGAAATTCTTATTGTGTCGCCAATTAAAGGTTCACCTGCTGAAAAAGCCGGAATCAAACCGAAGGACCAAATCCTAAAGGTGAACGGAAAAAGCGTTAAAGGCATGAATGTAAATGAAGCCGTCGCTTTAATTCGAGGCAAAAAGGGCACAAAAGTGAACCTTGAGCTGAACAGAGCGGGAGTTGGAAATATCGATCTTTCCATTAAGCGCGATACCATTCCTGTAGAAACCGTCTATTCCGAGATGAAAGACAACAACATCGGCGAAATCCAAATCACTTCTTTCTCTGAAACAACTGCTAAAGAGCTGACAGATGCGATTGACAGTTTAGAGAAAAAAGGCGCCAAAGGCTATATTTTAGACTTGAGGGGCAACCCGGGCGGCTTAATGGATCAGGCGATTACGATGTGCAACCTGTTTATTGAAAAAGGGAAAAACATCATGCAGGTTGAATACAAAAACGGTTCAAAAGAAGTCATGAAGGCCGAAAAAGATCGAAAAGTGACCAAGCCGACTGTCGTTTTAGTAAATGACGGCACAGCCAGCGCCGCGGAAATTATGGCCGCTGCCCTTCATGAATCGTCAGGCATACCGTTAATCGGCGAAACGACATTTGGCAAAGGCACGGTTCAAACAGCAAAAGAATATGATGATGGGTCTACTGTCAAACTGACAGTCGCCAAATGGCTGACTGCCGATGGTGAATGGATTCACAAAAAAGGCATCAAGCCTCAAGTGAAAGCAGAACTGCCTGATTACGCGAAGCTTCCGTATTTGGACGCAGATAAAACGTACAAATCAGGTGATTCAGGCACCAACGTCAAAGTAGCTCAGAAAATGCTCAAAGCACTTGGCTACAAGGTAAAGGTAAACAGTACGTATGATCAGGATTTTGTATCTGTCGTCAAACAGTTCCAGAAAAAAGAGAAGCTGAAAGAAACAGGTGTACTGACTGGCGATACAACAACGAAATTAATGACAGAACTTCAAAAGAAGCTGTCAAATAATGATACGCAAATGGAAAAGGCAATCGAAACTCTGAAAAAAGAAATGTAAAAAAAACCATACGCGGCTGCCGCGTATGGTTTTTTTATGCACCCTTTTGATTTGGGTCAGCATCTTGTTTTTTACCAAATAAACCTTCAATGACAGGATTGGATCCTGCCTTCTTGACGAACAGCGGATTCAGAATAACCACAGCGATGATGTTGGCGGCCAATCCCCAGAACCCTTCATAAATGCCATGAGCGGATTGAGTGGTATACACAATAAATGTAACTGCAAGGCCGACTAATAATCCGATAACCGTCGCTTCTTTCGTTTGATGCTTCCAGAATAGGCTGACAGCAATCGCCGGGAAGATTTGCACCATGCCGGATACTCCCAATAGCTGAAGTGTCACTAAGGCAGTCGGGAACAGCATTCCAAACAGAAGCGCAAGGCCGATGACAACAAACACCATTGAACGGGTGATAAGGGTCAGCTTGCTTTGAGACACATTCGGATGTATTAAATCCCGATATAGGTTATTGGCGAACAAATTTGATGCCCCGATTGCCATGATGGAACAAGGGATCAAAGAAGCAAGAGCGATCGTGGCATATGCAAAACCTTGTGCCACGCCGCCGTAAGATGTTTGAATCAAATGCAGCAGCGCCAGTCTTGGATTTGTATCTTCCGGCAGGACAAGAAAGGCGATAAAGCCAAGAAAAATAACCAAAATTAACACAATGTTATAAAGCGGCAAAAACATACTGTTTTTTCTAACTGCATCAGCGCTCTTCGCTGTGAAAACGCCTGTAGCGGCATGTGCCCACATAAAAAGTGCCAGGGCGGAAACAATAGATGCTGTGATAAACCAAGGAATGCCTTTTGGCCCTTCTGCCGGTATCGTCAGCATTTGCGGCGCTTCCTTTACTAACGTGTCAATCATTGGTGTCCAGCCGTTAAAATGAATGAGAGGGAGGGACACCACCATAAACAGCATAATGACCCATACTAAAATGTCTTTAATGATGGCTGTAAATGTAGGCCCTTTAATTCCGCTGAAAAATGTGTAAAGCGCCACAAGAATAAATGAAATGATCACAACGAATTTTACGTTAATATACCCGGTGCCGGCAACTTGGAGCGTATCTTGAATGCCGCTCAGCTGAAGGCATATGTACGGAATAAGCATGAGCACACCGACGATGGCAACAAGGCTTGCTAAAAGCTTACTGTCAAAACGTTCCCGTGCGTAATCTGCGAGTGTTGTTAATTTATGAATTTTCGCAACTTTCCAAAGTTTCGGCAGAAAGAAGTAGGCTATAAAGTAGGCCAAGACAGAATAAGGAATGGCGAAAAATGCAACACTTCCGCCAGTAAAAGCGGTACTGGTTAACCCTAAGAAAGTATAGGCCGTATAGAGGTCGGCGCCTACTAAAAACCAGACGAGAAGACCGCCGAAGCGTCTGCCGCCGACAGACCATTCTTCCACCGAAGTGCGTGAGGATTTGTCTCTTCCGGCGAGAAATCCGATACAGACAACGGTCAAAACGATAATAGCTGTAATGAGTAGTGCAGTCAGATTCCCTTGCATTATTCAAGTCCTCCATCTTTTTTTTGCATCTGGTAAATGCCAAACGAGCATAACGGCGTAATGATAATCCACAACAGCAGCCAAAAGTGGAAAAACGGAAGGCCGAAAACAATCGGTTCAATTCGATTCACAAGCGGCAATAGCGCAAGCTGAACGAATGGCAAAAGAATGAGAATAACAATAAGTGCTTTTTTAACCATTTACTTTCCTCCTGAATCATGATAATGCTCACTATAATAGCAGTTGTAAGAAAAGATCACAAGATAATTATTAGAAAAAAATGATTTTTTCAATTATTTAATCAAAACACATGGTTTGCATCCTCTTCAATAAAGGTTTAAAATAATAAATATCTTTAAATCGAGATAAATAGGAGTGGAAAATGAAGACAGAAGGATTGCACCATATCACAGCATTCGCCAGAGATCCGCAAGAAAACTTGCGATTTTATACAGAAGTGCTCGGGCTTCGGCTTGTTAAAAAAAACAGTAAACTTTGATGATCCCGGAACGTATCATTTTTACTTCGGGAATCAAAAAGGAGATCCCGGTACAATTATGACCTTTTTCCCGTTCCAAGGAAGCGGACAGGGAACGGTAGGCAAAGGCCAAGCGGGCCGTGTGTACTTTTCGGTTCCTAAAGGCTCCCTGTCTTTTTGGAAGGAACGTCTTGAGAAAAACGGGTTGAACTTAGAGGAGAAAATGTTATTCGGTGAAAAGGGTCTTATTTTTGATGATACGGAAGACCTTCCGCTAGCGATTATGGAGGATGCGAAAAGTGGCAAAAGCGAGTGGACGCCTGACGGCATTTCACAACATGAAGCGATTATGGGAATGAAAGGCGTGCTGCTGTATTCCTATGACCCGCAGGCGACCATTCAATTGTTAACGGAAAGCTTTGGATACACCAAAGCGGCGGAAGAAGGCCAGATTGTCAGACTGACATCCTCAGCGACCATTGGTGGCGTCATTGACGTACATCTACACCCTGAAAAAAGAGGGGTGGGAGGTTATGGCACGGTACACCATGTAGCGTTTCGGACAACAAAAGAGGAACAGGCAAATTGGCTGCCGATTATGGCGGAAAACCATCTTTCTTCGTCAGAAATCCTTGACAGAGAATACTTTACATCCATTTATTTCAGGGAAAAAGGCGGTATCTTATTTGAAATCGCCACAGATGAACCTGGCTTTATGACAGATGAAACGTTTGATGAGCTGGGAACCGCATTAAAATTGCCTGAATGGCTGGAGAAACATAGACAACAAATTACAGACATATTGCCTGAACTTTAAAAGGGGGACTTTACAATGAAGTATATTTATGAAAAAGGGACATCTGACAACGTACTTTTGCTGTTACATGGCACCGGCGGAAATGAACACGATCTCCTTTCATTAGGACGGTTTATAGACCCTCATGCCCATTTGCTTGGTGTCAGAGGGTCGGTGCTTGAAAATGGAATGCCGCGTTTTTTCAAACGTCTGAGTGAAGGTGTCTTTGATGAAAAGGACCTCGTGGAGCGGACAAGGGAATTGAAAAATTTTATCGACGAGGCTGCAGAAACGCATCAATTTGACCGCGGCCGAGTGATTGCGGTCGGTTATTCAAACGGCGCAAATATTGCAGCAAGCCTTCTTTTCCATTATAAAGATGTTTTAAAAGGGGCTATTCTGCATCATCCGATGGTTCCGATCCGCGGTATCAAGCTGCCTGATATGACGGGACTCCCTGTTTTTATCGGTGCCGGGAAATACGACCCTCTCTGCACGAAGGAAGAATCAGAAGAGCTTCACCGCTATTTGTGTGACAGCGGGGCATCAGCCTCTGTTTACTGGGAGGATGGAGGCCATCAGCTGACTCAGCATGAAGCTGAACAGGCGCGTGAATGGTACAAAGATGCGATTGTTTAAAAAAACCTTAGTCCGTATTTCGGACTAAGGTTTTTTCATATCCTTACAGCCAAGTTGACACTTTTGAAAGCGGTAAGCGATTGCTTTGATGAGCAGGTTTTACTGCTTTTCCGATTGAAATAAGCATAACCGGAACATAGCGCTCACTAACATCAAATTGCTTTTGGAACTGCTCTTTGTTAAATCCGCCGATTGCGCAAGTGTCATAACCTTTTGCTTTTGCGGCAATCATAAGCTGCATAGCTGCTAAAGAAGCATTTAAGAAAGCGGAATCTCGTGCGAATTGCTCGCTTTGGTAGGCACCGTTGATTTGGCCGAGCAATGTTTGTTTGATTTCATCTGTAATATAGCCTTGGTTTGCTAATTCAGCGTAAACTTCTTCACCGTTTTCATTTGCTTTTAAATCGCCTAAAATGGCAACAACAGCAGAAGACTCAATGATTTGTTTTTGATTATACGCTATAGGAAGAAGCGCCGCTTTTGATTCATCACTGTGGAATACAGTGAAATGCCAATGCTGAAGGTTCCAAGCTGAAGGCGCTTTAACGGCAAGGTCCAATAGCTCAGTCAGCTCCTCCTTAGAGATCGGGGCATTTGTATCATATTCCTTTACAGATGCACGTGCTTTTAAAACATCCAGAGTATTCGTCATAGTGTTTCCTCCTTCGGATAAACGTGGTATGATAATAGAAAAGTTAGAAGCTTACTAAATGTAACTTGAAAGATTATTGTAATGGATCATTGAATACATGTCAATTAATAGATGAAGGGATGAGGACTTGTGGGAAATACAATGTGCCCTAAAATGGAATCCGCTTTCTCATTGTTGGGAAAACGATGGAACGGTCTGATCATCCATGTGCTTATGGATGGGCCGAAACGGTTTAAAGAGATAACGGAAACAATTCCGATGATCAGCCAAAAAATGCTCGCAGAGCGCCTTAAGGAGCTTGAACAAAACGAGATCGTCGAACGGCAGGTTCTCCCTGAAACGCCGGTCAAAGTCATCTACACGCTGACTGAAAAAGGAACAGCGCTTCAAGCTGTATTCCAAGAGATGCAGGCGTGGGCCGATCAATTTTGCGAACCCGGGGAAACCGTGTGCGAGGAAGAGAAATAAGGAAAGAAGCGTTCGGGAAAGGGTCTTTATTTCATAATATAGTCATTAGTCATGTAAGGGGTGGTGGTTCATACCGTTTACATGGCTTTTTATATTGGTCAGAATGCCTTTTACAGATTTGTAAAAATAATATGAATGTGAATGGGGATGATCGTTTATCTGGTTATGCAAATCAGTAAAGTGGAACTCTATCTGCCTGAATTTTATATTTTCGGCCAAAACCCAGTCACCTTCCATTGGAATTTCATTGGCATCAAGACTGGATTTAAAAAGGCCACCAAATTCGGATTACCCCGTTATACCTTGTTTTGCTGGCAGTTTTCGCAGTGATTATTTCCGCTTTTACTAAAAAAATGAGAGAATGAAAAGAGAGGACCTCTGATGAAGCCCTCTCTTTTTAACTGCATGTTCATTATTTTATAGTTTTCCATTCAAAAATTGCGCCTCACCAAGACCGAAACTCCAGTCTGCGTCACCATTCTCGGTAATAGAAACCATTAGGTCTTCTGGAGATATACCGCATTCTGCCTCTAGTTTTTCAGCCAGGAGGGCATACAATTTTTCTTTTTGGCTTTCTGTTCTTGCTTTGCTTGTCATACTGATAATGACAAGATCCTTGGATCTTTTAAATCCTAATCCAGTATCCTGGATTATAAGCTCGTTTGCCGGATGCTGATGGACAATTTGATAACGGTCCCTTTCCGGAACACCAAACGCTTCGACCATCGCTTGGTGAGCGGTATCTAATAACAATTGCAGCGATTTTTCATCACGGCCTTTAATTACATCAAAACGTAATAATGGCAAGTGAATTCCTCCTCATGTGAAGTTGTTATCCGTCCGTTTTCATGTTGTTTGGGACTTGTTTCTAGACAATGGATAAATATAAAGGCTGGCTGCTAACTTGATAAAAAACATAACATATAACCAATAGTTAATCAACATATAACTAATAAATAGTGTGGAAAGTGTGATGGAAACCGAGGAAGCCCGCAAAAATGATTACAAGTCGTGGTTTGGGAGATTAGTATGAATATACTAGTTAACCAAAAGGTGACAATTAAGTAACCAAGATGTTTTACTATCTGTTGACAAAAACGTTTTCAGTTTATCGTGTGTGTTATTGGCAGGGCTTGTGATGTAACAATACCTAGATTTAGTTCATAGCCCAATCGTTTTTCTTCCTTGTTGAATACCCTACGTATAGGCAGACATAAAGGAGGAAAAATCATGTACCCTCATCATTCATATTATCGCGGGAACCCAGACCCAGCCGGATACCCGGTGCGTAATCCTTTCTTGTTTGGAGCTCCTTTAGTCGGTGGTTTATTAGGCGGTTTTCTTGGGAGTGCTCTGTTTAACTATCCTCGTCCCTATGCTTATCCGCCTGGCCCTTACGGATACGGAGGCGCACCGTACGGTTTTGGCGCCGGCGCGCCATACGGGGGTTATCCCGGCTTCTATTAATAAAAAACGGCCTGCATCGGTGCAGGCCGTTTTTTATCGGATGATTTCTACCTCGGACATATTGTAGTCTTGCTGCTTCTGAAACATGACTTCCAGAAGGCCATCCTTATAGACGGCTTTTGTTCCTTTGCGTTTGACTAAACAAGGCAGATTTATCTTTTTGGGATGCCCCAAATTCGGGAAATTTTCTATCATTAATGCGTGAGAAGTGTGTTTAATTTTCAACTGTTCCAGCTGGCTTTCACTGATTGGCACCTTTACAAACACATGGTCTGCTGTTTCGAATATATCAATATCAGGTTTGGCATCAGGTTTGGCGGGCTGTTCTTTTTTGGGAAGGGGATCGCGGAAAGGAAATTGAGCCGCATAATCACTTCCGAACACACTTTCCATCACACGATTTACATACGTTTCAACTTCTTTTGGATCAGCTTTTTTTAAAGCTTCTTTAGAAAATTGATTGTGGAAAGGAAAGTACTTGTTCCACTCAAACATCGTCGTCACACCCTTTCTTCATGGACAAAATAGTATATGCCCGACAGATCTTTCACGTGATATAATATAAGATGCTCTAAAGAAAGGCAGGGATTTACATGCAATATACAGAAACGAAAAAAGGCGTTCTTTACACAGCCGTTTCCTTTATCATGTGGGGGCTGTTTCCGCTCTATTGGAAGCTTCTCGAACAGCTGCCGGCTCTTGATATTTTGGCTCACCGTATTATATGGTCTTTTGTTTTTATGTGTATCGTGCTTTTTTTCTTGCGGCAATGGAAAACAGGGTGGCAGGAGCTGCGCTCTTTGAAAAAGAATGGAGGCATCCTATCTTTATTTCTCGCTTCTGTCCTGATTTCGATTAACTGGTTTGTATACATATGGGCTGTCAACCATGGTTTTTTGCTTGAGGCTAGTCTTGGCTATTACATTAATCCGCTTGTATCAGTGCTCCTTGGAATTTTATTTTTAAAGGAAAAACTGAATCGCCTGCAACTGGTGGCGGTTTCGATTGCGGCGGCCGGCGTCATCATCTCAGCGTTCCAATACGGCTCCATTCCTTATGTTGCGCTCCTGCTCGCATTCAGCTTCGGGCTGTACGGGTTAAGCAAAAAAAGAACAAGTCTGCCGAGCGCCATCGGTTTAACACTTGAAACATTCATGATTATGCCGATTGCATTGGGGTATTTGCTGCTGAGCGGCCATGTTCAGCCAGCGGGTGCAGAAAGCGGGGGCACGTGGATGCTGCTCTTTTTTGCTGGTGTGTTTACGGCTTTGCCGCTATTATTGTTTGCGGAAGGGGCGAAACGGCTGCCGCTGTATCAAGTCGGAATCTTGCAATATATTGCACCGACCATTACCTTGCTGATCGGACTGTTTGTTTACCATGAGCCATTTTCAAGCTCGAAGGCTTTTACATTCAGCTGTATATGGGCTGCGCTGCTCTTGTTTACGTTTTCACAAGTAAAATGGAAACGGGCGTCAAAAAGCCATTGAGGCCTTTGGCTTTTCAGTTAAAGCATATATTATGTATAATCATTTCATGTATGTAAGACATAAAGGAGCAAGACGATGGACAATGATAAAGAGATAGTGAAAGCCTACGCTTCACTTTGGAATAACAGATCTCTCACAAGTGATGACGCAGAAGCGGTAGCAGAGGCGATTGATCTTGAGCTCTTGGATAAACGAACACATCCGAGACTCCGGAAACCGATGCTGGAAAAATATTTTGCCGCGATCCAACGCATTGTGAATTCACAGCTCGAACCGGCTGTGAAATATCAGCTGGTCAAATTACATACAGAACGTGCAGAGCATTTAAAAGAAGAAAGAGGGGAGCAATCATGAAAGCAATCATAAAAGAAGATGTGCAAGCATCTTTAGAACGATATGCGGACCGCCCTGTATATATCCATTTAGAAACCACAACCGGTTCTTATTCAGCGCACTTAAATGAAAAAAACATGACGGTTGTTGCATACATCCGCAATGCAAAAGTCACCTATCATCAGGCGAAAATCAAAGGAAGCGGACCTTACCGTGTTGGCTTAAAAACAGAAGAAGGCTGGATTTATGCTGAAGGCTTGACTGAATACACGATAGATGAAGAAAACCGTTTATTAATGGCGGGACACCTGCCGGGCGGTAAACTGGCTATTTCTCTGCAAATCAGTGAAAAACCGTTCACAGTTTAAAGAAAAGGGTGAAAAATAATGAAAGAACACGTACTTGTAATCCTGCCTCACCCTGATGACGAATCATACGGAGTGGCAGGCCTGATTGCCTTAAACAGAAAAAAAGACATTCCCGTTACGTACGCCTGTGCCACTTTAGGTGAAATGGGCAGAAATATGGGCGATCCATTTTTCGCGAATCGGGAAACATTGCCGCTGCTAAGAAAACAAGAGCTCATTAACGCTTGCAAAGAAATGGATATCAATGATCTTCGGATGCTGGGGCTCCGTGACAAAACGCTCGAATTTGAAGACGATGAGTATTTAGCTGATATCATGGAAGAGATCATAGATGATGTAAAACCAAGTTTAATTGTCACATTTTATCCTGGACACGGTGTGCACCCTGACCATGATGCATGCGGGGAAGCGGTTATTCGTGCATTGTACCGGAAAAAGAAAGAAGACCGTCCGCGTACGCTCTGCATGGCGATTACACGCAATAGAGAAGAGGTTCTCGGCGAAGCAGATGTCGTACTTGATATCAAAGAAGTGGCTGATATTAAAATGAATGCGTTAAGAGCTCACCGCACTCAAACAGAAGGCATGCTTAGAGAGCTTGAAGAAAAATTGAAAAACAATGAACCTGTTATGGCAACATGGTTTGAAGAAGAAGTATATTGGACGTATCAATGGAATGATTAATCAAAAAGGTATAAGGCCTTAAGCCTTATACCTTTTTTAATTTCAAGTCAGATGCAATCGCTGAAGCGAGGGTAGATCTCAAGGAAATATCTTCAAAAGTCAAACCTAGCTGAACCGCGGTTTGCGCGATTTCCGGGCGGATTCCCGACAATGTGGATGAAACGCCGATTAAACGCAGCGCTTCAATCAGACTGAACAGCTGGTGGGCAACCATTGTATCAATAACAGCTACTCCTGACAAATCAATATACAGCTGCGTCACCTTTTTCTCCGCACATTGATGCAGGGTGTTTTCCATAATCAGTTTGGCGCGTACTGTATCAATATCTCCGATTAAAGGCAGCAGTCCGACGCTGTGAAACAGCACAATGACCGGTGCGCTTAATTCAGTAATCATATCTTTTTGAGCCTGAAGCTGAAGGCTTGTGTTTTTGTACATCTCTTCTATAAAAATATGAATCACAAGATCGAACGCTTTTATAAGGGAGTGATACAGATCTTCGGCTTCTTCGCCTTTCACAGTGTCCTGATTGAGATGGACAAATTCTTTCACATAGGAAACATATAAATCTCTCACTCTAACAAACTCCCGGATAATATAGTGGATAGGAGTCTTTAAATGCTCTTGATCCTGTGTCACTTCAAACGCCCATTCTTTCAGTATAGGTAGGTATACCTCCTCATCATCTATGAAAATGCGATTTATCTTATAATTGAAGGCGAGATTCTGGCTCTTTAAATTGTGAATGACAGCAGGGTCAGTTGATGCATAGATGGAATTCGGATCAGTCTCCTCGATTGTTTCGTACCATGTTGAACTGATCGTCTCCGCATGCTGAGAAAGATATTCGTATAATTTCTTATTTTTTGCCATGATTGATCACCTCTTTTAAATGTGTTGTTTTTGCGAATAACGTTTTTGCAGTTTAGCCAGCCTGAAAAACAGTCCAACTGCTCCTGCGGCGAGTCCTGTAATTAATCCGATCCAATAGCCAAACGCGCCGAGGCTTGTAAACGTACCGACCGCATAACCGACCGGAAGGCCAATGACCCAATAAGAGACAAAGGCGGCAGCAAGCGTATAGTTCACATCTTTGTACCCTCGGAGCGCTCCCTGGATCGGTGCTGCAACAGCATCGGAAAGCTGAAAAAACAGCGCATAAATTAAAAAGTGCTGTGTCAGCCGGAGCACATCAGGGTCAGAAGTGTACATGCCGGCAATTTGCTCTCTGAATAAAAGGATACAGGCTGCTGTCAACAAGGAAAAACCGATCGCCATCATGATGCCGATCAAGCTATATGAGCGCGCATCCTTAAAACGGGCTGCACCAGCTTCAAAACCGACAACAATTGTTAATGCCATGGACACACTGAGCGGCAGCATATATAAAAGTGAAGCAAAGTTCATGGCTGCCTGGTGGGACGCGATAGTGACTGTATTAAAATGGCTCATCAGAAGCGTGACAGCTGCGAAAATGCTCGTTTCAAAAAACACGGCGAACCCAATAGGCAGACCGATTTTGAGCATATTTTTGCATGCTTTCCAAGAGAATTTATACATTGTAAGGAAAATCCCGTATTCGGAAAACGGTGCTGATTTATGAATAATGAAAAAACTGATGATGCAGATACACCAATATGTAAGCGCGGAAGCTAGCCCGGCGCCTACACCGCCGAGTGCCGGCATGCCGAATTTCCCGAAAATGAATACGTAATTCAATACAAAATTGATCGGAAGAGAACTGAGTGTAATCATCATTGTGACTCTCGTTTTTCCTAATGAATCAATGAATGATCTCAAAACGGTGTAAACAAATAAAGGGAAAATTCCCAGCGATAAAAAGCCTAAAAAGTGTTTGGCAATTTGATGGACGTGAGTTTCAAGGTCTAATCGGCCAAGAATAAGGTCAACTGCAGCATATCCAATCGCTAAAACAGCTATGCTAAGAAGTGCGGCCACGTATACAGCCTGTAAAACAGTAAAGGGAATTTGCTGTTTTTTTTCAGCGCCTAAAAACTGAGCGACAATCGGGGTGACCGCCATTAATATACCTGCAAGTCCTGTATAAACAGGGGTCCAAAGGCTTGAGCCAATAGCGACACCAGCTAAATCAGCGGGGCTGACTTTCCCAGACATCACCGTATCTAAAAAAGTCATAAGAGAAAGCCCCGCCTGGGTAATTAATATCGGAATTAAAATGTGCAAAAGCTGTTTGATCTTTTGCCGGGCGTTTCGAGTTTCTTTCATACATTGATCTCCGTTTCTTTTTCATAACGAGAGAAATTATAACATTTTATGTATAAAAAGCAATGAACGCCGGTCCTATTCTTTTTTTGTCGGTTTCGTTTTTCTAAACATTTGGGCATAAATAAAAGAAAGCGAAATCACGCCTAAAAAGGTGCAAACATACTGAATGATTCTTTCGATTTCCATTCTTTACATCCCTCCTTTACCAATAGAATGTGCATCAATAAGATTAGCATGCGTGAAAAGTTGGAAATTTGAAAAGGAGATGAAGGTCTATGCGTTATGAACAGATATCAGAAAATGCATTTAAGGGAAAAATACAAGTGTATTTAGAGCAAATATTAGGTGATGCGTCGCTAATCTTAAAAACGCTACACGAAAAAGACCAGTGCCTTCTTTGTGAATTAGATGAATTGGGCCACATTTTTCAGGACATGCAGGGCATCGCATCATCGTTTTATTTGCAAACATACATTGAGCAATTTACACCGGCATTTATCGAGCTGGCCAAGGCGATTAAAGCCCTTTCGGAACATAAGCATGGTGCTTTAATTGTGATTGAAAGAGCGGACCCTGTTGAACATTTTATTCAAAAAGGAACCTCCCTTCATGCGGAGATCAGCGCTTCATTAATTGAAAGCATCTTTTTCCCCGGAAATCCTCTACATGACGGCGCTTTATTAGTGAGGGAAAATAAACTTGTCTCAGCAGCCAATGTTCTCCCGCTGACAACAAAGGAAGTGGATGTCCATTTGGGAACAAGGCATCGCGCGGCTCTTGGTATGTCGGGGTATACGGATGCGCTTGTTCTCGTTGTTTCAGAGGAGACAGGGAAGATGTCGTTTGCCAAAGATGGTGTATTATATCCGTTAATTTCGCCAAGAACGTAAAAATAAATAAAAGGGCCTGATTAAGAAACCTATCATGAGACAAAATGACTGAATTCGAACCTTTTTTAAAGCATTCACTTTAAGCTGAATGCTTTTTGTCTTGAAGGCAGTAAATATAAACTGGTAGAAAAGTTATATCGAATTAATGTTAATTAAGTTAAATACTTTACCTAATTTTGTATTTGTAGTACCGTATAAAATATTACATAAATTTTAAAGGAAGGGTGCTGCCGCATGGCTAATGTATTAATGATCGGTTTTCCCGGTGAAGGACATATTAATCCGTCTATCGGTGTAATGAAGGAGCTGAAATCACGGGGAGAACATATTACTTACTACGCAGTGAAGGAATACAAAGAAAAAATTGCAGCTCTTGATATTGAGTTTCGTGAGTATCATGATTTTCGAGAAGATTACTTCGGAAAAAACGCAACAGGAGATGAAGAAAGAGATTTCGCAGAAATGATCTGCGCCTTTTTGAAAGGCTGTAGGGATATTGCGACTCATATTTATGATGAAGTCAAACATGAATCGTATGATTATGTCATATATGATCACCATTTACTGGCCGGTAAAATCATTGCCAACCTGCTGAAGCTGCCGAGATTTTCATTGTGTACTACCTTTGCAATGAATGAGGAATTTCTAAAGGAAATAATGGGTTCTTACATGAAAGGGTCAATTGAAGAATCGTCACATTATGAATCTTACCAGCAGCTTGTAGAAACATTAAATGCTGATTTTCAAACAGCGATCAAAAAGCCATTTGACGTTTTTTCTTCAGATGGGGATTTGACGATTGTCTTTACATCAAGGGAATTTCAGCCAATGGCTGATCAATTCGGCGATCGGTATGTATTTGTCGGTCCTTCCATTACAGAAAGGGCCGGAAACAACGATTTCCCATTTGATCAGATTGACAATGAAAACGTGCTGTTTATTTCAATGGGAACCATTTTTAACAATCAAAAGCAGTTTTTTAATCAATGTCTCGAGGTATGTAAAGACTTTGACGGAAAAGTTGTGCTTTCCATCGGCAAACATATTAAAGCAAATGAGCTAAACGACATTCCGGAGAATTTCATTGTACGCCCGTATGTCCCACAGCTTGAGATCCTGAAAAGAGCCAGCTTATTTGTAACCCACGGGGGAATGAATAGCACAAGTGAAGGTTTGTATTTTGAAACCCCGCTCGTAGTCATTCCGATGGGTGCTGACCAATTTGCTGTAGGAAATCAAGTGGAAAAAATAGGCGCAGGAAAAGTGCTGAAAAAAGAACAATTATCAGAAGGCCTTCTGAAAGAAACAATTCATGAAGTGATGAACAATCCCGTATATGCTGAAAAGGCAAAAGACATTGGCCAATCATTGAAAGCGGCAGGCGGATCTAAAAAAGCGGCCGACAGCATTCTTGAAGTTGTGAAACTCAAAACTCAATCAGCCAACGCATAATAATAAATGCCTGTTCTTATCAAAAGAACAGGCATTTTGGCATTTTCGTAAGAAAGCAGAGGAAGGGATTTGACACGACGATAGAGAATTGATAAGAAAAACAGACAAGAAAGGAGGAAAATCTGCTCCATTTAACAATAGAAAACCATCATTTTTACCCCCGCTTAATTAGTTCCTTAGACTTTCGAAAAATATAGGCAGCTTATGTAAAATGTTAGGTGTTTATTTGATTTAAAGGTCGAACGATGCTGAAATTGCAGCCAAATGTTTGAAAAGGATGTAACTTGCTGAAAAAGTGACGATAAAACTGATGTGTTCCATTTTTGGAAACGAAATACTAACTGTTTTTGCGCTATAAACAGTTTAGGAGGTTGAATGAATGAAAAAGAAGATTGTAGCCGGCTTGGCTGTTTCCGCAGTTGTCGGGTCATCGATGGCCACAGCACCCGCGGAAGCAAAAACGATAAAAGTAAGAAGCGGTGACTCTCTGTGGAAGCTTTCCCGTCAATATGATACGACAATATCAGCTCTGAAATCCGAAAACAAATTGAAATCAACGGTGCTTTATGTCGGGCAAAGCCTTAAAATTCCTGAAAGCAGTAAAAAAAGCACGACATCCTCACCAAGCTCAAGCAAAACATCAACATACACAGTTGCATATGGTGATTCGCTATGGATGATTGCTAAAAATCATAAAATGAGTGTTTCTGAGCTCAAAAGCTTAAACAGCCTGACCAGCGATCTGATTCGTCCTGGGCAAAAGCTTAAGATTAAAGGGACAAGCAGTTCAAGCGGCTCAAACGGATCGAAGAAAAACAGCGGTTCCAATTCTTCAGGCTCTTTGAAAAGTACATATACGGTTAAGCTTGGTGATTCACTGTGGAAAATTGCAAACAGCTTAAATATGACTGTAGCTGAATTGAAAACCTTAAATGGCTTAACATCAGATACCCTTTACCCTAAGCAGGTACTCAAAATAAAGGGGAACAGTTCACCTAAGAGCGGAAACAGCGGTTCCAATAAGCCGTCAAACTCCAATTCCTCAAAAACAACTACATACAAGGTAAAAGCAGGCGATTCGCTGTGGAAAATCGCGAATCAGCTCGGAGTCACTGTGCAAAGTATCCGCGATAAAAACAATTTGTCATCTGATGTCTTGCAAATTGGACAGGTTCTGACCATCTCGGGAACAACAAAATCTAACAATTCAAATCAGACAAAGCCAAAAGACAACTCAGGATCAAACATTCAAATAGGTTCGAAGATTGACAGAATGATAACAGAAGCGAAAAAATATGTCGGGGTGCCATACCGCTGGGGCGGAAACACGCCTGCAGGTTTTGATTGCAGCGGCTTCATTTATTACCTCATTAATAATGTATCATCGATATCAAGATTGAGTACGGCAGGATATTGGAATGTCATGCAAAAAGTCAGCCAGCCGTCAGTCGGAGACTTTGTCTTCTTTACCACATATAAATCCGGCCCGTCTCACATGGGGATTTATCTAGGCGGCGGAGACTTTATTCATGCAAGCTCATCAGGCGTCGACATTTCCAATCTCAGCAATTCATACTGGAAACAGCGCTATTTGGGCGCAAGAAGTTATTTTTAAAAATGAGTATGACAAAAAGCCTTTTTATAGGCTTTTTTGTTTATATCAGAAAATGATTGACCACACTGTTAGAAAAAACAAGGGGGAGACAGTATGTACCGTCTCTTGCTGTTGATGATGGTGACGGCACTGGGAGTTGCGGGATGCGGACAAAAAAACCCTCATGACCCTCCTAAGCGGGTACCGGAAAAAGAAGTGATTGAAACGTCAGCGTTTGGTCATCATGTCCAGCTGGTTAATCGTGAAGGCAAAGCAGTCGGTTTTATAGAAATCAAAGAATCAGAAGACGAGGGACTCGACATTCATATTTCCGCAAACAGCCTGCGCCCCGGCGCTTCACTCGGTTTTCATATCCATGAGAAAGGTTCATGTGTCAGGCCGGATTTTGAATCAGCGGGAGGCCACTTTAATCCGCAAAACAAAGAACACGGCTTCAACAATCCGATGGGGCATCATGCCGGAGATCTACCGAACCTTGAAGTTGGTGCTGATGGAAAAGTAGATGTCATTATGAATGCGCCGGACACCTCACTGAAAAAAGGAAGTAAACTAAATATTCTCGACCAGGACGGAAGTGCGTTTATTATTCATGAGAATGCCGACGATTATTTGACAAATCCTAGCGGCAATTCAGGTGCGCGTATCGTCTGCGGAGCCCTTTCCGGCAATAACGAGAAACAGTAATATCATCCAAGCCCTTTTGTATTGAGCATACAGGGGCTTTTTTAGTATACTCGTTAATGGAATACGAATAAGAAAGGGAACTTGTCTATGACAACTCAATTACAGCACTTAACATTGCCGGAAGATATACAACAAAAGCTATTATCATATAAAGATCAGCCGATTTCCCCAGAGTTTCAGTCGCTCATCGGGACATCAGGCTATGAGGCGGACGATGAAGCGATTTTATTCGACGCCATTATCGCCTTAGCCATGGGAAAAAATGTCCTGCTGAAAGGGCCTACAGGATCAGGAAAAACAAAGCTGGCAGAAACATTGTCCAGCTATTTTCATAAACCGATGCACAGTGTCAACTGTTCAGTTGACTTGGACGCAGAAGCCCTGGTCGGCTATAAAACGATTGAAAATCAATCTGGCCAGGCGACGATCGAGTTTGTTTCAGGGCCTGTCACAAAAGCCATGAAAGAAGGCCATTTTCTTTATATAGATGAAATCAATATGGCAAAGCCGGAAACACTGCCTATTTTAAACGGTGTATTAGATTACAGAAAAATGATGACAAATCCGTTTACAGGCGAAGTCATTCGGGCTAAAGAAGGCTTCGGAGTCATTGCAGCCATCAATGAAGGCTATGTCGGAACTGTTCCGCTGAATGAAGCATTGAAAAACCGTTTTGTCATCATCGATGTGCCTTATATTAAAGGCGAGCTGCTGAAACAAGTGCTCATGTCTCAATCAGCCCTGCAAGATGAGAAATTGATTGACCGGTTTATCACGCTTTCCTCTGACCTGATCGTTCAAGCCAATAACGGACAGGTATCTGAAGAAGCGGCATCCATCAGAGCGTTAATTGATACATGTGATTTAGCCGCTTATATTCCGCCGCGTCGAGCCATCGAGCGGGGAATTGTAGAGAAGCTTGATGATGACCGGGAAAAGGCGGCCGTCCGAAATATCGCAGAAACTCTGTTTGAATGAGGGCGCTGCGATGAAATTTATCAAATTTAATGACAGCACAATAGATTCATTTTTATTTATGATGCTCACTGATTTGGCCAAAACACTCACCAAGAGTGAAGCGGTAGAAGTGGAGTATGGCGTTCAGTCCTATTACAACCCATTTGAAAAGAAAATCTATATGAGCCACTTTTGGAAAGACAGGGCGGCGGAGGACATGGAAGCGGGTCTGAAAAGTGACGTCTACCTGCGTTCGGTCGGAACGAGATATAGCTCGCTGCACGAGTTTGCAAACTTTTTGAATGATATCCATCAGCATCTTACGTTCAAAAGTTTTGCCAAGCAGCTGTTTATGCTGCTTGAGGACATCAGAATTGAGGAATGTATCAAACATGAGCGCCCGGGTACGAAACATGTATTTGCGAAGCGAAAAGACATGTACAGAAAACACTTCTCCACCCAGCTGACTTTAAATTTAGAGCGAAGCATTTTTACGGATGCCCTCTTTTGCGCGATCTATGTCAAGCTAACAACAGAATCACCGCTCGAGACCCTTCCGTGTATGCGTGAAGATATCGATCTGATGCGCCCGTTTATTGAGCAGCAGCTCCTGCGCGTGTATGAAGCAGATTCGACGCGGCAGGTTCTAAAAATTGTAGAAGACCTTATGGACGGACTTGAAGAGGTGCTCGATAAAGACATGTTGAACACCTACTTCTTTTTGCCTGAGCTTGACTACGCGAAAGCTGCAGAACAACCGTTATTTGTAGATGAGAAAAAAGCGCCGAAGCTGAGTGATGACATCACACTTCCAAAAAAATCAGACGGTGATGAGGATATCCATGAAGAAGAAATGCCGACATGGCACCGGGAAACAGAAGCACCGTCTAAAAGCTTCCTTCAATTTGATATTGAACACGGAGCAAAATCAGATTTAGGAAAAGACGCTTCAAGGGAAGGCGATGATGGAGATCAAGCCCTTGGCTCTGTCCAGGGATCAGCCAGACAAACAAAACGGAAAGACTATTCCAAGCTGGAAGCGCTGGAGTCCCAAAAAGACCAGCCGAACGGTGCGGGTATGGCTGACGGCAAAGAAAATAAATACGCATTTCCGATTTATAAAGAACCGCAGAAGGCAACGAGTGAAGAAGAGCTTTCTTATAAACAGCAGGCAAAAACGATTGAATCGTATCAAAAGCGTTTAAAACAAATGATTCAAAAAACGCTGGAGCATAAAAAAACATTGCCTAGAACAGACCTTCATGCCGGACGGCTGAACAATAAGCTTCTCCGTTACTTCACTGAGCGAAATCCGCGTCTTTTCTACAAAAAACAAGAACCATCATCAGAAATTGACGCGGTTTTTACATTGCTGGTCGATTGTTCTGCCAGCATGTTCGACAAAATGGACGAAACAAAGCGGGGAATCGTGCTGTTTCACGAAGCGTTGAAATCGGTAGCGGTTCCGCATCAGATTGTCGGCTTTTGGGAGGATACAAACGATGCGACCGAAACAAGCCAGCCAAACTATTTCAATACGGTTATTCCCTTTCAATCATCATTAAGACAAGAGGCTGGACCGGCAATTATGCAGCTTGAGCCTGAGGAAGATAACCGTGACGGCTATGCGATCCGGCAGATGACGAAAAAAATGTTGCAGCGCAGCGAGGCGCAAAAGTTCTTGATCGTTTTTTCAGATGGAGAGCCGGCCGCGTTTGGCTATGAACAAAACGGGATTGTCGATACAAGTGAAGCGGTTATTGAAGCCAGAAAGAGAGGAATAGAAGTGATAAATGTTTTTCTCTCCAACTCAGAAATAGAAGAATCGCAAATGAAGACCATTCAGGACATGTACGGAAAATTCAGTATATTTGTCCCGGATGTTGATGAGCTACCGGATGTTCTGTATCCGCTGCTGAAAAAACTACTCCATAAAAGCATAGGATAGCCCTTTATCCTATGCTTTTTGGCGTTTCTTTTTTCAAATGATTAAATTTTTGTTTTTTATAAAGGTTTTTTACTATTTTGTGAACAATCAAGGTAGAATCAAATTGCAAACAGTGGTAAAATATCGTTGGAAGCGTTTTTATTACATAATTTTGGACACAGCGTTCGAAAGTTATTTTAAGATAGTGAATCATTCACTTGATTATCTAAGTTGGGGGTAATATTCAAATGTTTCAAAATAGTATGAAACAACGAATGAATTGGGAAGATTTTTACGGTCCGAACCTCGGCTATGCGCTGGAGCTTTACGATCAGTATACCCAGGATCCGAACAGCATTGATCCGGATCTAAAGGAAATGTTCGACGAGCTCGGTGCTCCGCCAAGCGATATAAAAGAGGCCTCGGGAACAAAAGAAAAGGGACGTGTTACAGCCGATCTGATTCAAAAGATCGCATCCGCAGTCAGACTTGCAGAAGATATCCGAACCTATGGCCATTTAAACGCTTCCGTCAATCCGCTCAGAAAGGATGGTAAAAAGAGCGAACTCTTTCCATTATCCGATTACGGGCTAACAGAAGAAGAAATAAAAGCAATACCTGCGTCAGTGATTTGCAAAGACGCTCCTAAAAACATTACGAACGGTTTAGAAGCCATTCAGTATTTACGAAATACGTATAAAAGAACCATCTCATTTGAATTTGACCATGTGCATGACTTCAAAGAGCGTGAGTGGCTGACAAAGATGATTGAATCCGGCGAGCTGTTCCAGAAGAACTCAGCTGAAAAGCTGTCGGCTGTGCTGGAAAGACTGACAGAAGTAGAGGGCTTCGAGCAGTTTTTACACCGCACATTCGTCGGACAGAAGCGCTTTTCCATTGAGGGATTAGACGCTCTAGTTCCAGTGCTGGATGACATTATTGCACAATCTGTCAAATCTGGCACGACGAGTGTCAACATCGGGATGGCGCACAGGGGGCGCCTGAATGTCTTGGCACACGTGCTCGGCAAACCGTATGAAATCATTTTCTCAGAATTCCAGCATGCGCCGAACAAAGATCTTGTCCCGTCTGAGGGATCAATCGGAATCAGCTATGGATGGACAGGGGATGTCAAATATCATCTGGGGGCCAATCGGGAGCTTCAAGACGCTGAAACAAGATCAGCGCGCATTACGTTAGCAAACAACCCGAGCCACTTGGAATTTATCAATCCGATTGTTGAAGGCAGCACGAGAGCGGCACAGGAAACGAGAACACAAAGCGGATACCCGGTGCAAGATGAAACAAAATCGCTTGCCATTTTAATTCATGGAGACGCTGCATTCCCTGGGGAAGGAATCGTCGCTGAAACATTGAATTTAAGTTCTTTAAAAGGGTATCAAGTAGGCGGTGCGATTCATATTATCGCCAATAATATGATCGGATTCACAACAGAAAGCGCTGAATCAAGATCGACAAACTATGCCAGTGACCTGGCGAAGGGCTATGAAATTCCGATTGTTCACGTAAATGCGGACGATCCAGAAGCCTGTCTTTCAGCTGTTAAGTTTGCGGTCGAATACCGAAAAACATTCAACAAGGACTTTCTGATTGACTTGATCGGGTACAGACGCTACGGACACAACGAAATGGATGAGCCGTCTACCACTCAGCCGATGCTGTATGATGCTGTCAGAAAGCATCCGACCGTCAAACAAATTTTCGCCGAAAAGCTCGTAAATGAAGGCGTGCTTACCGAAGAAGTTGTTCAAAACATCGAAAAATCGGTAACGAAGCGCATTGAGGATGCTTATCAGAAAGTGCCGGCTAAAAAGGAACATACCGCCTCTGAAATTGAACTTCCAGAGCCTGTTTCAAACGGTTTCCCTGATGTGGACACATCCATTGATTTTGATGTGCTCCGTAAGCTGAATGGCGAATTAATCAATTGGCCGGAGTCATTTAACGTTTTCGGCAAGCTTAAGCGCATTTTAGAAAGACGCGCCAAGGCGTTCGATGATGATAGAAAAGTGGAATGGTCTTTGGCTGAATCACTTGCGTTTGCTTCTATTTTGAAAGACGGAACACCGATTCGTTTAACTGGGCAGGATTCCGAGCGCGGAACGTTCGCCCAAAGAAACCTTGTGCTTCATGACAGTGAGACGGGCGAAGAATTTGTGCCGCTGCATCACTTATCTGACTGTGACACATCTTTTGCTGTTCATAACAGCCCGCTGTCTGAAGGATCGGTTCTCGGCTTTGAATACGGCTATAACGTGCATTCACCGGAAACGCTTGTCATGTGGGAAGCGCAGTATGGAGATTTTGCCAACGCTGCTCAAGTGTATTTTGACCAATTCATTTCTGCAGGACGCGCGAAATGGGGCCAAAAATCCGGATTAGTCATGCTTCTTCCGCACGGTTACGAGGGACAGGGGCCCGAGCACTCAAGCGGAAGAATCGAGCGGTTCCTGCAGCTTGCCGCGGAAAACAACTGGACGGTTGCCAACCTGACAAGCGCTGCACAATATTTTCATATTTTAAGAAGACAGGCCAAAATGCTGCTTCGTGAAGAAATCAGGCCGCTCGTCATTATGACGCCGAAGAGCCTTCTTCGTAATCCGAATACGGTTTCGGAAGTGCAGGAGCTCAGCGAAAGCCGCTTCCAGCCTGTATACGAACAGTCCGGACTTTCTCATGACTATGAAAAAGTAACCAGACTTGTATTATCCAGCGGTAAAGTGTCTATAGACATCAGCGACCATTTCAATAAGCTAGAAGACGGTAAAGAGTGGCTTCACATTGCGAGAATTGAACAGCTGTATCCATTCCCGGCAAAAGGAGTCAAAGAATTATTTGCAAAACTTCCGAACCTGAAAGAAATCGTTTGGGTGCAGGAAGAGCCGCAGAACATGGGGGCCTGGAGTTATATCAGCCCATATTTGACAGAGATTGCACCACAGGGAGTAAGCGTTCAATATATTGGACGAAGAAGACGATCCAGCCCTGCAGAGGGAGATCCGACAGTTCATAAAAAAGAACAGGAACGTATTGTATCTGATAGCTTGACTCGCAAAAACTAAGGGGGAAATGAAAAAATGGCGGAAATTAAGGTACCTGAATTAGCAGAATCAATCTCAGAAGGAACAATAGCCCAATGGTTGAAGCAGCCTGGTGATTATGTAGAACAGGGTGAATATCTGCTTGAACTAGAAACGGACAAAGTAAATGTTGAATTGACAGCAGAAGAATCGGGTGTACTTCAAGAGGTATTGAAAGATTCGGGTGATACCGTCCAAGTTGGAGAAATTATCGGTACGATTTCAGAAGGCGCGGGTGAAAGTTCTGCCCCTGCACCTTCAGAGAAAGCTGAAAGCAAAGATAGCGAGAAAGAAGAGAAGCAGGCTGAACCAGCTGCAAAAGAGGTTAGCGAGGAAGCACAAGCCGAAGCAAAATCAAGAACGATCGCTTCCCCTTCAGCCCGTAAGCTGGCAAGAGAGAAAGGAATTGACCTGTCTCAGGTTCCAACGGGAGATCCGTTAGGAAGAGTGCGCAAGCAGGATGTCGAAGCGTACGAAAAACCAGCGTCAAAACCGGCTCCTCAGAAACAACAGCAGCCTCAGGCTCAAAAAGCACAACAAAGCTTTGATAAACCTGTCGAAGTGCAAAAAATGTCACGTCGCAGACAAACGATTGCAAAACGCCTTGTAGAGGTACAGCAAACATCAGCGATGCTGACTACATTTAATGAAGTAGACATGACGGCTGTCATGAACCTCAGAAAACGCCGCAAAGATCAATTCTTTGAGCAAAACGAAGTGAAGCTTGGCTTTATGTCTTTCTTCACGAAAGCGGTCGTTGCTGCGTTGAAGAAATATCCGCTGCTCAATGCGGAAATTCAAGGCGATGAGCTGATCGTTAAGAAATTCTACGACATCGGGATTGCTGTTGCAGCTGATGAAGGCCTTGTCGTTCCGGTTGTACGGGATGCGGACCGTTTGACATTTGCAGGCATCGAAAAAGAAATCGGTGACCTTGCGAAAAAAGCAAGAAACAATAAATTAACCCTTAGTGAGCTTCAGGGCGGTTCCTTCACCATTACAAACGGAGGGACTTTCGGTTCACTGATGTCGACTCCGATTTTAAACAGCCCTCAAGTCGGTATACTGGGCATGCATAAGATTCAACTGCGCCCTGTAGCAATTGATGAAGAGCGTTTCGAAAACCGTCCGATGATGTATATCGCTTTATCTTATGATCACCGGATTGTTGACGGTAAAGAAGCGGTTGGTTTCCTAGTGACAATCAAAAATTTACTGGAAGATCCTGAACAGCTTTTATTAGAGGGATAATAAAAAAAGGTACATCACGATAAAGTGATGTACCTTTTTTGATGCGTATTTAAAGGGACAGATTGCTGCTGTTGGATGCAGTTTGTTTCTTTTTCGCTTTTTTTGACCAATATGTTGCTAGCATGGAACCAGAAAGGTTATGCCACACACTGAATATCGCGCTAGGTACGGCAGATAGCGGTGAGAAATGAGCCGTGGCGAGTGCCGCCCCAAGTCCTGAATTTTGCATGCCAACTTCGATTGCAATTGCTTTTTGAGACGGATAATCCATTTTTAAAAGCTTTGCACAAAGAAATCCAAGCAAATAACCGATTCCGTTATGCAGGATAACAACAGAAAAAATGAGCAACCCTGATTGAAGGAGATTTTCCCGGTTGCCGCTGACGACAGCTGAGACAATCGCAACGATGCCAATGACAGAAACAAGCGGAAGGGCATGTACGGCTTTTTCCACTTGTTTTCTAAAAAACATTTTGACGATCACGCCTGCGATGATCGGAAATAACACAGCCTGTAAGATTGAAATAATTAAAGACCCTGGCGAGACAGGAAGCCATTCTCTGGCAAACAGCATAATCAAAACTGGTGTTAAAACAGGTGCCAACAAGGTAGAAATTGTTGTAACAGCAACAGAAAGAGCCGTATTTCCTTTTGCTAAAAATGTCATGACATTAGAGGCTGTGCCGCCAGGACAGCAGCCGACAAGAATAACACCCACTGCGATTTCAGCTGGAAGATGCAGCCCAAATGAGAGGCCGAAAGCAACGAGCGGCATGATGGTATACTGAACAATTACCCCGATAATGACATGCCAAGGTTTTCTGATCAGTTCTTTGAAATCATCGGCTTGCAGTGTAAGACCCATTCCAAACATGATAATGCCAAGAAAAATCGTAATATAAGAACTGATCCATGTAAAAAAAGACGGGAAAGTAAATCCCAGCACGGCAAAAACAATGACCCATATGCCAAAGGTTTGTCCCGCGAAATGACTTATTTTTCTAATGATGTCCATCAAAACACTCCTTACACATTTATCAAGAACTTCAGCAGAAATTCTCACAGATTTTGAGGCATTCTCTTATTATAATTAATTTTCTGAATAATTCAATATTAGTAGATGGATTGACTTTTAATAGAAAACAACAAATACATTATGTAAACTAATTAAAATGTTCTTGACTATATAGGAAGATATTCTTACAATGAATCTTTATAATGGTTAGATAAAATAGGAGTGATAGGGTGAAGGAAGCGAATCAATGGTCTTCGAAGCTCGGCTTTATTTTAGCTGCGGCAGGATCAGCTATCGGGCTTGGTGCGATATGGAAATTTCCATATGTAGCGGGAACCAGCGGAGGAGGCGCATTTTTACTTATTTTTATTTTATTTACGGTTTTAATCGGACTGCCTTTATTGTTAGGTGAATTCATCATAGGCAGAAAAACACAGAAAGATGCCGTACAATCCTATAAAACACTTGCTCCGGGAACGAAGTGGCATTGGATCGGTTATTTAGGAATGGCGACGTGCTTTATTCTTTTATCTTTTTACAGTGTCGTCGGCGGGTGGATTTTAATTTATATTACAAAAGGCTTTACTGGAGGTTTATCGCAAACATCTGGTTTTGATACGATATTTGCAAGCACGATTTCAAATCCTTATCTCGCTGTAGGAGGCCAGCTGCTCTTTATGGTGGTGACAATTTTAGTTGTTGCAAAAGGGGTTAGCAGCGGAATTGAAAAAGCAAGCCAAATATTAATGCCAGCGCTTTTTATATTATTTGTTATTTTAATGGTGCGTTCCGTTACACTTGATGGCGCGATGGAAGGGCTCAAGTTTTTCCTGATGCCCGATTTAACCGCGATTGACGCCAATACGATTTTATATGCGATGGGCCAATCCTTTTTCTTATTAAGTGTCGGTGTATCAGTCATGGTAACGTATAGCTCTTATTTAGAGAAACAGGAAAACGTTGTGCAGTCCGCTGTATCAGTAACTGTATTAAACATGCTTGTTGCTGTAATGGCAGGAATTGCGATTTTTCCAGCTGTATTTTCATTCGGCCTCAAACCAGACCAAGGGCCGGTTCTGTTATTTAACGTGCTGCCGACTGTGTTTAATCAAATGCCATTCGGAATTATCTTTTTATTAGCATTTTTAATTCTATTTTTATTTGCAGCATTGACATCCGCTTTCTCAATGCTGGAAATTTTGGTCGCAGTGCTTTCAAAAGGCGATGTCAATAAGAGAAAACGATTCGCTTGGTTAGGCGGAATTGCTATTTTTATTGTCGGAGTGCCGTCTGCATTATCCTACGGTGTCTTAAGTGACGTCTCTCTATTTCACTTGTCTATTTTTGATGCTGCCGACTATCTTGTAAGCAATATTTTAATGCCGTTAGGCGCGTTATTGATTTCTATTTTTGTCCCGCTAAAAATACCGAAACAGGATTTGTTTGACGAGCTGAAAAGCGGTTCCAATCTCAAACGAAAGTGGTTTGCGGTTTGGCTGCTGCTCATTCGTTATCTATCTCCTGTTGCCATCATCATCGTATTTTTGCATGTGGTAGGCATTTTTTAAAACACGAAGCCCCCGTGAAAAGGGGGCTTTTTTTAATAGAGTTTCCAAACGACTTCTTTTGCCCGCTCGAAACGTTTTTCTGCCTCGCGCCAATCCACGACATTCCACCAATGATCAACATAGCTTGCCCTGTCATTTTTATATTGCAAATAGTAGGCATGTTCCCATACGTCAAGCGGTAAAAGAGGGATCACATCCCATTGGCTGAAGAGCTGGTGCTTTTCTGCCGTTAAAATCTCCAGCCGTCCCGATCGGGGAGCCCAGACCAGAATGGCCCAGCCGACACCTTCCACTTTTTTAGCGGCCTGAGTAAAATGTTCTTTAAAGGCCGAGTAGCTTCCAAATGAAATATCAATCATTTGGAACAATGCTCCTGTAGGACGCCTTTTTCCGTTTGGATGCATCGAAAACCAAAAAATACTGTGCAAATAATGGCCTGCTCCATGGAATGCAAGCTCTCTTTCCCAATGAGTGATCAAGTCATAATTCTTTGATGCTCTCGCTTTTTTTAGCTCTGTTTCTGCTTTGTTTAGACCATCAACATAGCTTTGATGATGCTTCGTGTGATGAAGGACCATAATGTCGCGTGATATATAAGGTTCTAAGGCGGAATATTTGTACGGAAGCTTTGGCAGCACATGTTTCCCTATAGGGACGTAAGCACGTCTTTCACTTGTATCCTCTGATTCTGTAATATCCCGATAAAGGGCAGCAGCCTGTTTATACCAATCTTCTTCTGTTGTTTGGTCATCTTCCAGCGCTTCAATCATTTTGTCAAATTGATCTTCAAACTGTTCAAGCTGTCCTCGCTTTTGAATCTGATCCTTCAATGCTTCACACCAATTGAACATCTCCGTTTGATAAGATTCACGTTTCATTTGCTGTCTCCTTTTCGATAGAATTCAAATACTTCCCGACAGCCAGCAAAGAGAATACATATGGATAACTGTGATAGCGGATATAAAATTGCTTTGGCAATCCGATTCCGGCTGGATAGGCCAAGCTATCGGCGCCATGATAACTGCTGTCAGTAAGGTATTGCATGCCTTTCACAACAGATGGGTGTTCGGAACTTTCGTATGTGAGCAAAGCGTCTAAAGCCCAGGCCGTTTGTACAATGGTTCCTTTATGAAGCGGGACGTACGTTTTGACTTCGGCGCTATTACAGGATTCTCCCCAGCTGCCGTCATCATGCTGTATGGATTTGAGCCAGCGCAAGGCCTTTTGTATAGCAGGGTGCTTTCGGTCAACTTCGCAGGCATGCATACCCGTGAGAGCAGCCCATGTGCCGTAAATGTAGCAAACACCCCATCTCCCGTACCATGACCCATTTTGTTCTTGATGTTCGAAAAGCCAGTTCACAGCGCGCTGAATATGTTGATGTTTCTCAGTGAAACCAGCTTTCTCGCCTAAAAAGTGCAGCACACGTCCGGTGAGGTCAGCGGTTGAAGGGTCAACTGCCGCGTCCTCGGCGGATTCAAGCGGGAGAAGGCGAATTAGAGGATGGTTCACATTTTTTTCAAAAGCAGAAAATCCGCCGTCATTGTTTTGCATCGATAAAAGCCAAGACACCCCTCGCTCCCAAGCCGAAGGAGAATAACTGTGGGGAATCGCTTTTAATACGGCTGCAGTGTCGTCACAGTCAGGGTTATTTGTATTGATGTTTGAAAAGCCCCAGCCGCCGGGCGCTGCACTCGGGTTTTTGACAGACCAATCTGCTCTTTTGGTATGCTGGCGTTCTAGCAAATAGGCAGCTGCTTTTGTAATAGAGCCGTCTGTTTCGGTCACGCCGTTTTTTTGAAGGGCATAGCTGATCAAAGCTGTATCCCAAACAGTTGAAGTAGAGTTTTCCAGATAAGGAATCCCGTTGCACTTTGTCATCAGTGATTTGATGCCGTTAATCGCCCTCTTGATAACAGGAGAGTAGCGTGACACACCAAGTGACAGAAGGCTGTAAACCATAAATATGGTTGCGCTTGCGTAGCTGTATAATGTTCCGTCTTTTTCAATCCGGTCCAGCATATATGTTTTAGCCGTCTGTAAGCCGAGCTGCTGAAAAGCAAAGGGTGCATGGAAAATGCGATTCCAATGTGACCAAATAGACGTGAGATCTCTTTCTTCAAAAGCATCTGATCGAAGCCAAGTGAAAGGGTTTTTTGTCATGTGCGGATCGAGATGGCGAAGAGATGGAATATTGCGGTTTTTAAGAACAAATCGCTGATTGAGTGTTACAGCCATAGGAGCAAAATGAATTCGGGCATATGCGCTGAACTGATAGAAATGAACTGGTAACGTTGGGGGGAGCGCCATGAGTGATAATGGTAAATACAAGACAGGCCAAGGATACAGCCCGTTCACGGCAAGCATCCATTTTGTCATGAAATGAACATGTCTCAAACCGCCATGTGAGATGATAAATTGTTCAGCTTTCCTCATGTGCGGGTCAGATCGGTGAAAACAACCTGAAGCCAGCATCCCGACATATCCTTGGACGGTAGCCGTTATATTACCGCTCGTTTCATCGGGATAATTGATGAATGTGCCGTCGGGCTGCTGTTTTTCACGAATGCCGGCTGCAAGCGCTGATATTAGTTCTTTTTCATTCTCGCCTTCATCTAGTGAGGTGAGGAGCAAAATAAAAAAGGAATTTGTCATGATTGGTCCTTCAAAGCAAAATGTCCACGAACCGTCAGCATTTTGCCTGTTTTTTAACTCTGCAATGGTTTTCTTTTGATAACGCCTCACTTTCTCCTGAAGTGTGCCCATCACGCTCAACTCCTTCAGAAGCATATATATTCAGCGTCTTTTACAGCCATTACAGAAAGAAAAAAACTGCTGGCAGGCAGCAGTTTTTTGACATACATGTTAGTCTTCGAGATTTATCCATACACTTTTGACTTCTGTGTAGTTATCTAAGGCATATGATCCCATTTCTCGTCCGAGTCCTGACTGTTTATAACCGCCAAACGGAGATGCTGCGTCAAACACATTATAGCAGTTTACCCAGACGGTTCCGGCTTGAAGACGGTCCGCGATATAGTGGGCATGCTTGACGTTCTCTGTCCATAGTCCGGCTGCGAGTCCATATTCTGAATGATTCGCTCGTTCAATGACTTCATCGACTGTTTCGTACGGAATAGCAGTCAGCACCGGTCCGAAAATTTCTTCTTTTGCGATGGTCATCTCGTCTTCAACATTCGCAAACACAGTCGGTGCGACAAAATATCCTTCTTCAAAAGGACAGCTTCCGCCAGTCACTGCTTTCGCTCCTTCGTCTTTTCCTTTTTGAATATAGGAAAGAACGCGTTCGTGCTGTTCCTTGCTCACGAGAGGCCCGATTTGTGTATCCTTATGAAGTCCCGCTCCTTGGCGGAGTGATTCAGCATAGGACACCATCTCATCAACAACTTCATCATATTGGTCTTTATGAATGAAAACGCGTGAGCCCGCACAGCAGACTTGGCCTTGGTTAAACATCACACCGTTTAAAGCGCCTGGGATCGCTTTTTTCAAATTCGCATCCGGCAAAAGAATATTAGGTGATTTTCCGCCCAGCTCCAATGTAACCCGCTTAATGCTTTTGGCAGCGGTGGCCATGATTTTCTTTCCGATTTCAGTGGAGCCGGTAAAGGCAATTTTATCAACCGCTTCATGGTTCGTCAGCGCTTCTCCCGCATCTTCACCGAATCCCGGAATGATATTGATGACACCGTCAGGGAAGCCGGCTTGGTCAATCAATTCTGCCAAATAAAGAGCAGAAAGCGGTGTTTGTTCAGCCGGTTTGAGCACGATTGTACAGCCTGTTGCAAGAGCAGCGCCCATTTTCCACATCGCCATCAGGAGCGGGAAATTCCATGGAATAATCTGGCCGACGACGCCCACAGGCTCATGGCGCGTATAATTAAAATAAGCGCCGGAAACCGGAATCGTCTGTCCTGTTATTTTTGTACACCAGCCGGTGTAATAGCGCATATGCTCAATAGCAAGCGGTATATCTCCATTCGTCGTTTCATTTATCGGTTTCCCGTTATCAAGCGTTTCAAGTTGAGCAAGCTCAGTTTTATGCTCTTCCATTAAGTCTGCCAGCTTATACATCAGTCTGCTTCTCGAAGCCGGAGACATTGTTCTCCATTCTCCTTGGTCAAAGGCTTTCCGGGCAGCTTTAACCGCTTTGTCCACATCCGCAGCCTGGGCTTCATACAGTGTCATCAAAGTTTCGCCGGTCGCCGGGTTGGGTGTGTCAAATGTTGCCCCTGAGGCACTCGGAACAAACTTTCCGTCAATATAAAGCTTTTTTGTTCCTTGTAAAAATGTCTCCAGCCTTTTCGTCACTTGCATCGTTAAAGAACTCATCTGTAACAAACCTCCAGTCATTTTTTATGGTCTGTTTTGAGATTCTTGGTGATAGCACATTGATTCATTGATTGAATAGCAGGTATAAGCTGTAATATTTGCTGTAAGAGTAAGCGTATACAAACATTCTATAATAGAAAACAAGGCAAAATCAATGAATAACCGATATTGCAATTTACAAAAGAAAAAAGCTACAATAAGCTTATAGATATGAAAAGGAGATTTCATTTATGATTCATAACAATTGGCTTGAAAAAGAAACAATCAAAAAGGTAAAATGTGTGCAGACAAACGCAAAAAAATATATCGTAAACCGCGTTTTAACTCCGGGAAAAGAATATGAAGTGAAAAATGAAACAGAGGAGTTTATCTTTGTGATCGACAATACGAATAAAGTCGGTGGCTATTATAAAGAATACTTCGAAGAGGTTTAAAGCCTGAAAAAAGCAGAGGATAGAAAAAAAACCGCAGCAGTGCTGCGGTTTTTTTATGATTAAAACAGGAAAAATAAAACAAAATCAATGAAAACTTTAAAAACCACTTTTTTTAAAAAAACAATGCTGAATATTGAAACTTTTTTCTCTATACGTGCGTATTACTTGATGACAACAGCTAGATAAATGCAGAAAGAGGGGTTCTTCATTGGGTATTTTTTCTGTTAGCAGATCAACGGATGCAAAGAAGCTTGAAGCTTTGCTCGTTGAAGGGGAAAGAATAGAATCGATTTATAAGCTCCGAGTGGACCAAATTTGCTTTACAAATAAGCGGATCATTTTCTTTGACAATAAAATGTTTTCTAAAAAGAAGGTTCGTGTATTTCTTCCATATAAAACAATTGAAAGCTTTGCGATCCAAGAAGCGGGCATGTTCGACCCGGACACTGGGCTTTTATTGATGACTAGAAGCAAAACGTTCGAATTAGAATTTGCGAAAGACACTGATTTAAGCGAAGTTCAAGCGGTGCTGACAAAGCACTTGTGCAGCTGAATATTTGATGAGCCAGCCGTTTGAAAAATGGTTAGGCTTTTTTTATATAAAAAACAGAGAAGAGCGTACATGCCTCGTTCTGGTGGCGATGCGTTCAAAGATGCAGTGCTCATCTTTCTATCAAGTTCCCATGTTTGACAGGGGGCAAAACGGGAAACAGGATAGAAAGGAGAGGATACACATGGCGCTGACAAAAGAACAAAAGAAGCATCTCTATTATAAATTGCTCGATATGCAAAAAGAATTGTCCGGCGAGAAGAAGGAAACAGAATCAATGACGGAAGAAGTGGGGGAGCTGTCCAATGGGGTTGACAACCACATGGCAGACCACGGCACCCTCGTCACAGACCGGATGACAGACCAAACGGTGAGAGAGATCGACCGGGAGCTGTTAGAGGAGGTCAACCATGCGTTACAAAAAATGAAAGATGGAACGTACGGAGTTTGTGAAAAAACTGGCCAAGACATTCCTTATGAAAGGCTTGAAGCTGTTCCTTATGCAAGAATGACAGTGGAGGCCCAAGCTGATATGGAGGATGATGTAGAGACAGACGCTCCATCATTTGAAAGAGAGTTTCACAAGCAGGTAAAAGATCTATCCAATAAAGAAACCATTGATCAAAAAAGCTCTCAGACGTATGAGATTTTGGATCGTGAACAAGATTCGAAGTGAAAATGGCAAGCAAGTACACCGATATTAGATGTACTTGCTTTTTTTTGAAAAAAAATCTCATATTCAAAATAAAGTGATTGACTTTGCGTAAAAAAGAAAGTAACATACTATTTGTAAGTTAATATAAAAAGTTTACCGGGAGGAATACAAATGTCTACAGTATTATTTGTAAAATCAAGCGACCGTACAGCCGAAGAAGGCGTTTCAACTAAACTTTACGAGGCTTTCTTAGCTGCTTATAAAGAAAATAACCCTGCTGATGAAGTGGTTGAATTAGATCTTCATAAAGAGAACCTTCCTTACCTTGGAAGAGATATGATTAACGGAACATTTAAAGCAGGTCAAGGAATGGAAATGACAGAAGAAGAGAAAAAACAAGCTGCAATTGCCGACAAATATCTGAACCAGTTTGTAAAAGCTGACAAAGTTGTTTTCGCATTCCCGCTTTGGAACTTCACAGTGCCGGCAGTTCTTCATACTTATGTTGATTACCTGTCTCGTGCAGGCGTTACATTCAAATACACACAAGAAGGACCAGTTGGTTTAATGGGAGACAAAAAAGTTGCACTCCTTAACGCGCGCGGCGGCATTTACTCTGAAGGACCAATGGCTGCACTTGAAATGTCATTAAACTTCATGAAAACAGTTCTTGGTTTCTGGGGTGTTCAAGACTTGCACACAGTTGTTATCGAAGGACATAACGCAGCGCCTGATCAAGCTCAAGAAATCGTTGAAAAAGGTTTACAAGAAGCAAAAGATCTAGCTGCAAAATTCTAATGAAACAAAGACTCCTATCACTGCGATAGGAGTTTTTTTGTATACATATTATATAGAAAAAAGTGATCATTCCTCTTAGCGTAAAAGGCTGTTTTTTTATTGTAATATATTTTTCATTTGTCGAATCGTCAGATATAATTGCGAAAAAGCAGTTTTAATCGTTGGAAAAAGTTTTTCTAGACAATTGTTCTGTCCCCTTGATAAAAATCGGCTGATGGTGTACTATATAAAAGAAGCTACTTTGTGCGTATTGTTAATTAAGTTTTAACCTTTAAGCTGTAATAGGGAGTTTTATATCGAAGCTGGAATGTCATGCCTCCATTGCAGAGGACGACAGGAACGTTTCTGCAAACACCCACTTTGAGGAGTGGTGGTTTAAAACTTTCTTACTTGCATACGGCAAGATGTAGCGAAAGCCATTTCCTTTTTGGAAATGGCTTTTTATTTTATCTAAAAAAGATAGGTATAGTGAAAATCAATTTCTGTGTGACAGAAATGAAGGCCGCTTTTTTATGATATGATGGGAGAAATTCAAGGAAAAGCGAGGTTTACACGTTATGTTACATAGAGCCCAATCCCTTCTGGCCCATTATTTCGGTTATGAAAAACTCCGCAGTGGACAAGAAGAAGCGATCCGCTCGGTGACGGAAGCGAGACAAAATACGGCCTGCATTATGCCGACGGGAGGAGGCAAATCGATTTGCTATCAAATTCCGGCACTAATGTTTGAAGGGGCAACGATCGTCATTTCGCCGTTGATTTCCTTGATGAAGGATCAAGTCGATGCGTTAGAAGAAGCAGGGATTAACGCCGCCTACATTAACAGCACACAATCCAATCAGGAAATATATGAGAGGCTGAACGGACTCAAAGAAGGGGCTTATAAGCTTTTTTACATTACACCGGAGCGACTAACGTCCACAGAGTTTATACGGATTTTGCAGAGCATTGATGTTCCTTTGGTCGCAATAGACGAGGCGCACTGTATTTCTCAATGGGGCCACGATTTCAGGCCAAGCTACAGAAATATTGAAATTTTGTTCCGAGAATTACATGACAAGCCTGTCATCATGGCATTAACAGCAACAGCAACACCTGAGGTTCATGAGGATATATGCAAACAGCTGCATATTCAAAAAGAAAACACCGTACATACCGGATTCTCCCGAGACAATTTAACCTTTAAAGTAGCAAAAGGAGAAAATAAGGATCGTTTTATTGATGATTATGTGCAAAACAACAGACATGAAGCAGGGATTGTATACACAGCGACCAGAAAAGAAGCTGATCGAATATATGAGAGATTGAAACGAAATCAGATCAGTGCAGGCCGATATCACGGGGGCTTGGCAGATGATGTGAGAAAAGAGCAGCAGGAAAGGTTTCTTAATGATGAGCTGCAAGTGATGGTGGCAACCTCTGCTTTTGGAATGGGCATTGATAAATCAAATATCCGATTTGTTCTGCATGCACAGATTCCGAAAGATATGGAAAGCTACTATCAAGAGGCTGGACGAGCTGGACGGGACGGTCTTGCCAGCGAATGTGTACTTCTGTTTTCACCGCAGGATATTATGGTGCAGCGTTTCTTAATTGAACAATCAGAGCATGAAGAGAAACAAAAGCAGGATTTAAAAAAGCTGAGACAAATGGTCGACTATTGTCACACGGAAGATTGTCTGCAGCGTTTTATCCTTATGTATTTCGGAGAAAAGGAGCCTCATGCGTGCGGACAGTGCGGAAATTGCACTGATACAAGGACGTCCCATGACGTGACCCGGGAGGCACAAATGGTCTTATCTTGTATCATTCGCATGAAAGAACGGTTTGGCAAGACGATGGTTGCCCAGGTGCTAGCCGGTTCTAAAAATAAAAAGGTTCTTGAAAACGGCTTTTCCGATCTCTCCACATACGGGATATTAAAACACCAATCAGTAGGGGAAATCAGTGATTTTATCGAATTTCTTATTTCTGACGATTTCATCAGGATGTCAGACGGAACGTTTCCGACTCTTTTTGTCAGCAGTAAAGGAAGGAATGTGCTAAGAGGAGAATTATCAATAAAGAGAAAAGAAGCGTTAAAAGCGGCAGCGATTACTGAAAATGACGAGCTGTTTGAACGATTACGCATGGTTCGCAAAGAAATCGCGGCAGAGCAGGGTGTTCCTCCTTTTGTCGTTTTCTCTGACCAAACGTTAAAAGAAATGTCAGGAAAACAGCCCGTAAATGATGAAGAACTTTTGTCTATAAAAGGAGTCGGAGAACAAAAAAGAGCAAAATACGGCCGGCTTTTTTTACAAGAAATACAAGCTTATGCAGGGGTGTCAGACTAAAAAAACGTAAATCAACCTTTTTTTCTATAAAAAACACATTTTATTTTCTCTTTTTTTTCTCGAAATAAAAAGACTTGCGAAGCCTATTATATCAAGGGTTCAGCAAGTCTTTCCAGCAGAGAGAAATCCTTCATGTAAAGGAACTGTAATCTAAATCATATCTTTTTGTTATTGATTTGACATTTACGTGTGTTACGATATCACCTGTTAGCCGCCAATAAAAAGCTAACAAGGGAGGATTTACTTATGAAGAAGACGATTATGTCCTTTGTAGCAGTTGCTGCACTTTCATCAACTGCATTCGGAGCTCACGCTTCTGCAAAAGAAATCACGGTGCAAAAGGGTGATACGCTCTGGGGAATCTCTCAGAAAAACGGAGTGAACCTAAAGGACCTAAAAGAATGGAACAAGTTAACTTCTGATAAAATCATTGCAGGAGAAAAACTGACCATTTCTTCAGAAGAAACAACCACTACTGGGCAATATACAATTAAAGCGGGAGATACGCTGACAAAGATTGCTCAACAATTCGGAACAACAGTCAATAACCTGAAGGTTTGGAATAACCTAAGCTCTGACATGATCTATGCTGGATCAACACTTTCAGTAAAAGGTCAGGCAACAGCAGCAAACACAGTTACTGAGAATACGCAAACAAGCGCACCTCAAACTGAAACAAAACAAGAAGCTGTGCAAAAAGAGCAACCTAAACAAGAAACAGTTCAACAACAACCAAAACAAGAAACAAAGGCTGCAGCAGAAACTTCTGTTCCTACAGAAGAAAAGGCTGTTCAATCTAATACAAATAATCAACAAGCTTCAAAAGAACTAACAGTTACTGCTACTGCTTACACTGCTAACGACGGCGGTATCTCCGGCGTTACAGCAACAGGCGTTGACTTAAATAAGAACCCGAACGCGAAAGTTATCGCGGTTGATCCTAATGTGATTCCACTAGGTTCTAAAGTCTATGTTGAAGGTTACGGTGAAGCAACAGCAGCAGACACTGGCGGCGCTATTAAAGGAAATAAAATCGACGTATTTGTACCCAATAAAAGTGATGCATCTAATTGGGGCGTCAAAACTGTAAATGTAAAAATCTTAAACTAATCATATAGATTGTGATAAAAGACACGAGCTTTGGCTTGTGTCTTTTTTCGTTCTGTTTAAAGACGTATATATGTATCATATGCTGATAAAAGAAAAGCGGTTCCGATGTTTTTCTCGTGTGAAAAATGGGTAGATGGTAAATGCCCCTATCATCTAACTATTTGCAGAAGGAGTTGCTGGCTGTTGCTTTGGATCATTGTATCTTTTCTGGTTATCAATATCGGGATATTTCTATTTTCATGGCGAAGAACAAAGGAGGTTAACTTGCAATCGTCCGATGGATATTTTCTCGGAGGGAGAAGCCTTACTGCGTTATATATCGGGAGCTCGCTGCTGTTAACCAATTTATCAACCGAGCAGATGGTCGGGTTAAATGGACAAAGCTATGCAGGGTCTATGACAGCGATGTCATGGGAAGCGAGCGCACCGCTCGCGTTGATTTTCTTGGCACTTGTCTTTTTGCCCCGTTATTTGAAAACGGGAATTACCACGATACCTGATTTTCTAGAGCAGCGGTTTGATCAAAGAACAAGACAGATCGTTTCTGTACTGCTTATCATTGGTTACGCTGTTTCATTCCTGCCGACAGTCCTGTATTCAGGGGCTCTCGTGTTAAATCAAGTATTCCGCATCACAGAGACGTTTGGCATCAGTACATTTATGGCAGTTTTGCTGATATCCTTAATCATTGGCGTAACGAGCTGCTGTTATATTTTTTTTGGCGGATTGAAAGCCGCTGCCTCAGCAGATGCTATATACGGAATCGGATTAATTTTCGGCGGTTTCTTTATCGTGATATTAGGCATTCTTGCAGTCGGACAAGGCAGCTTTGGGGGCGGAGTTGCTCAACTGACGGCTTTACATACAGAAAAACTCAATTCAATTGATATCAGCAATTCAGCAGATGTACCGTGGCCGACAATTTTAACAGGGCTATTAGTGAATAATCTCTTTTATTGGGCTGTTAACCAAGCGATCGTCCAGCGGGCATTAGGAGCGAGAAATTTGGCTGAAGGACAAAAGGGCGCTCTTTTAGCAGGTTTCTTTAAACTCATCGGCGTTTTTTATTTAGTCGTCCCTGGAGTGATTGCCTTTCATTTATATGGGGGCGGCATTGAAAATGCTGACAGTGTATATCCTCGGCTGATCGTCGATCTATTGCCGGCATCGCTTACCGGTGTATTCGCCGCTATTTTATTCGGAGCGATTTTGAGCTCGTTCAACGGCTCTCTGAACAGTACCATTACGTTGTTTACTCTGGACATATACAAACCGTTATGTAAGCCTCATGCCGATGAAGCTGATCTCGTCAAAACAGGACGGATTTTCGTCGCAGTTCTCGGGCTAGTATCGATTGTCATCGCACCCTTTATTTTATATGCGCCATCAGGGCTGTACAGCTATCTTCAAGAGATGTTCGGATTTTTTAATGTACCGATATTAGCAGCGGTCGTCGTTGGTTTTTTTACAAAGAAAGTACCGGCTTTAGCTGTGAATATAGCGATACCAGCCCATATTGTTTTATACGGCTTATCAAAAGTCTATTTAGGGCACATTCATTTTCTGTACATCCTTGCCGTCCTATTTCCATTTTCAGTGGCTGTGATGCTTCTGACAGGAAGGCTGTATCCGAGGGAAACGGATTATAAGCTTGATCACAATCCGCAAGTGGATGTAACACCTTGGAAACACGTAAAGCTGGCGTCCTGTATTATTCTGATTTTGGTTGCGGCGACGTACCTTTTGTTTTCTCCTTGGGGAATTGCTGGCTAACAAAAAGGATCTTGGCAGATGCCAAGATCCTTTTTTATTTAAACCAACCTTTTTCCTTTGACCTGGTAATGGCTTCTATTCGGTTTTTCACTTCAAGCTTTTCTAGAATCATTGAGATATAATTTCGAACCGTCCCGCTTTTGATGCTGAGTTCCTGAGCGATTTCTTTTGTGTTTTTACCGTCAGCCACAAGTTCGAGCACTTCTTTTTCCCTGTCTGTAAGAGGATTAGCCTCGCTGTATATGTCCTCCATCAGCTCAGGTGCATAAATGCGTTTTCCGTTCATGACGCTTCGGATGGCGCTTGCAAGCTCTTCGCTCGGACTGTCTTTTAACAAATAGCCCTTAACGCCTGCTTTAATGGCTCTCTGAAAGTAGCCGGGTCGTGTAAAAGTGGTTAAGATAATAATCTTGCAGCCTGTATCCTTTAACTCCTCAGCAGCTTCAAGTCCGGTTTTACCGGGCATTTCAATGTCCATAATGCATACATCAGGCTGATGTTTTTTGACAAAATCAACAGCATCTTTACCGTTTGTACCCTTGCCTACGACTTCCATATCGTCTTCTAAGTTTAGAAGTGATCCTAAAGCGCCCAAGAGCATTTGCTGATCTTCCGCAATAAATATACTAATCATGTAAGCCATCCTTTTTGTTTATTTTGAGTTATTAGGAATTGACATGGTAAGCTTGGTGCCATTTTTTGTATCGATGTGAAGGCTCCCGTTTGCAAATTCAAGCCGTTCTCTCATGCCAAGCAGGCCATGTCCTTTTGAAAAGTACTTCTCTTCACCTTGAAACGTTCCATCGTCAGTCACTGTAATGACAACTTCCTTCCAGAGCTGCTGAATGTCAACTCGGCAGGTCTTAGCCTGACTGTGTTTGACGACGTTAGTGACAGCTTCCTTTAAGCACATACTCAATATGTTTTCATTAAGCAATGAGATATTTTCAGGCAATTTATCTTCTTCGTAGATAAACGTAATGCCGGCTGCTTCAAGAATTTGTTTGATGTTTATGATTTCATCCTTGAGCCGGATGCCTTTCATGGAGGATACGATTTTTCTGACTTCATTTAAAGACGTTCTCGCGGTTTGCTGAACGCTTTTCAGTTCACGTGTTGCTTGTTCAGGATCTTTGTATATCAATTTTCTCGCTAAGTCGCTTTTTAAACCGATTAGAGAAAGCTTTTGCCCAAGTGTATCGTGGAGGTCACGGGCAATTCGCTGCCGCTCTTCTAATTTCACCAGCTCGGCAATCCGTTCATTTGCATCCTCGAGTTTTTCTTCCAGGCGTTCGCGCTCCTTGCGGCTTCTTATACTAAACGGCAATAAAATCGCACTGATGAGGGTAATGACGACAAAAGGGATTTGCGTCAGAAAGAATTCCTTTTTCAGCACGAGACTGAAATTAGCTGCAACGGCTGCGCTTATTAAATGGACGTAATATAAAATATGAAAAGGGACGCGTTCCTTTATGTTTCCAATAAAATATGCGATAAAAAAAGCAAAATAAATATAACTGAACAGAGTAATAGAGGCGGTTGAAATGCCGATTAACAAAAACGCCCATAAATAAATGGCCCAGCCTTTTGAGACAAAAGCAAATCTATATACCGAAAAAAATAAAAGCGTCAAGATGATGCCGACGATGATAACAACTGTAGATGATGATTTCCATATAAAGTAGAAGGGGAGGATGAAAAATATCGTCCATATATAGGGCGTAATCCCGCTTAGTTTTTGAAATGTAAAATGCTTTTTAATCATAATATTACCTCATTTTCAGCTTTTCCATCTTACATGTAACTTTATCATTGCGAAAGCCAGAATGCACCCTCAAAACAATAAAAAGGAAGCCTTCTTGTGTTTAAGAGAAGACCTCCTTCATCATCAGGCGTACTTCCGCAGTTTCTGTTTTTCTGTTGAATCAGGCGGAAGGCTTGAAGGTATATGTTTGATATCCCGAAATGATACAAATTGTTTTTTATCTTCATCCCAAAGGCGGAATGCAAGTGACTGCAGACTTGTTTTTAAGGTAATTGTCGGTACGTTTTTTAATGGTTCGTGATGTTCATGAGCAACTTCAAGCTTATAGTTAGGCACCTTTGGACTCAAATGATGGACGTGGTGGTACCCGATATTGCCTGTCAGCCATTGAAGCAGTTTCGGGAGCTTATAAAATGAACTGCCTTCCACAGCAGCCTGAACGTAGCTCCAGTTTTCATCTGCTTCAAAATAAGAATCTTCAAATGTATGCTGCACATAAAACAGCCATACACCGATTGAACCTGAGATCAGAAAAATAGGGCCTTGCACCAGTAAAAACGATTGCCAGCCAAAGATCAGACAGCAAGCAGCAGCCAACGCCACAATTGCCAGATTCGTAAGGTATGTGTTTACACGCTCTTTACGTCTTGCACCTTTTTTGTTAAAACGGTTGGTAATCAGAAAAACATAAATTGGTCCGAGAATAAACATGACAAACGGATTTCTATAAAGTCTGTATGCAAGCTTTGTTCGTCTGGATGCAGCTTTATATTCGTTTACTGTTAACATCCAGATGTCTCCTGTTCCGCGTTTATCCAGATTGCTGCTTGTCGCATGATGAATTGAATGGCTGTGCTGCCACTGAAGATACGGGAATAAAGTCAGAACACCTGTCAGGAAACCGAGAATGTGGTTATAGCGCTTTTTTCTGAAAAATGATTGATGGCAGCAGTCATGGAAGATGATAAAAATTCTTGTCAAAAATCCTGCGGCGATCACTGTTAATGCTAACGTAAGGAGATAGGAGACATTGAGGCTGAAATAAGCCAGAAACCAAAGTCCGAAGAAAGGAATAAACGTGTTCAAAAGCTGAATCAGGCTGTTTTTTGTTTCGGGCTGAGCAAAAGCGGCGACTTGCTTTGTCAGCTGTTTTTGTTTATGTGCAATGGTTTGTTCAGTCATAGTAAGTATCCTCTCATTGTGTGTCTCTGTTCAGTATACGTCAATGAGAGACGTTCTTTGTAGTAGCACACATCATGCATCATATATGACATTTGTCATGTCTCCTCGTGAACTTGCATAAATGTTTACGCTAAAAAAGCTTGTAAAAAAGAAATTTACAAGCTGATTAATGTTTGTCGATCCATATTCGTGATGTTCCCGAAATAGCTTCAATCCTGCATGTTCCGCCTATAGGGAACGTGGCAATTGGTGAGGTATGTCCGGCATTTATATTTGCGATGATTGGAAGGCCGGATAATTCTTTTTTTGTTCCAATCATGGCTTTTACATGTTCTATTGATACGTTTGATGCTTTTTGAAATCTGCCGATCAAAATTCCCTTTACATGAGAAAAAGCGGGGAGGTGAATGAGTGATTGCAGATCGCGGTCAAACATGTGGATGTCTGACATATCATCATCTTCAATCAATAAAATGGCATTTTCTGTTTCAGGAAAATACTCTGTTCCCTGCAGCAAATTAAGTGTGCAAAGGTTTCCGCCAATCAAAGTGCCTTCGGCATAACCCTCCTGGATCACAACAGGGCCGTTATTAGGATAAAAGTGCCTGTTTTCTTGATCCAAAAACCAGCGGTCATCGCTCCACTCGCTAGAAGGGTGAATGTCAAACGGGTCGTCCGAAGCGCAGCAAGAAAGAAAATACTCTGTTGTATAATCGATTCCTTTTTTCATTGCAAATGTTGAAAAGTGGGGGCCTGAATACGTAACTAGGCCCGTTTTCTGATAAATGGCGTTGCTAAGAGCCGTTATATCGGAATAACCGCACAGAATTTTTGGATGCTGTTTGATTTTCTCGTAATCAAGATAACGCAGCAGCTGATTTGAATTGAAACCGCCGAGTGTCGTTAAAATCGCTTTGACTCCGGGGTCGAAAAAAGCAGCGTGCAAGTCACGGACTCTTGACTCGATAGAGGATGAATCAAATTCGTTACATTCATTTGCATGTTCAGCGATGGTTACCCGATAACCTAAGCGTTCTAACGCTGTTTTTGCTAGCATTTTTGTTTCATTTGATAATACGGACATGCTGGTCGCGGGAGACACGATCCGAATTTCGTCACCCTTTTTCAGTTTTGAGGCGAACATAGAACCCTCCATCAATGGTTTTACACCATTACAGCACATCTTGGCTCATTCTTCCAGATTTTTTTACAAATCAACCCACTTAATGTAGCCTGATTGTGTATCATGATCGACGGATACTTTGAATTGATGTTTTTCATAAAAATGAATCAGCCGGTCTACATGATTCCAGTCCCGTTTGGCAATGTCGCCGGTGACTTTCGGTATATTGTGGTCTCTGGCGATATCCTTTAAATATTTCATGCAAATGGAACCAAACCCGTGATTCGGAGGGCCTTTTATGTCGCCGATATGAATGGCATTGTCCTTGTAAGACGCTACAAGTGAAAAACAGCCTTTTCCTCTATAAGCCGTTTTACAATCGGTAAGCATAATTTTGCATGTTTGGCCATCATCAATCGAGGAAACGATCATCCACTCTTCATGTTTCGATTGATCAATACCAAGCACTTTGGCATCTTTAGATAGATCCTTCATATTCTCCTGCATGCGGTAAATTTGAAATTCTAAATCATGTAGTTCTTCTTCAAGTTCTTGACGATTTTTTTCTTTAACAGTAAACAAGATCAATCTCCTTTCAAAAAACAGCTTAGAAGCACAGTTACCAATTGTATTAGATGAGAGGGGCATTGTAAATAACAAATCCATTATTACTAGAAATTGCGAAAAGTAAGGTTTGATCGTTTTTAAGAGAGGAAAAAGAAAACTAACCTGTGAAAAAGGAGGAATCGGAATGGCGATTGATTCATTGATTAACAAATTACAGTATGTCCAATTGGAACCGCCGGATAAAATTCTCTCCCTATATCTTAATACAGACATGAGAGATCCAGAGCAGCAGGGGGGAGAATGGAAAATTGCCCTAAAATCAGGATTCGGCCGATTAAAGGAGTATTTGGCAGCAAGTGACCCAGGGGAAGAGAAGTGTCTGGATGGAATCAGAACGAAAATTGATCAATACCTCAATGAAATGGGAAAAGACATGCCCCGCAGTCTCGTATTTTTTGTTTCCGATAGCGGTATGTGGGAACCAATTAAGCTTCAGATCCCTGTAGAAACAAGATTTTACTGGGAAGAAACAGCCGTTCTGGATCAGTTGAAGGATTTGCGCCAAATGTACCCAAGTACGGCGTTTATTTTAACTCAGCAGCATGAAGTGAAAATTATTGAAACCGTTTTAGGCAAAATTGAGGCGGTTGAGCATTATGAGTACGATATCATCAACGAGTCTTGGGAGAATTGCCATTCCTTTGCAAAAAAAGCGATACCATTTGAAGAGAACCGGATGAGGGAACATGTAAGGGAGAACCAAACGAGACTGTATAAGCGGCTGGCTGTCAATCTTGATCAAAAAGCGGCAGCGAAAAGATGGGAACGAATGGTTATCGCCGGTGATAAAGAAACGGCGGATATCTTGGATCAGCACATGAATAAACCTATTCATTCGAAAATTCAAAAGAATCTGCTGAATGAAAATGAATATAAGGCCGTTGAGCATTTGATAAAAGAGGCGTAAACTTAACAGGGCCGGGGCTAAAAGCCGCCGGCCTTTGAAGTGTGTCTAATTTCTGACGAAGCAATCGAAAACGTTGACATCTTCTTTGAATTTGCATACGATTTGGATAGCCAGTACAAATTAGGAGAGGTCACCAAATGAATCAAACAGAAAATAAACCGAAAAATTATACGGGGATTGTCCTTACGCTGACAGTTCTGATTAACGGTTTAATCGCAGTGCTGTTTTTTATGCCTAAATTAGATCAGTTCAGCCATGCGAATATTCACATTTTGCCAATGCTGAATGCGATATTCAACAGCTTTACGTTTATCTTCTTATTGGCCGCGCTGATTATGATTAAACAGAAAAATATCAAAGCTCATAAACGTTTTATTTTAGCCGCATTCACAACAACATTACTATTTTTGATTTGTTATGTTGTTTACCACTCGATTGCGGAGAATACGCTGTATGGCGGAGAAGGGATTATGCGCCCGATCTACTTCTTTATTTTAATTACGCATATCTGCCTTTCCGCGGTCATTGTGCCGCTTGCGCTGTTTACGCTGATCAGGGGCTTCAGCATGCAGGTGGAGCGCCATAAAAAAATTGCCAGATGGACAATGCCTCTGTGGCTGTATGTAAGCCTTACAGGCGTTATTGTATATCTGATGATATCACCTTATTATTAAAAGCCATACTCCGTATGGCTTTTTTAAACGTTTTTAAACACGACAAAAGCCCAAATCTGTTTTGGGCTTTTGTCAGTAAATTGATAGACTCCTATTTATGAGCCTTTGATTCCATGGTTTCAAGTGTTGCAACCTGCAAAGATTCTTCAACAGTTTTTGTTTTTTCTTTTACTTTTTCTGCATACGTGTAATCACCGTAGCAATACGGATAGCGGAAATTGTTCACATTTCCCCCGCAAGTATACAGATCAGGATTTTTTTTAACTTGCTGCTCGGAGTATTGTTTTGCCAATTCCTCAGTATGCGTTCCTCCATGTTCAGCTACAAAATCAATGTAACCTGCCCCCATGTTGTAGCTTTGAATAATGGTATCCAAATCCACACCTTTTTCCTTACCGGTCTTGTACATGAGGGTAAATTGCTTGATGCCTTGTTTAACACTGAGTTGAGGGTCTGTTATCTCATTGCGTTTTAACCCCAGAGATTCAGAGGACTGCATGGGATCATTGCCTTTCCCTTTTGACTCCTGATACATCATGCCAAGTATGAGTGATGTATAATTAGGGAGTCCTTGGTGTTCAAGCTCGTCTTCCACCAGCGGCTTATAATCGGTTAAACGTTCCAAAACAATCGTTTTCGTATCGATTGGAAGTTTTTTGATCAAATCCCGATTGAAAAAAAGCATGACCAATAATAAAGAGACGATGACAAAGACAAAAATCATCATAAAACCCGTAGCAGCGAAACAGCCTTTTCTCTTTTTCTTCACTGTGTTTCACCCTCAATGTTTGGAGCAGTATGACCTTTTTATTATGACATAGAACGATATATCAGACCAAGTAAAAACCTGATTTGAAACATAAATTTAAACTATGAGATTGAATTGGAACATAAGCAGGCTGGTTTGCACCCAAGCACATTTGTTATAAGATAAAAACTATGAATAAAGAAAGGTGATACAGATGACTGAATTTAGAGAAACGGACCGGACGGCTGATCTTGATGAGGAAACCTTGTTTCTAGTCGCGCAAACATTCAAAGCGCTTTCTGATCCTACCAGAATCAGAATTCTCCATTTATTATCCCAGGGTGAACATGCAGTGAACGGAATTGCAGAAAAGCTGAATTTATTGCAATCCACTGTTTCCCACCAGCTCAGATTCTTAAAAAACCTCCGGCTTGTCAAATCGCGCAGAGAAGGAACATCCATTTATTACTCACCGGAGGATGAACACGTTTTAGATGTTCTTCAACAAATGATCCATCATACACAACATGATTAAAAAAGACATCCTTGCTTAATCGCGGTTAGCGGGCAAGGATGTCTTTTTCTTTACTGTGTCCGTTCTGATCGAGTTCGTTTCTGCTGAGCTTGATGACAAAAGAAGAAAAACCGATATAATAAACAGCTATCAAAAAAAAGACGCCAATTGTCAGAGGATCCGTTCCAATTGACTGACTGTAAGATCCAAGGCTGTTTAGATCAGGCGAGGTAAGATAAAGCTCTGTCACTCGATATAGAAATCTTGATAGAAACAAGGTTAAAAGAATGATTTCTACCCAAATATGAGTCCGAAAATAAATTTTGCCTCTGCGCTTTTCAAAGGAGATGTTTTTCTTTGCGAAAACGACAAGAAGCCATCCGCCAAGAATGCCGAAAATGAGATATCCATATAAAAAAGGGTGAATGACGCTGAAGATTGAAAGACCAAAAGCAAACAGCGAGAAAAGTATCATACGTGTGAACAGCCACCGAGGCTTCAGCGGCTGATATCCGATGGACCTTTTAATTTTTTTATACAAAAAAAAGATGATAATCATAGCAGGATAAACGCTTTGAAGTGTAAGATGCATGATGTGAAATCCCCTCCGTTGAGAAGTGTATGCTTATCCGTTTCGAAATAGTAGCTGAAATCAATACTGAACACAAAAAAGAAGGGGAAACCCCTGTTTTCATAACATATGCAAGTTGTATTTGGCCGCATAATAGATATGCCCAAGCTTTATAAAAATGTTAGGATTGTAAAATAAAGGAAGAAAAGGTGCGCAGAATGAAACTGGAACGTTTGTTAGCAATGGTTGTGTTATTAATCAGCAAAAAACAAGTGCAGGCAGCTGAACTTGCTGAGCTGTTTGAAGTATCTGTCAGAACAATTTACCGTGATATTGAGACAATCAATAGAGCTGGTATTCCAATTGTGACCTCACAGGGCTCCGGGGGCGGAATTGGAATTATGGAGACGTATCGGCTTGAGAGAGAGTGGTTGAAAGAGGAGGAGCTGTTTGCAATCGCTTCCGCTTTGCAGAGTGTCTCATCTATGTATGAACCTGTTTCTCACAGCACAGCTTATAAAAAAATCAAGCACCTCATACCTGAGCAGTCAGCTGAAGCATTTAAGCACCAAACTGAAAAATGGTTTATTGACATGACGGCTTGGGGCCAGACTGAGGATCAAAAGGCGCTTCGTGAGAATATCAGCGCTGCCATCGATCGATTGTCAACGATATCATTTACATATACTAACGCAAGCGGGGAAACTCTCCAGCGTGAAACGGAACCTTACACATTGGTTTGCAAGGCGGGGCAATGGTATTTATATGCCTATTGTCTGGTTAGAAATGATTTTCGCTTTTTTAAACTTAACCGAATGAAAGATTTGACCATATTACATCAGTCCTTTATCAGAAAAGAAGTCCAGCTGGAGACCTTGCCGTGGGATAAGCACTGGTACCAAAAGGACCGATTAACCGAACTGGTCATTCTTGTTCAGCCGTCAGCACGTCAGCGCATATTTGAATGGTTCGGAAATGAAGTTTTTCATTACGATGAAGATGAAAACTGCCGTGCAGTGATTTCTCTTCCTGAAGATCGATGGCTGATCGGTTTTTTGCTGCAATTCGGAAAGGATATTGAGGTTCTGCAACCTCTTCATATCCGGGATAAAGTAAAAGATACCATTCGTCAAATGCAAAAAGTATATGAAACCTGACACACTGCTGTCAGGTTTCTTTTTTTATAATCTAGATAAAAAGGAGGGATCGTATGAGTTTTTCACATATGACACACTTAGAGCAGAAATGGTTTGCCGGACTGTCACAACGGACAAGCAACGCATTGGAAATGACGGAAGAAAGGCGGATCCCGGCACTGTGGGACCAATTCTGGAAGCAGGATATGAGCGTTCTTTTCTCACAGGCAAAAGATCAGAGCATTATTGCCTTATATTCTAATTACGAACAGGAGACGAAAGGATTTTACACGTTTTCAGTCGGAACGTTTCAGGAGGACAGCAGGACTCTTCCGGCACCATACGAAAACATTGATTTGCCGGCTTCCGCTTATGCTGTTTTTACTTCCAGAATTGGCCCGATTGAAGAGATTGTGTATGAAACGTGGAAGGAAATTTGGACTTGGGATAAGCGTCATCTGCGTACATTTACAGGTGACTTTGAAATGTATGATCAAAGTGCAGCAGTACCTCAGAGGGCACAAGTTAACATATATGTTGCCATAAAACATTCATAAACTCTTGGAAAACTAACGCCATTAGTTTTTGTTAGAGGGAAAAAATAAATGAGAATTACCCAGTATCAAACAGTTTGGCAGCTGACTTTTTTTTCAGCTTTTTTTCCGGTTAATTGCGATTTTGTAGACGAAGAAAACGAAGTCACCCTTGTTGATGCCGCACTTCCGGGCAGCTGTAAAGGAATTATTCAAGCTGTAAACCAGTTGGGAAAGCCGCTTCATCATATTTTACTTACCCATGCACATGGAGATCATGTCGGATCACTGGATGCATTGACACAAGCAATTCCTCATGCAAAGGTGATGATCTCAGAACGAGATTCTTTCCTGCTGAAAGGTGATACATCCTTGCGTCATGATGAGCCGCAGACTCCGATAAAAGGAGGTATCCGAAACACGTGCAAACAAAGCCACACCATCTGTTGACGGGCGGTGAAACAATTGGTTCTTTGCTTGCAATTTCTACACCGGGCCATACACCGGGCAGCATGTCATTTCTTGATACAAGAAACGGCACTATAATTGCAGGAGATGCATTTCAGTTGCGCGGAGGAATCGCTGTATCAGGTCAGATAAAATGGGCGTTTCCTTTTCCGGAATTTGACACATGGAATAAGGAGGAGGCCATCAAAAGTGCACAATTGCTCGCCGATAAGGCGCCTTCCAGTCTCGCTGTTGGACATGGGAATTTTCTGAGATCACCCTCAGAGCAGATGAGACAGGCAATCCAAAAAGCAAAGAAAGGATGATGAGATTAGCATGTCACCGAGAATAGGATTGAGCCAAAACATGATTGTAGACGCCGCATCGCAGATTGCCGATCAGGAAGGCTTGAATGGTGTCACGCTTGCCGTACTGTCTAAAAAAATGAATGTACGCTCTCCATCGCTGTATAATCATATCAACGGGCTGCAAGCGATCAGAACAGAGCTTGCTGTCAGCGGACTGACAAAGCTCTATGATCAAAAGGCTGACGCCGTAACGGTACAAAAGGGAGATTCCGCTTTGTTTTCTTTAGCTCAGGCATATGTTGATTTTGCAGTTGAAAATCCCGGATATTATGAAGCGGCTTTACTTAAGGTTCAGGACAAAAGGGCGGAAATCGTGGCAGGCCAAATTGTCCGGCTTGTCACTTACCTGCTCATTGAAAACGGCTATGCAAGCGAAAAGACTGCCATTCATGTGACTAGGGGGATTAGAAGCCTGCTGCACGGCTTTACGACTTTAATCGCAAAAGAAGCATTTGAACGTGAAGAGGATATTTCAAAAAGTCTGTCATTTTCAATTCAAACGTTTTTGTCCGGCTTATCAAGAAACAATAAAAATGTTATGTAAACTAATAAATAGATGCCTTATATTACTGAATATTGTATAATGTCATGACAGTATACATAGAGGAGAGACATCAGACTATGGATGACATTCATAAAATTGAGCAGTTAGCGGCAGCTTCATGGCCGTCTTATTTCAGAAAAACATGGGACAATGGCTTCTTCGAGCGAACTTTGGCGTAACCAAAAGGGCGAACAGCGTGTGGACCTCTGCGGATACGCCTGAAGGAGATTTTCAGCAGGAGGCCGAGCATTTTTATAAAGGCTTAGGCTTGCCTGTTTGTTTTCATATCAGCAATGCATCTCCGAAAGGGCTTGATGCCGTCTACTGTTTGGATGATCATTTCATTCAATTGGAAGAATTTTCAACAGAGCGGCATCAAGGCTATACAAACATTTTCGAACGCATGCCGCCGTGTAAAACCTTTTTCACGATGTATGACCAAGGGAGCCTGGCAGCGGTTGGAACCGCTTCTGTCATTGATGGCTATGGCGGACTTAGTAACATCGTTGTAGCCAAGGAGCATAGAGGAAAAGGAGCAGGAACTCAAGTGATCAGGACGTTGACTGAATGGGCAATCGGAAACGGGGCGAAGCACATGTATTTGCAAGTGCTGAAAGAAAACATGGCGGCAGTTTCCTTATATGAAAAAAACGGATTTTCGCCTATATCGGAACAACATTATCGGATTAATAGATGATCAAAGAAAGGAGCTTGCTGATGGACTCGCTTCAAGAGATTATTTGTGAAAAACGGACATACACACGCCTTTATCATTCACATAAGCACGGGTACAGCCAATTTCTTTTTCCGCTTGAAGGGAGTATTGATCTTGAGACAGATGGACGTCAGGTGAAATTAAAGCCGGATCATTTTTTATATATTCCGCCGGAGTGCGAGCATCGTTTCCGTTCAATCGGCAGAAATGAATGTCTTGTACTGGATGTTCCGCTTCATGCAATGAAAATTGATGAGTATCATGCAGGATCGGGCATTGAAGCTGCGATTGATCCTTTCTGGTCTTCGATCAGGTACTTGCTGACAGAGGAAGCAAAGGCCGGCACAGCGAACTCGCTACATATGCTTGTTCAATACATAAAAGAAAAGCTGCAATCCCATACCTACGCCTCAATTGCTTATATCCACAGCCATTTATCTGAGCGGCTGACGATTAAGAAGCTGGCTGAAATCGAGCATTACCACCCAGCTTACTATTCAAACTGGTTCAAAAAACAGACGGGGAAGTCTCCGCAGCACTATATTGCCAATCTTCGGCTTGAGGAAGCGAAACGAATGCTGATAGAGAAAAATGAAACCCTTACCGTCGTGAGCGAGGCGCTGGGCTTTCAAAATCTTTCTTCATTTACAAGATGGTTCACGAAAAGTACAGGTATGTCGCCCCGGTTATATCGAAACACCTTATATTCGGATAAAAAATGATTGTTCTTTGGTTAAACGAACCTGGGATATCTCTTTTATAATAGGAGAAAAAGGAGTTATTGATATGGCAGTCATTGAGGACTTTGAGAAATTGGATATCAGAACAGGTACTATAGTAAAAGCGGAAGAATTTCCTGAAGCAAGAGTCCCGGCGATTAAACTTGTGATTGATTTTGGAGCAGAAATCGGCATGAAACAATCGAGCTCGCAAATCACGAAGCGTTACCAGCCCGAAGATCTTATCAACAAGCAAATCATAGCAGTCGTCAATTTTTCGCCGCGCCGGATCGCCGGATTTAAATCGGAAGTGCTGGTTCTTGGGGGCATTCCCGGCCAGGGGGATGTCGTCCTATTGCAGCCGGGTCAGCCCGTCCCAAACGGCACAATAATCGGATAACACAAAAAAGACGTTTGCCCAAGGCAAACGTCTTTGCGTATTGAGGCGATGCACCACACGCCACATTCGTGTGCGCCGCAAAGGGCATGTACATCGGCTTACACAATTCAGCTCATCGCTATATGAATATAGCATGGCGGGTGAAGGAATGCAAGGGTTACTTTGTTATTGTGATTGAATTTGTACATCTGATTATGATCTGACTATATGAAATTCTGCTATTCAACGAGCTTTAGGACAAGATGAGAGCAGGATCTAAGATAAACGATTGACTTCATAAGCGGTACGTATTCCAGATTCAATCGCGCCTTGCATCCACGCATGAGTAAGTGAGACATGTTCTCCAGCGAAATGAACTCTTCCTTCAGGGACAGGGATATAAGGATACAGCTCTAATTCTTGTCCTGGTTCGAAAGCTGTAAAGGCCCCTGCCGAATAAGGATTCTGACTCCAGCTAAAAGAAGCGCCGGACACAAATTCTGACCATACAATATCGCCATATATTTCAGATAAATTCAATAAAGTATACTGAATACGCTCTCCTTCTGAAAGACTGTCCCACATCAGTGCCTCATCTGCCCATGTATAGCTCGCCAGAACAACGGCATGTCCATTTGCTCCAATACCAGTGCTTGGATAATACGAAAATCGAATCGGAAGATCAGTAATAGATTTGCCGCCGTGCTGCCCGGCTTTTTCCCAAAATCGGCTTTTAAACTCTATGCCGATTTTTGTTGCGCTCATATAGTTCAGTTCGCGAATTGCCCTCCGTTTATAGTAGGAAAAAGAATGGTATGGTTCGACTTTCACGAATCGCAATGTTGAAAAAGGAATGGTTACAATAGCGAGATCAGCTGTGAATGTTACATGTTCTGCTGTTTGTTGATGCTGACAATGGATCGTAACGCTTTTTTCATTTTGAGAAATTTTCATCATTTTTAGATGGTATAGAATATTTGTTTTTAATTGAGGAAGAAACGCATGAGGAAGCCGATCCATGCCGCCTGTTATCTCATAGAAGTGAGATGGCGATGAAAAAAAGACGGATTCCCGTAACGCTTCAACAAGGGACATACCCATATACGCTTCCATATCCAGAAGTATACCAATCATATCGATCGCACCATATGAAAAGAAAGTGTTTAAGTAAGAGCTTAACGAATAATTCTTGTATTGTTTTTCAACAATCCGCCAATTTCTTGCAGGATCTTGATTAATAAAATGTAATATAGGCTGCAATACAGAAAGCATCAGCTCTTCAGCGGTTTTCCCTTGTTCGTTTGGTGTAACGGGGTATCTTAATATTTCAGGATTTCGTTCAAAAAGATGGAGACGTGTCTTGATTCCATTCGTGTAAATGATGTCCATTGGGGTTCTGTTGATAAATACATTTGTTGGCAGCCTGAATTTTTTGATATATTCTAAGGTTAACAGATGGATATTCGGTATGCGCATCGGGCCAACGTTGAAATACAACCCATCACTAAAGGGAGATCTCAACGTGCAGACACGGCCGCCTGCTCTGCCGCTCGCTTCAAGAATCGTTACTCTGTGACCGGCATGTTTTAGCAAAGATGCTGATACAAGCCCGGCCAATCCAGCTCCCACAACAATAATATGCTTTGGATGATGTGATGCGCTAAGGCCACTTCTAATGATCTTTATCATGTCCTCATTCATTAGAGAATTCACTTTTGGGGGGCACCTCTTTTTTGAATTTATTGCATTATATTCAGTGAAAAGGGCAGCTATCACGATCTATTCACTTCTTTTGGAATTTGTATTGATTCTCGTTAAAAGAACAATATTGGGGTGAGGTGAGGTAATTGATTAACTTTGTTCATAAGACTGTAAATGGTTTGAAAAGTCTCTTAGATGAAAAAGGAGCCATTAAATTGTTTTGTTCTGAAGGATATATCATGGAGTTCCTTGTAACATTTTCACAGGACAAAGCAACCCTGAATGACATTCAAAGCTTTGAGGCTAAACACCAGCTTACCCTTCCAGATGATTATCAAAAGTTTATTACACTACATAATGGTGCGAAAATTTTTCAGATACTTGCTGATGGGGAGAATATAGGTGGAGGACTTTATTTATTTAGACTTGAAGAGATTGAAGAAGAATTAAAATATGAGGATTTGTTTGAAGGCATCAATGGCATCCCAATTGGTCACTTATTAGAAGGTTGCCATTTGATGATCGACAAAGATAAATTGGATAAAGGTGATCCCAACTATCTCTTTATTTTTCAAATGGGTGAGTATACACCATTAAATTTAAACTTTGAGATATTTCTAGACCGGTATATACTCTCCAATGGGGAAGCTTTTTGGGAATGGCGTTACTATACTGCAGAAAATTATTATAGAACAAGATAGTGCGATGTATAAGACAGTCAGATGATTTTGATTTTGTATAAGCGATCGCCAGCTCATGTTCTAAAAAAGATTCTTCTATGTAAGCATCAGACATCTTGGCATCCTCAAATTTAGCAAGACTTTAAAAAGCTGCAGGGAATATCAACTGTAGGGCAGTTAGCTAAATTTCCCTTAGCTTGAGAAGAAATTTGGCATAATGGGGAACCAGTTGTACTACCATGCTCATGGAATTGATTTATCAGAAATAGGCGCGCCGTTGATGCAGGATCAGAAAGAGTGAGCTTGGTGGTGGTTTTCATCGATCCAAAACAATTGATCTTCCCACAATATCACCTAGAACATTTATAAATGCTGCTTGATGCTCTTTAATAAGTTTTATTCGGGTAAAACAATGAGAAGTATCTCAGTTACGTTATCGAATATTGAGGATGATGTTAATCTGCAGTCATAACAAAAAGTGACTAAAAATATAAACGCTTTTTGTTATCATTTAGTTAAGAAACTAATTCATATAAATTTAAAAAGTAAGATTTGTTTTTTCAATTTGCTCTTCAGTTTCAATATAGAGAATGACAACAACTTCTCATTACAATCATAAGAGCCTGGCTATATCGGGGGTAGCAGGCTCTTATCACTTTTTACATTATTTTTTTGTATAACGTACCCAGTCGTAATGAGCGTATAGCGGTGTTACACCGTTATAGGAACCGAGCCATTCATCTACACCCGTACCATTCCACAAGTTCATCATGATCTTTCCTGGTGTTGTCGGAATTTGGCTTGTCGCAGTATGTTTTAATTGCCCATCGACATACCATTTAATAGAGTTTGGTTGCCAATCGAACGCATACGTATGATAGGTATTGGCTGCATCAAATCCGAGATCCACAATCTTCTCGTGGTTTCCTACACCATTTGTATAATAGTTAAATTGAACCTTTGTTGTGTCTTTTCCTAAAAATTCGATATCAATCTCATCCCAAGGAGTTCCATCCGTTGGACCTGTATAAGTGAAGAACGATGAAACGATCCCTACGTTTTTAGCTGGTTTCATTCTGACTTCATAAAGTCCATAGCCATATGTTTGAACAGAGCGGTTTTCTCCGCAGTCAAACTTGTTATAAGATGGACTTGTTAGCGCCAAACGCATTTCACCTAATGACGTCATTGATACGTTATTCGCACGCCAAGTGCAGTTAAACATATTTCCATTAGAATAACCATTTGCTTTTTTCCATAATCCGGAGTTATAGCTGTTATAAGGGTCAAAAAACGATCCACCTGTTTGAGCCGAGGCAGTAGAAGTGACTGCAGACAAACTCATAAACAATCCAGTGACAAGAAGCAACAACACTCGTTTCATACGATAAGACATGTTGGCATCCCTTCCTTTGAGAACGCTTTCTTTAACGATCATACATGATTCTTTTAAAAGGGAACATCGGTCAAAATAATGATAATAACGAATCTTCTAACTAGAATCATGTAAGTACGAAGTATCTTAGTTACTCTGCCTAATATTGAAGATGACTCTAGTCAGAAAATAAGCCTATTTGAAAGAAGAAAGCTAGGATTCGTTATGGATGGAATTAGAAGTAAATACGAATCGAAAGCGATTCTGAGAGCAGTTTCTTATACCTGCAGGAACTGCGCTTCATCGAGCTGGGCTAACAGGTAGACATAAATCATAAAAATAACCCCCTTCAAAATTTGAAGGGGGAATAATACATATTTAAGAAGTATGACCTCTACTAGCAACTTCAAATGAATGTCCATCAGTGAAATAACCAACACTTGCCCTCTGCGTGCTTCTTGGACATCTTTTTGAGTGTTAGTTAAATAAATACTTACAAATCCAATTAAAACAATGGCTAAAATAAAGACAGATGCATGCTTAAGTTTCATAAAGACAATCCCCTCTCTGAATTTGTTTACGGGCATAAAGCACTTTCTCATAATAAGCAACAGCCACTTTATGGTCTTCTTTTTCATTGTAATACTTCGCTGCATCTGTTGCTAAATCCTCCAAGTCTGAAAACATTGACTTTAATTCTAAATAATTTAGAATCGAATTTAATTTTTCTTTGTCGTTATCTACATATAGGGCATGAATGAATTCAAACATTTTGGCCATAATCTCATCGTTTAAATCTTCGGACAAAGACAGACCATGTGCACACCAAGAAATTCCCTCGGAGTGATTTCTCATTTTAAATGTGGTTTTTGTCAACATAAGTAAGATGTCTAATAAACGATTTGAGTGCTCATACCCATTATCCTGGTATACTCTAATTCCCTCCTTAAAGTACTCAGCTGCCTTTTCATAGGCTTCCTCAGCAAATGAACATAAGCCAAGATTGTACAGAGATGATCCGATTAATCGTGACATATCGATTTCTCTTCTTTATCTAGAGCATCTTTAAAATGAGGGATCGCTTTTTCAGGGAAGTCCATATCCAAATAGTTTAGACCGATAACAAATGAGCATTGAATAACTCTTACAGTGTAGTTTTCATGTGCTTTATAACTATCGATTGCTTGAACAATGTGATGCATCGACATATGAGTTTGCTTCATATGATAATAAATTTCTGCAACTTTGTAGTGGAATTCTGCTCGTTCAATCTCATCTGCAACAAGTGATAATTTTCTCTCGGCTTGCTTATAGAAGCTTATGGCATTAAGATATTCGTATTGTTCAAATTCATACATTCCTCGGAAAAAGTTAAAATAATATTCAAGGATCCCTTTTAAATCTGTTTGGCTACTTTCAATTTTTTCTAATAAGTCTGAAACTTTAGGTCGTTCTTCGTTCAATGTTTTTGGTTCAAGGTAATCCAGCATCAGCTGATGGCGAAGACACATGAGAGAATAGTACAGCAATAAATCTTGATCTTCTTTTATATGCCTTATTTCTTCCTCGACCTCAGCTTTCAACATTTACGAATCTGGGACACTAAACAATCTTATGTATTTATACCACTCATTTATTTTCACTCCGACTTTAGAAGAAGAGATCATCTGCTCCAACACAAGCCCTCCTATATTAAATATCTAAATATGTAATATTTTATCATATTTAAGTGAATAAGGAAGACTGATGTTACCTCAAATAACGAAAAAAATACCTCCTCAATTAAGAGAAGGGTAGGGGTTTATTGTGAAGATTCGTAATCCATTGCTTACTCACTGTCAAAAATGCCTTGAGTTGTTGGGTCAACAATGATACCCATTGCAGTTAAAAAAGTTAGAAGTGCATTAAATTTCTCTGTCAAATTTTCACCAAATACCGATAAGTCGTATAGTACACCTCTAACATGCGTATCGTAAAAATTTATAAAGAACTAAAAAAGTCAGTAAACATAAGGGTTTTGACACTTTAATTAGTGAATAGGGGACAAACGATCGTAAAACATAAGCGGGAGTAGGGGAAAGAGGTTGTTTTAAGCAAATATTGATGAGTAAGAAGAGATTTGAAGAGGGGAAAACTTTGATATTATAGGCTTTTACGATATCGATTACGATGTGAAAAAGGATGATTTAATGTGAAATTAGGAAAATGAAATTTTGGATAGGGTGTGAAAATGGAAGTGCTATGGGCACTTTTGTTCTTGTTTTTGAGTATTTGGATGTCAATGTACCCTCTATATACTGGTAGTGAAATCCCTATATAATAGCTCTTAAACCTTCATTTCAGTTACATATAATGGTTATGCTCGAATGCTTTATGGATGCATATATAATAGTGAAAATCAAGAGTAATTTTAAAAAAAGCAGAATAATTTCTGGCTTGAAATGGGACAGATCACTCTGTTTTTGATCGTTATCGTAACAGGGAAAATTAAAACGAATCCTTATTTTATCCTCTTGTCTTTAATAATGAAGATGGAGGAGTCCATCGTTTTTTTAATATATGTAAACTTTAATTTTAGACGAATTTATACAGCAATCACATCAATGAAGGCTATATTTCGAAAAATTCTGCTGCGAAATTAAAAGAGCTGAAATTAAGTAAAAGAATCCCAGTACATGGTAAAGGTGATAAAGAAAGGGAAGTAAACTTTAATACCCGTTGTTCTATTTGGTTAAAAAGATATTTAGATGAAAGAGATGATGAAGAGACTGGCTTATTTACTACAGAAAGAAGGCCAAAAGGCGTATGAGTATTGATAACCTGAGATATATAATCAAACGCATTTCAAATCGAGCTGGGATAAAAAAGAGTATTCATCCTCATCAACTACGACACAGCTATGCTACTCATTTGATTAATAATGGTGCGCCACTAGAAGTGATCCAAAGCTTACTTGGTCATGAAAAGAGTGAGACCACAAAAATATATGCTCAGCTAAGTGGCAAATTGAGACATGAATTTTATAGTAAATATCTTTGAAAGCAATACAAATTAAACTTAATCGAAATCGAGAAGCGCATATAGAGGTGTGTCTTTTTGTTATTGGCCATTTAGTTAAATAAGGACAAAAATAACTTGACAAAATAGTCTAATTAAACTATGGTTATAAACCTACTTAGTCTAATTAGACTATTGGTAAACAAAGAAAGAAGGTATTTCTATGAAATCTATATTATTAATCGGACAATCAAATATGGCAGGCAGAGGATTTATTGAGGATGTACCGCCGATTTATAATGAGCGTATAAATATGTTGCGAAACGGCAGATGGCAAATGATGGCGGAACCGCTTAATTTTGATCGTCACGTATCTGGTGTTGGGCCGGCAGCCTCTTTTGCTCAAGCTTGGACAGAGGATCATCCGGGCGAGTCCATTGGGGTAATACCATGTGCCGAGGGAGGAAGCTCAATTGATGAGTGGGCAATTGACGGACTTTTAACAAGACACGCGATTTCTGAAGCAAAATTCGCAATGGAAACAAGTGAATTAGTGGGAATTCTGTGGCATCAAGGAGAAAGCGACAGTTACGGAGAACGATATAAGACGTATGAAGATAAATTGCTTTCACTATTTAAACACTTGAGAGAAGAATTGAATGCACCAGATATCCCGATTATTATCGGTGAGTTGGGACATTACCTTGGAGATGTCGGATTTGGAAAAAGTGCTGTAGAATATAAACAAATAAACCAGATACTATCTAAAGTTGCTCATGCTGAAAAAAATTGTTATTTTGTAACATCAAAAGGCTTAACAGCAAATCCAGATGGCATTCATATTGATGCCGTCTCCCAAAGAAAATTTGGATTAAGATACTATGAGGCTTTTTCAAAACAAAAACATGTTTTAGATATTTTGGACGTTGAGCATGAATGGATTGAAAAGGAAGCAAAGCGTGAACTAACTAAAAATGAACGTATATTTGTTGAAAGTATGAAGTTTGCCTTGGGACAATTAAGTTTTGAGGAGTTTTCTATTAATGTCTCTACTATTAATGAAAGTAAGTAAAGCAAAATTAATCTCATTTTTGAGGAGAGATCAATTGATTCCACTTTTAATCTTAGGTTTGTTAAAAGAAAAACCCGGTTCATATGGATATGAACTTTTGGCCATTATGAATGAGCGACATTACGAGTATGTAGTCAATTACACTAAAGGTTCATTTTATTACAATATTCAACAGTTAGAAGAAAAAAGATTGATTCAACGTATTTCTGAAATGAGGGAATCAGAATCGAGAGAAAAAAATAAATACATTCTTACTGATTTAGGAATTACAGAGTTCAATCGTTTAATGACTAAGTATGGGACAAAAACGGATTATGTAAATCTTTCCTTCTATGGTGCTATGCTTTTTGAAGATGAATTCGACAAAGAAAAGATGAGGGAAATCATTCTAGTTCAGATTAAACAAACAGAGAAAAAAATTTCTCTCATAGAGGATGCATTAGCAAATAAATCAACTCTCATGAAGAGTTTTGTACGTATGTTAGAAAACTCCATTTCACACCATAAAGTCAATGTGAATTGGTTTTATGAACTATTAAAGGAGATTGATTCAGAAGTATAGTGGGAAAAACGAAAATAAGGATTTATTGTAATTGAGGACCAAGAAGAAAATTGTTCAACAATCGGGCGCGTTTGTTGAGCAAAATTAAAAGCTTGATACATATTAGACGTGTGCAATATGTACCAACCTTTATTTTTAATTAGATTGTCTTGTACATTTAATGTTGTAAAACAGGGCTACTCTGGATAGGGGAATTGGTTATCAAGATACTGCTGCAGAAAGCTTTATTGAATTTTTTTATAATAAGATTCAGGAAGCGAAAGATGATTGGGAAGAGGATGAAGACTGGGACGATTAAGCAAAAGTATTGCAATTGTGTATTTGAAGCATGTGAGTTGCACATCCACAATTCAATAAAATAATGGTTTTAATTAAAAAACACATTAGTATTGTAAATACCATAAGCCAATTATAAACAACCCAAATGCAAGCATGTTGACATTAGTATCACCCCCTTTCGCAGGGGATGAGCAAGACTGCAAACTTAAAGTACAGGAAATATTATACTATACACAAATGCTTGTCGTTATTAATTCAAAATACTGTTGGTTTGGAATAACGTTTGATCAAAGTTACACTAGTAACACACATCTATTGAGATTTAATTTAAAAAGAATCCACTTTGAAAAAAGATTGATCAAAATGGATTCTCTCTCCACAAATCAGAGTTCAGTTTTTAAAAAAAGTTTGATCATTTTCTGCTTCTTGCCTGAAGTTTCAAGATTATTGCCGATTCAAACAATAATACATCTTATATTTTATATATGGAATCAGTGGTTCTTCGTTTTCATTATTATTTCCGCAAAATCTTCTCCATCGCTTTTCCCTTTGCTAACTCATCGATCAGCTTATCCAAATAGCGGATTTCCTGCATAGTCGGTTCTTCGATGTCTTCCACTCGGACACCGCAGACCACACCTTTGATCAAAGCTCGTGAAGGATTCAGTTGGGGGGCTTCCGCAAAGAAGGTCTCAAAGTCTGTCTGTTTTTCCAGTTGCGCTTCTAACTCTTCCTGGCTATATCCTGTCAACCAACGGATGATTTCATCGACTTCTGTTTTCGTACGTCCTTTTTTCTCCACCTTCGTAACATAAAGGGGATAGACCCTTGCGACACTCATTGTATAGATCTGATGTTTGGCCATGATATATCCTCGCTTATATGGTTTTCTTTAATATATCACGAAAAATATTGAGTACAAACGAATTAGCTGTTTGTAAGTGTCAAGATTCCCTCGACATGGTTATGGAATAGCCAACATCAGTAGGGTATTAACATGTTCTTTAGAAATTGTTTTTATGTATCTGCGAGATTCCTTTACTTTAATAATATCCATTTTTATGGATTTATCCGGAAGATGTATAAGTTTTATTGTTCGTTTTTATTTCCTTGGTGAGAGCTGATTTTACATCCTTATCAAGATATTCTTTTTTTGTCATGCAGTCATAAATTCCAATGACACAGTTTACTATTTTGTTTATTGTTTTTTCTGATCTTTTAGTTTGTGTCGCATTAACCATAGGTGAATTTATTGTGCCCCTTTCTGTCTGACTTTGAATTGTAGTTTGAGGTTTTTAATCTCTAAGAAGCTCCGATATAATTATAGATGGTATGCATATGTTTTCAAAGTGTTAGCAGGACGGCCCTAGCGATCAAGATATTCAACATACTTCATGACGGGTATTATGGATTTCCATCTATAGTGGGGTAAACCTTTACATTGCATATTCATTGTTGTTTTGATAGCAGAAGATATACATTAATGTCTCGAAGTCTAGATTAATATACAAGAAATGGGACGAGCAAAGATGTGTTAGAGGCAAACTAAGGTCAATAGATAAAATAGCAATGTCGATATAATCAAGAAAATATATCTTTTTCACGCCCGGGTTCTGGCCGTGGAAATAATAGCTAAGCTGTTGGTACCCTTGCCAGCAGCTTTTATAATTTGAATTTCTTCTTCTCAGCCCGATAAAACTCATGAAACATCTTCATTAGCGCCCTCTTCTCAATTAGAGATACATATCTCTGCGAAATCCCCAATTTCTTTGCAGCCACAGAGTTTTCTTTGTCTTTAAATCAAGTCCAAACTGTCGGGGCAATTACTTCCTTCTTTCAGTCGTCTAAGATATCAATTGACTGCTTCTTTTTTCAGATTCCATATGTGTCAGTCATAACATCATTCGGAAGAAAAAAGTGATGCAGGGACATTCATCTCTTTTTATTTTAGCTAGTGAAGTGAAAGACCGATGGCATTTTTCCTGCATATAATAGCTGGAACTATTAAAAAAGGCAGGGAATGAAGTTGAGTGAATGATGTGATTGTAAATGGAGGTTTTGAAACTGGCAATCTGACGGGCTGGGCTTCTGCAAATACGTCCGTTATTAATACTTTTACCTATTCTGGTAGATATGCCGCCCAGTTTATCAGCAGCCAGCCGTATGCTTTTTTAGGGCAAATCGTGCCTATCGTTTCTGAACAATCTCTGACATTCATCGTTTCGCTTGGGAGAATGGGGAATAACCCTAGTTCTCAAGTAACTATACAAATTTTATTTGTTAACAGTGAAGGAGAAGAGATTGAAGGCGGACAGGAAATTATCATTGCTGCCGGAAGTTTGCCAAATGTCTCATTTAATACATGGAATGAAATATATAGAAAAATTGAAATCCCAGCTGAAGCAGTAAACGCAGTATTGGTAATAAGTAAAACTACTTTTGGGTCTGTTCTAATTGATGATGTTTCTTTAATAGAGTCTGCTGGGGGGATTGGACCAACTGGGCCGACCGGGCCAACGGGAGCAACTGGGGCAACAGGAGCCACAGGAGAAACAGGGGCAACGGGAGCAACCGGAGCTACAGGACCAACAGGTCCAACGGGAGCAACCGGAGCAACGGGAGCAACGGGATCAACCGGAGCCACAGGAGTAACAGGAGCAACCGGAGCAACAGGATCAACAGGAGCCACTGGAGCAACCGGCGTAACGGGATCAACAGGAGCAACGGGATCAACTGGTGCAACCGGGGAAACTGGCGCAACGGGAGTAACGGGAGTAACTGGAGCCACTGGAGCTACAGGACCAACAGGTCCAACGGGATCAACAGGAGCAACGGGATCAACAGGAGCAACGGGATCAACAGGAGCAACGGGATCAACTGGTGCAACCGGGGAAACTGGCGCAACGGGAGTAACGGGAGTAACGGGAGTAACGGGAGTAACTGGAGCCACTGGTGCAACTGGAGCAACGGGAGTAACTGGTGCAACCGGGGAAACAGGATCAACAGGAGCAACGGGATCAACTGGTGCAACCGGGGAAACTGGAGCAACTGGAGCAACAGGAGCAACGGGATCAACAGGAGCAACGGGATCAACTGGTGCAACCGGGGA
>NZ_CATYRA010000008.1:0-226005 GCF_958411575.1 uncultured Bacillus sp.
TTGGCTGTTTAAAAGGTGTTTTGATCCCTGTCTCAAAAACGGGGGTCAGTCCCATTAAAAGCAGCGCTTTCTTTTTTGGACCAGCGGAACAACCGCCAATGCTCAACGGAAGAATGCCAAAGGATAGCGCTTCAATTTTTGTATGCCCTCTATCCGAGAGCAGCTGAGTTTTTCAGAGCGAATCCCGTCCGAATTGATGAAAGAGGGAGGGTCCGCAATCATTTTTCTGTCTGGTATAAAGGAGTGCCGCTGCGGTTCGGAGCTGCCCGCATCATTGTCAATCCGGAAACGGGAATGATTGATGCTTTTATGGCACCGGATGTTGATCCAGAACAATTGGAAACAATCAATCACAGGCCGGATGTTTCTGCTGAAGAAGCGAAAGAGACGTTTTTGGCCGCATTTGATGTGAAGCTGGAGTGGCAGCCTGATTTTACAGCAGGCAGCGATCAGCATTACAAACTTGTATATAAGCCGGTCTATCCTTCCTATATTGATGCGCACATAAGGAAAAAGAAAAGGATGTGAGGGTGTTTAGTCAGGAACCATCTCCAAGTGGGGGTAATCCTTGAATCGTTTCCAGTCCCCGCCCCACTCAAAGCCGAGTTTCTTAGCGATCTCGACAACCTCCAGCCAATCTGATTTTCCGTTTTGATTGCCGTCATATTCCATATCCCATATGATGCTGCCATCCTTTTTTTGAAGGGCGAAATCAATAGCTAAACCATAGTTATGATACGATTCCCCTCCTCTTGCATAGGTGACAATATTCCCTTTTTTTGTACGTCCCTGTTTATATAATTCGTCTTGTTCCTTAAAGGACCTGAATCCTTCTGTAATGACGACGGTAATGCCTTTATTCGCTGCTGCGGCCTTGAGGGCATCGGCATTCTGCTTCACAACCGGATGAAGATCAGAAGGGACAGGCATATCCTGCAGGGCATTTTGAGAATGCCATTCGTGCCGTATATAACTAAAACACAGATCAAGAAGAAACAGAATACATAAGATAACAGATGTTTTTGCGGATAATTTCATATCGGTCTCACTTTCTCATGATGTGCTAAATGTTAACGCTTATACGATTGACTCTCTCTAAAAGCGAACAGCTATGATAAAATATAACATAAATAGTAGCAGGAGGAAGGAGGCAGACCGATGAGAGCAAAGATTCCATCTGAAGAAGTAGCAGTAAAGCTAAACGAATGGTACAAGCTCATTCGCGCATTTGAAGCAGATCAAGCAGAAGCGTTAAAGCAGGAGATCGAATACGATTTAGAAGACATGGAAGAAAATCAGGACTTGCTTTTATATTTTTCTTTGATGGAATTCCGCCATCGAATCATGCTTGATAAGCTGATGCCGGTGAGAGACAGCGACACCAAGCCTCCGTTCTCTGATATGCTGAACGAAATTGAAAGCAATCAGCAAAAACTCACAGGCTTATTGGAATACTACTTTTATTATTTCAGAGGGATGTACGAATTTAAGCAGAAAAATTTCATATTAGCGATTGACCATTATAAACATGCCGAGGAAAAGCTCGAGTATGTCGAGGATGAGATCGAAAAAGCTGAGTTTCTTTTTAAGGTTGCAGAAGTGTATTATCACATCAAACAAACGTATTTTTCAATGAATTATGCGAGCCAGGCGCTTGATATCTATACGAAATATGAATTGTACGGGCGCCGCCGCGTGCAGTGTGAATTTATCATCGCCGGAAATTTGACCGATGTTTATCATCATGAAAAAGCGCTGACACACTTGTGCAGCGCCTTAGATCATGCAAGGCAGCTTGAGGAAGCATATATGATCGCCGCTGCCCATTATAATGTCGGACACTGTAAGTACAGTCTGGGCGATTACTGTGAAGCGGAGGGCTATTTCAAAACAGCCGCCGCCATTTTTAAGGAGCACAACTTTCAGCAGGCCGTTCAAGCCGTTTTTTCACTGACCCATATGTATTGTAAAGAGGGAAAATACGACAAAGCGGTAGAGACGTATGGCCGTGGGGTAAAGAGCGCCGCTGAATGGGAAGATGACATGTATTTGACGAAATTCCGCCTCATTCATGAGCTGTATCTTGGAAGCGGCGACCGGAACGTGCTTAAAGAATGCTTTGATCTGCTGGAATCCCGCCAGCTTCTTGCAGATGCTGAGGATCTGCTGCATGATACAGCTGAACGTTTCAATCAGCAGGAACGCTACGAGTCCGCCGCTTTCTTTTACCGTAGGCTGATGAATATTAAAAAGAAGCTGGCTGAGCAGCGTTTTCAATAGGTGATGGCAGAGAACATAATCGGTTCTCTGCTTTTTTTATGCTGTTTTTAACCCGGAAAAATAGGGTATTTTCCACTGCATAATGGAAAATCAGAGGAGGATATCGTTTATGTATAAAGATTTAACCGGAAAAACAGCGATTGTGACAGGTTCTTCAAAAGGAATCGGGAAAGCCATTGCGGAACGGTTTGGACAGGAGAAAATGAATGTTGTTGTGAACTACCACAGCGACCCATCTGGAGCCGATGAAACTGTAGACATCATTAAGCATAGCGGAGGGAAAGCCGTCGCAGTTGAGGCGGACGTGTCGAAAGAAGCAGGGATTCAGGCGCTCCTGGACGCAGCTTTAGAGCATTTCGGCACGCTTGATGTCATGGTGAACAACTCTGGCTTTAACGGCGCGGAGGCCATGCCGCATGAGATGAGTCTAGAAGATTGGCAGAGAGTCATTGATGTCAACGTCACCGGGACCTTTATGGGAGCGAAAGCAGCGCTTAACCACATGATGAAAAACAACATCAAAGGCAATGTGTTGAATATCTCGAGCGTTCACCAGCAGATCCCGCGCCCCGCCAACGTTCAGTATTCCACGTCCAAAGGCGGTATCAAGATGATGACAGAAACGCTGGCACTCAACTATGCGAATAAGGGTATCCGCGTCAACGCGATAGCGCCCGGCACCATTGCCACAGAATCAAATGTTGATACGAAAAAGGAAGTGAACAGACAAGAACAATTGAAAAAGATCCCGATGAAAACCTTCGGAAAGCCGGAAGAAGTGGCAGCAGCAGCGGCTTGGCTCGTATCTGAGGAAGCGAGCTATGTGACCGGCACAACACTATTCGTCGACGGCGGAATGACACTTTATCCATCTCAGCTTGAATAGAACACAAAACAGGGGGATTGCGGGATGAAAACAGATTGGTGGAAGGATGCAGTGGTGTATCAAATTTATCCGAGAAGCTTTCAGGACAGCAATGGAGATGGAATTGGAGACTTGCGGGGGATCATTTCCCGTCTTGACTACATAAAGGAGCTCGGGGCAGATGTGATTTGGATTTGCCCAATCTATCCTTCTCCGAATGTTGATTACGGCTATGATGTGACGGACCATAAGACGATTATGGACTCATACGGAACGATGGATGATTTTCACGAGCTGCTTGACCAGGTGCACCAGCGCGGATTAAAGCTGGTGATGGATTTTGTGTTAAATCACACCTCGGTCGAGCATCCGTGGTTTAAAGAAGCGGAGCTGGACAAAAACAGCAAATACCGAAGCTATTACTTTTGGCGTCCCGGCACAAAGAACGGCCCTCCGACGGACTGGGTGTCTGCCTACGGAAGACCGGTCTGGCAATACGAGGAGCACACGGGTGAATATTATCTCCACATGAATGCCGTCAAACAAGCTGATTTAAATTGGGAACATCCTGAGGTGCGCCAAGCGGTGTTTGACATGATGAGATTTTGGCTCGATAAAGGGGTGGACGGCTTGCGCATTGATCAGCTTCATCTCATCTCTAAAAAAGGATATCTACCTTCGTATGAGGACTATATCAATCAGCAGGCAGAGCCGAAGCCTTTCCAGCCAAATGGCGAACGAATTCATGACTATTTAAAAGAAATGACAGATGAAGTATTTTCCCGGTACGATGTGATGTCTGTCGGAGAGGTTGGCGGTGTCACACCGGAGGAAGGGCTGAAGTATACGGGAACCGATAAGCATGAGCTGAATATGATTTTTCACTTTCAGCATATGGAGCTTGACCAGCAGCCGGGAAAAGAACATTGGGATGTAAAGCCCCTTGAGCTTTCTGATTTAAAATCGGTTTTGACATCATGGCAAAAGAAGCTGGAACATCAAGGGTGGAATACATTGTATTGGTGCAACCACGACCAGCCCCGGATTGTGTCCAGGTTCGGAGACGATGGGGAATACCGCAAAGCATCTGCGAAAATGCTGGCCACCGTCCTATATCTCATGAAGGGCACGCCGTATATTTATCAGGGAGAAGAAATCGGGATGACAAACGCTCCGTTTACCCGGATTAAGGACTACAAAGATATCCAAACGATCAATATGTATCATAAACGGGTGTTTGAAAAAGGCTATGATCCAGAAGATGTGATGAGATCGATCTTAGCCAAAAGCCGGGATCACGCCCGGACGCCGATGCAGTGGAGCAGCGGCAAAAATGCCGGATTTACTGACGGCACGCCTTGGCTGAAGGTCAACCCGAACTTCTCGTCCATCAATGTGGAAGAGGCACAGACAGACCCTGATTCGATCCTAACTTATTACAAAAAGCTGATCAGCCTGAGAAAGGAGTACGCTGATCTCATTAAAGGAAGCTATGAACTTTTGCTTCCGGATGATCCTCAGCTGTTTGTATACATGAGACAAAATGGTAAACAACAGCTTTTGTCGGTAAATAACTTTTCAAAAGAGCAAGCTGTTTTCAGATGGCCTAAGAACTGCCGCAAGGATCAGTCATCCTTGCTTCTCAGCAATTATAAAAACAACGGTGACCTTGCTGATGAAATGGTGTTTCAGCCTTATGAGAGCAGGGTGTATCTTCTGGACAATTCAATCAAATGACTCAGCCCGGCATTTTCAGCCGGGTTTTTTAAGTACATATATTCGCATTATAGACGGGAAGAATAAAATCAAAATAAAAATTAATCTTGCAAAACGTAATGACTTCGGTTTATTATGATATAGGATTACAAAATCGTTATCATTTTGATTTAAGTGAATATGAAAAAGAGGGGATATACGATATGTTTAAAAAATGGAGCGGTTTGTTTGTGATTGCAGCGTGCTTTTTATTGGTTGCAGCATGCGGCAACTCATCAACAAAAGGGTCGACGGATTCTAAGAGTGGTAAACTGCACATTGTCACAACGTTCTACCCGATGTATGAATTTACGAAACAAATTGTAAAAGACAAAGGCGATGTGGATTTGTTAATTCCATCTTCCGTCGAACCTCATGATTGGGAACCGACGCCGAAAGATATTGCCAACATTCAGGATGCTGATTTGTTCGTTTATAATAGTGAATACATGGAGACATGGGTTCCATCAACTGAAAAAAGCATGGGCCAAGGCCATGCCGTTTTCGTCAATGCGAGCAAAGGCATTGATTTAATGGAAGGCTCTGAAGAAGAACATGAAGAGCACGAGGAGCATGAGCATGGGGAGCATGAGCACAGCCATGCAATGGACCCTCACGTATGGCTCAGCCCTGTTCTGGCGCAGAAGGAAGTTAAAAATATTACGGCGCAAATCGTAAAGCAGGACCCGGATAATAAAGAATACTATGAGAAAAATAGTGCAGAATATATTGCAAAACTGCAAGATCTTGATAAACTATATCGTACAACCGTAAAAAAAGCGGCGAAGAAAGAATTCATCACGCAGCATACAGCTTTCGGCTATTTGGCAAAAGAATACGGCCTGACTCAGGTTCCGATTGCAGGAATTTCTCCTAACCAAGAGCCAAGCGCAGCTGACTTGGCAAAGCTGAAAACATATGCCAAAGAACATAACGTAAAAGTGATTTACTTTGAAGAAATTGCATCCTCAAAGGTCGCAGAAACGCTTGCCAATGAAATCGGCGCGAAGACAGAAGTGCTCGATACACTGGAAGGCTTAAGCAAAGAAGAACAGGATAAAGGTTTAGGGTATATCGACATTATGAAACAAAACCTCGATGCCCTGAAAGATTCACTATTGGATAAATCATAAGATAGTGTGCGCCGGAGGGTGCACACTATTTCTTTGTGAGAAAGGAAGATTGACATGAATCTCGTCTCATTGAAAGATATCGTTTTCGGCTATTCCCACACGCCTGTGTTGGATAAAGTATCACTTGATATTGAAAGCGGTGAATTCGTCGGCATCACAGGACCAAACGGCGCCTCTAAATCGACGCTCATGAAGGTGATGCTCGGCATGCTGAAACCGTGGGAAGGCACAGTGACGATCAGTAAAAGGAATACAGAGGGAAAACGCCTGACGATAGGGTACGTTCCGCAGCAAATTTCTTCATTTAATGCCGGCTTTCCGAGCACGGTGCTGGAGCTTGTTCAGTCAGGCCGCTACACAAAAGGGAAATGGTTTAAACGTTTAAATGAAGAAGATCATCTCGAAGTGGAAAAAGCACTGAAAATGGTGGAAATGTGGGAGCTCCGCCATCGGAAAATCGGCGATTTATCAGGCGGACAGAAGCAGAAAATCTGTATTGCCAGAATGCTTGCCAGCAATCCGGATCTCTTAATGCTGGACGAACCGACAACAGCCGTTGACTACGACAGCAGAAAAGGATTTTACGAATTTATGCACCATCTTGTGAAAAATCACAACCGAACAGTTGTGATGGTCACTCATGAACAAAATGAAGTACAGCAATTTCTAGATAAAGTGATTCGATTAGAGAGAGGAGAAAAAGGCGGATGGAAATGTTTGACTTGGAATTCATGCGACGAGCTTTTCTAGCAGGCGGCATGATTGCCATCATGGCCCCGATACTAGGGGTGTATCTCGTTCTCAGAAGACAGGCCTTAATGGCTGACACACTTTCACATATTTCATTGTCAGGTGTTGCCATCGGCTTTTTCCTCAGCACCAATATTACCGCGGCGAGCATAGTCGTCGTGACCGTCGGCGCAATCGGGATTGAATACATGCGGCGGGCATATCGGACGTATTCAGAAGTGTCCATTGCCATCTTAATGGCGGCTGGTTTGTCCTTCGCGATGTTTTTAATCAGCTTTTCAAAAGGCACCGCCAATATGAGCATCGATCAATACCTTTTTGGATCGCTCGTGACAGTAAATCAGCAGCAGGTGTATATTATCGGCATCATTACATTGCTGATCCTGCTTTACTTTGTCGTACTGAAAAGACCGCTCTACCTGCTGACGTTTGATGAAGCAACAGCAAAAACATCAGGAATCAATACAAACGTCCTGTCGATGTCCTTCAGTATCGTCACAGGCCTTGCGATCTCAGTTATTATCCCGATCATCGGGGTTCTTCTGGTATCAGCGCTGCTCGTATTGCCGGCAGCATTCGCCATCAGAATTGCAAAAGGCTTTAACATGGTATTTATTACAGCCATACTCATTTCATTATTCAGCGTATTTATGGGGCTGACTTCGTCCTATCAGCTCGGAACGCCGCCAGGGCCGTCCATTACCCTGCTTTTGATCGTTCTGCTTTTGATCGGATTTGTGGCTCAGGGAGTTTGGACATTTATCAAAAAAGAAGCCCTGCGCAAAAAAGGGCGCCGGTAACATAAAAAGCAGTTTTCCCTTTGGAAAACTGCTTTTTTTATAGAAACATCCCGGCAAGATGCTCATACGATTCCTTTTTCGCCTCAAAATCAAACACATTACACAGAACCATGATTTCATTTGTTTCATAGCGTTCTGTCAGCTCTAAAAGCTGCTGTTTTACAGTACTTGGAGAACCGATGACCATACGCTTTCTGTTTTCTCGTATTTGGTTTTTATCTGATTCAGTATAGTGGTATGCTTTCGCTTCCTCAATGCTTGGCACCCTGCTGTCCAAGCCTTTTCCGACACGGAGAAGCCATAGATCCTGGCTTAAGGCGAGCTCTTCTGCTTCTTCATCTGTTTTTGCGCAAATGACAAAAATCGTAAACAGTGCCGCTGGAGACGAGAAATGAGCTGATGGCCGAAAACTTTCCCGGTAGACGCGAAACGCATTTTCTCCTCGTTCGGGGTTGATGAAATGTCCAAACACATAACCAATCCCCTGGTGTGCCGCGCGTCTTGCGCTGTTTTCACCGAGACCGAGCACCCATAGTTCCGGTACAGTGTCAATAAGGGGCGCCGCTTTGATTCCGGCATAAGGATGCCCGGCAGGAAGCGAATCTGTGAGAAAATAAGAGACGTCTTGCAGCTGTCTGTTAAATTCGGTTAAGCTTTTTTTGACCCCGTCTGTTAGCGCAAGACGGGTTTTTGTCGTGCCGCCGGGAGAACGCCCGACGCCGAGGTCAATCCGGTTCGGATACAGTGCTTCAAGCTGGCGAAAGGTTTCGGCTACCTTAAACGGACTGTACTGGGGCAGAAGCACGCCGCCTGACCCGACACGAATCGTGCTCGTGTGTGCTGCGATGCGAGCGATCATGATTTCAGGCGCTGTGCTTGCCAGTCCTTTCGTGCTGTGATGTTCGGCAAACCAATAACGCTTATATCCCCATTGTTCGCTTAATTGGGCAAGCTCAATCGAATGCTGAAGAGTTGTCACAGGGCTTTCTCCTTTAGAAACAGGTGCCTGATCAAGTATGCTTAAATGAATCAAAAGGCCGCTTCCTTTCTGTCTGTTTTTAGCATGTGACACAAGAATAGGCAAAATGACTCGCTCACGTCAAATGGTTTGTTTAAGATGCGTACTTCATAGCATTTGCAAAACATATATCAAATATGGAAGTTTTTTTCGAGGATTTTCGCCAATTATTCTTAACTTTTATGAAACTTTGATATAATAACAAACGTATATATTAATAATTTACGGCTTATTTTCCTTGTGAGCGTAAAAATAAATGTGACTATCTTCACATTTCGATGAGTAGGAGTGAATCGTGTGGCAATTTCTTTAGAAAAAGGTCAGCGAATTGATTTAACAAAAGGAAAAGCCGGTCTGTCAAAATTGATGGTCGGTCTCGGCTGGGACCCGGTGTCCTCAGGCGGAGGATTCTTCAGCAAACTGCTTGGCGGAGGCGGTCCGAATATAGATTGTGACGCTTCAGTGCTGATGCTGGAAAACGGAAAATTTACCGATAAGAAAAATATCATTTATTTCGGCAACCTAAAAAGCCGCTGCGGCAGTGTAAGGCATACAGGCGACAACCTGACAGGCGACGGTGCGGGCGATGACGAGCAAATTATGATAGATTTGGAAAAAGTGCCTGAAAACATCGATAAGCTTGTATTTGTTGTAAATATTTATGATTGTGTCAGAAGGAAACAAGACTTCGGCATGATTCAAAATGCGTTTATTCGTGTAGTCGATCAATCTAATCATGAAGAAATGCTCAAATACAATTTGAGAGACAATTATGCAGGCAGAACAAGCCTGATTACAGCAGAAATCTACCGCAGCGGCAGTGAGTGGAAGTTTGCGGCGATTGGTGAAGGCACAAACGACACGAGATTAGAAGATATTATCAGCCGGTACGTATAAAAGAAAAGGAGTGGATGAAACATGGCAATTTCATTGGCAAAAGGACAAAAGGTAGATTTAACAAAAACAAATCCGGGTCTTTCAAAGGTTGTTGTCGGTTTAGGCTGGGATACGAATAAGTATGACGGCGGGCACGACTTTGACCTTGACTCAAGCGTGTTTCTGTTAGACGCAGCAGGCAAATGCGCGTCTCCAAACGATTTTATTTTCTACAACCAGCTTGAAGGCGGCAACGGTTCAGTCGTTCATTCAGGCGATAACCTGACTGGTGCTGGCGAAGGCGACGATGAGAATGTCAAAGTGAATCTCAGCGCTGTGCCTGCCAATATTGATAAAATCTCATTTGTTATCACCATTCACGAAGCGGAAGCGCGCAGCCAAAACTTTGGACAAGTATCAAACGCGTTCGTTCGCATCGTAAATGAGGAAACAAATGAAGAGCTCATCCGTTACGACCTTGCCGAAGATTTCTCGATTGAAACGGCAATCATTGCAGGGGAGCTTTACAGACATAACGGCGAGTGGAAATTCTCCGCTATCGGCTCAGGCTACCAAGGCGGCCTTGCCCGCATCGCAACGGACTACGGTTTACAAGTCGGTTAAGACAAATACGAAGAGCAGAAAGGAGAGAGGCAGTATGGCCATTCAATTATCAAAAGGACAGCGCATTGATTTAACGAAAACAAATCCGGGACTCGCAAAAGCGGTGATCGGCTTAGGCTGGGATACAAACAAGTACTCTGGCGGACACGATTTTGACCTGGATGCTTCAGCCTTTTTAGTTGATGCTCATGATAACTGCGTGAATGATCTCGATTTCGTCTTCTATAATAACCTTGAACATCCGAGCGGCGGTGTCATCCATACGGGTGACAACCGCACGGGTGAGGGTGACGGAGATGATGAGCAGATTATCGTTGATTTCTCAAAGATCCCTGCACACATTGAGAAAATCGGCATCACAGTGACCATTCACGACGCTGAAGCACGCAGCCAAAACTTTGGACAAGTTTCCAATGCGTTTGTGCGTGTGGTGGACGAAGAGACGCAGGATGAGCTTCTGCGCTTCGATTTGGGAGAAGATTTCTCCATTGAAACAGCTGTTGTCGTTTGTGAGCTTTACAGACACGGCGGCGAGTGGAAATTCAATGCGATTGGCAGCGGATTTTCCGGCGGGCTGGCTGCATTGTGCCGGAACTACGGTTTGCAAGTGTAAGCGAGTGACAAATAGAGAAGTCACCGTTTCAAATTAATAGGAGGAAAAAACTTGGACTTTTTACATCATATCATGTCTACGTATGCTTCATTTTTCGATTGGAAAATGTGGGGGGAAGTGCTATCTGATCCTGTTTCATGGGGTCTGATCGGTTCCCTTGTTGTTCTGGAAGGCCTTTTATCGGCTGATAACGCGCTTGTTCTTGCGGTGATGGTCAAACACCTGCCGGAAAAACAGCGGAAAAAAGCGTTAACGTATGGTTTGTTTGGAGCTTATATTTTCAGATTTATTTTCATCGGGCTCGGTATGCTCCTCATTAAGTTTTGGTGGATCAAGGTGCTTGGCGCGCTTTACTTGGCTTGGCTCGTTATTAAGCACTTCTGGATTGGCGAAAAAGAAGAGGAAACAGACGGCATGAAGAAAAATTCTTGGATGGTCCGCACGTTCGGTATCTTCTGGGCGACTGTTATTTCAGTTGAATTGATGGACCTTGCCTTCTCTGTGGACAGCATCCTTGCCGCATTTGCGGTATCTGAAAAAGTATGGGTGCTTCTGATCGGCGGTATGCTTGGTATTCTAATGATGCGTACAGTGGCAAAAGTATTCCTTGTGCTGATTGATAAAATTCCTGAGCTGGAAAACACAGCATTCGTGTTAATTGGAATTATCGCTCTGAAAATGGCGGCGAGCGCTTTCCATTACGAAATGCCGCATTCTGTATTCTTCATTATCATTATTGCTGCATTTGCGGTAACATTTGTCATTCACTACATCAACAAACAAAAGCAGGTGCGCGAACAAACAGCCGCTTCAAAAGAAGAATAAAACAAAACAAGGAGGGAGGTTCAATGTCCTTCCTTTTTTGTTACAGAAATATCGTTCAATGACAAACCGGAAAGGAGGATATGATGAGACAAGAAGAACTAACCATTCATAAAGCACTTCCGGTTGATGGGGATTGGAAAAACCTGCTGTTTCAGCCATTGCCCGAGCGGGATCACTATGAAACAGAACAAGGCCTTTCTTTTTCTCGTCTTGCCGGGCAGATATTAGGCACGCCTATTGATGAAACGGACTACTATAACGAGCTGTATGAGCTGTCTGTAAACGATCGCATTTCCATTCTGAGTGAAACGCTTGATAAAACAATCGGGCCGGAAACATTTCAAAAGCTCCAGCATATTAATTCCATCAATCAGAAAGAAAAAGGGCTGTCAGTCAGCCGCTTTGTTGCCTTTCTGGACGGAGAAAAACTGATTGCGAAGCACTCGAATCCCTTGATGCACCGCCATTTGAGAAAAGCGCTGATGACGCTTTTACATACCTTTGAAGATAATCATGAGCAGGGGCTGAATCATCCTGATTTTCGCAGAGTGCTGCTTGATGTCTCGAAGTTTTCGTTGAATCACCTGAATCCTTGGCTGGAAAAAAACGATATAGAACGGGAGATGCCAAAGGTAGTTTGGTATGGAGACGCGACGAAAAGCCAGCTCTATTTCTTATATTATCTCATGTTAGTCGGCTGCGATGTTCTGCTGTTCCATCCGGCGGGAAACGATCAGCTGGCGCTTGTCGATCCGAAGCAGGAGCTCAGTTTTACGGAAAAGCTTCCGGATGTTTCGGAGCTTCAGCCGTTTCCGAAAGAAAAACCGGACCGGAAATCAACAGTCGCCTACCGCTCAACAAAGGAAATTGAACATGTGCTGAATCACGAGGAATCCATGCTGTACAAGCCATGGCAATTCAGAGATCACACACCGGTGTCTGTTACGCTCAAAACGACCTATGATGAATTGTTTTTAATCGCGAAAGAGCGTGCCTTTATTCGCCCGAATTTCAAGGCTGATAAACATTCCATCGAGATTCCAAATGTATTCGCCAAAATTATGGGCGTGTCAAAAGACAATAAAGAATATTGGAATAGGCTTCATACATTAGCGGATTATCAGGAAACAGAAATGGTCAGGAGCTTTCCGTTTACAGAGGAAATAAAATCGAACTATCAATTTCATTACAGCCACGCGCTTGACCACGAAGGAAACATCGATCCGGACAAGCTGATGGCAAGCAATGTGTGGCAGTACAAGCAGCTTCCGGCGGGCGTTCAGACTGCCATTGCCAAAACGATTTCGAGAATGTGCAGGCACCCGCGGCTTAAGGCTTTACATCAAGAACAAGTCAAGGATGTTCAAATCTACTTGTTTAAACAAACAACAAACCTGCCTGCTAATCTGCTGAAATTGATTCAAATGTTCGACTATGCGCAAACCGTTCCGAAACTCGTTTTATATCATACAGAAATGAGCGGCGGACTCACGCGTTCGGATGCTGCCGCCCTGCTGTTCCTGAATGAAATCGGAATCGATATCATCATTTATAACCCTCCCGGCCATCAAGATATTGAGCAGTTTATTGAGGAGGATCAGTATGATATCCACTGGCTGGATGACATGGTGTTTCAGCAGGACTATAAAGAGCCTTCGCTTGTGAAAAGGCTGTTCAGAACGATTACCCAAAAATAAGGAGAGAAGAAAAGCATGACAACAGAAAATCAAAACCCGCTTGTTCTTGATAAAAACGAAGAAATTTCCCAGCAAAAAGCTGACGATATCCGTCTCCAGCTCCGTCAGGAACCAGAGGTAAAGCGGCTTGTGCAACAAATTGACGTCAAAAACCAAATGGAGCTGCTTGAGTACGGAAAGGAGCCGGCTGTTGAAATTTCCAAGTTCTCTGACCGCATCTTGGGAATGATGAAAACAACAAGTGTGACAGACTCCGGGACAATGCTGACCCAGCTTGGGAAAATTATGGACCGCTTCGACAAAAATGATTTTGATGAGCCGAAGGGATTAATGGCGAAAATTTTCAAACGCGGCGGGAGCATGATTGAAAAAATCTTTAAAAAGTATCAGACGCTTGGCGGAGAGATTGAAAAAATCCACGTTGAGATTTCGAAATACAAAGATGAGATGACGAAGACGAACTACACGCTTGATGAAATGTATGAAAACAATATCAAATACTACATGGAGCTTGAAAAATACGTCGTTGCCGGGCAAATGAAGCTGGAAGAGATGCAATCGATCCTTCCTTCATATGAAGAAAAAGCAGCAAACGGAAATCAGCTGGCGCAAATGCAGCTCGATACATTGCGCAACGGCATTCAGGCGCTTGAGGAGCGGGTATATGATCTGGATATGGCGCGGATGGTGGCTCTTCAAACTGCACCTCAAATCCGTCTCCTCCAGCGTGGAAATGCAAAGCTGATCGGGAAAATCAACTCCGCGTTCATCATCACCATTCCGATTTTCAAAAACGGCATTATTCAGGCCGTTACCGTGAAACGCCAAAAGCTTGTGGCTGACTCCATGAGTGAGCTTGATCGCCGGACAAACGAGATGCTGAGACGAAATGCTGAAAATATCTCGAGCCAAAGTGTTGAAATTGCCAGAATGGCCGGCAGACCAAGCATAGATATTGAAACGATCGAATCTTCTTGGAACACGATCGTAAGCGGTATGCAGGAAACAAAACAAATCGAAGAAGAAAACAAACGCCTCCGCGAAGACGGCGCGAGACGAATTGCCCAGCTGCAGGATAATATTAAAAAAGCAGCATTGCAGCAATAAAAAGACCCCCGCTTGTGAAGCATAAGCGGGGGTTTTTCATTAACATCATTTAGTTAATGACAATGTGTAAAGACAGGTGTAAACTTAAACGGTAATCATTTTGCATATCAGAGGTGTTGGCAATGGGAAAACAACAGCCTATATCCCAGCGAAAACTGCTGGGTGTCGCCGGTTTGGGGTGGCTGTTTGATGCAATGGATGTCGGAATATTATCGTTTATTATCGCCGCGCTCCACGTAGAGTGGAATCTGTCGCCCGAAGAAATGAAATGGATCGGAAGCGTCAATTCCATCGGCATGGCTGCGGGGGCGTTTTTGTTTGGTCTGCTGGCTGATCGGATCGGCCGCAAAAAAGTGTTTATCATTACCCTTTTATGCTTTTCCATCGGAAGCGGCATTTCCGCTTTTGTGACGAGCTTATCGGCATTCCTCATTTTGCGTTTCGTCATCGGAATGGGGCTAGGCGGAGAGCTTCCGGTTGCTTCAACCCTCGTTTCGGAAGCGGTTGTGCCTGAAAAGCGGGGCAGAGTGATTGTGCTTCTAGAAAGCTTTTGGGCTGTAGGCTGGCTCGTAGCGGCACTGATTTCTTATTTTGTGATACCGAGCTTCGGCTGGCAGGCTGCCCTGCTGTTAACCGCGCTGACCGCTTTTTACGCTCTGTACTTGCGGACGAGTCTGCCTGATTCGCCGAAATATGAGTCGCTTTCTGCCAAAAAGAAAACAGTGTGGGAGAATGTAAAAAGCGTCTGGGCAAGACAGTATATACGGCCGACAGTCATGCTGTCGATCGTTTGGTTCTGCGTGGTGTTTTCTTATTATGGCATGTTCCTATGGCTGCCGAGTGTCATGCTGCTAAAAGGCTTCAGTATGATTCAAAGCTTTGAATATGTCCTGCTGATGACGCTTGCTCAACTTCCGGGCTATTTTTCTGCCGCTTGGCTGATCGAAAAAGTCGGCCGGAAGTGGATACTCGTCATTTACCTGATTGGCACAGCAGGCAGCGCCTATTTCTTCGGAACGGCGGATTCCTTAGGCCTTCTTCTTACTGCTGGAATGCTGTTATCGTTTTTCAATCTTGGTGCATGGGGTGTTCTGTATGCCTATACACCGGAGCAATACCCGACAGCGATTCGCGCAACAGGTTCAGGAACGACAGCAGCGTTTGGAAGAATCGGCGGCATCTTCGGGCCGCTGCTCGTCGGAACGCTCGCAGCCCGTCATATTTCGTTTTCGGTCATCTTCTCGATCTTTTGCATTGCAATCTTACTCGCGGTTGTTTGTATATTGATTATGGGAAAAGAAACGAAACAAACTGAACTTGAATAGGAAAAGCACCTCTTGAATGAGGTGCTTCTTTTACATTTGTGCTCGGGCTATAGATCGGTGTTTCCCGGTTTTATGGATTGTCTGGTAGACCGCCATGGACAGCATAAACAGAATCGCAGTAAATCCTGTAACAGCTCCGAAATGATGTGTGCGTTGATATAAAACCACCTGCAAAACATGTGCCGACAGTGGTTCCGGTACATAGTGGCATTGGAAAGGGGAGCGATGGTTCCTCGCGCGTATGAAACAGATATGTATAGCTAAAACCCTTCGTTAGAGGGTTTCTAAAAAGCTAGGCAAGTATGTTTGAAATGTGTCTTCACGCAGCGTTTTAAAATGATAAAATGCTGTGGTTTTGACAATATTGCACTTTTCACCTACTTCACCGCAGCTGAGTTCTTTTCCGCTGTAATAAAGCGTACGAATAATAGCAAGCCCCGATTCATCAGACAATGCTTTACATTTTTGGGCTCTGATTTGATCATCTAATAGTTTCGTAGTCATGAAACTCATAATAGGAGTCGGTATAACAACTTATTTTCGAGTAAAGGAGCAGGAAGTCATAAAAGAAAGAAGGATTTCAGTCTAGTAAAAGCGTTTTCAATTAAAGAAGGGATAAATATTACCTGTAAAATACAATCATAAAGGAGGATTACAGAGCATTTAGAAGCATAAATAAGGTCATGTGGCCACATGGATGTTTATAAAGAAATGGTACAGAATAAAAGAGTATATGCTGTTTGTGTGGAATGTTACATAAGTGTTACGGTTATAAGGATTGTTTAATATGGAGGGAAAATATGAGTGTAGATGAGAAACCAATTAAGATAAAAGTCGAGAAAGTATCTAAAATTTTTGGGAAACAAACAAAGAAAGCAGTTCAAATGCTTGCCAACGGAAAGACAAAAAAAGAGATCCTGAAAGCGACCGGATCAACCGTTGGGGTAAATCAAGCAGATTTTGATGTATATGATGGTGAGATATTTGTCATCATGGGTCTATCAGGGAGCGGTAAATCAACTTTAGTACGGCTGTTAAACCGGCTTATTGAACCGACTGCCGGAAATATTTACATTGATGGTGACATGATAACAAATATGTCTAAAGACCAGCTCCGGGAAGTCCGTCGGAAGAAAATCAGCATGGTCTTTCAAAAGTTCGCTCTGTTCCCGCACAGAACGATACTTGAAAACACAGAATACGGGCTGGAGCTTCAAGGTGTAGACAAACAAGAGCGTCAGCAAAAAGCGCTTGAGTCCCTTAAGCTTGTCGGCCTTGAAGGATTTGAACAGCAATATCCTGACCAGCTTTCCGGCGGGATGCAGCAGCGTGTCGGTCTTGCCCGCGCGTTGACGAATAACCCGGACATCCTTCTCATGGACGAAGCGTTCAGTGCGCTTGATCCTTTGATTCGTAAAGATATGCAGGATGAGCTTCTTGATCTTCACGAAAATGTCGGAAAAACGATTATCTTCATTACGCATGACCTTGACGAAGCATTGCGCATCGGTGACAGAATCGCCTTGATGAAGGATGGTAACATCGTTCAGATCGGCACACCGGAGGAAATCCTGATGAGTCCATCTAACGAATATGTTGAGAAATTCGTTGAGGATGTTGATTTATCTAAAGTCCTCACAGCAGGCCACATTATGAAACGCGCTGAAACAGTGCGGATTGATAAAGGTCCTCGTGTGGCATTAACATTGATGAAAAACCTAGGGATTTCATCTATTTACGCAGTCGATAAACAAAAGAAATTGTTAGGTGTCATTCACGCGTCAGATGCGAAAAAAGCAGCTGAGTCTGATTTGTCACTTCAAGATATCTTGAATACAGAATTCACGACTGTACCAGAGAATACGTATCTGACAGAGATTTTTGACGTTGTTTCTGACGCGAATATTCCAATTGCGGTTGTAGATGAGAAGCAGAGAATGAAAGGGATTGTCGTAAAAGGCGCGCTAATTGGCGCACTCGCCGGCAATAATGATTACATTAATGTTGAAGGCACTGAACAAACACAAGATCCTTCTGTACAGGAGGTGAAGTAAGATGGATAGACTGCCTAGAATACCTTTAGCAGATATGATTGACCGTTTTGTTGACTGGATTACGATGACGTTTGGCGGATTCTTTGATGGAATCGCAAACGGATTGGCCGCTTTTGTAAATGGAATTGTCAGCGGACTCGGATTTATCCCATCTATTTTATTAACGATTATTTTCGCCGCACTTGCGTGGTGGATCAGTACGAGGGGAATTGCGTTATTTACATTAATTGGATTCCTCCTGATCGATTATTTAGGATATTGGGACCCAATGCTGCAAACTTTGGCGCTTGTTTTGACATCTGTGATTATTTCGATTGTGGTCGGGGTTCCGATCGGAATTTGGGCGTCCCAGAAAGAAACGGTTCGCCGTATTGTAACACCTATTCTTGATTTAATGCAGACAATGCCTGCTTTCGTATATCTATTGCCGGCGATTTTCTTCTTTAACATCGGTGTTGTGCCGGGTGTTGTTGCATCTGTTATCTTCGCGATGCCGCCGACAATCCGCATGACTGTTCTCGGTATAAAACAAGTGCCGGCGGATCTGATTGAAGCGACTGAAGCGTTCGGTTCTACGACAGCTCAGCGTTTGTTTAAAGTTCAGCTTCCGCTTGCGACAAAAACCATTCTGGCCGGAATCAACCAAAGCATCATGCTTGCGTTATCAATGGTTGTTATCGCCGCAATGGTCGGTGCACCGGGACTTGGTTCTGAAGTATACAGCGCCGTAACACAGCTAAAGACCGGGGTCGGCGTAGAGGCCGGTATCGCTATCGTTATCGTTGCCATTACACTGGACCGTATTACTCAAAATATTAAAGTGAAGAAGAAAAGCAGGGGGAATGCCTGATGCTTAAAAAAATCATCGGTATCGGCGTTTCCGCCATGCTGGCGCTCTCACTTGCGGCTTGCGGGTCAGAAAGCGATGAAAATGCAACCGCGGCTGAACAGGTGAATAAGACCATCATCGGGATTGACCCCGGTTCAGGGATTATGACCTTGACCGACAAAGCGATGAAGGATTATGACTTGAATGACTGGACATTGATTTCGGCTTCAAGCGCTGCGATGACTGCAACGCTTAAAAAATCATACGACCGTAAGAAACCGATTATCATAACAGGATGGACACCGCACTGGATGTTCTCCAGATATAAGCTGAAATATCTCGATGATCCGAAACAATCTTATGGCAGCGCAGAGGAAATCCATACGATCACACGCAAAGGCTTCAGCAAAGAACAGCCGAATGCCGCAAAGCTTCTGAGCCAGTTTAAATGGACGCAAGACGACATGGGAGAAGTGATGATCAAGGTGGAAGAAGGCGAAAAACCTGCCAAAGCTGCCGCTGAGTATGTGAAGAAGCATAAGGATCAGATTGCTGAGTGGACAAAAGGCGTTCAAAAGGTGAAGGGAGACAAAATCAACCTTGCTTATGTGGCGTGGGACAGTGAGATTGCAAGTACAAACGTAGTTGGCAAAGTCTTAGAAGACTTGGGCTATGACGTAACGTTTACTCAGGTAGAGGCTGGTCCAATGTGGACCGCGATTGCGACGGGAAGCGCCGATGCATCCCTTTCCGCATGGCTGCCGAATACCCATAAAGCATACGCCGCCAAATATAAAGGCAAATATGACGATGTAGGCGTCAGTGTGACTGGCGTAAAGATGGGTCTTGTTGTGCCTCAATACATGAAAAACGTCAACTCAATTGAAGACTTGAAGAAATAATGAAGAAAGCAGCCTGTAGCCAGGCTGCTTTTTTGTGTTAAGAAGCATTAGCAGCAGCGAGTGATTCCGCCTTTTGAAAGGTTTTTAATACGGCGTTTGCCAAAATGTGAATGCCGTTGAACATCGCGTTTCTGTCAAAGGTCATGTGCGGATGATGGAGTCCTGGCTGAAGTCCGCATCCCAGTCCAAGCATAGTTGTTTTGAGGTTCGGCACTTTTACGGCATAAAAATGAAAATCCTCACCGCCGGTTGTGACAAGCGGTTCATCGAGCTGCTCAGCCCCGATGATATCTGTAATGGCTTCTGCCATGATCGCTTCAGCTTCTTTGTTTTCTGTTGCCGCTGGAAGGCTGTGTTCCTTTTGCAGCTCGATCCTCGCTCCGAAAGCCGCGGCGGCCGCTTCGCAGGCTCTTTCTGTTTCGGTGATTAACGTCTCCATGGCTTCATTGGTCTGTGCGCGCAAATCAAGGCTGAATGACGCTTTTCCTGGAATGATGTTAGAGCTTTCACCGCCGGCTTGAAGTTTGGTCATTTTGACGGTATGCGGAATTTTCGGGTCAATATGAATGAGTCCGAGCTTATGTACAAGAAATGCCGCAATTTCAATGCTGTTCTTCCCGAGATGCGGGCGGGCGCCATGGGCTTCCTCTCCGATTATCGTTCCCTCAATATGCTGGCTTGATCCGTGCAGAATAGATGGGGCGCAACGCCCATTCTGCGTCTCCTGAATCGGACGGATGTGAACGCCGTACAAATAGTCGACATCATCAAGCACGCCTTCTTCTATCATTTTCAAGGCGCCGCCGCCTTTTTCCTCAGCCGGCTGAAAGATAAAACGGATCGTGCCCTTCGGAAGCTCGGGCTGTTTTTTCAGCAGCATTAACGTGCCCAGCGCCATTGTCATGTGTGAATCGTGTCCGCAGGAATGGTTGGCGCGGAATGTGCCGTTGACCTCCTGCCATAGCGCATCAATGTCAGCGCGAACGGCTACAACCGGCGAGCCTGAACCGATTTCGCCGACAACCCCGGTGCAGTCTGAAAAAGTGCAAGTCCGGCACCCTAAATCCTCAAGCTTTTGTTTGAGAAATGCAGTTGTTTCATATTCCTTCCAGCTGACTTCAGGATTCGCGTGCAGATGTTCGAAGATATCCATAACGGTTTGTTTCATGTCTTCGGAAAGCTTTTGCATGGGAAAAAACCTCTTTCTATTAAAATGAGTTTTACCTTCTTTACTTCTTTTATATTGAAACAAGAAGATAGGCTGTATATAATATAGCACATATTGCTACTTTTCAGAATAATTAGTATTTTCAAACAGAGGGGATGGATGATCGAAATATGAGTATGCCAGCAGCCGAAACACAGCCTAAGAAAAAACGAACGACATTTAAAATGCCTGACGCTTATGTCCTCTTATTTATTATTGCTTTTATTTGCGCCATTGCTTCGTATATTGTGCCGGCGGGTGAATTTGACCGAGTGACAAAGGGAGATGTCACCACTGCTGTTCCGGGAAGCTATCATTCGATTGAACAGTCCCCGGTCAGCCTGATCAGCTTTTTTACTTCTCTACAGGATGGAATGGTCGGATCAGCACCAATCATCTTTCTGATTTTATTCACAGGCGGTACCATTGCCATTTTAGAAAAAACGGGTGCCATTAACGGCCTGATTTACAATGTCATCAGCAAATTCCGCACAAAGCAATTATTATTTATTTGTATTGTCGGTGCGTTGTTCTCCATTCTCGGAACAACCGGAATTGTCGTGAATTCAGTTATCGGATTTATCCCCATCGGCCTCATTGTCGCACGATCCTTAAAATGGGACGCAGTCGCGGGCGCCGCTGTTATTTACATCGGCTGCTACGCTGGATTTAACTCTACTATTTTATCGCCGTCCCCGCTCGGTTTATCACAATCAATCGCGGAGCTGCCGCTTTTTTCGGGGATCGGCCTGCGTGTTTTGATATACATATGCTTTTTGCTGTCTTCTATTATTTATATCTATCTGTACACTAGAAAATTAAAAAAATCAAAGGATGCCAGTGTGTTAGGGACAAATTGGTTCCCGGCGGCAGGAATGAGCGAGGCGGGGAAAGAAGAAGATCAGTCAGTGCCGTTTACTGTTCGTCATAAGCTCATTTTGGCTGTGGCGGGACTGTCGCTGATCGGATTTTTATACGGCGCTTTGAAGCTGGGCTGGTCTGATTCACAAATGGCTGCGACGTTTATTTTTATTTCTGTCCTTGCCGGTTTAATAGGCAGGCTTGCGGCAAACGATATTGCCAAAACCTTTATTATGGGCTGCCAAGGCCTTGTATACGGGGCGCTGATTGTCGGGATGGCGCGGAGCATTTCTGTCATTCTTGAAAATGGGAAGCTGCTGGATACAGTCGTCAATGCTTTGGCTTCGGTTTTGGACGGGTTCAGTCCGATGGCCGGCGCAATCGGCATGTATATCGCCAGCGCCCTGCTTCATTTTCTCATCTCTTCAGGATCGGGCGAAGCGGTTGTGTTCATTCCGATTCTGGCGCCGCTCGCTGATTTGATGGGCATCACGAGACAGGTCGCGGTGGAAGCGGTTATGCTTGGAGAAGGGGTCGTCAACTGTGTGAATCCGACGTCCGGCGTTTTGATGGCAGTGCTTGCTGCCAGCGGAATTCCGTACGTCAAGTGGCTTCGGTTTATGCTGCCGCTCGCTCTGATTTGGTTCTTAATCGGGCTTGTGTTTATTTGTATCGGTGTCCTGATCAATTGGGGGCCGTTTTAAACATTGCTGCCCGCCGGCTTGTACGGCGGGCTTTTCATTTATTCGTTGCAGAAGCGCAGGCTGTTATTGTAACATGTAAGCCATAAGCCATTCGTAAAAGTGCGGGAGGAAGGTCATGAATAATCTGCATAACAGACTTTCAGGCGTGAATGGGAAAAATAAGAGAGTAAAAAAAGAACAAAAAATCTGGTCGGAGATTGGGATGATAGCGGGAGCGTTTACGTTGCTTGATGTGATTGTCCGCGGCATTATGTTTGAATTTCCGTTTAAAGAATGGGCTGCAAGCCTTGTGTTTTTGTTCATCATTATCTTATATTATTGCATCAGGGCAGCAGCATCTGGAATGCTCCTGCCGAGAATAGACACCGAAGAAGAACTGCAAAAACGGGTGAAGCAGCAGCGAATAGAATCAATTGCGGTCGCCTTTGCGGTAGTGGTGCTTACGATGTACGACAGGGGGATTCCCCATACATTCTTCGCTTGGCTGAAAATGATCCTTCTTTTTATCGTCTGCGGCGGCGTTCTGTTTCTGCTTCGGTACATGATTGTGAAGCTGGCTTACAGAAGAGCGGTAAAAGAAGAGGCAGAGAAGAAATCATCTTAATAGATGGTTTCTTTTTTTGTTTGTAAGCGAGGGAAACGCTCACAGTTCGGGTCAGCTTTTTCTATAGGAATATTGATTTGAATTCACTCTATCAAGTTGTTTAGATAGAGTGAATGTGATAATTTAAAATGTAAGCGTTAACAAAATTCTCCAGTCTTCACAATAGTTTGAAAGGAGGAAGCGGAAGAATGAAGTAAGAGGGATTTTTGCCTCCGCAGTAAGTCTTCAAAAACCAAATAAGGAGTGTCAAGAATGTTTGAAAAACGATTCAAAACCTCTTTACTGCCGTTATTCGCTGGATTTTTATTGCTGTTTCATTTGGTTCTGGGAGGGTCGGCGGCAGCGAATGCTGAAACACAGAACACATCGAAAGAGCTGACAGCGCCATCGATCAAAAGCGGGACCATTCTTCATGCTTGGAATTGGTCGTTCAATACGTTAAAACACAATATGAAGGATATTCATGATGCAGGATATACAGCGATTCAGACGTCTCCGATTAACCAAGTGAAGGAAGGGAATCAAGGAGATAAAAGCATGTCGAACTGGTACTGGTTGTATCAGCCGACATCGTACCAAATTGGCAACCGTTACCTAGGTACTGAACAAGAATTTAAAGAAATGTGTGCAGCCGCTGAGGAATATGGCGTGAAGGTCATTGTTGACGCGGTCATCAATCATACCACCAGTGACTATGCTGCGATTTCCAATGAGATTAAGAGTATTCCAAATTGGACACATGGAAACACACAAATTAAAAACTGGTCCGATCGATGGGATGTCACGCAGAATTCATTGCTCGGGCTATATGATTGGAATACACAGAATGCACAAGTGCAGTCCTATCTGAAACGTTTCTTAGAAAGAGCATTGAATGACGGCGCAGACGGATTTCGATTTGATGCAGCCAAACATATAGAGCTTCCGGATGACGGGAATTACGGCAGTCAATTTTGGCCGAATATCACAAATACATCTGCGGAGTTCCAATACGGAGAAATCCTGCAAGATAGTGCCTCCAGAGATGCTGCATATGCGAATTATATGAATGTGACAGCATCTAACTATGGACATTCCATAAGATCTGCTTTAAAAAATCGCAATCTTAGCGTGTCGAATATCTCTCATTATGCATCAGATGTGTCTGTCGACAAGTTAGTCACATGGGTAGAATCGCATGATACGTATGCCAATGATGAGGAAGAGTCTACATGGATGAGCGATGACGATATTCGCTTAGGCTGGGCAGTGATTGCTTCTCGCTCAGGCAGTACGCCTCTTTTCTTTTCTAGGCCTGAGGGCGGCGGAAATGGAGTAAGATTCCCGGGGAAAAGCCAAATAGGCGATCGAGGGAGTGGTTTATTTGAAGATCAGGCCATCACTGCGGTCAATAGATTTCACAATGTGATGGATGGACAGCCTGAGGAACTCTCGAATCCGAATGGAAACAACCAGATATTCATGAATCAGCGCGGCTCGCACGGCGTTGTGTTGGCAAATGCAGGTTCATCTTCTGTCACCATCAATACGTCAACGAAATTACCTGATGGCAGGTATGATAATAAAGCTGGGAACGGTTCATTTCAAGTAACAGACGGTAAACTGACAGGCACGCTCAATGCCAGATCTGTGGTTGTTCTTTATCCTGATGATATTGCAAATGCGCCTCATGTCTTCCTTGAGAATGTCAAAACAGGTGTAACACATTCTTTCAACGATCAACTGACGATCACTCTGCGTGCAGATGCGAATACAACAAAAGCCGTTTATCAAATCAATAATGGGCAAGAGACAGCGTTTAAGGATGGAGACCAATTAACGATCGGAAAAGGAGATTCGTTTGGCACAACATACAACATCACGTTAACAGGAACGAACAGTGATGGCGTAACGAGGACCCAGGAATACAGATTTGTAAAAAAAGACCCATCTGCGGCCAAAACCATTGGCTATCAAAACCCAAATCATTGGGGCCAAGTAAATGCTTATATCTATAAACATGATGGGGGCCGGGCAATAGAATTGGCCGGATCCTGGCCGGGAAGAGCAATGGCTAAGAATGCAGATGGAATTTACACGCTGACGCTGCCTGCGGATACGGATACAACGAACGCCAAAGTGATTTTTAATAATGGCAGCGCCCAAGTGCCCGGACAGAACCAGCCTGGCTTTGATTACGTGCAAAATGGTTTATATAATGACTCTGGCTTAAGCGGTTCTCTTCCTCATTGAGGGCAATGTTAGACGGGTTTTACCGATAGAAACCATCCTAGATGGTTTCTTTTTTTGTTCATAAATCAGACAAAACTTTTCTCTTGCAATAGTTTGTGAAATGTTGCACAATATAAATGTGAAATACTTCACAAATGAACATCAAAGAAAAACATACCCTGGAAGGATGATTAATGATGAACAAACATGTAAATAAAGTAGCTTTAATCGGAGCGGGTTTTGTTGGAAGCAGTTATGCATTTGCGTTAATAAACCAAGGGATCACAGATGAGCTTGTGGTCATTGATGTAAATAAAGAAAAAGCAATGGGCGATGTGATGGACTTAAACCACGGAAAGGCGTTTGCGCCGCAACCAGTCAAAACATCTTACGGAACATATGAAGACTGCAAAGATGCTGATATTGTCTGCATCTGCGCCGGAGCAAACCAAAAACCTGGTGAGACACGCCTTGAATTAGTAGAAAAGAACTTAAAGATTTTCAAAGGCATCGTCAGTGAAGTCATGGCGAGCGGATTTGACGGCATTTTCTTAATCGCGACAAATCCGGTTGATATTCTGACTTACGCTACATGGAAATTCAGCGGCCTGCCAAAAGAGCGGGTGATCGGAAGCGGCACAACACTAGATTCTGCGAGATTCCGTTACATGCTGAGCGAATACTTTGGCGCAGCGCCTCAAAACGTGCACGCGCATATTATCGGAGAGCACGGTGATACAGAGCTTCCTGTCTGGAGCCACGCAAATGTCGGCGGTGTGCCTGTCAGTGAACTCGTTGAGAAAAACGATGCATACAAACAAGAGGAGCTTGACCAGATCGTAGATGACGTGAAAAACGCCGCTTACCATATTATTGAGAAAAAAGGCGCAACTTATTATGGTGTTGCGATGAGCCTAGCCCGCATTACAAAAGCCATTCTTCATAATGAAAACAGCATTTTAACTGTCAGCACATACTTGGACGGACAATACGGCGCAGATGACGTGTACATCGGCGTTCCGGCTGTCGTAAACCGCGGAGGTATTGCAGGCATCACTGAGCTGAACTTAAATGAGAAAGAAAAAGAACAGTTCCTTCACAGCGCAGGCGTCCTTAAAAACATTTTAAAGCCTCATTTTGCAGAACAAAAGGTCAACTAATCGCAACTATAGAGTAAAGGGCTGATTGTCAATGTGGGAGCAGTTGTATGATCCGTTTGGAAACGAGTATGTGAGCGCACTTGTGGCGCTCACTCCGATTCTTTTTTTTCTCTTGGCTTTAACTGTTTTTAAAATGAAAGGCATTCTATCTGCATTTCTTACCTTAGCCGTCAGTTTCTTCGTCACCGTTTTGGCATTTCATATGCCGGTTGAAAAAGCAATTTCTTCTGTTTTGCTAGGAATCGGGAGCGGTTTGTGGCCGATTGGCTACATCGTCCTGATGGCGGTGTGGCTGTATAAAATCGCAGTGAAAACCGGGAAATTTACCATTATTCGTTCCAGCATTGCCGGTATTTCGCCTGACCAACGATTACAGCTATTATTAATTGGTTTTTGTTTTAACGCGTTTTTAGAAGGCGCGGCCGGTTTTGGTGTTCCGATTGCGATTAGTGCGGCGCTGCTCGTCGAACTTGGTTTTAAACCGTTAAAAGCGGCGGCTCTCTGCTTGATTGCGAACGCAGCCTCTGGAGCCTTTGGGGCGATCGGGATTCCTGTAATCACAGGGGCGCAGATTGGTGATTTGTCTGCTCTTGAGCTGTCTCGGACATTGATGTGGACATTGCCGATGATCTCATTCTTGATTCCGTTTCTGCTTGTATTCCTATTAGACCAAATGAGAGGAATCAAACAGACATGGCCTGCCCTGTTGGTTGTGAGCGGTGTGTATACAGCGGTTCAGACACTGACAATGGCTGTGCTTGGTCCGGAATTAGCAAACATTTTGGCGGCCTTATTCAGCATGGGCGGGCTTGCGCTCTTCCTCCGCAAATGGCAGCCGAAAGAGATTTACCGGGAGGAAGGAGCCGGCGAGACTGGTGAGAAAAAAGCATACAGTGCCGCAGACATTGCGAAAGCGTGGTCTCCTTTCTACATTTTAACTGCGGCAATCACAATCTGGAGCCTTCCTGCCTTCAAAGCGCTTTTCCAAGAAGGCGGACTGTTATATCAGACAACACTTCTATTGAAAATGCCTTTTCTGCATCAGCAAATGATGAAAATGCCGCCGATTGCGCCAACTGCCATGCCGTTAGATGCTGTCTTTAAAGTCGACCTGCTGTCAGCGACTGGAACAGCGATTTTAGCTGCAGTCATCGTGACAGGGCTGTTCAGTAAAAAATTCTCCTATCGAGATGCCTTTGCCTCCTTGAAGGAGACAGGAAAAGAGCTGTGGGTGCCGATTATGACGATCTGCTTCGTGATGGGTTTTGCCAATCTGGCCAACTTCGCAGGGCTCAGCTCTTCAATTGGATTAGCACTGGCGAAAACAGGGGACTTGTTCCCGTTTGTCAGTCCTGTTCTCGGCTGGATCGGCGTGTTCATTACCGGTTCAGTTGTCAGCAATAACGCTTTGTTCGGACATTTGCAGGTTGTCACTGGAGCGCAGATCGGTGCGGGTTCTGATTTGCTGTTAGCTGCAAATACGGCGGGCGGGGTGATGGCGAAACTCGTCTCTCCTCAATCAATCGCCATTGCTGCTGCAGCGGTCGGCCAGACAGGCAAGGAATCTAAACTGTTTAAACGGACAGTGGCGTACAGCCTGATTCTGTTATTGATCATTTGTATATGGACGTTTATTCTTGCAAGATTAGGATTGTAATCGAAAAAGCAGTACATGCCAGCCATGTACTGCTTTTTTCTATTCATTTGCTTTCTTCGCCATTTCCGCTGTTGTTTTCACTCTGGCTTTTCCCATAAACAAAACGGTAACCGCCGCGAGGGCAATTGGAATCAAAGCGAGCAAAAAGACATACGTGATACTTGCTGACATCGCGTCAATAATGCGATTCAGGATCGTCTCAGGAATCTGAGAACGTGTTCCTGCTTGGAAAATTTCCTGCGGGTCGCCGATATTTTGCGCGGCGCCTGAGCCCGCTGAGCCTTTCATGCCGCTGAAGGCATCACTCAGCTTGTTTGTGAACACGTTTGTTTGCACCGTTCCGAAAATGGTGACGCCCAGGGTCATGCCGAATGACCGCAAAAACGAATTTGTAGAGTTGGCCGTCCCCCGAAAACGAGGTTCAAGATCGTTCATCGATGCCGCCGGCAGCAGGGAGAAGTTAAAGCCCACACCAAAGCCTGAAATCATCATAAAGACCGTCAGCCATACCCGTGCCGTCTCCGGTGTCATATTAGATAAAAGCAGCATGCCGATAAAGAAAGCCGTAACAGATATCAACATCAAATTACGGAAGCTTGCCTTCGTTTGAAAGATCCCGCCGATCATGCTCCCGATGACTGATCCAATCATCATCGGCGTCAAAATGAAGCCTGCGCTTGTCGCTGAGCTGCCGTATACCGACTGAACGAAAATTGGAATAAATACCGCTAAAAGAATGAATGTTCCGCCATACAGGAAAGCGAGAATTTGCGCTGTGGCAAACAACCTGTTTTTAAACATCCAGAAAGAAATAATCGGTTCTTCCGCTTTTCTCTCCACAATAAAAAAGGCAATGAAGAAAACAGCGAATATAATAAACAGACCAATGATCTGAATGGAATTCCAATCGTAAGTTTTGCCGCCAAGCTCTAGGGCGAACATCAGGCATACAATTGATACGACTAAGGTAATCGCGCCGCCCCAGTCAATCTTCTGCTTTTTGTGCTCCAGAGATTCTTTGTAGTAGCGAATAATGAAAAACAATGACAATGCGCCGATCGGCACATTGATGTAAAATACCCAGTGCCAGCTGATCGAATCTGTAATGATCGCGCCTAACAGCGGCCCGAGAACACTGGATAATCCAAATACAGCACCGAACATGCCGGACATTTTTCCGCGTTTTTCCGGAGGAAACAAATCAAAGATAATGGTAAAGGCAATCGGCAGGAGCGCACCGCCTCCAATCCCTTGAATGGCCCGGTAGATGATCAGCTGATTCATCGTCTGTGCAATTCCGCATAAAGCTGACCCGATTAAGAAAAAAATAAGTCCAAACAGGAAAAAACGTTTTCGGCCATACATATCGGAAAGCTTGCCGTAAATCGGCATTCCAGCCATAACCGCCACCATATAGGATGCCGTCACCCAAGCAAATTTATCGAAGCTTCCAAGATCCGCTACGATGCTGCCCATCGCGGTGGCAACAATCGTATTGTCCATTGCAGACATCAAGATGCCCAGCAGGAGACCGAGGACCACAAATTTGGTGGAAGCCTGTTTTGCTGATGTTGTGTCCATTTGTTCTACCTCCTCTTACTTTTCTATGTAAGTTCTGATATCATGATAATAGTTTGATCACTAAATATCTCGACTATCAAGATAAATTCGATTTTATAGGGAGGACTGTCAGTTGTCAACAAGAAATTCCAGAAGTGATTTGGAAAAGACTGCCGTTCAGCTTTTTCGGAAATTGAGCACAAGAACGGTTCTGTTTCATCAGGCAGCCGCTCAAGCTCTCGGTCTGTTTCCCACCGATTTAAAATCAGCTGACATCTTAAATGAAGCAGGGCCGATGACTGCCGGAGAGCTGGGGAAAAAGACGGGCCTCAGCACGGGTTCGGTCACGGCGCTTGTTGACCGGTTAGAAAAAGCGGGGTATGTGGCTCGTGAAAAGGACCCGGACGACCGCAGAAGAGTCATAATCGTCCCATTGACGGCTTCAAAAAAACATGTAAAGGATTTGTTCCGTTCTCTGTCAGAGTCGACGATGGATTTGTGCCGTGAGTATACAGAAGAAGAACTGGAACTCATTTTCAGTTTCGTAGGCAAAGCCGCCGATATTGTCGAGGAAGAACTTAATCGTCTGAAACAGTAAGCGAATTTTGTGCATAGCTTGGCCCGTTCCCGAATAAATTGTACAAGTTACGTAAGAGAAGGGAGTACGGGCCGGTGAACATTTTTTTGAGCTATATTGTGCTGGGACTGTCCTTGTCTGCGCCTGTGGGACCAGTGAATGCGGCGCAAATAGACAAAGGAATTAAAAACGGTTTTTGGCATGCGTGGATTTTTGGTTTAGGCGCCATGACAGCGGACGGACTGTACATGCTTTTTATCTATTTCGGACTTTCACAGTTTTTGACCGCTCCGTTTGTGAAAACGTTTTTGTGGCTCTTCGGATTTTTTGTTCTGACCTATACTGGAATTGAAACGCTGAAAAATGTCAGAGAGCCGATGGATGTGCGAAGCTCGCGGGGAAAAGTGTCATATAGGAAAACGTTCGCTTCGGGTTTTCTCATCTCACTGTCAAATCCATTGAGCATCCTTTTTTGGCTCGGCATTTACGGGAGCATACTTGCGAAAACAGCAGAGGCCTACAATATGAATCAGCTTCTGATCTATAGCTCCGGCATCATGATCGGTATTTTAATCTGGGATTTCTGCATGGCGATCACAGCCAGCATGTTCAGAAATCTGCTTCATGAAAAGCTATTGAGAGGATTGACCGGAATCGCAGGGGTATCCCTCCTTATATTTGGCTTTTACTTCGGTTATCAAGGAATCAAACAGTTATTGGGCTGATTCATGAAGGACAGTCACCCGCCGCCTCCAGTTTTAATATAGTATCCAGATGATACTGGAGGTGGATCAATGGTGAATGGGATTTACACCAAAAGTTTTCTGGAACGTAATCAAGCTGAACTCCCTGAATGGCAAAGAATCGCTTTTGAGCTTTTGGCAGAAACTGTGGCGGATGACGCGGATACGTTTCCGTGCATTCCCGGACGCCAGGCGTTTCTGACTGATCAGCTTCGCATTGCTTTTGCCGGAGATCCGCGGGAAAACCGTACAGCGGAGGAACTGGCACCACTGCTTGCGGAGTACGGCAAGATATCGCGGGACACGGGAAAGTACGCATCCCTCGTTGTGTTATTTGATACACCGGAAGATTTGGCTGAGCACTATTCGATTGAAGCATATGAAGAGCTGTTTTGGAGCTTTTTAAATAGACTGAGTCATCAGGACGAAAAAGAGTGGCCGGAAGACATTCCGGCCGATCCTGAGCATTATAAATGGGAGTTTTGTTTTGACGGCGAGCCGTACTTTATTCTGTGCGCTACACCGGGACACGAGGCGAGAAAAAGCCGGAGCTTTCCCTATTTTATGATCGCGTTTCAGCCAAGATGGGTGTTTGATGACCTAAATGGTTCAACCGTGTCCGGCCAGAACATGAGCAGGCTGATCCGATCCCGTTTAAAGGCCTACGATCAAGCCCCGGTCCATCCGCATTTAGGCTGGTACGGAGGAAAAGATAATCGCGAATGGAAACAGTATTTCCTTCGTGATGATGAAAAACAGGTATCGAAGTGCCCGTTTTCTTATTTAAAGAACATGTTCAACAAAATGAAATAAATCACGAGCTGGCAGGGCGGTCTTTATGTCCCTGCTTTTTTTGATAGATCATCGTAACGATGGCAATGATCACGAGAAAACCTATGCTTACAAAAAAACCGGGCCGGCTTGATTTTTCAAACAGTGTGCCGGATACAGCTGCAGCAATCAGAATCATCGCTAAATAAATTTGCGTTTTCCCCATTCCTTCAGGATCAGTCAGCTTTTTGCTGGAGAACAGGATAAACAGCCAAGTGTATAAAAGCATAAGCCCCGCTGCTGTCGTCATGTGCTCATAAATGTTTTTGGGCAGCACTAAAGACAGAATGATGGACAGGACAAGCCCCGCAAACGTCAGCCCCAGCGCCGGCCAGCATATTTTTTTGCCTTCCTTTAAAGTAAAGCATTTCGGCGCGTCTCCGTCGTCAGCCATCGTACATAGCAATGTCGTAACCGCAAACAGTGAAGCGACGAGGGTCGAGAATCCGGCAATAATGAAAATCCCGTTAAAAATATCAAGGATGATCTTAAGGTTATATCCTTTTAACGACGTAATGAACGGGCTGTCCTGCTCAGTAAACATGTCTAATGGAACCAGCAGCAAGGCCAGTCCGATCGAAATAATATAAATAATCGCCAGCGTCGCCAGCATTAATTTCCCTGATTTAGACGCTTCCTCTGGTTTTTTTAAGTGAACCGCCATCAGCCCCATGACCTCAATTCCGCCAAAGGCGTAAAACGCGTAGATTAAACCTGTCCACAGCCCCATGGCGCCATATGGGAAAAACTCACTCGTCTTATTTGGAACCTGTACATCGTGCTTTCCGCCAGACAGGATACCGCATAATGCCAGGATGGCAATCACAATAAACATAAAAATAGCGGCTGTTTTGATAACTGCCAGTACGTTTTCAGTCTTCTCAAAAACAGACAGCCCGGTAAAGATAATCAGTAGCCCAAGTACCGCGTAGATTGAAGCAAATACCCATAGCGGCACTTGAGGAAACCAGTGCTTCGTAAATAACGAAATGGCTGTCAATTGGCTTCCGGTAATCAGCATTTCTGATGACCAGTACACCCAGCCATTGCTGAAGCCGGCCCATCTTCCGAATGCTTTTCTCGCATACGCACAAAACGAGCCTTTTTCCGGCTGCTTTGCCGACAGTTTGGCAAGCTGTTCGAATACAAAATACGTGCCGATTGCCCCGATCAGAAATGATAGCAGAACGGAGAAACCGCTTTTTACTATTGCAATGCTGGAACCGAGAAAAAATCCTGTTCCGATCGTACATCCTATACCGATTAATGACAGCTGCCACCAGGCCAAATTTCCTTTTTGCTGGTCTTTTTTTGTTTGACTCATAATCATTTCAACCCCTTTTATCTAAGGTTAGATTGCGACCCGCCCGAAGCTTATATACATCGGATTTTTGCCTCTTTTTACATGGGGAAGGCGGAGAACGCTCATACTAATGAAAAAAGGAGCGAAGCAATGACACAGCAATATATCGTGGAGCCGAAAAAAGGACTCGGGCTGAAGCTAAAAAAGGGGCAGATTTTAAAGGTGGTTGATGTAGAAGGGCAGCAGGTGGCTGATTTTGTTGCGTACCATGCCAAGGATTTTTATGAGCACCTTGATCAGGGAGCAACGATTGATGCCAATCATTCCATTCATGTGAAAGTCAACGATCATATCTACTCGAATCTATACAAACCGATGCTGACGTTGATTGAAGATACGGTCGGCAAGCATGATTTGCTGCTTCCCGCCTGCCGTCCTGATATGAATAGGCTGTTATACGGCAAGCAAAAGGACGAGTTTCAGGATACGTGCTATGACAATATGAACCGTGCGCTTGAGCAGTTTGGCGTCCCGAAGCCTCACATGCACTACCCGTTTGCGATTTTTATGAATACTGTCCTTGATGAGAAAGGGAACCTGTCTGTGGAAACGCCGCTTTCGAATGCCGGAGATTATGTAAGGCTTCGGGCGGAAATGGATTTGATTGTCGCGTTTTCTTCCTGCCCAATAGAAAAAGGGAAGTGCAATGGCGATAGTGTAACGTCAATACGGGTGGAAGTCAGCTGATCTCTCTTGTTCACTGTGAATCAAGACCTGTGCTATATTTAATAGGGATACATAATTGTCATGATTCATTTTCATTAATTTGGGGAAATGATCAAATAAGAAACAGCGAATTGTACAGGAGGAATGATTGGGATGAGCATGCAGGAAAAGATTATGCGTGAATTACATGTGAAGCCCTCAATTGATCCAAAGCAAGAAATTGAGGACCGAATCAATTTTTTAAAACAATATCTGAAAAAAACCGGCGCTAAAGGCTTTGTGTTAGGAATCAGCGGCGGACAGGATTCAACTCTTGCAGGGCGCCTGGCCCAGCTTGCGGTGGAACGCATTCGCGAGGAGGGCGGAGTCGCTCAATTTATCGCGGTCCGTCTTCCGCATGGCACACAGCAGGATGAAGACGATGCCCAGCTTGCTTTGAAGTTCATTAAACCGGATAAATCATGGAAGTTCGATATTAAGTCCACAGTCAGCGCGTTTTCTGATCAGTATCAGCAGGAAACCGGTGATCAGCTGACTGACTTTAATAAAGGAAACGTAAAAGCGAGAACAAGAATGATCGCTCAATACGCGATCGGCGGCCAAGAAGGCCTCCTTGTCATCGGCACGGACCATGCCGCTGAGGCTGTGACGGGTTTCTTTACGAAGTACGGTGACGGCGGAGCGGACCTCCTGCCGCTGACCGGGTTGACGAAGCGCCAGGGAAAAAGCCTGCTGAAAGAGCTGGGTGCACCGGAACGTTTATACTTAAAAGAACCAACTGCCGATCTCCTCGATGATAAACCGCAGCAGGCGGATGAAACAGAGCTTGGCATTTCCTACGAGGAAATTGACGATTATCTCGAAGGAAAAGAAGTATCAGCGAAAGTGTCAGAAGCGCTGGAAAATCGCTTCAGCATAACTGAGCATAAACGTCAGGTTCCGGCGTCTATGTTTGATGACTGGTGGAAATAAGATAAAGAAAGCCCGCTCTCAGAGCGGGCTTTTCAGCGTGTCGGCAAACCCTCACATTCGTTGTCAGTCCTGCGCGTTGGTGCTCACGGGTTAAGAATGAAACGGCGGCTAATCGCTCAGGCGTCCTGCCTAAACGCCGCCATCATCACATCCTGTGAAAGTCTGCTCCAATGCTTGTCCTTCGTAGACTTCAAGGGTTTTCAATCACGCTGAAAACAGATGATAAAATCCTAAAACGTAAACCGTTTTAGGATTTTATCATGTACTGGATCTTTATTTGATGCGGATATGATTCAGCTTTACCATCAATCTGTCGATGGACCTTCGGAGGATGCCTCTCGTATCAGGGGCTAATGTAAGATTGGCTCTTGCGGCAATGGTTTCTGCCGCATCCTGAATTGACATGTTGTCTGTTTGGAGGTGATCCACAAAGATTGGTGATGCCAATCCTTCAATGCAGCGGTCAATTTGTTTAGCGGCCCATGAGTTTTTACCTTCTGCTCTTGTGCGCAGCCGTTTTAACAAGGTTTCTTTTGAAGCCATTAATGTAAAGTGGTGAACCGTTCTGCCGTCATGTCTAAGCCTGCCGATGATCTCATTAAAGTATTCAGGATGTACAATCGTCATAGGCACAATGATGATGCCGCGGTATGTATCGGTCAGGGAGGCCAGCAAGCTATAATTGAACGTCCGCCATAAGGGGTAGCTTTGAAAATCGTCCTCCGCGATCTCCGGCGGTATCATGGAACGCAGTGCAAAACCCATTTTCTCAGGATCATACACATAAGATGCTTTCAGCCTTCTGTGCAGTTCGAAGGCTGTTTGTGTTTTTCCGGAACTGAAAGCCCCGTTTATCCATATGATCATCACCATTTCTCCCTTCTTATTTATCATACAAAAAAAGACCCTTCGATCGAAGAGTCAGCGGGAAAAACAATCAAGGCAGTGAGATTGAAAGGTTTTAATGCTTTTTTGCGTCGAAGTATTAAAATATATGCAGAAATGTTGTACAATGAATGTCATTCAGGAAAAAACGTTTGAACAACCAAGAGCAGGCTATCCCAGGTAAAGCATGACCGGAAAAGGACGGGCAAGCCGGTATCTATATAAATATACGTAAAATAAGCATATAATGAATATAAAATTTCATTCCTTAGGAGGATTTCGCCGAAGATGAACGCTAAACGAGCCATCCCAGTAAGAGAAAGAAATATCGTCCTGATCGGATTCATGGGTGTAGGAAAAACGACAATCGGCCAATTGGTCGCTAAAAAATTATATAGAGATTTTATCGATATTGACCAAGAGATCGAAAAGGATTTCAATATGTCAATCCCTGAGATGTTTGAGGAAAAGGGAGAAGACTTTTTCCGGAAAACAGAGAAGGAATATATTTTAGACATCTGCCGTCATAAACGATTCAAAATCGTCTCTTTGGGCGGCGGGTCTTTTAAGCAAGAGGAAATCAGAAAATGCTGTCTGGAAAACTGTCTCGTGCTTCATCTGGACCTGTCATGGGAGAACTGGAAGCAGCGTGCGGATTTATTGATCGAGAGCCGCCCTGTGCTGCATAACCGTTCAATGGATGAAATGGAACAGCTGTTTAATGAAAGAAAAGTCATTTACGACAAACACAATTCAAAAGTCGCAACAGACAACCTTTCTCCGGAAGAGGTTGCTGATTACATTGTAGAGACATTAAAAATCGGCTGGGATCTTTATCAGCCAATGTAAAAGCCGTGCAGTGCGCACGGCTTTTTTTTTTATCGTTTTATGCCCTGTATCAAAATCGCTTTTAAGCAAAAGGAGCCGGGCTGTACGTTCTGATTCAATTTGATGTCGAACATGTCACGTGCTTTGTCTGATGCGTCATTCAGGTGGGCGATGATTTGCTTTTCCCGGTCGGCGGGAGTTCCGCCCCGTTTGATCCAGCTGTCGTATTGAATCGGCAAATTCCACTTTTGTATTTCTTGGTACCCAAGCTGATTAGCGGTGAACATCAACTGCCATTCTGATAATGAGCTTTCCCGGACATGGGAAGGGTCACGGAGCCGGTTCACATGATTGACAAACTCATCAAGACCGGGATCTTCAGGCGCGTAATGATCGATCAAGAGAAAACGTCCGTCCTTTTTCAGCACGCGTGCAACTTCGCTGACGGCTTTGCGGACATCTGAAAAATGGTGGGCCGCGTATCGGCAGGTGATGAGATCAAATGAATCGTCGGGGAAGGGGAGTGACTCTGCCGTTCCTTGTTGAAAGCGTACATTTCCCGCTCCTTTTTCTTGCGCAAAGGTGGACGCAACCTCTACCATCTCTTTCGTCGCATCAATGCCGATGCACTCCTGTACATATGGGGAAAATGCCAGCGCTGTATGGCCAGCACCCGCTCCGATATCCAGCACCCGCTGGTCAGCCCGGCATTCCGCCGTTTTGATCATTACCCCTAAATCTTTCCCCTCGGCAAATACCTTCTCATCCCGGTACATCACGGCGTTTTTAGAAAACGGTGTTTCATTTCTCATGTGAACTCAGCTCCTTTTTTTGTAAATGTAATATGGATTATGTTAGCAATTTCTGTTATGATTCGTCCAAGATATAAAAATGATAAAAACGATAGGTTCAACCTATGGAGGCTGAAATGGATATTAAAGTGATGGAATATGCAGCGGAAATCGCCCGGCGCCAAAGCTTTACAAAGGCGGCAGAGCATCTTCATATCGCTCAGCCATCTCTTAGCCAGCAAATCAAAAAGCTTGAGGCTGAGCTGGGGCTTACCCTTTTTTACAGATCCCACGGGTCTGTTACGCTGACACCCCACGGCCGGCGTTTCATTGAAAAAGCCGAGGACATCATTCGTTCAAGAGATGACTTGCTCCGGGAGATGCAGGAGCTGTCGCAAGGACTGGGGCACAAGCTTTCCATTGGGATTCCTGCTGTAACAGGGAGATATCTCTTTCCGCCTCTGCTGAAGCAGTTTTTAGCGCGTTATCCTCATGTAGAGGTTCAGCTTGTTGAACAAGATCCGGTTTCTTTAGAAGAGATGACGGCAAAGGGAGAGGTTGACCTTTCTGTCTTATCCTTGCCGATCGAGGATGAACGGCTCTCCATTACACCCTTGTTCACGGAACCGATTGTTCTCGCAGTGCCGAAGGAAAAACAAAAGTGGATGCCGCCGGAAATGATCGCGCTGATTGAGAAAGCGATGGAAGGTGAGGAAGGCCGCCAGCCGTGCGTGCCGCTTGAGATGGTAAGGCACGTGCCGTTTATTCTGTTAAAAGAAGGTTTCGGATTTCGCAGGACAGTTCTCGATCTCTGTGCGGAAAGCGGCTTCAAGCCGAATACTGCCTTTAAGACGAGCCATATTGAAACCGCCCAATCTCTTGTGGCCAACGGCTTAGGTGTGACAATGGCGCCGAATATGGTCAGAAGGGATAAAGATCCGGGTGTGATCTATTTATCCATTCAATCCGCGCCATCACGAACCCTCGTCTTTGTATTTTTAAAGAATCGCTACGTCAGCCTGACAGCACAGGCCTTTATGGAACTGAGCCGGGAAAGTCTTAAACAAACGTTTGATAAAGGCTGTCTGGAAAACAAAAGTGAAAATATTTAGAAAACAAATTCGAAACGTGGTAGTATAGGAATATAAACTAAATCTTATAAAACAAAGGGGGATAATCGGAAATGCAACTATTCGATCTGCCGCTCGACCAATTGCAAACGTATAAGCCTGAAAAAACAACACCGAACGATTTTTCTGAGTTTTGGAAATCGTCTTTGGACGAACTTGCGAAAGTCAAAGCAGCACCTGATTTACAGCTGGTTGATTATCCTGCTGATGGAGTCAAGGTGTACCGCCTCACATATAAAAGCTTCGGAAACGCCCGCATTACCGGATGGTACGCAGTGCCTGACAAGGAAGGACCGCATCCGGCGATCGTCAAATATCATGGCTACAACGCTAGCTATGACGGTGAGATTCATGAAATGGTAAACTGGGCGCTCCACGGTTACGCCGCATTCGGCATGCTAGTCCGCGGCCAGCAGAGCAGCGAGGATACGAGTATTTCTCCACATGGCCATGCTTTGGGCTGGATGACGAAAGGAATCCTTGATAAAGATACATACTATTACCGGGGCGTTTATTTGGACGCTGTCCGCGCGCTTGAGGTCATCAGCAGCTTTGACGAAGTTGACGAAACAAGAATCGGTGTGACAGGCGGAAGCCAAGGAGGCGGCTTAACCATTGCCGCAGCCGCTCTGTCAGACATTCCAAAAGCCGCGGTTGCCGATTATCCTTATTTAAGCAACTTTGAACGGGCCATTGATGTGGCGCTTGAACAGCCGTACCTTGAAATCAATTCCTTCTTTAGAAGAAATGGAAGCCCGGAAACGGAAGAGAAGGCGATGAAGACACTTTCATATTTCGATATTATGAATCTCGCTGACCGAGTGAAGGTCCCTGTCCTGATGTCGATCGGTCTGATTGACAAGGTCACGCCGCCGTCCACCGTGTTTGCCGCATACAACCACTTGGAGACAGAGAAAGAGCTCAAAGTGTACCGCTACTTCGGGCATGAGTATATCCCTGCCTTTCAAACAGAAAAACTTGCTTTCTTTAAGCAGCATCTTAAAGGCTGATAAACGTGAAAAGCCGCCGCACAACATCTGGCGGTTTTTTTCTGCAAACTGCCGGAATGAGAACAGACTGGAGACGAATAGAAATGAAACAAAGGATCATTGATGAATTAAAACGAATCGAGCAGTCATACGGAGTTAAAATCGTATATGCCGTTGAGTCAGGAAGCCGCGCATGGGGATTCCCATCGCAGGACAGTGATTACGATGTCCGCTTTATTTATGTGCCGAAAAAAGAGTGGTATTTTTCAATTGAGCAGGAGCGTGATGTCATTGAGGAACCGATTCACGATTTGCTGGATATCAGCGGCTGGGAGCTGAGAAAGACGCTGCGCCTCTTCAAAAAGTCAAACCCGCCGCTCCTTGAATGGCTGTCCTCAGACATTGTGTACTACGAAGCATTTACGACTGCAAAGCAGTTAAGAAAACTGCGCACGGAGGCATTTAAGCCTGAAGCAAGCGTGTATCACTATATCAATATGGCGAGAAGGAACGTCAAGGATTACCTTCAAGGGCAAGAGGTCAAAATCAAAAAGTATTTCTATGTGCTTCGGCCTATTTTGGCTTGCAAATGGATTGAAAAGCACGGAACCATTCCGCCAATGGATTTTACTGTTTTGATGAATGAACTTGTCACTGACCCTGAGCTGAAGGCAGAAATGGAAACCTTGCTTGAACGGAAAAAAAGAGGTGAAGAGCTTGATCTTGAAGCAAGAATTCAAGTCATTCACCAATTCATTGAAACGGAAATCGAAAGAATCATGGAAGCAGCAAAAACGCTGAAAGCAGAACACAAGGATATGACACCTGAATTGAACCGTTTGCTTTTGAATACGGTTGAAGAAGTGTGGAAGGATGGAGGAAGCTGATGTTTTTTGTCGCTTCCTTTTCTCTGTTATTCGACAGGATTCCCCGACTTTCTAACTATCTGATTGTGGCAAACCCACAAAAATAATCAGAATCTTTGTATTTTGAGAATATTGTGAACGCCGGTTTTGTCCATTTACAATAAACTCATACAAATACTTCTTAGATTGCGGGGTGTTGAGGTTGGAAGTGATCACAAGAGATTTTTTCTTATTTTTATCCAAAAGCGGCTTTCTCAATAAAATGGCAAAGAACTGGGGAAGCAGAGTAGCAGCGGGTAAAATTATTGGCGGGAATGATTTTAACAGTTCAATCCCGACCATTCGACAGCTTAACAGCCAAGGTTTGTCAGTTACTGTCGATCATTTAGGCGAGTTTGTGAACAGCGCCGCGGTCGCTCGGGAGCGTACGGAAGAGTGTATTCAAACCATTGCGACCATTGCGGATCAGCAGCTGAACTCACAGGTTTCTTTAAAAATGACGTCTCTAGGCCTGGATATAGATATGGATCTGGTGTATGAAAATATGACGAAAATCCTTCAGACGGCCGAGAAGCATAAAATTATGGTCACCATCGACATGGAAGATGAAGTCAGATGCCAGAAAACGCTTGATATTTTCAAAGATTTCAGAAAGAAATACGAGTATGTAAGCACAGTGCTGCAAGCCTATCTATATCGGACGGAAAAAGACATTGACGATTTGGATTCTTTACACCCGTTCCTTCGCCTTGTAAAAGGAGCTTATAAAGAATCAGAAAAAGTAGCTTACCCGGAGAAAAGCGATGTCGATGAAAATTACAAAAAAATCATCCGAAAGCAACTCTTAAACGGTCACTATACAGCGATTGCCACACATGACGACAAAATGATCGACTATACAAAGCAGCTTGCCAAGGAAAATGGCATTGCCAATGACAAGTTTGAATTTCAGATGCTGTACGGCATGCGGTCGCAAACCCAGCTCAACCTCGTAAAAGAAGGTTATAACATGCGAGTCTACCTGCCATACGGCGAAGATTGGTACGGCTACTTTATGAGACGCCTTGCAGAACGTCCGTCAAACATTGCATTTGCTTTCAAAGGAATGACAAAGAAGTAAAAAAGGAGAGATTATCATGACAACACCTTACAAACACGAACCATTCACAAATTTCCAAGATCAAAACAACGTGGAAGCGTTTAAAAAAGCGCTTGCGACGGTAAGCGAATATTTAGGAAAAGACTATCCGCTAGTCATTAACGGCGAAAGGGTGGAAACAGAAGCGAAAATCGTTTCGATCAACCCGGCTGATAAAGAAGAAGTAGTCGGCCGAGTGTCAAAAGCTTCTCAAGAGCACGCTGAGCAAGCGATTGAAGCGGCTGCGAAGGCATTCGAAGAGTGGAGATACACGTCTCCTGAAGAAAGAGCGGCTGTCCTGTTCCGCGCTGCTGCTAAAGTCCGCAGAAGAAAACATGAATTCTCCGCTTTGCTTGTAAAAGAGGCAGGAAAGCCTTGGAACGAGGCGGACGCTGATACAGCTGAAGCGATTGACTTCATGGAGTATTATGCGCGCCAAATGATCGAACTGGCAAAAGGCAAACCGGTCAACAGCCGTGAAGGCGAGAAAAACCAATATGTGTACACACCGACTGGTGTAACAGTTGTTATTCCGCCTTGGAACTTCTTGTTTGCGATTATGGCAGGAACAACAGTAGCGCCGATTGTTACTGGAAATACAGTAGTTCTAAAACCTGCGAGCGCTACACCTGTCATTGCGGCAAAATTCGTGGAGGTCCTTGAAGAGTCCGGATTGCCAAAAGGCGTAGTCAACTTTGTTCCAGGCAGCGGAGCCGAAGTCGGTGACTACCTTGTTGACCATCCGAAAACAAGCCTTATCACATTTACGGGATCAAGAGAAGTGGGTACGAGAATTTTCGAACGCGCGGCGAAGGTTCAGCCAGGCCAGCAGCACTTAAAGCGTGTTATCGCTGAAATGGGCGGTAAGGATACGGTTGTTGTCGATGAGGATGCGGACATTGAATTGGCAGCTCAATCCATCTTTACATCAGCGTTCGGCTTTGCGGGACAAAAATGTTCTGCAGGTTCACGTGCAGTAGTCCATGAAAAAGTGTATGATCAGGTATTGAAGCGTGTCATTGAAATTACGGAATCTAAAGTAACAGCAAAACCTGACAGTGCGGATGTTTATATGGGACCTGTTATTGACCAAGGTTCTTATGATAAAATTATGAGCTATATTGAGATCGGAAAACAGGAAGGGCGTTTAGTAAGCGGCGGCACTGGTGACGATTCGAAAGGATACTTCATCAAACCGACGATCTTCGCTGACCTTGATCCGAAAGCAAGACTCATGCAGGAAGAAATTTTCGGACCTGTCGTTGCATTTTCTAAAGTGTCAAACTTTGATGAAGCTTTAGAAGTCGCAAACAATACTGAATACGGTTTAACAGGCGCAGTTATCACAAACAACCGCAAGCACATCGAGCGTGCGAAACAGGAATTCCATGTCGGAAATCTGTACTTCAACCGCAACTGTACAGGCGCTATCGTCGGGTACCATCCGTTTGGCGGCTTCAAAATGTCCGGAACGGATTCAAAAGCAGGCGGACCGGATTACTTGGCACTGCACATGCAGGCTAAAACAATCAGTGAAATGTTCTAAAGCGGGACTAAATGGGCATCCTCCCTGCGGGGATGTCCATTTCATCCATATACCATAAAAAAGAGGAGGAAGTGCCATAGAAAACACACAGCTGATTATTTCGATTTGTATTTATATGGCGGGGATGCTGTTGATCGGCTACTTTGCTTACAAGCGCACGTCAAATCTGACGGATTACATGCTTGGAGGACGCTCTTTGGGTCCGGCGGTAACCGCTCTCAGTGCCGGTGCTGCCGATATGAGCGGCTGGCTGCTGATGGGGCTCCCGGGTGCCATGTTTTCAACAGGTCTGAGCGGTATTTGGATTGTGTTCGGACTTTGCCTTGGAGCATGGGCGAACTGGCTCTACGTTGCGCCTCGGCTGAGAACCTATACTGAACAAGCGGGGAATTCAATCACAATTCCCGGGTTCCTTGAAAATCGCTTCGGAGACCATTCGAAGCTGCTGAGACTGTTTTCAGGGATTGTGATTTTAGTCTTCTTCACATTTTATGTTTCGTCTGGAATGGTATCAGGCGGCGTTTTATTCAACAGTATTTTGGGGATGGAATATCATACGGGCTTGTGGGTTGTGACTGGTGTTGTTGTGGTATATACCCTGTTTGGCGGCTTTTTGGCAGTCAGCTGGACAGATTTTGTTCAGGGGATCATTATGTTTGCCGCACTCATCCTTGTTCCGATCGTTACGTTTTTCCATACGGGAGGAGCAAGTGAAACAGTTACTGAAATCCGCTCTGTTGATCCAGATATGTTTAATATGTTCAAAGGAACAAGCGTCCTTGGCATTATTTCTTTGTTTGCCTGGGGTTTGGGATACTTTGGCCAGCCGCATATCATTGTGCGTTTTATGGCGATAACGTCTGTCAAAGAGATCAAAAGAGCGCGCAGAATCGGAATGGGCTGGATGATTTTGTCGGCAGTCGGCGCTGTGCTGACCGGTTTGGGCGGAATCGCTTATTACCATCAGAATGGCATGACACTGAAGGACCCTGAGACGATTTTTATTCAATTAGGAAATATTTTGTTCCATCCGATTATCACAGGTTTTCTGATTTCAGCTATTTTGGCCGCGATTATGAGTACAATTTCTTCCCAGCTGCTTGTGACATCAAGCTCTCTGGTAGAAGATTTGTATAAGTCGATGTTCAGACGCTCAGCTTCTGATAAAGAGCTGGTGTTTTTGGGCCGTATGGCTGTGCTTGTGATTTCTGTCATCGCATTATTCCTTGCTTGGGAGAAAAATAATACAATCCTTGGGTTGGTAAGCTACGCGTGGGCGGGCTTCGGTGCATCATTCGGGCCGGTTGTACTGCTCAGTCTGTTTTGGAAACGAATGACCAAATGGGGGGCACTCGCCGGCATGATTGTGGGAGCAGCAACTGTAATCATTTGGGCGAATGCCGGTCTTTCGGACTTTCTGTATGAAATCATACCTGGTTTTGCTGCGAGTCTATTATCTGTCTTTATCGTCAGTGTATTGACGCAGGCTCCGTCACAAGCTGTCGCAGACCAGTTTAAAGACTACCAAGATACAATGTCACAATAAAGATTGAAAGGAGGAGGAAGGGGTTGTCCCTTTTTCCTCTTTTCTCCTTTTAAGCGGACGTTTTTTTCTTTTGGAAACAAACGTATTTTTTTCTATACAAAAAGCCCCCGTATGGATATGATTAAAGTAAAAAAAGTATAGGAGAAAAAGGTATGGAAGAGCTTTTAGAGAGAGTTTTTTCATTTTCAGATGTTGATAAGCTGATTGATTTTATCAGTTATGAACTGCAAAAACCAGTTATACTGGAAAGCGCGGATTTCTTTTTGTTAGCCTATAATTCTTACTATATTAACCATTTTGATTCTGCCAACCAGCAGACTATTTTTTCAAAAAAATGTCCGGTACAGATTTTCGAGAGGTTTCTGAAGGATGGAATCATTGAAAAACTGAAAACCGAACCTGAGCCATTTCGCGTCAATAAAATTGAAAGCATTGGGTTAAACCAGAGGGTGGTCGTGAGTGCGAAGCACAAAGGGGAAGTCATGGGCTACATCTGGGTTCAGGAGCTGGACCAAAATCTGACGGAAGAAGAACTCGACTTTTTGTATGAGACCTCTTTTCATGTCGGGAAAATCATTTATAAAACGAACAAGCTGAAGCAGGAAAAGGAAGAAAAAGCGGAAGATCTCATTAAACGGGCGATCTATCAGCAATTTACCACTGAGAAGGAACTCAGACGGGAAGCCGAAAGAATCAACACCGTGCTGCCTTCCATGTTTTCGGTTGTCATCCTGCACGCCGCGAATGGGGATGGGGAAGCGGTTGAGGATTTAAAGGAGAATATCAGGTCGTACCTAAATTTACGGGATAAAGTCAGTCATGTCTTAACGATCGAATCAAATATTGTCATCGTCGTAGCGAGTTTTTCCCAAAAAAGCTCCGTCTCCTCGGCAGCTTCAGAATTTATTAACAAGCTGTTAACACATTTTCACTTTCAGAAAATACCTACCCCTATTTATATCGGTATCGGAAACGAATATGATCACCTTTTAAAACTCGGCAAGAGCTATACAGAAGCACTTGAAGTCATCAAAGCTGCAGAAATCACCGGCAATCAGGAAAACATTCCATATGAATATGCCAAACTCGGCATTTACCGTTATTTAGAAAGCATTGAACAGAAAAACGAATTTTTAGAATACGAGAATAAGGATTTAGCTTTATTAAAAGCGAAAGACCAAGAAAGCAGCACCGAGCTGCTTAAAACCTTGGAAATCTATCTCCTCAACAACTGCAAAACAAAACCAGCAGCAGAACAGCTGTTTATTCACCAAAATACATTGAATTACCGCATCAAACAGATTACTGAAATGACGTCGATCGATTTAAGCGATTTCAGAACGCGGTGCCAGCTTTATCTTGATTTGATGCTGATGAAAAAGAAATAAAAAAGAAACCAGTACTTGTACTGGTTTCGTCTTCACTTAAAATCCTCTGTAAACGTACGGATCATCAGGTTTTTTAATGGTGTTCCAGTCGGTTACTTTCACGACAGGGAGAGTCGACTTGAATGGCTGGTAATATTCTGAGGCCAGAGTGCCCTTAATTTGAATCCATTCATCATCCTTGATGTTCATGTCCTTCGGAAACTCCACAAGCATCCCGTACACGCCGGAATCAGCGATACAGTGAATGATGCCAAACCTTAACACGAACAGCTGGTTTTTGTTAATCGCGTTTCCTTTGTACGCAAATCCATGAAATTCAATCGTCCGTCCAAGAAATTCACCCGGATAGTTATAAATGGTTTCCATTCCTTTTAGGAAATCATCATCGGTCAGAGAAATCTCTTTCTTGCTGGAATACTTATTAAACAGCTGTTTCATTTGTTTGTCATAGCTGTCTTGTGCATAATAAAGACTGGCATCAGGCCGCAAATACTGTGTTTGGGAGTAATGATCTCCGCTTTCCATCGCCTTAAATGAGAACCCTTTTGTTTTGACAATGGATGAGTCAAGCGTCGCAATCGGGAAGAAGATACCCGACACCAAAGGAAAAAGAAAAACAAGATAAATCAAATAACGCTGATAAAATGGCCTGTTTTGTTCATGGTCATGCTCGTGATCATGGCCGCACCCGCAATCATCATCATGATGATGTCCGCCTTTTTCAGGCGATTTGATAAATACATATGCTTGAACGGCTGTCAGAATGGCCAGCAGGAAGATCGCAATAAAGGAAAGATAGGAATATTTCATATTGATATATTTTGTTAGATTTCCTGAGGCATGCAGATGGTAAAAGAAAAACGTAAATCCCATCAGCACCAATAGACGAAACATCCAATCACCCCTTTACCAGTAGTGATCCCGCTAAGACAATTACGACAATGTACGTAATCAGCAGGAAAACAAATCGTTTTTTGAAGGCCGCAAGCATCATTAAGAGATTCTTAATATCAACCATCGCACCGAAGACGAGAAAGGCGATGAGCGAGCCTAAAGAAAATGTGCTGCTGAAGGAAGATGCAATAAATGCATCCACTTCTGAACAAAGCGATAAGACAAACGCAAGCCCCATCATCACGAGGGAAGAAGATACATCATTCTGCCCGATCGCAAGCAGAGTGGATGTTTTGACATACGTCTGCATCGCGGCTGCGATAAAGGCGCCGATGATTAAATATTTCCCCACGGAGAAAAATTCATCAATGGCGTGACGCAAGGTCCCTCCCAGCTTTTGAAGCAGGGTGTGGTGATGATGATGGTGATGCCCGGGTTCATCAGGCTTTAAGAGCTGGTTATCCTTAAATTGATAGGATAAGATGATGCCGATGATCACCGAAACGGCGAGCGCCAGTCCGCCCCGGTAAAAGACAACGCTCCATCTATTCCCGAACGCAATAAAAGTAGAAAATAAAACGATAGGATTAATGATAGGCGCTGTCAGCATGAAAGCAACGCCCGCATGCAAAGGAACCCCCTTTAACAGGAGACGCCTCGTAATCGGGATAATGCCGCATTCGCAGGCAGGAAATAAAACCCCGGCCAGCGCACCGAATAAAACGGCGAGAAAGCGGTTCTTCGGCATGATCCTCGCAATCATTTCTTCAGAAACGAACATTTGAATGATTCCGGAAAGTATGACGCCAATCAGAATAAACGGAATGGCTTCTATTAAAATGCTGATAAAAATAGAATTCAGCTGAAGAAAAGATGATTGTGCTGTCACGATAAAACCTCCGCTCATGGTAAGCTGCCTCTCTTATGATACCAGAAAAAAAGGCACTGCTTGTTTGACGGAGGAGGGGGAAGGATCGTTTCACTTTGTTTAGGATTCCAAAAAGCCGAGTATGATTCTATCTGTTTCAGCAGCTTCTTTCCCGAGCCAAATCAGGTGTCCCCATGAGTGAAGCAAACAGAGAACAGCGTCAGGAATATGTTCTTTTGCATAGTGTGCATGTGACTTGTCGATAAACCCATCATAGACACTTTGCATAATCAGTACGGGGCATGAGATGGCCTGCAGCTCTTTTGAAGAGATAGCGGCTGTTTGTGACAGGTCAAGAAGAAATCCTTCACCTGAGCGCTGCCGGCTGTTCATTTTCCGAAATGCTTCTACGTCTTTTTCATCCATCAGGGACTTGATTCGCTGAAACGATAGTGTGCTGAATTGTGGGCTCATGGCTTGAAACATGAAACGCGGGAAGGCGTTATTTAGATAAGAAATCAGCTTCCATATCCATTTTTCCACCGGCGGGCGGAAGAGGATTCTCCCCATTTTATATTCAGTATCTTTGGGGGTGAGCCATTCCTTGGTGACCGCGGATTGCAGGGTTAGAGTGTTTACCCTTTCCGGATAATGTGAGGCAAAGCTTATGCCGCTCGGCCCTCCTGCTGAGATGGCCACCACATGGACACTGTCGATTTGTAAATGATCTAATAAATTCACATAGAAACGGCAGGCATCGGCAAGACTTTTTCCAATCTCTTTTGACGTCCGTCCATAGCCGGGCCTTGAAGGCGTGATGATGGAATATTCATGCTCAATCAGCGCCGTGTACCCGAATTCCTCGTAACAATTTGAATGCCCGCCATGCATGACAAGAATGGGGGGGCCACTGCCTGCAACAGAATATTCCAGTGTGTGCCCTTCGAAAGTGATCGTTTCGACTCGTCTTTTCATCTGTTTCTCCCATTTGTTTTCTGCCTATTATAGAGTTTTCAACAATTTACCACAAGGAGAAGAAATGAATAAACAAAGGCTCGGGAAATATGATATACTTTGTATTGATATTCATTCTCAATTAAAATGGTTTTGATATAGATGTGAACGGAGGCAGGACGGATGGCTGAGAATCAAGAGGTATATGACGTTACGATTATAGGCGGGGGGCCGATCGGACTGTTTACAGCTTTTTACTGCGGGATGCGGGAGCTGAAAACGAAAGTAATCGAATTTTTGCCGCGGCTCGGAGGGAAGGTGTCTTTATTCTTTCCTGAGAAAATCATTCGCGATATCGGCGGAATACCAGGGATTGCAGGAAAGCAGCTGATCAAGCAGCTGAAAGAGCAGGCGGCGACGTTTGATCCTGATATCGTGCTGAATCAGCGTGTGACCGGATTTGAACGCTTGGAAGACGGCACCATTGTGCTGACAGGTTCTGAAGGAGAAAAGCATTATACACGTACCGTGATTTTAGCTGTCGGCATGGGAACGCTTGAGGTCAATGAGTTTGACAGTGAGGATGCGACCCGGTATGCGGGCAAAAATCTTCATTATGGAGTGGAGAAGCTTGATGCATTTAAAGGGAAGCGGGTCGTGATATCAGGCGGCGGTGATACTGCAGTCGATTGGGCCAATGAGCTGGAACCGATTGCGGCGTCTGTGACTGTTGTTCACCGGCGCGAGGAATTCGGCGGAATGGAAAGCAGCGTGACGAAGATGAAGCAATCATCGGTGCGGGTGCTCACTCCTTATTGTCTGGAGCAGCTGAGCGGCGATGAAGATCGCATCCAAAGTGTGACTGTTTGTCATACTGCGTCTGGCCAGAGGGAAGACATAGCGGTTGACGAGCTGATCATTAACCATGGGTTCAAAATTGATCTCGGACCGATGAAGGGGTGGGGGCTTGAGATTGAAGAAGGCAGGGTGAAAGCTGACAGACATATGCGGACGAATCTTCCGGGTGTGTTTGTGGCGGGTGACGCGGCTTTTTATGAAAGCAAACTGAGATTGATTGCCGGCGGCTTTACGGAAGGCCCGACAGCGGTCAACAGCGCGAAGGCTTATTTGGACCCTAAGGCCGAGAATATGGCGATGTATTCAACTCATCACAAAAAATTAGTGCATAAATAAAACAGCCCTTAAGGAAAGGGCTGCGAGCAATCAGCTGTGAAGAAGCTTTTTTTCCGCCTGTTGATTTTGAATCAAAGCAAACAATTCATCCTGTTCTTGGACAGCTGTGAATCCATAAGCGCCGGCAGCTGAGTTATCGCTTATGCAGACGATAGGAGGCCGGCTTGCTGATGGTTCCGGCGAAATGCCAATTTGTTCGCCTGCGCTGATCAATTGCTGAGTGGACGGTTTGCTCGGGCATATGATCATGTGCAGCGGAGATTCACTGATGGTTCGCTGAATCATGTGGGTGAACCGGTCATCTATGACGTTTTCATGAGTGATATAAAACGAACAGGACTCATGCTTCTGTATGTTTTCCACTGCATGCCGGCTCCCGACCACAAGACGTTTTTCTGAATCAGGCTGAATGGCTGATATGAGGAAACCCCGTTTTTTAAGCTCCGTCTCTGCATGTTCAGATGTCGCACTTAGTCGGGCTGTCAGCTGGCGGATGTCGATTTTCTTAGAAGTCAGCGCTTGGAAAAATTCACAAACCGCATGGTGCGACGTGAAAAAAATGTCTTCAAAGGTGCCGATCTTTCGAAGAATCTCTTCATTGACAGGCATGTTCTCAGTCCGCCATTTCGGCCATTCGATGACATCGGCACCGGAAGCACGCAGCTTGTCTGCAAGCGGGTCTTCATCTTCGCCATGAGTGACAACCATGATGTGCTGGCCGATGAGTGGTTTGCTTTCAAACCAGCTGTGTGTTTGAAAATTGACGATATCTCCGATGACGATAATCGCAGGGTTTGTGATCTGGTGTTCCTGTACTTTTTGCTGAATGTTCTCAAGCGATCCTTTCACGCTCCGCTGGCGGCCCCACGTACCCCATTGGACCACAATGACAGGGACAGAAGGCGATTTTCCGTATGCGATGAGCTGCTGGCAAATATAAGATAAATTCTTGACGCCCATGTAAAAGACAAGGGTTTGAACGCTCCGGGCAAGTCCTTCCCAGTCGAGATTCGGCGTGCCTTTTAATGATTTATCATGCGCAGTAATCATGGCAAAAGACGATGCGAAATCCCGATGCGTAACGGGGATGCCCGCGTATAGCGGCGCTGCAATTCCAGAAGTGATCCCCGGCACCATTTCATAACGGATGCCGTGCTCATGGAGAGCATCTGCTTCCTCTCCGACTCTGCCGAATACACTCGGATCTCCGCCTTTTAAACGGACAACGGTTAACCCCATTGATGCTTTTTCAACCAGCAGGGCGTTGATTTCTCTTTGTTTCATAAAATGGCGGTCTGGCAGTTTTCCGCAATAAATAAACTGGCAGTCCGGTGATGCGAATTCGAGCAGCTTCGGGTTGGCGAGTCGGTCATATAAAATAACATCTGCTTCCTCCAGCGCCTGTTTTCCTTTGATGGTAAGCAGCCCTGGATCACCGGGACCCGCTCCCACGAAATATACAATTCCGTTCTTCATGATCATGTCATCCTTCCGTCACTGTAAAAAATGAAGGATCACTTAAAAGTGATCCGGTCTTTTGATCAATATACGAGATAAACATGTTCTCCCTCGATCAGCGTTTCGTATGTTTTGACGCATCCGTGATCTGGTTCCTGGACGATTCCGTCTTCTAAGGAGATTTTCCAGTCGTGCATCGGGCAGAAAACATATTCTCCGCTGACGATCCCTTCTGCCAGGACGCCGCCCTTATGCGGACAGCGGTTTTCGATGGCGCGGATGCTTCCGTTTGAAAGCTTGAAGACCGCGAGCTCCTTATCTTCAATATACACTGTTTTGCCTAATTGTTCAGGCAATTCTTCAATTTTTCCGATACATACTTTTGTTACGCCTTTGTTTACCATGTCCATTCCTCCTCAATGATTGTTTTTTGTCATTATGATGTGCTCACGACATTTTCAAATAACTCTTTAGAGGTTTGTTTGTTTTCCAGGAAGTTCTTCCAAGGATCCTTGTGGACAGAGAGTGTTTCATTCATTTGGTCGTTCAGCTCCTGCCGCTTTTCCGGATTGTTTAACACGGATTGGACATGGGATAAACCGACGCGCTCAAGCCATGCGGAAGTACGCTCCAGATAGTTCGCGGTTTCCCGGTAATATTGCAGGTAAGCGCCTGCGTATTCTAAGACTTCTTCATTTGTTTTCACCTTCATCAGCAAATCACCGGCACGTAAATGAGTTCCGCCGTTTCCGCCGACATAAAGCTCCCAGCCTCCGTCAATGCCGACAACGCCAAGGTCCTTAATGCCGGATTCCGCACAGTTCCGCGGGCAGGCAGACACGGCCATTTTCACTTTATGAGGCGTGTTCAGCCCTTCGAATTTTTTCTCGAGCGCAATGCCCAGTGCCATGGAGTCTTGCGTGCCGAAGCGGCAGAATTGCTCGCCTACGCATGTTTTTACTGTGCGCAGTGTCTTTCCGTACGCGTAGCCTGACGGCATATCAAGATCTTCCCATACCTTCGGAAGGTCTTCTTTTTTCACGCCGATGAGATCAATTCGCTGGCCGCCAGTCATTTTCACGAGCGGGATCTCATATTTGTCGACGACATCCGCGATCTTGCGCAAATCTGTGGAGTTGGTCACGCCTCCGTACATCCGGGGTACGACTGAATATGTTCCGTCTTTTTGAATATTGGCGTGCATTCGTTCGTTAACAAAGCGGGATGTCCGGTCATCCTCGTATTTGGTTGGATTGATCATGCCTAAGTAGTAGTTCAGGGCCGGCCGGCATTTGGAACAGCCTTCTGGCGTTTTCCAGCCGAGCACGTTCATGATTTCTCTTGTATGTGACAGCCCTTTGGCTTTGATTTCTTCTACGACTTCATCTCTCGACAATGTGGTACAGCCGCAAATCGCTTCTTTTTGCGCTGACGCATCAAAGTCAGATCCGAGCGTATGCTGGAGGATTTCTTCTACGAGCGGCTTACAGCCTCCGCATGAGCGGGATGCACCGGTACATGCTTTAATCTCATCCGTTGACGAGCAGCCCTTTTCCTGTATGGCTTGAATAATTGCACCTTTTGACACGCCGTTACAGCCGCAGATGATTTCATCATCGCTCATCGCTGCGGTCATGCTCGTGCCTGCTTCTTGGTTGAGAGGCTGTAAGATTGATATTTTAGAGGTTTCAGTGATATCGGCTTCTTTTTGAATCATAGAAAACAGGCGATTGCCCTCGCTGCTGTCGCCGAATAAAACAGCACCGACAATTTGATTGCCTCTCAGGACGATTTTTTTATAGATGCCGTCCTGTTCATCGAAAACCTTAATCGCTTTTTTCTCATCTGATTCGTTAAAGTCACCGGCAGAGAAGACCTCGACACCTGATACCTTTAACTGAGTGGAGAGAACGGAGCCTTCATACGGTTTTGTTTCGATGCCGCAAATATGCTTCGCCAGCACTTTTGCCTGTTCATAAAGCGGCGCCACGAGCCCGTATGCGATTCCCCGGTGCTCAGCACATTCACCGACCGCATAAATGTGCGGGATTTCAGTTTGCATATAATCGTTGACAATAATTCCGCGGTTAACCGGAATGCCGCTTTCGGCTCCGAGCGCTGTATTCGGGCGAATGCCGACAGCCATGACGACTAAATCAGCTTCAATGCTTGTGCCGTCTTTGAAGCGGACGCCTTCGACACGGCCATCACCGACAATTTCTTCGGTTTGCTTTTCAAGTAAAAAGGTCATCCCTTGTTTTTCCAACTCGTTTTGCAGCAGGCGTCCTGCCGTTGCATCAAGCTGGCGTTCCATCAGGTATGGGGCGAGATGGATGACAGACACGTCCATGCCGAGATTCAGCAGTCCGCGTGCTGCTTCCAAACCAAGCAGTCCTCCGCCGATGACGGCTGCTTTTTTATATTGTTTTGACGCGGCGAGCATTGTGTCTGTATCTTTTATGTCCCGGAAAGCTGTGACGCCTTTTTTGTCTGCGCCCGGAATCGGAAGGATAAAAGGGACAGAGCCTGTCGCCAGGATCAATTCGTCGTAAGGCTGGATTCTGTCTGCATCTGTGATGACTGTTTTGTTTTCCGTATCCACTTTGATGACTGTTTCATTTGTATACAATTGAATATTGTTTTCTTCGTACCAGTCCCAATCGTTTAACGTAATATCTTTAATATCTGTATCGCCTTGAAGCACTTTTGACAAAAGGATTCGGTTGTAGTTGGGATGCGGTTCGGCACCGAAAATTGTGATCTGAAACTCGTCTTTTGCAACACTCAGTATCTCTTCAATGGCCCTTACCCCGGCCATTCCATTTCCAACAAGAACTAGCTGTTTTTTTCCCATCAGATGATCCGCTCCTTATCAATGTTTTTTCCAGCGTAGCACAGCAAAAAGGAATATTTAAGATACATGTTATAAAATGTAACAAAATATACGAAAAGTTCTAAAAATTTTATGAAAAATTTAAATAGGTCTGATTCGGACGGCGCATACCTTAAAACCGGGCATTTTACAGGCTGGATCTAAAGCTTCACCGATTAAATCATTCACATTTTGAGCATCTGCCCAGTGGATGGGAACAAAAACGGTGTCTTTTCTGATTTGGTCTGATAATTTGCTGCGGACGGTGATGCTTCCCCGAGGGGATTCTATTTTTACCAGTACACGGTCCTCGATATTGTAGGTCGCTGCTGTTTGTGGATGGATTTCCATAAATGATTCAAAGTGTCTCGCGGCAAGGGCGGCGCTTTTTCTCGTTTGGACGCCTGTTAAGTAATGAGACATGACCCTGCCTGTCGTTAAATACAGCGGATAATCGGCTGTCGGCTTCTCTTTTGGAACAGCCGGTTCGATTGGAATCACACTTAGTGCCGCTTTTTGATCAGGATGTGCAAATGAGTCCGCAAACAAACGCCCTGTTCCGGGATGATCAGGTTCTGGACATGGCCAATGAATGCCGCCTTCACGTCTGAGCCTGTCGTATGTGATGCCTGAATAATCAGCAATCCCGCCTCGGCTTGCTTCTCTCAACTCATTAAAAATATCCTTTGCTGACGTGTAAGAAAAATAACGGCCCTTCCCGAGAACGGATGCGATCTCACAAATGATCTGCCAATCATGCTTTGCTTCACCGGGACACGGCCGGCTTGCTTCTCTCAAAGTCACGCGGCCTTCGACATTTGTCATGGTCCCCTCATCTTCTAAATAAGAGGAGGCGGGCAAAATCACATCTGCGTATTTCGCAGTCTCAGAAATAAACAAATCGATCGCGACAAAGAATGTCAGTTTTCTCAGAGCTTTTTTCACGAGGTTTGCATTTGGGCTGGAGACAGCAGGATTTGAACACATGAGGAACAGCCCTTTGATGTCACCGTCATTGATTTTTTCCATCATTTCATAGGCTGAGACACCTTTTCGCGGCAGATCATCCTGGTGAATTCCCCACACTTTCGCAATATGCGACCGATGTTCTTCGTTTTCAATAGAACGGTAGCCCGGGAGCTGATCGGCTTTTTGGCCATGCTCTCTGGCGCCTTGCCCGTTGCCTTGTCCGGTGATCGCCCCATACCCCGAGTAAGGTTTGCCGATTTTTCCTGTGATGAGCACCATGTTTAAGAAACCCTTTACAGCCGCTGTTCCATCGGTTTGCTGTTCAATCCCGCGGGCTGTAAACAGCATGCCGGATGTTTCCTTGGCAAACTTCACAGCGGCTTTTCGCATGTGGGCCAGCGGGACACTTGTCTGTTCGGCGATATCATTCAGGCTCAATGCGTCAGTATGTTGTTTCAGCTCTGCGAATCCATTTGTTCGTGATCGAATGAAATCTTCGTTTACGAGCTGCTCGTCGATCATGATTTTAACGAGGGCGTTGGCAAGGGCGGCGTCTGTGCCGGGTTTGATTTTCAGATGAAGATCGGCGATTTTCGTCGTCGCTGTCTCGCGCGGATCAATGGCAATGATGTAAGCGCCGTTGTCTTTCGCTTTTTCAAAATACGGCATAATTGTTGGTTGGCATTCCGCAATATTGGTGCCGGCCAGAATGATCACACGGGTGTAGGGAATGTCTGATAAGGGATTCGTTAAGCCTCTGTCCGCACCAAATGTTTGGTTGGCTGCGGTTGCTGCGGCGGACATACAAAGCCTCCCGTTGTAGTCGATGTATTTTGTCTGTAAGCCAACCCGTGCGAACTTCCCTAACAAATACGCTTCTTCATTCGTAATCGAGGCGCTTCCGTATACAGCCATGGCATCATGGCCGTGTTCGTGTTGAATCATAGTCACTTGGTCTTTGATATGATTCAGTGCTTCTTCCCAGGAAACAGGCATAAATTCACCATTTTTCTTCAGCAGCGGCCGGGTGATGCGGGAGGAGTTCAGGGCATGCTGGTGGGCGTTCATGCCCTTTATGCATAACCGGCCCTGTGTCGTAGGATTATCAATCCCGATCGCTGTGTACTTTTTCCGTGTGACGATGGTTTGTTCCACGAGCTGCATTTTGCACTGCATGCTGCAAAACGGGCATTGGGTGTCATACGTTTTTTCTGATTGGATGTCTTGCTGTTTATCACGGAAATATCTAAGCAGTCGTTCAGTCAAAATGCCTCACCCCTTTTATGTGTGCCAGCCTGTACAGGCGGTTTTGGAATCAGTGACAGGTCTGTTTGGAGGCTTTCCAGCAGCTGTGTCCTAAGGTCCTCTTCGAATAGCACTTCTCTGATATGAACGATCCCGAGTCGGTCCATCCACTGGTGAACGGTTTCTAAGTAATGAGCCGTCTCACGGTAATATTGGATCAGTCCTTTGATCATGCCGGCCGTGCTGTCTGCGTTGTCTGTAACGCAAAACAGAGCTCCGGAACGGGCATGGGTTCCACGAATGCCGCCGATGTAAATGTCCCAGCCAGCCTGGGTCTGAATCGCGCCAAAATCTTGTATGGCGGCATCGGTGCAGTCTGTTTCACATGATAAGCTGATAGAAATATAAGCGGGCATGGAAAGCATCTCAAGATGTCTCTCGATCTGGGCTGCCAGCTGTTGAATCGATCGGTTTTGTCCGCATGTACATGCTTTGACACTTTGCAGCGTGCGGTGGTGTTCGTTTGAGCGTACGGGCATTATCAGGTCTTTTTTGATGTTTGGGAGATCCGCGGGTTTGATCCCGGAAAGCTTCAGTCTTTGGCCGTGAGTGATGGATACGTCAGGGATGCTGTATGCCTCGATGATATTGGCGATGTTTCTTAGCTGCTCCGCGTTCGTTCGCCCGCCGTACATTTGCGGAATGAGGATGTATGTATCTTCGGCGGCTGACTCAGGCTGAACAAAACCGGGATGAAGCATTTCCAGGTAGTATTGAATCGCCGGAACACATTTGCCGCATCCATTTTTCGTTTTCCAGCCAAGCTGGTTCATTGCTTCTGCCGGATTAGCGAAAGGCCTGCGCTGAAGCTCGGCAATGATGTCGTCTTCTGTAAAATCAGTACAGCCGCAAAACGAAGGAGTGCCAGCGGGCTCTGTATATTCGCTGCTGGTCATGTACCTCAAAAGGTCTTCAACGAGCGGCTTGCATCCTCCGCAGGACCCAGATGCTTTGGTGCAGTGCTTGACTTCCTCAACAGTTGTGAGGCCTTTCGTGTGCACCGCTTCTTCAATCGCGCCTTTCGTCACTGAGTTGCATTGGCAAATCGTTTCACTGGAAGACATGGAATCAAATAAAGTGCCGGTTTTCTCCGGTTCGATGATCTGCTTTTTGACAATGGAGATGTCTCTTTGTTTGAGCAGGCTGTCGAGAAATCGCTGCTTGTCACGTGTATCTCCGAATAAAATAACGCCGGCCAGTTTGTCATCCTCAAAGAGTGCTTTTTTATAAATGCCTGTTTGTTCATCGTAGATTTTAATACTCGTTGTGCGTTCATCCTCGTGAACCTTTCCAGCTGACCACACATCAATTCCAGCTATTTTTAAAGCTGCAGATGGTGCTGACCCTTGATACCCCTCACATGGAACACCGCAAATATGTTTGGCGAGAGCTTTTCCCTGTTCGTAAAGCGGGGCTGCCAAACCATACACCGTTCCGTTATGCTCGGCGCATTCGCCGACGGCATACACATTCGGTTCGCTCGTCTGCATGTCGTCATTCACGATGATCCCGCGGTTTACTGCGATTCCGGCTGACACAACCAATTGAATATTCGGCCTCACGCCAGCCGCCATCACAATCAAGTCAGCTTTCAATGAAGAGCCGTCTTTAAAACGGATGCCGTCTGCCCGCGAGGTGCCAGAAATGGCTACGGTGTCTTTTTCCAAAAGAAAGGTTAAGCCTTTCCGCTCCAGCTCCGTCTGCAGCAGCCGCGACGCCGTTTGATCGAGCTGTTTTTGCATAATGCCGGCTGAGTGATGAATGACGCTGACATCCATGCCGAGATGCTGTAAACCGACTGCGGCTTCGAGTCCTAATAAGCCGGCTCCGATCACCGCTGCCTTTTGATAATGTTTGGCCATGCTCATCAACGCTTGGCAGTCTTCTATTGTTCGAAATCCGTAGACGCCTTCTTTGTCCGCCCCGGGGATGGGGAGAATATGAGGGGAGGAGCCTGTTGCCACTATTAATTTGTCATAAGACAGGGTGCGTTTCCGATCCGTGATAACCCGCTGCTGATCTGTATCAATTTGAACAACCGTTTCGCCTGTGTAAAGAGTAATCCTGTGCTTGTCGTACCAATCCTTGCTGTTCAGTGTAATGTCATCGAGTGACGCCTCACCTTGCAGTACAGAGGATAAGAGAATGCGATTATAGTTGGGATGCGGTTCGCTTCCGAAAATGACAATTTCGAACATTTGGCGATTCAGCTTTAAAACTTCTTCAATACAGCGGATTCCGGCCATTCCATTCCCTGCTAACACTAATCTTTGTTTCTTCATGTACCAGACCTCCTTTGACACAGCATGTAAGTTTTCTCCTATTAAAAATTATGTCACAATGCTTTGTTAACGCATTAAACGTGTCACAAAAACTTACACATGTCTTTTCCAGAAAAAAATGGTCATATATTCTTGATTCAGAAAATTTAAAATAATAGAGGGTCAAGAAAGGGGAATCTTATGAAGCTGTCGGAACTGAAAACTAGCGGTCATCCACTCACTTTGCTCTGTTCCTTTTTATACTTTGATGTGAGCTTTATGATATGGGTTATGCTTGGGGCACTGGGTGTTTATATTTCTCAAGATTTTGGCCTATCTCCTTTTGAGAAAGGGCTTGTCGTGGCTGTGCCGATCTTATCAGGATCTGTGTTTCGTATCATTTTAGGTATTTTAACGGACAGAATCGGACCGAAAAAAACGGCAATGATCGGGATGCTGGTGACAATGATTCCCCTGCTGTGGGGGACATTTGGAGGCCGCTCACTTTCTGAGCTGTATGCCATTGGGGTTCTGCTTGGCGTGGCGGGGGCAAGCTTTGCCGTTGCGCTGCCTATGGCAAGCCGGTGGTATCCGCCTCATTTGCAGGGGCTTGCGATGGGGATCGCCGGTGCGGGGAACAGCGGCACTTTATTTGCAACCCTGTTTGGCCCGCGTCTTGCAGAGCAGTTCGGCTGGCACATTGTCATGGGAATTGCGCTTGTTCCTTTGTTGATCGTCTATATTCTTTTTGTGTCCATGGCAAAGGATTCTCCTGCACAGCCGGCGCCGCAGCCGCTTAAAAACTATCTGCATGTTTTCGGGCAAAAGGAAACATGGTTTTTCTGCCTGCTGTACAGTGTCACTTTCGGTGGATTTGTCGGGCTATCAAGCTTTTTATCTATTTTCTTTGTCGATCAATACCAGCTGTCAAAAATTCACGCGGGCGATTTCGTTACATTATGTGTGGCGGCGGGAAGCTTTTTCCGGCCTGTCGGGGGCTGGATTTCCGATCGTGTCGGCGGCACAAAAGTGCTTTCTGTATTGTTTGTCATCGTGGCCCTGTGTATGGCCGGGGTCAGCAGCCTGCCGTCTCTCTCAATGGTCATCGTTCTTTTGTTTGTCGGAATGATGGGGCTCGGAATGGGCAACGGAGCCGTATTCCAGCTCGTACCGCAGCGCTTCCGCAAAGAAATCGGCATGGTGACGGGAATTGTCGGCGCGGCCGGCGGCATTGGAGGGTTTTTCCTGCCGAACATCTTAGGATCGTTAAAACAGATGACAGGCACATATGCTATCGGTTTTATCACGTTTTCCTGTATCGCGCTGTTGGCGTTTGCACTCGTGCTTGCCGCAGGCTATTACTGGAGAAAAAGCTGGGGCGCGGAAAGCAGCCCGGCTGATGCTTAGGTTTTGACGGACACGTATTTGTGCGTGTCTTTTTTATTTTCTCTTGATTTTATTCGATGAAGTGGTCAAGATAAATAGTAATTGTTACGATTTATAGACGAGAGGAGTTTTCTGATTGAATCAATACACGCTGCTCCCGGGAAAACCGGAGCGTCTTCAATACTTTGGATCGGTCAGTTCGATGAAAGGCGAGAAACCTGTAGAAAAAGAGAAAATGAAGGATCTGCAAAACATCAGGAAAGATTATTTTTTTGACATTCAGCATGTAGGTGTCGCTAATGTGTCCCATCCGGTCACAATCACTTCTGCCATGACGCCTGCTGAGCAAACAACGACTGCGGACTTTACAATGACTTGTGATTTGCGGAGGAATCAGAAGGGGATTAATATGAGCCGGTTAACAGAGCTGCTCCAAATCTATCATCAAGATGGCTGGGTTCTCTCATTTTCCTCTCTGCAGCAATTTACGAAAGAGCTTGCAGAAAACATGGACCAGTCATCAGCTTCAGTCGAAGTGCGGTTTCCATGGTTTTTCGAACGGAAAAGTCCGAAGCTTGAGAAAGCGGGTCTGATGCATGCTGACATATTGATGTCTGTCACCTATCGCGAAGATCAGCCGTTTGAACAGCGTGCCGGCATCTCAGCAAAAGTAACGACCCTGTGCCCTTGCTCCAAGGAAATCAGTGAATACAGTGCCCATAATCAGAGGGGAACGGTCAGCATTTGGGCTGATATTCATCCGGCCGCATCGATGCCAAGCGATTTTAAAGCTGATTTGCTTCACGCCGCAGAATCAAATGCCTCTGCGAGACTGCATCCGGTCCTTAAGCGTCCGGATGAAAAAGCCGTGACGGAAACAGCATATGAAAACCCGAGATTTGTTGAGGATCTTGCCAGGCTGATTGCCGCGGATTTGTATGAGCTTAAATGGGTGTCATCCTTTGAGATTGAATGCCGCAATGAAGAATCAATCCATCTCCACGATGCCTATGCAAAGCTGCGTTTTTCGAAACAGGAGGATAGAATATGAAACTCTTCTTATTATTTGCGCGGTTCTTGTGCCGGCCAGCCTTCTGTTAGCCTGCTCCGATCATGCGGAAGAACACGCAAGTGCCGATACAAAGGATAAAAAAGTCATCGGAAAAGAAGCAAAAAAACTAGGGGTGAAGGCATCTCATGGATGTATCAGGCTGGCCATCCCAGATGCGAAATGGATATATGAAAACATCCCTCAACATACAAAAGTTGTGATTGGCTGAATGGAAAAGAAGTTGACAAAAAGGAAAAAAGAACATACGATTTAAATCGTAACAATTACGTTTTGTTGAGAGGAGATTCTCCCATGTATAAATGGCTGATCATTGGCGGCGGCATCCAAGGCTCAACCTTGGCTGTGCATCTTGTGAAAAGCAGAAGGGCATCGATTGAGGATATTGCTGTCATTGATCCCCATGAACGCCCTCTTGAATGCTGGAAACGAAACACAAGCCGCATTCAGATGAAATACTTGCGCTCTCCATCGGTTCATCATGTAGACACAGAGCCGTTCAGCCTGCAAACGCATGCGGATAAAAGCCAATGGCCGGAAGTATTCTTTGGAAGATATAAGAGGCCCTCGCTTTCGTTCTTCAATCAGCACTGCGAGACTGTGCTAGATGAAATACATATGGATCAAGCATGGAAAACAGGCATGGTGACAAATTTGAGAAGGGCAAACGGGTTGTGGGAAGCGGAGACAGATACCGCTGGTACTCTCAGGGGGGAACGAGTCGTTTTAGCCATGAGTTTTTCTCATCAGCCTTCTTGGCCGGAGTGGGCAAAACCATTTCAGAATAGCGGCATTTATCATGTGTTTGACAGAGAGGTGCACGATGTAAGCAATGAAAGTCTGCAAATGGCAGTTGTGGGCGGGGGGATAACGGCTGCTCATTACGCCATAAAACTCGCAGATGACGGCCATGATGTAACGATGCTGGTGAGGCATCCGTTCCGGATCTATGACTTCGATAGTGATCCAGGATGGCTTGGTCCGAAATATATGAAAGCATTCAGTAAAACGTCTGACTATCAAAAGAGAAGGCAATGGATTACAAGCGCCAGACATCGCGGCTCTTTTCCAAAGGACATTTCAAGAACACTTGCTGTCTATAAGGAGGAGGGCAGAGTAAAAGTCATTCAGGATGAAATTGATTTTTGTCAAAAAACAGATGACGGCAAGATACAGATACACTGTAAAACGAGTGAATCACGATACGAATACGAGCGTGTCGCATTGGCAACAGGTTTTACCTCGGACATCAGCCGGTTCGATTGGGTACAGAGAGCAGCGCAAGCGGAGCAATTGCCTTATGCAGGCTGCGGTTTTCCGATTATTGGCAAGGATTTGCAATGGGGAAAAGGCTTATATGTGATGGGAGCCTTTGCTGAATTAGAAATCGGGCCGACAGCGAGAAATATTTCCGGAGCACGAAAAGCTGCTTACACCATTGCTTATACGGCGAAGCATACAAGTTAAATCGTAATGATTCTATTTTATGAGGAGGACATTAGTATGAAAAAAATACCGGTTACCGTACTGAGCGGTTATCTTGGCGCGGGAAAAACAACATTGCTGAACAGCATTCTGCAAAATCGTGAAGGCTTAAAAATAGCGGTCATTGTCAACGATATGAGTGAGGTGAACATTGACGCGGGCTTGGTGAAGCAGGAAGGAGGCCTTTCCAGAACAGATGAAAAGCTTGTGGAAATGTCAAACGGCTGTATTTGCTGCACGCTTCGCGAAGACTTATTAATTGAAGTCGAGAAACTGGCAAAAGACGGGCGGTTTGATTACATCGTAATCGAATCGACAGGAATTAGTGAACCAATCCCGGTGGCTCAGACTTTTTCTTATATCGATGAAGAGATGGGGATCGACCTTACAAAATTCTGTCAGCTGGATACGATGGTGACAGTGGTTGATGCCAACCGTTTTTGGCATGATTATCAGTCAGGCGATAGCCTTCTGGATCGCAAAGAAGCGTTAGGGGAAGAGGATGAAAGAGACATTGCCGACCTCTTGATCGATCAAATCGAGTTTTGTGATGTTCTGATCTTGAATAAATGTGACTTGGTCAGTGAGCAAGAGCTTGAACAGCTTGAAAAAGTGCTTCGCACACTGCAGCCAAGAGCCAAATTCATTCGTTCCGTCAAAGGAAATGTAAAACCGCAAGAGATTTTGCATACAGGGTTATTTAACTTCGAGGAAGCGAGCGGGTCAGCCGGCTGGATTCAAGAACTGACGGCAGGCCATGCGGAACACACCCCGGAAACAGAAGAATACGGCATCTCTTCATTTGTGTATAAGAGACGTTTGCCGTTTCATTCTACACGGTTTTATCATTGGATGGATCAAATGCCAAAGAATGTGGTTCGTGCCAAAGGAATCGTCTGGTGCGCCTCGCATAACAATCTCGCTTTGCTGATGTCGCAAGCAGGACCGTCGGTTACAATTGAGCCTGTATCGTATTGGGTGGCGGCGCTGCCGAAGCTTGAGCAGGAGCAAGTCAAACAGCAGGAGCCGGAAATCTTGGAGGAGTGGGATCCGGAATTCGGCGACCGTCTGACGCAGTTGGTGTTTATCGGAACAGATTTGGATGAAGATGAGATCACGAAAGAGCTTGATCAATGCCTGCTGACTGAGTATGAATTTGATTCCGACTGGTCGCTGTTTGAGGATCCGTTCAAGTGGAAGCTGAATCAATAGGAAAAAAGCCGTCTCCTGAGGAGCGGCTTTTTTTAATGAAACGTTTGTTTAAACATAATGAGCGTATTTTTTCTCAAGGATATTCTGAAAAGCGGCCGCTGCTGAGCAAATGGCCCAATAAATGAGAGCGGTCAGAATATACATGGTCATGTAATCAAACTCTCTGCCGCCGATGATTTTCGCATGCTGGAGCAATTCCGGCACTGTAATCATTGCAGCGAGAGAGGACGCCTTGATTAAGTCGAGCAATACATTGGCAAGCGGAGGCAGCGCAATACGGATTGATTGCGGCAAAATGATCCCCCTCATCGTCTGCCAATAGGAAAGGCCGAGAGAGGATGCGGCTTCCCACTGTCCTTTTTCAACGGATGAAATGGCTGAACGGTTAATTTCCGCAATATAGGCGGCGCTGTTAAGACTAAAGCCAATTAAAGCGGCTGTGACAGCGGAAAACTCAATGCCGATATAAGGAAATCCGAAATAAAGGATAAACAAGATCACCAAAATCGGAACGCCCCGCATAAATGAGATATAGAGCTTCGCCGGCCATCTTAACAAGGCGAGCTGAGACATTCTGGCGAGTGATATGAACAGGCCGATCACCGTTCCCGCAAACATGCTCACAAAAGAGATGAGCAGCGTATACCCAATGCCTTTTATGACATAAGGAAACGATTCAATGGCCAGCTTTGTGTTGAAAATATATTCCCACTGAATGCTATTGATCATGGCGTCCGATTACAAACCAACGTCTTGAACGTCGACATCCAGTTTCTTTGATACATCTGCTTTATTGAAGAATTGTTTCGATAACTTTGTCAAAGTGCCATCCTTGCTCATTTCCTTCAATGTTTCGTTCATCTTTTTCTGAAGTGCTGCATTGCTTTTTTTCATGACAAGCGCTTGTTTGTTCGGCATGTACTTGATGTCAGGATGGATCGTAATGTTGAGATCCGGGAATGCTGCGAGCGCAAGTGTCTGCAGGTAATAGTCGTTTAAAATGACATCAGTGCGTCCGTTAGCGACATCTTTTAAATACTGCTCATTGGTCGCATTATCATAAATCACTTCTTGAGCGCCGTATTTTCTCGCTACATCCATGTAGACTGTCGTAGCTGCGCCAGCGGCTTTCTTTCCTTTTAAATCCTTAAGCGTTTTAATCCCTGATAAATCGTCTTTTCGGACGATTGCCGTGCCGTATGAATATTTATATGGAGTGGAGAACGCGAACTTCTTCTCGCGGTCCTTCGTCACATCGATGTCATTTGCGGCTGCGTCAACCTGGCCGCTGTTCACCGCTGTCAGCATTCCGTCAATGCCCATCTCCTTGAACTCAACCTTCAGGCCCAAGCGTTTTGCCGCTTCACGAACGACTTCAACCTCATAGCCCGTCAGCTTATCGGAACCTGAATCGGTATCGTGATAAGAAGTGGGATAAAGCGTGCCAGATGTAGCGACAACAATTTTCCCTTTGTCTTTGATCTGCTCCCAGCCTGTATCCTTGGAATCGGCTTCATTTTTGCCGGAACAGGCTGCCAATATAAGAAAGAAAGCCATTGTGAAACTGAATATAACGGCTTTCGATGGCATGAATGATTTCACCTAAGTTTCCCCCAATCTGTTAATCAACTAAAAAGATAGCACTGAACATAAGGGGTTGCAATATGTTGGTGACGTTTTCAAAAAGTTCGAATTGTGTATACAAATAGGTGTGCGTTTAAAAGCGGCTATGAAGGGAAGGAGTGATTATAAAGGAGTTGTTTAAGGATAAAAGAACTGCCATACCAAGGAAAAGAGCATGTGAAGTGAAGTATGTAGCAGATACCATGATTGAGATGCCATTACACCAATGGGCCGGGCACTCGTTATTCTCATGCTGTATGAAATGGTGAAGAAGCATGAAATCGATCTTTCACATAAATTAAGTCTTGCTGATGGCCCTAAGGCATATGATATATTCGATAAGAAAGAAGATGGAAACATCAAAGTCATATTGAAGACATATGGGGGAGTCAAATGAATATTTACAAACCAGCTGGATTCTGGATCAGATTAGGAGCTTCATTGCTGGATTACATTATTGTTTCGGTGCCTCTTTTGCTGATCTATTGGCTGATTACAGGAAAAGACCCGAACGACAGCATGTTCATCAGTCTGATTGTTCTGCTGTACTCTATTTTGTTGCCGGTGTTTTGGAACGGCTACCTTATCGGAAAAAGAATCTGCGGGATCAGAATCGTAAAAAAAGACGGATCACAGGTCAGCCTGTTAACGATGTTTTTGCGGGTTATTGTTGCAGGTCTGGTTTACGGCATCACCTTCGGACTCGGCTTGATCGCCAGCCTTATTCTGATCGGCGTCCGAGAAGACAAACGGACACTGCATGATTTAATCGCGGGAACATATGTCACTTACGCGTCTCCGGGTGAAGAAGAACTTTATACTGACGAACAAATCAGAAAGAGCGAATAATGGTTCGCTCTTTTTCTTTTGCATGTATAAAAAATGCAATGCAGCAAAACATATGAAAAATAGGATTGGAGGAATATATTGGATGGAACGAATCAAAATCAATATCATCACGATGTTCATAACCGCAGCTGTCATTTCTCTGACCGGCACAGCTGAAGCCGCTGAAAAACAGCAGCAGCCTCCCGCAAATGTCACACTGACAGATCAGCAAAAGAAAGAAATTGAACAGCTGGAAGCAGACATACTAAAAAAGCGCAAAGACGTGATCTCAAAGTATGTGCAATACGGTGTCCTGCCTAAAGAAAGAGGAGAACACATCAAAAATCACATGGACAAACACTTTGAAATGATGAAACAAAACGGCTTTGTTCCAAAGCCTCATCCTCATCAGCATAAATTTGAAAAAAGACATTAAGACGGTAAGCATCCAATGGGAATTGGGTGCTTTTTTATTGTGAAAAAGTTGCTGTAATAAATGAGTGAAGTTTTAGAAATTAATATCGCAATAGCCGGTTATATCGTATAATAAGATATAAAGAGGTGTGTATGATGGAAATGGATTTCATAGCTAAACTAAATCAGCAATGGACAGATATTTATTATGTATTACATTACAAACATAAAGACAATATTTCTCACCAGGCAATACGGCTCATGCAGCATATTGAAAAGCAAGGCGAAGCCACAATAGGGGCTTTGGCTGAATACTTGTCTGTCTCTCACAATACTGCGTCGGAGCATACTAAACGTTTAATTCAAAAGGGATTAGTAGCTAAACGGCGAAGTCAGCAAGATGAACGAAAGGTTATAGTATTCTTAACGCAAGAAGGAAGATCTGTTCTTGAGCAGCACACACAGCTAGATAAAGAGAAATTAACGGAAATAATTAAACGACTAAGCACTTCAGAAAAGGAATTGCTTGAACAGGCCTTTGAACTTTTAAGTAAGGAAGCTAAACAATGGCAGTTTTAAGCAAAGTGATCATCTCAGCGTTGATTATCGGTTTTGTGACTGAAATATCAAAAAGACATCCGACCTATGGGGGAATTATTGCCGCTTTACCCTTGGTCAGTTTATTAAGCCTTTTTTGGATGCAAATACAGGGTGAAAAAACAGCTCAATTAAGTCAATTTACATCAGGTGTGCTTACAGGAATCCCTGCTACAGTTTGTTTACTCGCTATTTTGGCGTTTTTGCTGAAAGTTCATGTGCCGTTCTGGTTAGCATTATGCGTTGGAATACTAGGATGGGCTGTATTTTTATGGATGCAAAAGATTTTTTTCAATATATTATGTAACTGAGTGAGAGAAAGGAGATGCTATGTTTTTAAAAAAAGTTACTCTTCTTCGAGATAAGATTGCGGACTTTGACAGATTTCCTTTTACTATCCCGGCTATCAATCAATTAAATGAAATTTTATTTACTAGCCAAGTGACTTTTTTTGTAGGAGAAAATGGATCTGGCAAATCTACTTTGCTTGAAGCTATAGCAAATAAGTGTGAATTCAATACAGCGGGTGGAAGCCGAAATAATGTCTATGATTTACAGGAGTCAGATTCTCATTTAGGTGATTACATACGTTTATCTTGGCTGCCAAAGGTAACAAATGGCTTCTTTTTAAGAGCTGAATCGTTTTATCATCTTTCTCTTCATCTGGATGAGATGGAATTAGAAGCTCCGCAGCCATACCGTTCTTATGGAGGGAGGCCGCTGCACAAGCAATCACATGGAGAGTCCTTTATGTCTCTATTCCGTCATCGTTTTAAAGAAAAAGCGATTTATCTTTTAGATGAGCCAGAAGCTGCACTTTCTCCAGCTAGGCAACTGGCTTTTATGAGAGTAATACATGATTTGGTGAAGGGTGGAAATGTCCAGATGATCATTGCGACTCACTCCCCGATCCTGCTGGGCTATCCCGATGCTAATATTTTAAGCTTTGATGGTGGAAGAATACATCCTACAGAATATGAGAATACAGAACATGTTCAATTAACACGATATTTTCTTGGACAAAGAGAAAAAATATTGAATGAGCTGTTCCGCGATTAATATCGAGTTGATATGAAACGCGTTTCATAACCTATGATAGGTTTATCAAATACTTCAGGAGTGATAAACACTATGATCCACCAGCATCCAGAATCTTTTCCGAAACATTTTTTGTGGGGCTCTGCTTCAGCAGCGTACCAGATTGAAGGCGCTTGGAACGAAGATGGCAAAGGCCCTTCTGTATGGGATGTATTTACGAAAATACCGGGCAAAACGTTTAAAGCGACCAATGGCGATATTGCGGTTGACCATTATCACCGTTATAAAGAAGATGTCGCTTTGATGGCTGAGATGGGATTAAAAGCGTATCGATTTTCCGTCAGCTGGCCGCGGATTTTTCCAAATGGAAAAGGGGAGATCAATGAAGCAGGCCTAGCGTTTTACGATAACCTGATTGACGAGTTGCTTTCTCATCACATTGAGCCAGTTCTGACTTTATATCACTGGGATTTGCCTCAGGCTCTTATGGACGAGTATGGTGGTTTTGAATCAAGAAACATCATAGAGGATTTTAATAACTACTGTATTACTCTTTATAAACGTTTTGGAGACAGAGTGAAATATTGGGTATCGTTAAACGAACAGAATTACAATTTTAATCACGGCTTTATTACAGCCATGCACCCGCCTGGAGTGAAAGACAGAAAACGATTTTATGAAGCAAACCATATTGCGTTTCTCGCTAATGCGAAAGCCATTGAATCTTTTAGGGAATATGTGCCTGATGGCAAAATCGGTCCAAGCTTTGCTTATTCTCCGGCTTACCCTTTATCCAGCCATCCAGAGGATATACTGGCATTTGAAAACGCTGAAGAATTTATGAACAATTGGTGGCTGGACATGTATTGCTGGGGAACCTACCCGCAAATTCCTTTCCGCTATTTAGAAAAACAAGGCTGGGCGCCGACAATCGAAGCAGGAGATATGGAGCTGCTTGCCAAAGGAAAGCCTGATTTTGTAGGTGTCAATTATTATCAGACCATCACCTACGAACGAAATCCGCTTAATGGTGTGTCGGAAGGGAAAATGAATACGACAGGCCAAAAGGGGACCAACCAGGAAACAGGGATACCCGGAGTGTTTAAAACGAAAAAAAATCCGCACCTGACAACGAGCAACTGGGATTGGACAATTGACCCAATCGGATTGCGTATCGGTCTTCGCCGAATTACAAGCCGCTATCAGCTTCCAGTGTTTATCACAGAGAATGGTTTGGGTGAATTTGATAAAGTTGAGGACGGGACTGTACAGGATGATTATCGAATTGATTATTTGCGTTCGCATCTTGAGCAATGCAGACAAGCCATCAGCGATGGTGTCGATTTGATCGGCTATTGCAGCTGGTCGTTTACTGATCTATTAAGCTGGCTGAATGGTTACCAAAAAAGATACGGATTCGTTTATGTTAATCGCGATGAAGAAAATACACATGATTTAAAACGCTTGAAGAAAAAAAGCTTTTATTGGTATCAGGATGTAATCAAGACGAACGGAGAAAGTTTATAAAGAGTCCCTGAGAGTCATTCTCTCAGGGCTTTTTCATTACACAGAAACAGCATCAATAATATAAGTGTCGGCATGCAGATCTGACATCTCAGCCGGCACAGTCCAGCATGTCAATTGATAGTCTCCTTTAGGAAGATCAAAGGACAGCCTTTTAGACATAATGCTTTCAATTTCAATTCCGTTTTCTGTGACTTGAAAAGGAACAGTCACTTTCTTTTCGTAGGAGTTTACAGTTTCTGAACTGTTCAGGCGCAAAAGAATAAAGGCCTTTGTATTTCTCTGTGCTTCAAATGAAATCGCTCCGTCCGCCGCAGCAAATCCTTTTTCGATCGCTTCGTCAGTCCAATCCATAACAGGAGGTGCAGAATCCTTTTGAAATACAGTAAATTGATGATATGAAATCGACAGTTCTTGTGGCTTCCATGACTTGATCAATGTGCTGTTCCTCCTCTATTGTTTACTGAATCGTGAATAAAACCTTTGTGCCGTCTGGATAGTCGGTAAGCTGATGCCCGACCCAAGAGCCTGCACCGCGGTTGTCAGCAGGAGAAATGTATTCTACAGAAGCTCCCTCACCGCCTTCTTTGCACATGGCCATTGGCCATTCATCTCTGTCATACCCCGTTTTTGGCGGTACGTCTTTTAATGATTGCTCGCGGCGTTCCTCAGCTCCGTCTCTGTCGATGGTGCACACATCAGAGTGCCCCTCATTTATCGCATCCTTAATATGTTTGGCCGTTTCGGGATAACGGTCAGAAGGGAGGGCAATTGTTTCGTCATATTCTTCAGTTTGAGACGTTTTTTGATCAGCTGAGAAAAAGTCTCCCTTGATCAGGCCGACAGCTGCAGCTGCTATGACGACGATGACGAGAAGTATCGTTTTTATGATGTCCATCGTGATGTTCACCTCCCGCTTTCAGCAACTTTAAAACTGCCCCAAGAGTAATCCAGAAAGCATTTGGTGTAAAGGTTAAAATTTTTAGTTTTACAATCAGTTTATTGCTGAAAACGTAATTTTAGCAGGTCGAAATATTTGTTTTCAGTAAAATACCGTTGCCAATTTACAATAATGATAGTAAGTCATCGGCCGTTTTCGGGTTGATCAATCATTTTAAATTGGCTTATGATACCGGTAAGCTCCTCAGCTAATTGAGATAGCGTTTCAGACGCTGCAGTAATCTCTTCCATTGCAGCAAATTGTTCTTCTGTTAATGCAGCCGCCTGACGGGTATTTTCTGTAGAATCTTTAATATCAGCCGTATTGGCTGCAAAGGATTCGTTTATGTTATGTGCAGTGGTTGAGATGTTTGATACAGATGCTGATAAATCACTAATTTCAGCGCTGATTTCACCTGTGGCGGCTGCAATTTCCTTAAATGCATCTCTAGTGCGCTGGATCATGGTGACGCCTTCTGCAGCCTCTGTTTTCACATGCTCAACAGATCTTGCTGATTGGCTCATATCTTTTTGGATTTCTGTGATCAGTTTTGAAATCTGTCCCGCAGACTGTTGAGATTCTTCCGCTAATTTACGCACTTCATCGGCAACAACAGCAAAACCTTTGCCATGTTCACCGGCTCTGGCAGCTTCAATCGCTGCATTCAGTGCAAGCAGGTTTGTCTGATCGGCTATTTGGGTGATGACGGATAAAATTTGCTCAATTTGTTTAGAGCGGCCGTCCAGCTGGTGTATGATTTCTCCGCTATTCTGGATCGAATCGTGAATCGCATCCATTTGTGCCTGCACATTAGAGATTTCCTTTTGCCCAATGGCGGCTTTTGATTGCGCAAGCTGCCCTTTGTCGGCAATAGCAGCAGTATTTGAAGAAATATCCCGGATATCTGCTGAAGCTTGTTTTAATGAACTTTCACTGTTTTCAATTCGTGTGATCTGATGCTGGGCTCCATTTGCAATCTGCTGTACAGCTTCTGTAATCTTTTCTGAAGCTTGATTTGTTTCCTCTGCTCCGGCTGAGAGCTGCTGAGAGGCAGAAGCAAGCTGAAGGGCTGATTGCTGTACGGTTTGGATGGTATCGTTCAGTTTCATCCTCATCTTATTGTAATAGACGCTCAGTTCTGATAGCTCGTCACCGGATTTGTCTGACACCTCTATTGTCATATCTCCGTTTCCGGCACTTTCAAAGGCGCATTTTAAAGCATTCAGCCGCTTATTGATTCTTCTGGTGAAAAGCAGGACAAGGATGACTGATGCAATAATGACGATAACAAGAACGATAGCGAATTGAGTGAAAAGTGATTGCGTAAGTGATGCTAAAATGCTTTGATTGGCTCCGGTATACAGCATGCCGATAATGTTTCCATTTTGGTCCTTTAAAGGCATGTATGCCGTCTGATAAGAAGAGCCCGCCACGTCTGCTTGTCCGTTGAATAGTTTACCCTTCTTTAAAACTGCGTCAGCAACTTCAGGAGAAGCCTGAGTGCCAACAGCTCTTTCGCCATTCTTCATGACATTGGTTGCTACACGAGTATCTCCTTGGAAAATTGTAACGGTATCACCTGTTTTTTCGCCAAGCAGATCAACGATATCCTCATTTTCGTTGATTTGTGTTTGACCTTTATAAAGCTTATTGTTTTTTATCTGCCAGTCCCCTGAAATGACATCATCAATATAAGCACTGCTTAAAGCCAGATCGCCTTTCGCTTTTTCAGTCGCCATTTGTTTCATGCTGTCTGTAATTTCCTTAAGCATCACAGTGCCGATTGATACCGAAAACAAAAGAACAATCACGAAAACTAGGCAGAGAATTTTTGTTCCTAGCTTAAGCTTTAGTTGTTTTATCACCATAATTCCTCCTTTTAATGATTTGTAGGTCATATTACTTATCGGGTTTTTGAGTTTAAAGTTTTATTTTAGGAATAATTAAAACCGGCCTGATCTCCAGGCCGGTTGTGTGACGCTATTCAAGGTTTGCGTGGTGGGTGAACATGGTATCAGAATCGAGCCCTTGTTTCTCCATAAGTTTTAAAATGACTGCATCATAGAACAGCAGCAAAGTTTGCTCAAATAACGATCCCATTGGCTGTATGGTTTTATAGCTTCCGTTTGACTGGTCTTTAGGAGAACCGGGCATGTTGACGATGAGATCCGCTTGTTTTCCGATGCTTGATTCTGGATTGATGGTTAAAGCGGCAACAACCCCGTCTAAGCTATTTGCTTTTGCTGCTGTATGGATCAGGCTCTTTGTCTCGCCTGATCCTGAGCCGATAATGACGAGATCTCCTTTGCGGAGCGGCGGAGTGAGAATCTCACCGACAATATGAGCGTTGAAGCCCATGTGCATCAATCTCATGGCGAAGGATTTTGCCATCAGGCCAGAACGCCCTGCACCCGCAGTGAAAATTTGATTAGATGAAAGAATGTGGTCGGCAAGCTGATCAGCTTCTTCATCAGAAATATAAGCCGCTGAACGGTGTAACTCATTGAGAATTTCCGTTACGTATTCAGTCGTTTTCATAACGTTATCCTTGGGCAATAAGCTGTTTCATTTTTGAAGCCGTTTCTGCTTTATCGGCTGCGCTTGTAATTCCGCCTCCAACAATGACAAGGTCAGGATTTTGTTTGATCACTTCAGGAAGTGTATCAAGTTTGATGCCCCCCGCAATTGCGGTTTTTGCGTTTTTTACGGTATTTTTGATTGTCGTTAATTCTTCGAAAGAGTTTTTACCCTCTGCTTGAAGATCATATCCAGTGTGGACGCAGATGTAGTCAACACCGAGTGCGTCAATTTCTTTCGCACGGGATTCAATATCTTTCACGTTAATCATGTCCACTAAGATTTTCTTCTTCTGTTTTTTGGCTTCTTCTACTGCGCCTTTAATCGTTGCGTCGTCTGTAGCCCCTAAAACGGTGATGATGTCAGCGCCTGCTTCCGACGCTTTCATGATTTCGTATCCACCGGCATCCATGATTTTCAGATCTGCTAGAACCTTCAATTGCGGAAATGTTTCTTTTATTTCTTTAACGGCTCTGAGGCCTTCATTAATGACTACTGGTGTTCCGATCTCAACTACGTCGATGTATTGTTCCACTTCTTTGACGAGCTCAATGGCTTCCGGGATATTTACGAGGTCTAATGCAAGCTGTAATTCCATTGTTAATCCACTCCCTTTTTCGAATTATTTTTCATTCTATAGGTTCCCTCTATTGATGAGAAGTAGGCACTTTGAAGTCAACTAGTTACTTGGAGGATACTGTGAGGAGAGGCAATCAGATTTCTTTCGCTTGGTTTTATGAGTGAGTATAATAAAAAGGAGTCTGCGAAAAAGTAAGTAAGTGATGATACGTCTCTAACATACAAATAGTATACTAAGGGGGGATTTCTTTGAGCCGGATGGACGACAAAAGGTTTAATTGTGAGAAGGAATTAACGCTTGCAGTGATCGGCGGTAAATGGAAAATGCTCATTTTGTGGCATTTAGGAAAAGAAGGCACAAAACGGTTCAATGAATTAAAAACTTTGATTCCTGATATTACGCATAAGATTCTCGTAAATCAGCTGAGAGAGCTTGAGCAGGATATGATTGTTCACAGGGAAGTGTATCCGGTTGTCCCGCCGAAGGTTGAATATTCATTGACCTCGCAAGGAGAAAGCCTCATGCCGATTCTTGATGCCATGTATGAGTGGGGGAAAGGCTATATGGAACTGATTGATATCGACAAAAATGTCATAAAGGAATCGTTGTAAGGCGCTCTTCGCAAGGGTGTCTTTTTTTTGCTCGTTTTTCGGTTTTTGCGCGGTAAATAGATGTCATGTAAAGAATGTAAATGGCTTTCAACAATAAAGGGGAATTAATAGGGTGGACGAGTTTTAAAAATTTTTATTTTTCTGTAAATAATGTTTAGTGGAAATTTTTGCGGCATCCCGCAAAAATATCCCAGTAAATAAACTGGAATCTTTCGGCATCCCGCATGAAACTTTTCACCCATTTTTCGGTGATAAAAACATTTTTTTCATTTAAAGTGAACGGTAGTAATGTAAAAAAATATTGAAAACAATGAATAAATAGCCAAAACTGTTTCCTGTTGGGATGAGGGATCTTGCGGTCTGTATCCGCTAGTGTTAAACACCGCAATGATGATGATGGCAGCCCGTTTTGATAGCGGCAATCTGTTTTTTTGTTTGGATGCACTGCTTTTTAAGTGTAGTACTTTTGGCTTTTTCGACTGTTAGTTCATAAGGTTTAAAAGCTTATATGGATAAGAAAGGGAAAATACGCTGCACATGTTCACTAGTTATTGAAGATTAGGGGAGGTATGACAATATGGAAATAACTTTTTACCCTTTAACGGATGCACAAAAACGAATTTGGTACACAGAAAAATTTTATCCTCACACAAGTATTTCGAATCTTGCGGGGATTGGTAAGCTGGTTTCAACTGATAAGGTTGACTGGGTGCTTGTTGAGCAGGCGATTCAAGAGTTTATCCGCAGAAATGACGCTATGCGCCTTCGTTTACGGCTCGATGAAAACGGAGAGCCTGTTCAATATATAAGCGAGTATCGGCCTGTTGATATAAAACATACTGACACCACTGGAGATCCGAATGCGATTGAGACTATTTCACAATGGAGCCGGGAGGAAACGAAAAAACCGTTACGGCTGTACGATTGTGACTTGTTCCGTTTTTCCATGTTCACCATAAAGGAAAATGAAGTGTGGTTTTACGCAAATGTTCATCACGTGATTTCTGATGGAATCTCTATGAATATACTCGGAAATGCGGTTATGCACATTTATTTAGAATTAGCCGGCGCCTCAGAAACAAAAGAAGGAATCTCGCATTCATTTATCGATCATGTTTTATCTGAACAGGACTATGCTCAATCGAAGCGGTTTGAAAAGGATAAGGTATTTTGGAACAAGCAATTCGAATCGGTGCCTGAACTTGTTTCCCTGAAACGGAATGCTTCCGCAGGTGGGAGTTTAGATGCTGAGAGGTTCTCTAAAGATGTGCCTGAAGCGCTTCATCAGCAGATCCTATCGTTTTGTGAGGCAAACAAGGTCAGTGTTCTTTCGGTGTTTCAATCGGTGCTTGCCGCCTATTTGTACAGAGTCAGCGGTCAGAATGATGTCGTGACGGGAACCTTTATGGGCAACCGGACAAATGCGAAAGAGAAGCAGATGTTTGGCATGTTTGTTTCGACAGTTCCGCTACGGACAAACGTAGACGGCGGTCAGTCGTTTTTAGGTTTTGTCAAAGACCGGATGAAGGATCTCATGAAGACGCTTCGTCACCAAAAATACCCGTATAACCTCCTGATCAATGATTTGCGTGAAACAAAGAGCTCGCTGACCAAGCTGTTTACGATTTCTCTTGAATATCAGGTGATGCAGTGGGAGAAAGAAGAGGATCTTTCCTTTTTGACTGAGCCGATTTTCAGCGGCAGCGGATTAAATGATGTCTCGATTCATGTAAAGGATCGATGGGATACAGGGAAACTCACCATTGATTTTGATTACCGCACTGATTTATTTTCACGTGAAGAAATCAAAATTGTTTGTGAACGCATGATGACGATGCTGGAGAATGCATTATCGCATCCAGATGATGCAATTGATGAATTAACGCTGATTTCTGAAGCGGAGAAAGAGAAGCTGCTTGCGAGGGCCGGCGGTGAATCTGTCAGCTATCGTAAGGATATGACGATTCCAGAGCTGTTCCAAGAACAGGCTGAACTGCTATCTGATCATCCAGCGGTTGTTTTTGAAGATCGCACATTGTCCTATCGAACATTACATGAACAATCTGCACGCATCGCCAATGTGCTGAAACAGAAAGGGGTTGGCCCAGACAGTCCTGTCGCGGTTCTGATTGAACGCTCAGAACGGATGATTACGTCTATCATGGGGATTTTAAAAGCCGGCGGAGCCTATGTGCCGATTGATCCCGCTTTTCCGGCGGAGCGCATTCAATATATTTTGGAGGACTGCGGCGCGGACTTCATCCTGACTGAATCGAAGGTTGCGGCTCCTGCAGCTGATGCTGAGCTGATTGATTTTGATCAGGCGATTTCCGAAGGTGCAGACGAAAGCCTGAATGCAGATGTGAACGCACGGAACCTTGCCTACATTATTTACACATCGGGAACAACCGGACGTCCGAAAGGTGTTATGATCGAGCATCGCCAGGTTCATCACTTGGTTGAATCTTTGCAGCAGGCGATTTACCAAAGCGGCAGCCAAACACTGCGGATGGCATTGCTTGCGCCGTTCCACTTTGATGCGTCAGTGAAGCAGATTTTCGCGTCGCTTCTTTTGGGACAAACCCTTTATATCGTATCTAAGAAAACAGTGACAAACGGATCTGCCCTTGCTGCATATTATCGCAGGCACAGCATTGAAGCGACGGATGGAACACCTGCCCATCTGCAAATGCTGATCGCGGCGGGCGATTTTGAAGGTCTCAAGCTGAAGCATATGCTGATTGGAGGAGAGGGCCTATCGTCTGTTGTTGCGGACAAGCTGTTGAAGCTATTTAAAGAAGCAGGCACAGCGCCGCGTTTGACCAATGTGTACGGGCCGACTGAAACGTGTGTTGACGCGTCCGTTCATCAGGTTATCCCAGAGAGTGCCGTTCAATCAGCGTATGTGCCGATCGGGAAAGCGCTGGGGAATAACCGTTTATATATTTTGGATCAAAGAGGCAGGCTGCAGCCGGAAGGTGTGGCGGGCGAGCTTTATATCGCAGGCGACGGTGTTGGCCGAGGCTATTTACATTTGCCTGAATTGACGGCTGAGAAGTTTTTACAAGATCCATTCGTGCCAAGCGATCGCATGTACCGGACCGGAGACGTGGTGCGCTGGCTGCCAGATGGAACAATCGAATATTTAGGCAGAGAGGATGACCAGGTCAAAGTCCGCGGATACCGGATTGAGCTTGGAGAAATTGAAGCCGTGATTCAGCAGGCGCCAGACGTTGCGAAAGCCGTTGTTTTGGCACGTCCTGACGAACAGGGAAATCTTGAGGTTTGCGCATATGTTGTGCAGACGACTGGCAGCGAATTTGCTCCGGCCAGCCTGCGGGAGCATGCGGCCAGACAGCTTCCTGACTATATGGTACCGGCTTACTTGACAGAAGTGACAGAAATTCCGCTCACGCCAAGCGGTAAAGTGGACCGCCGAAAGCTGTTTGCATTACAGGTGAAGGCGGTCAGCGGAACAGCCTATACGGCGCCGCGCAATGATATGGAAAAAGCAATCGCAGCCATTTGGCAGGACGTGCTGAATGTTGAGAAGGCGGGGATCTTTGACAATTTCTTTGAAACGGGCGGGCATTCATTGAAGGCTATGACGCTTTTAACAAAGGTTCATAAGGAAACAGGCGCTGACATTCCGCTTCAATACTTGTTTGAGCATCCGACGATTGCGGCTCTTGCGGAGGAAGCCAAACACAGAGAAATCCAGGAATTTGCAGCGATTGAACCTGCTGAAAAACAGGAGCATTACCCGCTTTCTTTGGCACAGCAGCGAACTTATATCGTCAGCCAGTTCGAGGATGCGGGTGTTGGATACAACATGCCGGCGGCAGCGATTTTGGAAGGGCCTTTAGAGATTCAAAAGCTGGAGCGCGCATTTCAAGGGTTAATCCGCCGCCACGAGTCTCTGAGAACGTCATTTATTCTTGAAAACAGCACGCCGAGACAGAAAATTCATGACAGCGTCGATTTCAACATCGAGATGATTGAAAGAGGCGGCCGCTCAGATGAGGCAATTATGACTTCATTCGTCCGGAGATTTGATTTGGCAAAAGCACCGCTGTTCAGAATCGGCTTGATGGAGCTTGAAGAGAACCGTCATATGCTTCTGTTTGACATGCATCATTTGATTTCTGACGGTGTGTCCATTGGCATTATTTTGGAGGAGTTAGCACGGATATACAAAGGCGAACAGCTTCCTGAGCTTCGTCTTCAGTATAAGGATTACGCTGTGTGGCAAAGCGGCCAGGCTGCTGAAGGGTACCAGAAGGACCGGGCGTATTGGAAGGAGGTCTTTGCGGGCGAGCTTCCGGTGCTTCAGCTTCTGTCCGATTATCCGAGACCGCCTGTTCAAAGTTTTGAAGGGGATCGGGTGTCAATCAAGCTGGATGCGGGATTAAAGGATCGCTTAAATCGTTTGGCTGAACAAAATGGCGCCACGCTGTATATGGTGATGCTGTCCGCTTACTATACGCTTTTGTCAAAGTATACGGGACAGGATGACATCATTGTCGGCACACCGTCTGCGGGCAGAAACCACTCCGATATAGAGGGCATTGTCGGGATGTTCGTCAATACGCTCGCAATTCGCAGTGAAGTGAAGCAGGACGAGACGTTTACCCATTTGATCACTCGTGTCCGCAAACAGGTGCTGGACGCCTTTTCTCATCAGGACTATCCGTTTGAGTGGCTTGTTGAAGATCTGAACATTCCGCGTGATGTAAGCAGACATCCGCTGTTTGACACGATGTTCAGTCTTCAAAATGCGACAGAGGGTATTCCGGCTGTCGGTGATCTGATCTTGTCTGTTCATGAGACCAACTTCAAGATTGCAAAGTTTGATTTGACGATGCAGGCGAGAGAAACCGATGAAGGCATTGAGCTTGATTTGGACTACAGCACGAACCTGTTTAAGCAAAGCACGGCTGACAGGCTGCTCAACCATTTTGCGCGTTTGCTAGAAGATGCTGCGGCTGAGCCTGAGAAACAGATTTCTGAGTACAAGCTTCTTTCTGAAGAGGAGGTTGCTTCGCAAATTCAGCAGTTTAACCCGGGCAGAACACCTTATCCGAAAGAAAAAACGATTGTTCAGCTGTTTGAAGAGCAAGCGGCGAAAACGCCAGACCATCCGGCACTTCAATATGAAGGCAAATCACTTACCTATCGTGAGCTGAATGAACGGGCCAATCGTTTAGCGCGCGGCATTCTTTCTCTCGGAGCAGGCGAAGGCAGAACAGCCGCTGTCTTGTGCGAACGGTCAATGGACATGATTGTGTCGATCCTCGCAGTTTTAAAAGCTGGCTCGGCTTATGTTCCGATTGATCCGGAACATCCGATTCAGCGGATGCAGCATTTCTTCTGTGACAGCGGAGCGAAGGTGCTTCTCACTCAGAAAAAATTAAAGGCTTTAGCAGAGGAAGCGGAATTCGACGGCGTTATCGTGCTTGCAGATGAGGAAGAAAGCTATCATGCTGATGCGCAAAATTTCACACTGCCTCTTGATTCTTCGGCGATGGCCAATCTGACGTATACTTCCGGAACGACAGGAACACCAAAGGGAAATATCGTGACACATGCCAATATTCTGCGCACGGTGAAGGAAACGAATTATCTCAGCATTACGGAACAGGACACGATTCTCGGACTTTCCAATTACGTGTTTGACGCGTTTATGTTTGATATGTTCGGTTCTTTGTTAAACGGTGCCAAGCTTGTACTGATACCGAAAGAAACCGTTTTGGATATGGCTCGCCTGTCTCGTGTTATTGAGCGGGAGAACATCAGCATTCTTATGATTACAACTGCTTTGTTCCACCTGCTTGTGGACTTGAATCCGGCATGCTTGTCAACGCTGCGCAAGATTATGTTTGGCGGGGAGCGGGCTTCGGTTGAGCATGTAAGAAAAGCTTTGCAAACGGTTGGAAAAGGCAAGCTCCTTCACATGTATGGGCCGTCTGAAAGCACGGTTTTCGCGACGTATCATCCGGTTGATGAATTGGAGGAGGACACACTGTCTGTTCCGATTGGAAAACCGGTCAGCAATACGGAAGTATACATCCTTGACCGGGCGGGACACGTGCAGCCTGCCGGGATCGCCGGGGAGCTTTGTGTGAGCGGCGAAGGACTCGTGAAAGGCTATTACAACCGTCCAGAACTGACTGAGGAGAAGTTCATTCCGCATCCGTTTACGTCCGGCGAACGCATGTATAAAACGGGTGACCTCGCCAGATGGCTGCCGAATGGCGACATCGAATTTATCGGTCGGATCGACCATCAGGTGAAAATTCGCGGACAGCGCATCGAGCTTGGAGAAATCGAACATCAGCTGCAAACCCACGACCGCGTGCAAGAGAGTGTTGTGCTTGCTGTTGATCAAGGCGCGGGAGACAAGCTGCTCTGCGCGTACTTTGTCGGGGAGGGAGAAATCTCATCTCAAGAGCTGAGAGAACATGCGGCAAAGGATCTGCCGGCTTACATGATTCCTGCAGTGTTTATTCAAATGGACGAGCTGCCGCTGACCGGGAACGGAAAAATCGACCGGAGAGCGCTGCCGCTTCCTGATGCCAGCGTCTCAAGAGGTGTTTCATATGTTGCGCCTCGCAATGAAACGGAACAACAACTCGCAGACGTTTGGGCACAGGTGCTTCAGGTTCAACAGGTCGGCGTTTATGATCACTTCTTTGACATCGGCGGACATTCATTAGCAGGCATGAAGATGCTTGCCTTAGTTCATCAGGAACTGGGTGTTGAACTGTCACTTAAAGATCTCTTCCAGTCACCTACGGTTGAGGGCTTAGCACAGGTAATTGCCTCTGCTGAAAAAGGGACAGCCATCAGCATCAGCCCGGCAAAGAAACAAGATACGTATCCTGTTTCCTCACCGCAAAAACGGATGTATGTGCTCCAGCAGCTTGAAGGAGCGCAAACGAGCTATAACATGCCAGCGGTTCTGCGCCTTACAGGTGAGCTTGATGTTGAAAGGCTTAACAGCGTCATGCAGCAGTTAATGCAGCGTCATGAAGCCTTTAGAACCACGTTTGAAATAAAAGATGGAGAAACGGTGCAGCGGATCTGGGAAGAAGCTGAGTGTGAGATGGCATATTTCGAAGCTGCAGAAGAAGAGACAGAGCGGATCGTTTCTGAGTTTATCAAGCCTTTCAAAATCGATCGGCTCCCGCTGTTTAGAATGGGTCTGATCAAGCATTCAGACACTGAGCATGTGCTGCTGTTCGATATGCATCATATTATTTCTGATGGTGCGTCTGTTGGTGTGCTGATTGAGGAACTTTCGAAGCTGTACGACGGAGAAACCCTTGAGCCGCTCCGCATTCAATATAAGGATTATGCCGTGTGGCAGCAGCAGTTCATTCAGTCTGAGCTTTACAAGAAACAAGAGGAGCACTGGCTGAAGGAGCTGGACGGAGAGCTGCCGGTGCTGACGCTACCGACTGACTATAGCCGGCCTGCCGTTCAAACATTTGAAGGAGACCGTATTGCATTTTCATTAGAAGCAGGCAAAGCTGAAGCTCTGCGCAGACTAGCAAAAGAAACGGATTCCACACTGTACATGGTGCTTCTGGCTTCATACAGTGCGTTTTTATCGAAACTGAGCGGGCAAGACGATATCATCGTCGGTTCACCGATAGCCGGACGATCCCAAGCTGACGTCAGCCGCGTCATCGGAATGTTCGTCAATACGTTGGCGCTGCGCACGTATCCGAAAGGTGAAAAAACATTTGCTGACTATCTTAGCGAAGTGAAAGAAACCGCGCTCAATGCTTTTGGTGCGCAGGATTATCCGCTTGAGGATCTGATCGGAAACGTACAGGTTCAGCGTGACACGAGCAGAAATCCGTTATTCGATGCAGTATTTTCGATGCAAAATGCGAACATCAAGGATTTAACGATGAAAGGGATTCAGCTGGAGCCGCATCCGTTTGACCGGAAAACGGCCAAGTTTGACATCACACTGACGGCTGACGAAACGGACGGAGGGCTTACGTTCGTACTTGAATACAATACAGCGCTGTTTAAACCTGAAACAATCGAACGATGGAAACAATACTGGATGCAGCTTCTAGATGCTGTCACAGGCAATCCGAACCAACCGCTTGCCAGCCTGTCAATCGTCACTGAAACAGAAAAACAAACGCTTCTCGACGCATGGAAGGGCAAAAACCTTTCTGTGCCGACAGATAAAACCGTTCATCAGCTATTCGAAGAGACCGCTCAGCGCCACAAAGACCGCCCGGCTGTCACATTCAACGGACAGTCATGGACGTACGGCGAGCTGAATGCGAAGGCAAACCGTCTTGCCCGGATTCTGATCGACTGCGGCATCAGCGCGGATGAGCGCGTCGGCGTTCTCACGAAGCCGTCGCTTGAAATGTCCGCTGCGGTGCTCGGCGTCTTAAAGGCGGGAGCGGCGTTTGTGCCGATTGATCCTGATTATCCGGATCAGCGGATTGATTATATTTTACAAGACAGCGGCGCGAAGCTTCTCTTGAAACAGGAAGGCATTTCAGTTCCGGATAGCTTCTCAGGAGACGTCATTTTTCTCGACGGAGATCGTACGATTCTAAGCCTGCCGCTAGATGAAAACGATGAAGAAAATCCAGAGACGGATACAAACGCGGAAAACCTCGCGTACATGATTTACACGTCTGGAACGACCGGGCAGCCGAAGGGTGTCATGGTTGAGCATCATGCGCTTGTGAACCTGTGCTTCTGGCACCACGACGCGTTCAGCATGACAGAGGAGGACCGCAGTGCGAAATACGCGGGCTTTGGATTCGATGCCTCCATTTGGGAGATGTTCCCGACTTGGACAATTGGCGCCGAGCTTCACGTCATTGATGAAGAAATCCGCCTTGATATCGTCCGCCTGAACGACTATTTCGAAACACACGGCGTGACGATTACCTTCCTGCCGACGCAGCTGGCGGAACAGTTCATGGAGCTTGAGAACACATCACTACGTGTCCTCTTGACTGGAGGAGACAAGCTGAAGCGTGCGGTCAAACAGCCGTACACGCTCGTCAACAACTACGGGCCGACAGAAAATACGGTCGTTGCCACGAGCACAGAAATCAACCCGGAGGAAGGCTCGCTTTCCATCGGGCAGGCGATCGCCAATACGAGAGTGTACATTCTCGGCGAGGGCAATCAGGTGCAGCCGGAAGGCGTGGCCGGAGAGCTTTGCGTGGCGGGACGCGGACTGGCGCGAGGCTATCTGAATAAAGAGGACGAAACCGCGAAGCGGTTTGTCGCTGATCCGTTTGTGCCGGGTGAACGCATGTACCGCACCGGCGATTTGGTGAAATGGGTGAACGGCGCCATCGAATACATCGGCCGGATCGACCAGCAGGTCAAGGTCCGCGGTTATCGGATCGAGCTCTCAGAAATCGAAGTCCAGCTCGCCCAGCTTTCTGAGGTGCACGATGCTGCGGTAACAGCTGTCAAAGATAAAGGCGGCAATACAGCGATCGCGGCGTATGTCACACCGGAAACAGCTGACATAGAAGCGTTAAAGTCTTCGTTGAAAGAAACCCTGCCGGACTATATGATCCCGGCGTTCTGGGTGACGCTGAACGAACTTCCGGTTACCGCAAACGGCAAAGTAGACCGCAAAGCGCTGCCGGAGCCGGATATCGAAGCAGGGGGCGGAGAATACAAAGCGCCGACAACGGACATGGAAGAGCTGCTTGCCGGCATTTGGCAGGACGTGCTCGGTATTTCTGAAGTCGGTGTCAGTGACAATTTCTTCTCGCTCGGCGGAGATTCCATCAAAGGAATCCAGATGGCGAGCCGCTTGAACCAGCACGGCTGGAAGCTGGAAATGAAAGATCTTTTCCAGCACCCGACGATCGAAGAGCTGACCCAATACGTGGAGCGTGCCGAAGGCAAACAGGCAGACCAAGGCCCAGTGGAGGGCGAAGTCATTCTGACACCGATCCAGCGCTGGTTCTTTGAAAAGAATTTCACGAACAAGCACCATTGGAATCAGTCAGTGATGCTTCACGCCGCGAAGGGCTTTGATCCTGAACGGGTGGAGAAAACATTGCAGGCACTGATCGAACATCATGACGCACTCCGCATGGTTTATCGTGAGGGAACGAAAGAGGTCGTTCAATACAATAGAGGACTTGAAGATGCTTCAGCTCAATTGGAGATCATTCAAATCGAGGGCCAAGCGAAAGATGATGAAGACCGCATAGAGAGAGAAGCGGAACGGCTGCAGAGCAGCATCGACTTGCAGGAAGGCGGCTTGTTAAAAGCAGGCTTGTTCCAAGCGGAAGACGGAGACCACTTGCTTCTTGCCATTCACCACTTAGTGGTTGACGGCGTGTCGTGGCGGATTTTACTGGAGGATTTCGCCGCGGTATATACACAGCTTGAGCAAAGCAATGAACCGGTTCTCCCGCAGAAAACACATTCATTTGCGGAGTATGCAGAGAGATTACAAGACTTCGCGAACTCCAAAGCCTTTTTGAAAGAAAAAGAGTATTGGAGACAGCTTGAAGAACAAACTGTCGCGGCAAACCTTCCGAAGGATCGTGAATCTGGTGATCAGCGAATGAAACATACAAGGACAATCGAATTTTCGCTGACTGCTGAAGAGACAGAACAGCTCACCACCAAGGTGCATGAGGCATATCACACAGAAATGAATGATATTTTGCTGACGGCATTCGGATTGGCGATGAAGGAGTGGACAGGTCAGGATCGAGTAAGTGTTCATTTAGAGGGGCATGGACGTGAAGAAATCATAGAAGACCTGACCATTTCCCGGACAGTCGGCTGGTTTACGAGTATGTACCCGATGGTACTCGATATGAAGCATACGGATGATCTGGGCTACCAGCTGAAGCAAATGAAAGAAGATATCAGACATGTACCGAATAAGGGAGTCGGGTATGGCATTCTCCGCTATCTGACGGCGCCGGAACATAAAGAAGATGTGGCGTTCTCGATTCAGCCGGATGTCAGCTTTAACTACTTAGGACAGTTCGATGACATGTCGGATGCAGGCTTGTTCAAGAGATCAGAGCTGCCTTCAGGACAGTCGTTAAGCCCGGAAACAGAAAAACCGAACGCGCTTGATGTTGTCGGATACATTGAAAACGGAAAACTGACGATGTCAATGGCCTATCATTCTCTTGAATTTCATGAAAAAACGATAAAGACATTCAGCGACAGCTTTAAAGCCCATCTTCTCAGAATCATTGAACATTGCCTATCTCAAGATGGAACGGAACTGACGCCGAGTGACCTTGGCGACGACGATTTGACGCTGGATGAACTGGATAAATTAATGGAAATTTTCTAATAGAGGTGGCATATGAGCAAAAAATCGATTCAAAAGGTGTACGCACTGACACCGATGCAGGAGGGAATGCTGTATCATGCGATGCTTGATCCGCATTCTTCCTCGTACTTCACACAATTAGAGCTTGGGATTCACGGTGCTTTTGATCTTGAAATCTTTGAGAAAAGCGTCAATGAACTGATTCGGTCATACGATATTCTCCGTACGGTATTTGTGCACCAGCAGCTGCAAAAACCGCGTCAGGTCGTGTTAGCGGAACGCAAAACAAAGGTGCATTATGAAGATATCAGCCATGCGGACCAAGACCGCCAGAAAGAGCATATTGAGGGTTATAAACAAGACGTGCAGCGCCAAGGTTTTAACCTGGCAAAAGACATGTTGTTTAAGGTGGCGGTTTTCCGTCTTGATGCAGATCAGCTGTATCTTGTCTGGAGTAATCATCATATTATGATGGATGGCTGGAGCATGGGCGTACTCATGAAAAGCCTGTTCCAAAACTACGAAGCGATCAGAGCAGGCAAAACACCGGCAAACGGTCAGGGAAAGCCTTATTCCGACTACATCAAGTGGCTTGGAAAGCAGGACAATGAAGAAGCGGAGAGCTACTGGAGCGAACGCTTGGCGGGTTTTGAACAGCCGAGCGTACTCCCGGGCCGCCTGCCTGAGAAAAAAGACGAATACGTTAACAAAGAATATTCATTTACATGGGACGAAAAACTGGTTGCCCGCATTCAACAAACCGCAAACCGCCATCAAGTGACAGGACCCAACCTGTTTCAGGCTGTTTGGGGCATTGTTCTTAGCAAATACAACTTTGCGGATGACGTTGTCTTCGGCACGGTTGTATCGGGCCGCCCGTCTGAAATCAACGGGATTGAAACGATGGCGGGGCTGTTTATCAACACCATCCCGGTTCGGGTAAAAGTTGATCGAGATGCTGCTTTCGCTGATGTGTTCTCAGCTGTTCAACAGCATGCAGTAGAGGCGGAGCGCTATGATTACGTACCGCTCTATGAGATTCAAAAGCGCTCAGCCCTTGATGGCAATCTCTTGAACCATCTGGTCGCGTTTGAAAATTATCCGCTGGATCAAGAGCTTGAAAACGGCAGCATGGAAGACCGACTCGGATTTTCTATCAAGGTAGAAAGCGCATTTGAGCAAACGAGCTTCGATTTCAATCTGATTGTGTATCCAGGCAAAACGTGGACTGTCAAAATCAAATATAACGGAGCTGCCTTTGATTCCGTCTTTATCGAACGGGCAGCGAAGCACCTTACCCGCATGATGGAAGCGGCTGTCGATCAGCCGGACGCTTTTGTCCGTGAGTACGGGCTTGTGGGAGACGAAGAGCAGCGGCAAATTGTCGAGGTGTTTAACCAGACGGAAGCCGAACTTCCAGAAGGAATAGCCGTTCATCAAGTGTTTGAAGAACAAGCGCAGCGAACACCAGCAAGCACTGCCGTCGTATATGAAGGAGCCGAGCTGACATACCGTCAGCTGAATACAGCGGCAAACCGTCTGGCGAGAAAGCTTGTCGAACTAGGTCTTCAAAAAGGGGAAACAGCCGCGATTATGAACGACCGCTCGGCAGAAACCGTTGTCGGCATGCTGGCTGTGTTAAAAGCTGGAGCCGCCTATGTGCCGCTTGATCCCGTGCTTCCTGAAGACCGTCTTCGTTTCATGGCGGAGGACAGCTCAATTCAGATGGTATTGGCCGGAAAGTCTTATACAGAGCAGGCGCATCAGTTGCAAGTGCCGGTTATTACACTGGACAGCGGCTTTGAAGAGAGCGGAGCGGCTGACAATCTCAATCTGCCATCCGCACCGTCTGATTTGGCATACATCATGTATACATCTGGTTCAACGGGCAAACCGAAAGGCGTCATGATCGAACATAAAAGCATTTTGCGCCTCGTTAAAAATGCCGGTTACGTTCCTATTCATGAAGAGGACCGCATGGCGCAAACGGGAGCTGTCAGCTTTGATGCCGGCACTTTTGAGGTATTCGGCGCACTGCTGAATGGCGCAGCACTTTATCCGGCCAAAAAAGAGACGCTGCTTGATGCGAAACAATTTGCGGCATTCCTGCGTGAGCAGAGAATCACGACCATGTGGCTGACATCACCATTATTCAACCAGCTTGCTGCAAAGGATGCCGGCATGTTCGGCACACTGCGCCATGTAATCATCGGAGGAGACGCGCTCGTGCCGCATATTGTCAGCAAAGTGAAGCAGGCATCACCGTCGCTTTCGTTGTGGAACGGATATGGTCCGACAGAAAACACGACGTTTTCAACAAGTTTTCTGATCGACCGTGAGTATAGCGGCTCTATTCCAATCGGGAAGCCTATCGGAAATTCGACTGCCTACATCATGGATGAGCAGCAGCGTTTGCAGCCGATTGGCGCTCCCGGCGAGCTGTGCGTCGGCGGAATCGGTGTAGCGCGAGGATATGTCAATCTTCCTGAGCTGACGGAGAAGCAATTTCTTGAAGATCCATTCAGGCCGGGTGAAAGGATTTATCGCACTGGCGACTTGGCGAGATGGCTGCCGGACGGCAATATCGAATTTTTAGGAAGAATCGACAATCAAGTGAAGGTGCGCGGCTTCCGAATTGAGCTTGGCGAAATTGAAACAAAACTGAACATGGCAGAGCATGTGACAGAGGCTGCGGTGATCATCCGCAAGAACAAAGCAGGTGAAAATGAAATTTGCGCGTACTTTACGGCGGACCGTAAAGTGTCTGTGAGCGGGCTGCGAAAAACGCTGTCTCAATCTTTGCCTGATTATATGGTTCCTGCCCATTTGATTCAGATGGACAGCCTGCCGCTCACGCCGAACGGAAAAATCAACAAAAAAGAACTGCCTGCGCCTCAATCAGAAGCCGTACAGCCGGAATACACAGCACCAGAGACAGAGAGTGAAAAGAAATTAGCGGAGATCTGGGAAGGGGTACTCGGCGTCAAGGCAGGCGTTACCGATAACTTCTTTATGATCGGCGGTCATTCTTTGAAAGCGATGATGATGACGGCAAAAATCCAAGAGCATTTTCATAAAGAAGTGCCGATTAAAGTGCTTTTTGAAAAGCCGACTATTCAAGAATTGGCTCTGTATTTGGACGAGAATGAAAGCAAGGAGGAGCAGACGTTTGAACCGATCAGGCAAGCACCTTATCAGCAGCATTATCCTGTATCCCCAGCCCAGCGGAGAATGTATATCCTCAATCAGCTTGGACAAGCAAACACAAGCTACAACGTCCCCGCTGTACTTTTGCTGGAGGGAGAAGTAGATAAAGACCGGCTTGAAAACGCGATTCAGCAATTAATCAACCGGCACGAAATTCTCCGTACATCGTTTGACTTGATCGACGGAGAAGTTGTACAAACCGTTCATAAAAACATATCGTTCCAGCTGGAGGTTGCCAAGGGACGGGAAGAATACGCGGAGGAAATGATCAAAGCGTTCATTCAGCCGTTTGAATTAAACCGCGCGCCGCTCGTCCGTTCGAAGCTTGTCCAGCTTGAAGAAGAACGCCATCTGCTGCTGATTGATATGCACCATATCATCACTGACGGCAGTTCAACAGGCATTCTGATCGGTGATCTCGCCAAAATGTATCAAGGCGCTGATCTTGAGCAGCCGCAAATTCACTATAAAGATTACGCTGTTTGGCATAAAGAACATGCTGATCAACAAAAGGATGAAGCATACTGGCTCGATACCTTTAAAGGCGAGCTGCCGATTCTTGATCTTCCGACGGATTTCGAGCGGCCTGCTGAACGGAGCTTTGCTGGAGAGCGCGTGATGTTCGGGCTTGATAAACAGATGACTGCTCAAATCAAGTCACTCTTGGCAGAAACGGATACGACAATGTATATGTTTTTGCTGGCGGCGTTCAATGTACTCCTTTCTAAGTACGCGTCACAGGACGATATCATTGTCGGATCGCCGACTGCGGGAAGAACACATCCTGATCTTCAAGATGTGCCGGGGATGTTTGTCAACACGGTCGCACTAAGAACGGCGCCTGCGGGAGATAAAACGTTTGCGCAATTCCTTGAAGAAGTCAAAACAGCAAGCCTTCAAGCATTCGAGCATCAGGGCTACCCGCTTGAGGAGCTGATTGAAAAGCTTCCGCTTACAAGGGATACAAGCCGAAGCCCGCTGTTCAGCGTGATGTTCAACATGCAGAACATGGAGATTCCATCATTGAGATTAGGAGATTTGAAGATTTCTTCATACTCCATGCTTCATCACGTGGCGAAATTTGATCTCTCCTTGGAAGCGGTCGAGCGAGAAGAGGATATTGGCCTAAGCTTTGACTATGCGGCTGCCCTGTTTAAGGACGAGACGATTCGGCGCTGGAGCAGCCACTTTGTCAACATCATCAAAGAGGCCGCAACTAATCCGAATGTTCGGCTATCTGATGTAGACTTGCTTTCACCAGCAGAAACAGCTGCTTTACTTGAAGAAAGTCATATGACTCAAATTACTGAAGCAACCTTTGCAGCTCTTTTCGAAAAACAGGCCCAGCAAACACCTGATCATTCTGCGGTGAGGTCTGGTGGAAATCTGCTGACCTATCGCGAGCTTGATGAACAGGCGAACCAGCTGGCGCATCATCTTCGTGCGCAAGGGGCAGGAAGTGAAGACATCGTTGCAATTGTCATGGATCGGTCAGCTGAGATCATGGTATCGATTCTCGGAGTCATGAAAGCGGGGGCGGCTTTCCTGCCGATTGATCCGGACACGCCTGAAGAACGAATCCGCTATTCATTAGAGGACAGCGGAGCGAGAATTGCGGTCGTAAACGAAAGAAACATGACGGCCATTGGGCAGTATGAAGGGACAATCGTCAACCTTGATGACGCGAAATGGAGAAATGAGAGTAAGGAGCGTCCCTCTCCGATCTCCGGATCTCGTAATCTTGCATACGTCATTTATACGTCCGGTACGACCGGGAAGCCAAAAGGTGTGCAAATCGAGCATCGCAATCTAACAAACTATGTTTCTTGGTTTAGTGAAGAGGCGGGCCTGACGGAAACCGATAAGACTGTATTGCTTTCGTCTTACGCATTCGACCTAGGCTATACGAGCATGTTCCCTGTGCTTCTGGCAGGGGGCGAGCTCCACATCGTGCCGAAGGAAACCTATACGGCGCCAGATGAAATGGGGCTTTATATCAAGGAACACGGGATCACATATATCAAACTGACACCGTCTCTGTTCCACACGATGGTGAATACTTCCAGATTTACAAAAGAACCAAACTTTGAATCCTTGCGCTTGATCGTCTTGGGAGGAGAAAAAATCATCCCGGCGGATGTTCTCACCTTCCGCAAGGTGTATGGCCATACCGAATTTATCAATCACTACGGCCCGACAGAAGCAACAATCGGCGCCATCGCCGGACGGGTTAATCTGTCTGAGCCGGATGCATTCGCGAAACGCCCGACAATCGGGCAGCCGATTGCGAATGCCGGTGCGCTTGTCTTAAATGAGTCGTTAAAGCTTGTGCCTCCGGGAGCGAGCGGCCAGCTCTATATCAAGGGACAGGGGCTTGCGAGAGGATATCTCAACAGGCCTCAGCTGACAGCCGAGAGATTTGTACAGAATCCATATTCACCGGGCAGTCTCATGTACAAAACCGGAGATGTTGTACGGAGACTTTCTGACGGTACGCTTGAATTTATCGGCCGGGCCGATGATCAGGTGAAAATCCGCGGCTATCGCATTGAGCCGAAAGAAATTGAAACGGTCATGCTCAGCCTCAGCGGAATTCAAGAAGCGGTTGTGCTAGCAGTTTCCGAGGGCGGGCTTCAAGAGCTTTGCGCGTATTATACGGCGGATCAAGCCATTGAAAAAGCAGAGCTCCGCAACCAGCTTTCACAAACACTGCCGTCTCATATGATTCCTGCTTTCTTTGTGCAGGTTGACGCCATTCCGCTGACGGCAAACGGGAAAACCGATAGAAGCGCATTGCCGAAGCCACACGCGGAACAATCCGGACGCAGGGCCTTAGCCGCACCGGAAACAGTGCTTGAGAAGAGCCTATGCCGCATTTGGCAGAAAACGCTTGGCATAGAAGCGATCAGCATCGACGACAATTTCTTCGATTTAGGCGGCCATTCATTAAAAGGGATGATGCTCATTGCCAACATTCAGGCTGAATCGGAGAAAATCGTACCGCTTAAAGCGCTGTTCGAGCACCCGACTGTTCGCCAGCTTGCGGCTTACATGGAGGCATCGGCAGTTTCAGGCGGCCATCACGTGCTCAAACCGGCTGACAAACAGGATATGTACCCACTGTCATCTGCGCAGAAACGGATGTATGTACTGAATCAGCTTGACCGGCAGACGATTAGCTACAATATGCCATCTGTTCTTCTGATGGAAGGCGAGCTTGATATTTCACGTCTGCGCGACTCACTCAATCAGCTTGTGAACCGCCACGAGTCATTGCGCACATCATTTATGGAAGCAAACGGTGAGCCTGTTCAGCGCATTATTGAGGAGGCGGCGATTGATCTTCATTTGTTTGAAGCGAAAGAAGATGAAGCGGAACAAAAGATCAAGGACTTTATCCGTCCATTCGACTTAAACGACGCACCGCTCATTCGCGCAGCATTGCTTCGAATAGAAGCGAAAAAACATTTGCTGCTTTTAGATATGCATCACATCATCGCAGACGGGGTATCAAGAGGCATTTTTGTAAAAGAATTGGCGCTGCTTTACAAAGGAGAGCAGCTTCCAGAGCCGGCGCTTCATTATAAGGATTTCGCCGTTTGGCAAAATGAAGCTGAGCAAAAGGAACGGATGAAGGAGCATGAGGCGTACTGGCTCTCGGTTCTTTCAGGCGAGCTGCCGGAACTTGATCTTCCGCTCGATTACGCCCGTCCGCCTGTGCAAAGTTTTAAAGGGGACACGGTCCGTTTCCGTACGGGAAGTGAGACGGCAAAGGCGGTAGAACAACTGCTCGCAGAAACCGGAACGACCTTGCACATGATGCTTCACGCTGTTTTTCACGTCTTTTTAAGCAAAATATCCGGGCAGCGGGATATCGTCATCGGCTCCGTCACTGCCGGCCGGATGAATGCTGATGTCCAAGATATGCCGGGAATGTTCGTCAATACGCTTGCCTTAAGAATGGAAGCGGAAGAACAGCAAACATTTGCAGAGCTGCTGGAGCAAGCGAAGCAGACAAACCTGTCAGCGCTGGAGCATCAGGAATATCCGTTTGAGGAATTAGTCAATCAGCTTGATCTCCCTCGGGATATGAGCCGAAATCCATTGTTTAACGTGATGGTGACGACAGAAAATCCTGATAAAGAACAGCTTACATTGCAGAATCTAAGCATTTCACCTTACGAGTCCCATCAGGGAACGTCTAAGTTTGATCTGACATTAGGCGGATTCACTGATGAAAACGGCATCGGACTGCAGCTCGAATATGCGACTGATCTGTTCTCAAAAGAAACGGCTGAAAAATGGAGCGAATACGTTCTACATTTACTAAAAGCTATCGCGGAAAATCCGAACCAGCCGCTTTCCAGCCTGTCACTCGTCACCGAAACAGAAAAACAAACGCTTCTCGACGCTTGGAAGGGTAAAACGCTGCCTGTACCGACAGACAAAACCGTTCATCAGCTATTCGAAGAAACAGTTCAGCGCCACATAGACCGCCCGGCTGTCACATATAACGGCCAGTCATGGACGTACGGCGAGCTGAACGCCAAGGCGAACCGTCTTGCTCGGATTCTGATTGACTGCGGTATCAGCGCGGATGAACGCATCGGCATCCTCACGAAGCCATCGCTGGAAATGTCCGCCGCGGTGCTCGGCGTCTTAAAGGCGGGAGCGGCGTTTGTGCCGATTGACCCTGACTATCCGGATCAGCGGATTGAATATATCCTACAGGACAGCGGTGCGACGCTTCTCTTGAAACAGGAAGGCATCTCAGTGCCGGACAGCTATACGGGAGAGGTCATTCTTCTTGACGGCAACCGCACGATCCTAAGTCTGCCGCTTGATGAAAACGACGAAGAAAATCCAGAGACGGATGCAAACGCTGAGAACCTCGCGTACATGATTTACACGTCTGGAACGACCGGACAGCCGAAGGGTGTCATGGTTGAACACCATGCGCTTGTGAACCTGTGTTTCTGGCACCATGACGCGTTCAGCATGACGGCGGAGGACCGCAGTGCGAAGTACGCGGGCTTCGGATTCGACGCTTCCATTTGGGAGATGTTCCCGACCTGGACGGTCGGCGCCGAGCTTCATGTCATTGATGAAGCGATCCGCCTTGATATCGTTCGCCTGAACGATTATTTCGAAACGAACGGGGTGACGATCACCTTCCTGCCGACGCAGTTGGCGGAACAGTTTATGGAGCTAGAGAACACGTCACTCCGCGTATTGCTGACAGGCGGAGACAAACTGAAGCGTGCCATGAAACAGCCGTACAAGCTCATCAACAACTACGGGCCGACAGAAAACACGGTCGTTGCCACAAGCACAGAGATCAATCCGGAGGAAGGCTCGCTTTCCATCGGGCAGGCGATCGCCAATACGAGAGTGTACATTCTCGGCGAGGGCAATCAGGTGCAGCCGGAAGGCGTGGCCGGAGAGCTTTGCGTGGCGGGACGCGGACTGGCGCGAGGCTATCTGAATAAAGAGGACGAAACCGCGAAGCGGTTTGTCGCTGATCCGTTTGTGCCGGGTGAACGCATGTACCGCACCGGCGATTTGGTGAAATGGGTGAACGGCGCCATCGAATACATCGGCCGGATCGACCAGCAGGTCAAGGTCCGCGGTTATCGGATCGAGCTCTCAGAAATCGAAGTCCAGCTCGCCCAGCTTTCTGAGGTGCACGATGCTGCGGTAACAGCTGTCAAAGATAAAGGCGGCAATACAGCGATCGCGGCGTATGTCACACCGGAAACAGCTGACATAGAAGCGTTAAAGTCTTCGTTGAAAGAAACCCTGCCGGACTATATGATCCCGGCGTTCTGGGTGACGCTGAACGAACTTCCGGTTACCGCAAACGGCAAAGTAGACCGCAAAGCGCTGCCGGAGCCGGATATCGAAGCAGGGGGCGGAGAATACAAAGCGCCGACAACGGACATGGAAGAGCTGCTTGCCGGCATTTGGCAGGACGTGCTCGGTATTTCTGAAGTCGGTGTCAGTGACAATTTCTTCTCGCTCGGCGGAGATTCCATCAAAGGAATCCAGATGGCGAGCCGCTTGAACCAGCACGGCTGGAAGCTGGAAATGAAAGATCTTTTCCAGCACCCGACGATCGAAGAGCTGACCCAATACGTGGAGCGTGCCGAAGGCAAACAGGCAGACCAAGGCCCAGTGGAGGGCGAAGTCATTCTGACACCGATCCAGCGCTGGTTCTTTGAAAAGAATTTCACGAACAAGCACCATTGGAATCAGTCAGTGATGCTTCACGCCGCGAAGGGCTTTGATCCTGAACGGGTGGAGAAAACATTGCAGGCACTGATCGAACATCATGACGCACTCCGCATGGTCTACCGTGAGGAAGACGGAGAGATCATTCAAGCATATAAACCAATCGGTGAAAGCAAGGTCAGCTTCGAAATCGTTGATCTGTACGGCACTGATGAAGAGATGCTGAAAAGCCAGATCAAGATTCTCGCGGACAGGCTGCAAAGCAGTCTCGATCTGCAAAACGGACCGCTTCTGAAGGCGGAGCAATACCGTACGGAAGCTGGCGATCACCTGCTCATTGCTGTACACCATCTCGTGGTCGACGGCGTATCATGGCGGATTTTGCTTGAAGATTTTGCTTCAGGCTATGTGCAGGCTGAGAAAGAAGGGAGCGTTGTCTTCCCGCAAAAAACAAATTCCTTCAAGGATTGGGCGGAAGAACTGGCGGCATTCAGCCAATCAGCGGATCTTTTACAGCAGGCTGAATACTGGTCGCAAATTGACGCTGAACAGGTTTCTCCTGTGCCGAAGGACTACGAAACAGAGCAGCGGATCGTCAAGCATACATCATCCGTAATTTGTGAATTAACGGAAGAGGACACTAAACATCTCTTAACGGATGTTCATCAGCCATATGGAACCGAAATCAATGATATTCTTCTCAGCGCGCTCGGTTTAACGATGAAAGAATGGACAGACGATGCCAAAATCGGCATTAACCTGGAGGGACACGGACGGGAGGACATCATCCCGAATGTCAATATCTCCAGAACGGTCGGCTGGTTTACGGCACAGTATCCTGTTGTGCTCGACATGTCTGAAGCAGATGTATCAACCGTGATCAAAACAGTCAAAGAAAACCTGCGCCGCATTCCGGATAAAGGAGTTGGCTACGGCATTCTCCGTTATGTCACAAAAACTGCGGAAACAAAGGGCTTCACGCCAGAGATCAGCTTCAACTATTTAGGACAATTCGACAGTGAAGTAAAAACCGACTTCTTTGAGCCGTCCGCTTTCGATATGGGGCGCCAAGTAAGCGAAGAATCAGAAGCACTGTACGCTTTAAGCTTCAGCGGAATGATTAGAAACGGCCGGTTTGTGCTTTCTTGCTCCTACAATGAGAAGGAGTTTGAAAGAGCTACAGTCGAGGAGCAAATGGAACGGTTTAAAGAAAATCTCCTGATGCTGATCCGCCATTGTACGGAAAAAGAAGATAAGGAATTCACGCCAAGCGACTTCAGTGCTGAAGACCTTGGAATGGACGAGATGGGCGATATCTTTGACATGCTTGAGGAGAATTTAAAATAAAACGCAAGGGAATTACAGAAGGCGGGAGCGAAGCATATGAGTCAATTTAGCAAGGATCAGGTTCAAGATATGTATTACCTATCGCCGATGCAGGAAGGGATGCTGTTTCATACCATCCTGAATCCCGGCCAGAGCTTTTACCTTGAACAAATCACGATGAAAGTAAAAGGCAGCTTGAATACCAAATGCCTTGAAGAGAGCATGAATGTGATCATGGACCGGTACGAAGTATTTCGTACCGTGTTCATTCACGAAAAAGTAAAAAGGCCTGTCCAAGTCGTATTGAAAAAACGCGAGTTTCGTATAGAGGAAATAGACCTGACACACTTAACGGACAGCGAACAAATAGCCAAAATCAATGAATATAAGGAACAGGATAAGGTCAAGGGCTTTGATTTAACGCGGGATATCCCAATGCGCGCAGCTATTTTCAAAAAAGCTGAAGAAAGTTTTGAATGGGTGTGGAGCTACCACCACATTATTTTGGACGGCTGGTGCTTTGGCATTGTCGTGCAGGATCTGTTTAAGGTATACAATGCCCTGCGCGAACAAAAGCCGTACAGCCTGCCTCCTGTCAAACCGTATAAAGACTATATCAAGTGGCTTGAAAAGCAGGATAAACAAGCATCACTGCGTTACTGGCGCGAGTATTTAGAGGATTTTGAAGGACAGACGACGTTTGCGAAGCTAAGAAAGAAACAAACGGACGGCTACGAGCCGAAAGAACTGCTCTTCTCACTGCCGGAGGCGGAAACAAAGGCCTTTACCGAGCTTGCAAAATCGCAGCATACCACTTTAAGTACGGCCCTGCAGGCAGTCTGGAGCGTATTGATCAGCCGCTATCAGCAGTCTGGCGATTTGACTTTCGGCACAGTCGTTTCCGGGCGTCCCGCGGAAATCAAAGGCGTTGAACATATGGTCGGGCTGTTTATCAACGTTGTCCCAAGACGTGTGAAACTGTCTGAGGATATCACATTTAACGGTTTGCTCAAGCAGCTGCAGGAGCAAGCGCTTCAGTCTGAGCCGCATCAATATGTGCCGCTCTATGACATCCAAACTCAGGCTGATCAGCCAAAACTCATTGACCACATCATTGTCTTTGAAAATTATCCGCTTCAGGATGCAAAAAATGAAGAAAATAGTGAAAACGGCTTTGATATGGAGGATGTACATGTTTTTGAGAAGTCGAATTATGACCTCAACCTGATGGCTTCCCCGGGAGATGAGATGCTGATTAAGCTTGCCTATAATGAGAATGTGTTTGATGAGGCGTTTATCCTGCGCTTGAAATCTCAGCTTCTCACAGCGATTCAGCAGCTCATCGAAAAGCCGGATCAGCCTGTCAGCACAATCAATCTCGTTGACGACAAGGAGAGAGCGTTTCTGCTTTCCGGCTTAAACCCGCCGGCTCAAACTCATGAGGCAAAGCCTCTGACGGATTGGTTCAAGGAAGCGGTGAACGTTAATCCGGATGCACCGGCGCTTACGTATTCCGGCCAAACTCTTTCCTACCGGGAATTAGATGAGGAAGCGAACCGCCTTGCACGCCGATTGCAAAAGCAAGGCGCGGACAAAGGCTCCGTAGTAGCGTTGTACACGAAGCGTTCGCTTGAACTGGTGATCGGCATTCTCGGCGTATTAAAAGCAGGAGCGGCTTATCTGCCGATTGATCCGAAGCTGCCGAAGGACCGAATCTCGTATATGCTGACTGACAGCGCCGCAGCCTGTCTGCTGACACATCAGGAGATGAAAGAAAAAGCGGCTCAGCTGCCGTATACAGGAACAACGCTCTTCATCGATGATCAAACACGGTTTGCAGAACAGGCGAGCGACCCAGCAATCGCGATTGAACCCGACGATCCGGCATATATCATGTACACGTCCGGTACAACCGGAAAGCCGAAAGGCAATATCACCACTCATGCCAATATTCAAGGATTGGTCAAGCATGTAGACTACATGGCATTTTGCGAAAAAGATACGTTCTTATCTGTTTCGAATTACGCCTTTGACGCATTTACCTTTGATTTCTACGCTTCAACACTGAATGCGGCACGGCTCATTATCGCAGATGAACATACGCTGCTTGATACAGAACGTCTAACCGATCTGATTCATCAAGAGAATGTCAATGTCATGTTTGCGACAACTGCACTATTTAATCTTCTCACAGATGCGGGAGAGGATTGGATGAAGGGGCTTCGCTGCGTGTTATTCGGAGGAGAGCGCGCGTCTGTGCCTCACGTCAGAAAAGCGCTGCGGGTCATGGGGCCGGGCAAGCTGATTAACTGCTACGGGCCGACTGAGGGAACGGTGTTTGCGACAGCTTACGTCGTGCATGATATACCGGATTCCGTCTCCTCATTGCCGATCGGAAAGCCGATCAGCAATGCCAGTGTTTATATTCTCAACGAGCAAAATCAGCTCCAGCCATTCGGGGCGGTCGGTGAACTGTGCATCAGCGGAATGGGCGTATCTAAAGGATATGTAAACCGTCATGACCTGACGAAGCAAAAGTTTATCACGAACCCGTTCAAACCGGGAGAAACGCTTTACCGCACAGGGGACTTAGCACGCTGGCTGCCGGACGGAACGATTGAATACGCTGGCCGGATTGACGACCAGGTCAAAATACGCGGACACCGGATTGAGCTTGAAGAAATCGAAAAGCAGCTGCAGGAATATCCAGGTGTGAAAGATGCGGTCGTTGTGGCAGATCGCCATGATTCTGGCGATGCATCAATCAACGCATACCTCGTGAACCGGACGCAGCTTTCAGCTCAAGACGTAAAGGCGCACTTGAAAAAACAGCTTCCTGCTTACATGGTGCCACAAACCTTTACTTTCTTGGACGAGCTTCCTTTAACGACAAACGGGAAGGTCAATAAACGACTGCTGCCAAAACCGGATCAGGATCAGCTGGCGGAAGAATGGATCGGGCCACGAGACGAGACGGAAGAAACGATCGCACAAATTTGGTCGGAGGTTCTCGGCAGACAGGAAGTTGGCATTCATGATGATTTCTTTGCACTCGGCGGGCATTCCTTAAAAGCAATGACTGCCGCTTCCCGCATCAAAAAAGAGCTCGGGATTGATCTCCCGGTAAAGCTTTTGTTTGAAGCGCCGACGATCGCCGGCATTTCAGCGTATTTGAAAAACGGAGGCTCAGATGGATTGCAAGATGTAACGATAATGAATCCCGATCAGGAGCAGATCATTTTTGCATTCCCGCCGGTCTTGGGCTATGGCCTTATGTACCAAAACCTGGCTAGCCGCCTGCCGTCATACAAGCTGTGTGCCTTTGATTTCATCGAGGAGGAAAACCGGCTTGACCGCTATGCGGCTCTGATTCAGGAGCTTCAGCCGGAAGGGCCTTTGACACTGTTCGGGTATTCGGCGGGTTGCAGCCTGGCGTTTGAAGCAGCCAAAAAGCTTGAGGAACAAGGACGTACTGTTCAGCGGATCATCATGGTGGATTCCTATAAAAAACAAGGTGTCAGTGATCTCGACGGACGCACGGTTGAGAATGATGTCGAAGCATTGATGAATGTCAATCGGGACAATGAAGCGCTCAACAGCGAAGCCGTCAAACAAGGCCTCAAGCAAAAAACACACGCTTTCTATTCTTACTATGTCAACCTGATCAGCACAGGACAGGTGAAAGCTGATATTGATCTGCTGACATCTGGCGCTGATTTTGACATGCCGGAATGGCTTGCGACGTGGGACGAGGCAACAACAGGTGCTTACCGTGTGAAAAGAGGCTTCGGAACACACGCTGAAATGCTGCAGGGCGAAACGCTAGATAGGAATGCAGGGATTTTGCTCGAATTTCTTAATACACAAACCGAAACGGTTTCTTAAATGAAGTGTGAAAGGAGGAGACAGCCAATGAGCCAACTCTTCAAATCCTTTGATGCGTCGGAAAAAACGCAGCTCATCTGTTTTCCATTTGCCGGCGGCTACTCAGCGTCGTTTCGCCCTCTCCATGCTTTTTTGCAGGGAGAGTGTGAGATGCTCGCTGCCGAGCCGCCAGGACACGGCACGAACCAAACGTCAGCCATTGAGAATCTCGAAGAGCTGACCGATTTGTACAAACAAGAATTGAACCTTCGTCCTGATCGGCCGTTTGTGCTGTTTGGACACAGTATGGGCGGAATGATCACCTTCAGGCTGGCGCAAAAGTTGGAGCGTGAAGGCATCTTTCCGCAGGCAGTTATCATTTCAGCGATACAGCCGCCGCACATTCAGCGGAAGAAAGTGTCCCATCTGCCTGATGATCAGTTTCTCGATCATATTATCAAATTAGGAGGGATGCCCGCGGAGCTTGTGGAAAACAAGGAAGTCATGTCCTTTTTCTTGCCTTCCTTCAGATCAGATTACCGGGCTCTTGAACAATTTGAGCTTCACGATATGGCCTCGATCCAATCCCCTGTTCATGTCTTTAACGGGCTTGATGATGAGAAATGTATACGAGATGCGGAAGGCTGGAAGAAGTGGGCGAAAGACATTACATTCCATGAATTTGCCGGTGGGCACATGTTTCTGCTGTCACATACGGAAGAAGTGGCAGAACGGATTTTTGCGATATTGAACCAGCATCCAATCATTCAATCGTGATCAAAAGCGGACAGCACCTGCTGTTCCGCTTTTGATGTGGAATGACAATTTTTACATGATATAATAGTCGCAATACTCAAATAAAGGCGGGTCGGAACATGCGCGCGTCTCCTCAGATGAAATGGTTTATATTGCTGTTTACGTTTGTTTTCGCCATCGGAATGAACTCATTCAGAAATTCCTTTCAATTTTTTATGCTGCCGATGGCGGATACCTTCCATGCCGACAGGTCACTGATCGCGGTTTCAGTCAGCATTTTTATGATCACCACGGGCATCGTTCAGTTTTTTGTCGGGTTTTTTATTGACCGGTTTAGCGTCAGAAAAATTATGGCGCTCGGGGCTGTTTGTATCAGCGCAAGCTTTTTGGTGCTTCCGTATTCACCGAATGTTCATGTGTTTTCTGCCATTTACGGAGTGCTCGGCGGAATCGGCTATTCCTGTGCGGTCGGCGTGACGACCCAATATTTCATCAGCCGCTGGTTTGACACACACAAAGGCCTCGCGCTCGCTATTTTGACCAATGCAAACTCAGCGGGCCTGCTGCTGCTCTCGCCCATTTGGGCCGCGGCTCCGTACCATGCCGGCTGGCAAAACACCTATACCATATTAGGCATCGTTATGGCGGCTGTTCTTCTGCCGCTTCTCGCCTTCGGGATGAAGCATCCGCCACATGCGCAAGCGCCGTCAGTGAAAAAATCTTATGACTGGCGGGGATTTTGGAGCGTGGTAAAGCAATCCCGTCTCATTCATATCCTGTACTTCGGCGTGTTTACATGCGGATTTACAATGGGAATCATTGATGCTCATCTCGTTCCGATGCTGAAGGATGCGCATGTCTCTCATGTCAACGGAATGATGGCCGCGTTCGGGGCGTTTATTATCATTGGCGGATTACTGGCGGGCTGGCTGTCAGATCTCCTCGGCAGCAGAAGCGTGATGTTGTCCATCTTATTTTTCATTCGGCTGATCAGCTTGATTTGCCTGCTCATTCCCATTCTCGGAATCCATCACAGCGAACTTTGGTACTTCGGGTTTATCCTGTTATTCGGACTCAGTTACACAGGTGTAATCCCGCTGACCGCGGCGTCTATTTCAGAAAGCTATCAAACAGGATTAATCGGCTCGCTGCTAGGCATCAATTTCTTTATCCATCAGATTGCCGGAGCTCTCAGTGTGTATGCAGGTGGTTTGTTTTTTGACATGACCCATGATTATCTGCTAATTATTGTTGTGTGCGTCGTGTTTGTAGGTGTATCGGCTGTAATAGAGCTGGTGCCGTTTTTAGATAAACAGAAGGCAAAAGAAACGCATCAATCATTATAAAAGGACCAGCACTGTCATCGCTGATCCTTTTTAAATTTAACTTTTTTTGATTCGGTATTATTAAGGATAATGCCCCTGAATCTGTTCATCTCCTCTTTGGAATGAAAAAAATGTTTTGGTACCGCAATATATTGGCTGCTGGATGTATTGATCCGGAAGATATTCTTATATTCGAAAACAGCTGTGATTTCATTCCAATTAAAAATGAGGTCATACTTTTTAGAACATATACGGATTCCTTCTTGATTGAGGATATACGTTCTTTTGGATTTAATCCGTTCGTTCTTCTTGTATGCTCTGGAAAACTTCACATATAGAAGAAGGAGGAGCAGCAGTGTAAACAGAACTGACATCACGATAATCAACATACTATTCATAAACAAGTTAAGCGCGTCACTGCCATAAACGAGACGGGGCCATCCGTTACTAGAATAAACTGCAGCAAAAATAGCGCAAAACAACAGAAAGTAAAAGAATGAGATTTTTCCGACTTGATAAAAAAAGATTTCTCTTACATCCTTAAAAGTAATTTCTCCTGGAAGATTGATACTTTCACTAGCATATTGAATCATACGGTACACTTACACCTCAAACCATGTTTTTCCTATCAGTCTAGCATAATTTCTCATTTTTTTGCAGGGACTCTATGGTGATTTGTCTTTTTCTGCAGATTGGTATTGCTCCCCAGCACGCCAATCATAATACAAACGGCGCCGGCAAGATGATACCACGACAGGCTTTCGTTTAGAATCACCACGCCTGCAATCATCGTCACGATAGTGGATACGTGATTAAAAGCGCTCATTTTAAACGCCTCAATCCGTGACAGCGTATAGTTAGACAGAAACGAAGTGACAAGTGAAGACAGCACGCCCAAATACACAATGGCGAGAACAAAGCCGGGCTCCCGGAATGGCTGAAAATAAGTGCTGACAGTTCCAGCCGCGCCGTGGCGAATAAGGGCGATGGCGTTGAAGACGACAAAGCCGATGGCTGACATGATGTAGGTGAGCTCTGTCAGCTTGAACCGCTGGGTCATTTTTCTGGCAGCGGTATTGTACATCGCGGAGGACAAAGCGGACAGCAGGATCAGCAAAGAGCCTTTTAAGCTGGCTGATTCCACATCGACGCCTTTCATCACAAAAATAAACATGACGCCGGCGACGGATAAAACCGTGAAACCCTTCTGCGTCCACGTCGAGCGTTCCTTTAAAACATAAGCGGCAAAGACCATCGTGAAAATCGGAATCGCTGCCTGAATAATTCCCGCTTCAGAGGAGGACGAGTACACAAGACCGAATGCCTGAAAGCTGAAAAACAATGCCGGATATAGCAGGGCGAGCGGCAAAATGGCCATGACGTCCTTTACACGGATTGATAGCTTTACCCAGCCGAATAAGACCGGTACAGTGGCCGCAGCAAATGCAATGGTGAACCGGTGTGCCAGAATATCAAACGGTTCGGCTGTTTGCAGTGCGATTTTTACGAATAGAAAGGATAAACCGATAATGAACGAATATAAGATAGCCGCCATATAAGCGGAGGCTTGCTGATTTTTAATCATAATGGGAGGTGCTCCTTTACCTAAATTGCGCCGGTCGCTTTATTTTATTGTATGGCTGTGACCATAACGGTACAATGAGAAAAACAATGAACTGTACCGGTACAAAACAGGGGGGAAAGCATGGAGAAATATATGAGTCTTTTAACGAGGATAGAGGAGATGATGCAAAGCAGCGCCTATCAAGAAGGAGACAGGCTCCCGTCCATCCGTCAGCTGTCCGCCCGCTACCAAGTCAGCAAAAGCACAGTGATCCGAGCGCTGCAGGAGCTGGAAAAGCGCCACCTCATCTACTCTGTTCCGAAAAGCGGCTATTATATTGTGAAAAAGACGGGAAAATCAAAAAGCGGGCAGCCGGGCACCATCGACTTTGCCACATCTGCACCGGACCCCGATGTGTTTCCGTATCTTGATTTTCAACACTGCATCAACAAAGCGATTGATACATACAAAAATGATTTGTTTATTTATGGAACGCCAAAGGGGCTTCCATCACTCATTCGCGTACTCCGAAAACTGCTGGCCAATCAGCAGGTATTTGCGGATGAACGGCATATTTTCATCACTTCAGGTGTTCAGCAGGCGTTGTCCCTGCTTTGTGCAATGCCGTTTCCAAATGGGAAAGAGAAGATCGCTATTGAACAGCCGGGCTATCATTTGATGATTGAACAGCTTGAGACGCTTGGAATTCCTGCCATCGGCGTGAATAGAACAGAAGCGGGGCTTGATATAGCCGAGGTCGAGCGGCTGTTTCAGACAGAATCGATCAAGTTTTTTTATACGATGCCGCGCTTCCATAACCCGCTGGGCTGCTCTTTATCAGAACATGATAAACAAGAGCTTGTGAGACTGGCAGAAATGTATGATGTCTATCTCGTTGAGGATGATTATCTCGGTGATTTGGAGGAAAATAAAAAGGCAGATCCGCTGTACGCATATGATCTGTCCTCGCATGTCATTTATTTGAAAAGCTTCTCGAAAATGATGTTTCCCGGCCTTCGCGTGGGGGCCGCTGTTTTGCCGGATGCGCTGGCTGACACGTTTCACACCTACAAAAAGCTGAACGACATCGACTGCTCGATGATTTCTCAAGCGGCGTTGGAGATTTATCTGAAAAGCGGCATGTATGGCAGGCATAAGGAGAAGATCCGCGCTTCCTATAAGGAACGGTCACTGAGGCTTCATCAAGCCATTCAAACACATAGGCAGCTGGGAAGCGGCCGCTTTACGTTCTCCAGCGGGCAGGCACCCTGCATGCACACCCATCTGGTGCTTCCTCGGGATCTGCCAGCCTCAAGGGTGATTCAAAGGATGAAAAAACAAGGGGTTCTCCTTGAGGCGATAGACCGTCATTATTTATCAGATTATCCGAAAGAAAATCTATTAAAAATCAATATTTCCAATGTGAAAACGGAAGATATTGAGCATGGCGTCAAGCTGCTGATGAGCCACTTATAAAAGCGCTTCGTACGAGAGCATTGTGATATCCTCGGGGAAATCAGGGTGCGCGGCGCATACGGCCATTTTGTAGCCGGGATCCACCTCATAGGTTTTGATATAGCATGGTGTATGGCTGTCCGGAAGCTCAATGGATACTTGTCCGTCCTGATGCAGGCGCACTGAAAAGGAATCTAGCGGAAGTGATAAGCCTTTGCCTTCCTGTTTGATAAAGCTTTCTTTCATTGACCATAGATGATAAAAATAGTCTGTCTGCTCGTCCTTGTTTTTTGCTAAAAGGTCGCTGTACTCTGTTTTTGAAAAGAAACGTTTGGCGATCTCAAGGCTGATCGGTTTCATTTTTTCAATATCGATGCCGATCGGGTGTGAATCAAACGCACAAATGACCCAGCGGCCGGAGTGAGAAATGTTGAAATGGGCGTCAGGAAGATCAGGGATGCAAGGCTTCCCGTATTCCTGCGCGCTGAAGCGGATGTCAGCTTTGTCCAGCTGATACTGCCTGCTAATAACCGAGCGAACGAGCACATCTCCTAGCAGGGTGCGGTGAGCATCTTCTTTATGATAAAATCTCCGGCATTTCTCCTGTTTTTCAGGCGATATGAAAGACATGAACCGTTCATTCTCTTCCTGGGAAAGCGGGCGGTCCATATAAATTCCGTAAATCTTCATTCTAGATCCTCCGTCTGCAAAAGATTGTCAAAACCATCCTATCATACTTCAACAAGACTCATATAGAGGAGAAAATAAAAAAACAAAGCCGTAGCGGCTTTGTTTTAGTGTATAGGCGGAGTTGCTTTCACAGCGGCTGTCCGCCTTGCCACAGCATAATTCAGCAGCTGGATTGACTGCGGCAATGAAAAGCGCAAAATGATACCGGTGAGGATGGCGGTCAAAATTGTACCTAAACCGATCGGTCCGCCCATGCCCCATGCCGCAAACAAAATTGTTATTTCCATGCCGTTCCGCACCCATTGCACATTCCAGCCGGTTTTTTCTGTAATCAGCATCATCAGTGAATCACGCGGCCCCGCGCCAAGGCCTGCTGATACATAAACACCGACGCCGTAGCCGATCAACAGCACGCCGAGAGAGAAGACGATGACGGAGCCTGTGTAGGTGGAGGGGGCTGGCAGAAGAAAATTGAAAAAATCTATAAAAACACCAATGAGCACCATGTTCAGGATCGCCCCAATTTTTGGCCAAGCCCTCGTAAACAATGACGTTAATCCGACGATGAGCGCTCCAATAATGATGGACCACTGGCCGACGGTAAGCCCGAAGTGCTGAAACAGGCTGTAATGAAATGCATCCCACGGACTAATGCCGAGTGCTTTTCCTTCTATCGTCAGGGATACACCAAAAGCCAAAATGATCAAACCGGCAAAATAAAATGTCCAGCGCAGAACAAGTTCTTGCTTCACGTGAGGTCCCTTCTTTCGTAAAAATCAGTCGAGTGTCATTGTAGCACATCTACCAAAAGGGCGGAATAGGCGAATGGGGCTCAACATAAAAAACAGGGCTGAGGCAGCCCTGTTTTTCTTATTACAGCGGGTTCAAAATCCGGTTCAAGAACCGCTGCGTCCGTTCTTCTTTTGGTGCGGAGAAAATTTGCTCCGGCGGTCCCTGTTCCACGATGACGCCGCCATCGATGAAGACGACTTCGTCCGCCACATCCTGGGCGAATTTGATTTCGTGGGTCACGACGACCATGGTCCAGCCTTCGTTGGCCAAATCCTTGATAACCTTCAGCACCTCTCCGACAAGCTCGGGGTCAAGCGCTGAGGTCGGTTCGTCAAACAGCATGAGCTCAGGCTGAATCGCTAATGCACGGGCGATGCCGACGCGCTGCTGCTGTCCGCCGGAGAGCTGGAACGGATATAAATCCATTTTGTCCTTCAATCCGACTTTTTCAAGAAGCTGAATCGCTTCTTTTCTGACTTCCTCTTTGTTCCGTTTTTGCACCTGAACAGGGCCCTCCATCACATTTTCAAGAGCTGTGCGGTGCGGGAACAGGTGATACGCCTGAAATACCATTCCGGATTTCCGGCGCAGCTTCAGGATATCTGCCTGTTTCACTTTTTTGGAGAAATCGATGGAGAAATCATCAAATGAAAGCTCCCCGCGATTGGGGATCTCCAGCGCATTCAGGCAGCGGAGCAGCGTCGTTTTCCCTGAACCTGAAGGCCCAAGTATGGCGATGACTTTTCCTTTTTCAATCTTCATATCTATCTTTTTTAAAATTTCATTTTCACCGAATGATTTGTTTAATCCTTTAACGGTAAGCATACTCGGAACCTCCTTATTTGGCCACGTAGCGGTCAAGACGCCGTTCGATGACATGCTGGACGAGTGAAAGCAGGAAGCAGATCATCCAATAAATAAAGGCTGCTTCAATATAGATCACTAAAATCTGATCAAGATTCCGCGCGCCGATTTCCTGAGCTTTTCTGAACAGCTCAGCGACCAAAATCTGAGAAGCGAGGGATGTATCTTTAATCAGGCTGATAAAGGTATTGGATAATGGCGGGATCGACACACGAAACGCCTGCGGCAAAATGACGCGGAACAGCGTTTTCTGATGTGTCATGCCAATTGTGTAGCCGGCTTCCCATTGCCCTTTCGGCACGGATAAAATAGATGCCCGGATGATTTCAGATGCATAGGCGCCGACGTTTAATGAAAAGGCGATAACTGCGCTTGGAAATGGATCTAATGTGATGTTAAAGGCCGGGAACAGATAGAAAATGATGAACAATTGAACGAGAAGAGGAGTGCCACGTATCGCGGATACGTATACGCTGAACACCCATCTCAAAGGTCTCACTTTCGACATTCTGGCAAGCGCCGTAATCAGCGCCAGTATCATTCCGAATATAAAGGAAAGAATGGTAAGGGGAATCGTATAGTAGATTCCCCCTGAAAGTATCGGCCAGAATGACTGCTGCACCAGGTCCCACGGGATCGCCGTGCCAAGCGTCAATGCCGGCAGATTATTTAGATACATCTTCGCCGAACCATTTTTTAGAAATTTTAGAAAGAGTCCCGTCCTCTTTCATTTCTTTTAAAGCTTTGTTGACTTGATCAACAACCTCGCCGCTTCCTTTGCGGAACGTGAAATACGTTGACTGCGGATCGCCTGTTTCAAACGCGATTTTTACGTTTTTGTTGCCTGATGTTTTTAAGTAGTTCAATACGGCAAGCTTATCGTTGTATGTCATATCGACGCGGCCTTGCTGGATTAATTGAAGGGATTGTGCCAAGCCTTCAACACCTTCAACTTTCGCGCCCGCATCTGTAGCTAATTTATTGTAGTTGCTTGTCAGTGATTGAGCTGACGTTTTTCCTTTTACATCTGCTTCTGACTTAATATCGTTGTTGTCTTTTTTCGTCACGACAACGGCTCTTGATGTTGTGTATTTATCTGAGAAATCATATTGGTCTTCACGATCTGTTTTTCCGACTTGGTTGGCAATGACGTCAAACCGTTTGGAATTCAGGCCGGCAAACATGCTGTCCCATTGTGTTTCATTAAAGTCGACTTTCAGTCCTAGGCGTTTTGCGACTTCTGTGATGACTTCCACATCATAGCCAGTCAGCTTGTCAGTGTCTTTGTCGTGGTAAGTGAACGGTTCATATGTTCCTTCCGTACCGACTGTCAGCACACCTTTTTTCTTAATAGAAGCCCAAAGATCGCCGTCTTTGGCGTTATCTTTTGACTGATTGTCATTTCCTGCTCCGCAAGCTGCAAGAACGGCAATGCTTACGACCATGAATAAAGCCAATAATGCTTTTTTCATCTTATTCCCCACTTTTCTGGTTGATTTTATTGAAATAAAAAATTAGCTTACAAATCTAAAGGATAACTTTTTTTTAGTATGAGTCAAGTATTTGGTTTTCATAAGGCAAAATCCTTTAAAACAAATCCAAAAATTGCTGTACCGGTTTTGGCAAATAACTGTCTGTTCTCCAGATGACTGCCGGTGTCATAATGAAAGGATTGTTTTCGATATGGACGGTGTGAACATGGTTTCTCATATGAACGGGAATCATCGTGACGGGCAGAATGGACGCGCCGAATCCGGATGAGACGAGACTGAGCAAAGTTGCGGAATCATGGCATTCGCAAACAATGCGCGGTTCCAGATTCAAACGATGAAATTCATTCATGACCTGATTATAGACGCCTTTTCCGTTGACAGGCCGCAGCAGAATCAGCGGAAAGGAAGGAATGTCCTCCATTTTAATGGTGTCACCGCACGGATATCCGGCTTCTTCTGAAAGCACGAGCACACATGGAATGTCATCAAGCTGTTTGAATTGAACTGAATCGCTTTTGATCAGCGTCGTCGTGACCGCAGCATCGATTTGTCGGCTTTCAAGCAGCTCTAACAGTGTCGCAGGCTCATTCTCCCAAATGTTAAAGGTGAGGTGCGGGTATCTCTCTTTGATCTGTGTTACTTTTTCAAGCATCAGAGCCGCGCAATAAATCGTTGAACCCACGGCCAGCGTGCCGGCTACCTTCTCCTTCAGCTCTTGGACCTCAATGACTGCATCTTCAAATCTATGCAGAATCTCCTTGGCTCTTTTCAGAAAAACAGTTCCTTCATATGTAAGCGTCATTTGTTTTTTCTTATTCCGGTCAAACAGAATAACACCTAGCTCGTCCTCCAGCTGTTTCAGCTGCCTGCTTAAAGGCGGCTGCGCCATGTGGAGTTTTTTGGCGGCGGACGTGATTTTCTGTTCTTGGGCAATGGTAATGAAATATCGAAGCTGGCGAATGTCCAAAAGAAAGCGCCTCCTCACTATACCTTTTAGGTATTAAATATAGATTTAACAGATATTTTTCATATGGATATATCAGGAGTATGATGGAAATGAAAGCAGAATTCAAGCGTAAAGGAGGGGACAAAGTGAAACTCGTTGTCGGAATGACAGGGGCAACAGGGGCCATTTTTGGGGTCAGAATGCTGGAGTGGCTGAAGGCCGCCGAGGTAGAAACCCATCTCGTTGTGTCTCCTTGGGCGAACGTCACGATCAAACACGAAACAGGCTATACCTTAAAGGAAGTTGAACAACTGGCCACATACACTTATTCGCATAAGGACCAGGCGGCAGCCATTTCAAGCGGGTCGTTTGATACCGATGGAATGATTGTTGCGCCATGCAGCATGAAATCTCTCGCAAGCATTCGCACCGGGATGGCGGATAATCTGCTGACACGTGCGGCGGATGTCATGCTCAAGGAGAGAAAAAAACTCGTCCTCTTAACGAGAGAGACGCCTTTGAACCAGATTCATCTCGAAAATATGCTAGCGCTTACGAAAATGGGTACCATCATTCTACCTCCTATGCCGGCATTTTATAATCAGCCGAGCAGCTTAGAGGAAATGGTCGACCATATTGTATTCAGAACGTTGGACCAATTCGGCATTCGCCTACCTGAAGCGAAACGCTGGAATGGGATTGAAAAACAAAAAGGAGGAGCTTGATCATGGCTTATCAAGATTTCAGAGAATTTCTCGCTGCCCTTGAAAAAGAAGGACAGCTGCTAACAGTGAATGAAGAGGTAAAGCCCGAGCCGGATTTAGGAGCCGCAGCACGCGCAGCCAGCAATCTTGGAGATAAGAGCCCCGCGCTCTTATTTAATAACATTTATGGCTATCACAACGCGCAAATTGCGATGAATGTGATCGGCTCCTGGCCGAACCATGCAATGATGCTGGGCATGCCGAAAGACACGCCGGTAAAAGAACAGTTTTTTGAATTCGCGAAGCGTTATGACCAGTTTCCGATGCCGGTCAAACGTGAGGAATCAGCGCCGTTTCATGAAAATGAAATCACGGAAGATATCAATTTGTTCGATATACTGCCTCTTTTCCGAATTAACCAAGGAGACGGCGGTTACTATTTAGACAAAGCATGTGTCATTTCCCGCGATCTTGAAGACCCTGAGAATTTCGGCAAGCAAAACGTCGGCATTTACAGAATGCAAGTCAAAGGAAAAGATCGCCTTGGCATTCAGCCTGTGCCGCAGCACGATATTGCGATCCATCTGCGTCAAGCTGAAGAACGCGGCATCAATCTTCCGGTCACCATTGCGCTCGGCTGTGAGCCGGTCATAACCACGGCGGCATCAACTCCGCTTCTTTATGATCAATCAGAATACGAAATGGCAGGCGCAATTCAAGGTGAACCATATCGCATCGTAAAATCTAAGCTGTCTGATCTTGATGTTCCATGGGGCGCTGAAGTAGTGCTTGAAGGTGAAATCATTGCCGGAGAGCGTGAATATGAAGGCCCGTTCGGTGAGTTCACAGGCCATTATTCCGGCGGACGCAGCATGCCGATTATCAAAATTAAACGCGTGTATCATAGAAACAATCCGATTTTTGAACATTTATACTTAGGCATGCCTTGGACAGAATGCGATTACATGATTGGCATTAACACATGTGTGCCGCTTTATCAGCAGTTAAAAGAAGCGTATCCGAATGAAATTGTGGCTGTGAACGCCATGTACACACACGGTTTAATCGCGATTGTTTCCACAAAAACACGCTATGGCGGATTTGCGAAAGCAGTCGGCATGCGCGCGCTCACAACACCGCACGGACTCGGCTACTGCAAAATGGTCATTGTCGTTGATGAGGATGTCGATCCATTCAACCTGCCGCAGGTCATGTGGGCGCTTTCGACCAAAATGCATCCGAAGCACGATGCGGTCATCATTCCAGACTTATCTGTCCTGCCGCTTGACCCGGGATCTAATCCATCAGGAATCACTCACAAAATGATTCTTGACGCCACTACACCGGTTGCGCCGGAAACAAGAGGCCATTATTCACAGCCGCTTGATTCACCATTAACAACGAAAGAATGGGAACAAAAATTAATGGACTTGATGAATAAATAAGGAAAGGAAGATCGAAATGCATACATGTCCTCGATGCGATTCAAAAAAGGGAGAACTCATGAGTAAATCGCCTGTAGAAGGCGCTTGGGAAGTTTATCAGTGTCAAACATGTTTTTTTACATGGAGATCCTGTGAGCCGGAAAGCATTACAAATCCGGCGAAATACAATCCGGCGTTTAAAATTGATCCGAAGGAAACAGAAACCGCAATTGAAGTTCCGGCTGTGCCGGAACGAAAGGCTTGATCAGCGTGAGCTGTATGTCAGACCGCCTCTTTGAGCTGCTTGACGGGAATCGCCTGAAGGAGAAGCGGCAGGAGGCTTTCGTTCTGCAAACGGTATCGGAGGACGGCTGGCCGCACGCCGCTATGATCAGCGTGGGAGAAATCATCGCTCTGAGCCGAACGGATATCCGAATCGCTCTGTGGAAAAACACAGCGACTGCAGCCAACATCCTTCGCACAGGAAAAGCGCAGTTCACGGCATGGTGGAAGGGAGCCGCTCATTATGTGAAGCTGCAATGCGAGCCTTTGCCGCCTCTGAAAGAAGCCGAATATGACAGAGAACGTTTTGCCTGCCGTATCGTTTCGGTGAAGGAGGACGTGGCGAAATATGCTGATTTGACTTCTGGTGTCCGTATCCAGCTTCACAGCCCTGAAGAGGTGTTGAACAGATGGGAAAAGACGCTTGAGGAATTAAAACGGTAATATCGAAAGCCTGACGCCATGCGTCAGGCTTTTATTTTATATAATGAAAACAAAGGGGGCGTGAGAAATGGAACGTATGGGAATCTGTCACTCAGACGGTTTTGATTTATCTTATCGAATCGAGGGAGAGGGCGCACCCATCCTTGTGATCGGAAGTGCGGTTTACTACCCGCGTCTTTTTTCCTCAGACATCAAACAGAAATATCAATGGATATTTGCTGATCACAGAGGATTTGTCAAGCCAAAGCGGGAACTGCGGGCAGAAGATCTGAGGCTTGAAGCCGTTTTGGCCGATATTGAAAGGCTGAGAACGTCTCTTCAGCTTGAGGATATGGTCATCTTGGGTCATTCTGGACACGCATTTATGGCTTTAGAATATGCCAGAACATATCCTGAACATGTCCGGAAGGTTGCGCTTTTCAACACTGCACCTGATAACAGTGAAGCAAGACAGCGAAAAAGTGAATCGTTTTTCATGGAGACAGCCAGTCTTGAGAGAAAAAAACGCTTTGAAAAAGATATTGCGAATTTGCCGCTGGACATTAAAAAAGATCCCGAGAGACGCTTTGTGCACATGTGTATTCACGCTGAAGCGAAGAGCTTTTATCAAGAGCGGCCGCATGCTGCTGCTTTATGGGACGGTGTTTTCACGAATATGCCGATTATTGATGAATTATGGGGTCATACATTTGCCCAGCTTGATCTTATTCAGAGGTTAGCTGATGTTCAAGTGCCGGTTTACATCGGCTTAGGTAGATATGATTATCTAGTTGCGCCTGTTACACTGTGGGATGCTGTTGACGGTTTATATCCCCATGTGGAGAAGGTTATTTTTGAGAAGAGCGGCCATCAGCCAATGCTGGAAGAACCGCAAGCCTTTGATCAAAGCTTCAGCAAATGGATGGACAAATAAAAAACAGCCCGCCAAAATCGGCAGGCTGTTTTTTTTATTATAAGACCCCTTTCATCGCGCGTTTGATAATCGGCGAGATCAGCAGCAGAATGCCGCCGAGTACGATAGATATCAAACCGATGGTGCCGAAGTAGATGGTTTCAGGAATTTTATCAAACAATCCGGCAACTTGGGCATTGATCGCTTGGGCTGCTGCGTTAGTCAGAAACCACATACTCATTGTCTGTGCAGAGAATGCAGCCGGCGCCAGTTTCGTTGTTACGGATAAACCGACTGGAGACAGGCACAGCTCTCCAAGCACGACGAGCAGGAAGCTGAGAACGAGCCAAAGCGGGCTTACGAGTGCTTCTTTTCCTTGCATTGCAGGGAATACCATAATGATAAATGACAATCCGGCTAGAATAATTCCGATTGAGAATTTAACTGGTGTGGACGGCTGGCGTTTGCCAAGCTTCATCCATAGCCACGCAAAAATGGGTGCAAAAATGACGATAAACAATGGATTTAATGATTGGAACCAAGATGACTGAAGTTCTAATCCGCCCAATGAAAGCCTTGTGCGTTCATCGGCGTATAGCGCAAGAATGGTTGCTCCCTGTTCCTGAATCGCCCAGAACATGACAGCAGCGATAAACAAAGGAACGTAAGCGGCAAGACGAGATTTTTCTGTTTTGTCCGCTTTTTTGCTTGTAAACATGATAATGAAATAAACAATAGGAATCAAAATACCGAGAATACTTACAAGATTGATGAACCGATTGATCGTCAGCACGCCTGTTTGTACAGCAATGATTGCCGCAATCGCTACAATGATCACCCCGATACCGGTGCCGATCGCTGATTTTTTAGACAGCGGGTTCGGTACATTTGAACCTGCAATCCCGAGGTTTTTCTTTCTTGTCAAAGCAAATACGATAAGTCCGAGAAGCATTCCGACTGCGGCAGCCCCGAAGCCGAGATGATAGTTGTACTTCTGTCCGAGTGTTCCGACAATTAACGGCGCAAGTAAACCACCGAGGTTGATTCCCATATAGAAAATACTGAAACCTGAGTCACGGCGCGGGTCTTCTTTCGTATAAAGATCCCCAACTACGCTTGAAACGTTTGGTTTTAATAAACCTGTTCCAATAATGATAAGCGCCATGCTGATATAGAATGCTGTCGCGCTGCCCGGATAGGCGAGTGCAACGTGGCCGAACATAATGAATATGCCGCCGTAAAACACGGTGTTTGCGGTACCGAATACCCGGTCTGCGAGCCATCCGCCAATAATACTGGACATGTATACGAGAGATCCGTAAATCGACATAATGGCAACTGCTGTGCCCTTGTCAAAGCCAAGCCCTCCATTTACCGTCTCTGTATACAAATAGTAAAGTAAGATTGCTCTCATTCCATAGTAAGAGAAACGCTCCCAAAATTCGGTGAAAAATAGTGTAAATAGTCCTCGCGGGTGACCAAAGAACCCTTTTTGCGGGACGCTTTTAATGATACTTTCGTTATCAATCGAAGCCATGTCAGCCAAACCCTTTCTTAAAAAAGTGTATTATAAAAATCATATTCTTATATAATACTTGTGTCAATATAATTTATACTCATTTCAAATAATTCCATAATGGAAAAATTATAAGTATATAAAAATAGTGTTTTTATCCTAATTATTAAGTCCTTTTTTGTAAGGTTTTCTTACAAAACTATTCCTTTATATTTTTTTAATAAAATTTTAGAGAAATGTGCAAGCGGATCGGGCCTTTGTGAGTATTATGATAGTAATCATAGAGAAGGAGGCTCGCAATTGGCTGAATTCATATTAAATGCGGCGGATTTCGGTATCTTAGGAGATGGTAAAACGGATTCAACAGAACTGATTAATCAATGCCTCAGTACGGCTGTTTCGAAAGGATATCATACTGTCTGGTTTCCAAAGGGAACATATGTAATAGACGGAACGCTTGGAGGGGATCCCAATCAGAAGTTTCGAAACGCGGGGATCATTGTTCCAGGCAACCTTGAGATTGTAATGGACCCCGAGTGTATCATCAAAGTGATCCCGAACAGTTCGTGGGGTTATTCCGCATTTTATGTAGGCAAGCAAGAGAATATAACCATTTCCGGGGGACAAATTATCGGCGAGCGCGACGAGCATACGTATGCGTCCGCAGGGATAAGGTCAACCCATGAATGGGGCTTTGGCATTTGCATTGAAGGATGCTCGAATGTTGTCATTGATGATGTCAAAATTTCTGATTTTACCGGGGACGGGATCATTGTCAGTCCGAGGGGGTTAAAGACAAATAATGATTATCGAACGTCAGAGCAAATTACCATCCGCCGCTGTGAGGTTCGGCGGTCCAGAAGAAATAATATTTCCATTACCGGATGTGATATGGTCACGGTGGAGGAATGCGTGATTGCAGATGCCGGAACGGGGAATGGAACAGCTCCGAAATTCGGAATAGACATAGAAGGATATGGCGAAGGTGATATTGATTATGAAGAACCAATCAATGTATCCATTCGCAATAACCATTTTATCGGAAACGTTTCAAGTTCTGTGACCAATTTTAATGGGTACGGCATTTCAATAGAAGGAAACCATTCAGACAATACGATCAGCTACGGGTATGGAACGCAAACAGTGATCAAGGGAAATATTCTTAGACGGGCGGAAGACGCAGCTGCTGCGCCTCGAGTTGGAATTACCGGACTCGGTGTGTCACAAGGAAAAGAGAGCAGTGATGCGGTCATCGCAGGCAATCTCATTACCGGGTTTTCAACCGGGATTGATGTCAGGGGAAAGAGCGTTCTTGTCACCAACAATAAAATCAGCAACTTTGAAAACACAGGGATATTGGTTTACCAGTCTTCCGACGTAAAGGTAGACGGCAACCAAATTCAAAACGGACTGTCTAAAACAATGCGCAGTACCGGCCTTCGCGCAGTGCTGTCAGATGATACCGCATTTCTGAATAACTGCCTCATTCAAGTCATTGACGGCGTGAACATTTCCGGAGGCGATATGATCATTAAAGATAATGTGCTGAGAAAATTCAGCCGGGGGATCTGGATCGCTCAAGGAAACGCGGTGATTGAAGGAAATACACTGAATCCTGACGCGTTTGAAGCAGCCCCGGAATCATATGCTGTTTCTGTTACAAACAATGCTAGCGCTATCATCAAAAACAACACATATAAAGAGTTTAAAAATTACCCGATTTACTGTTCCACAAGTGCGAAAACCTCAATTATCGGCAACCACTTCGAGAGATCTCCACTTTTAGTTACCATCTATATCAACGCCGGTGTGCATGAAATTTTTGATAACACCATTTCAGTCAACAGGACAGCCGGAAATCCGATTGTCATTTATATCAACGGTTCTGCAGGCTCTATCATCTCTGGAAACACCATCGATAACCTCTCCGCAGGCACGGCGACAGCTATTCAAACAAACACCTCAACCAATTCCAAAATCATCGGCAATCGCATCTTCAAAGGAACCATCAACAGACATAGCAGCGATACAATAGACGGCAATATTATCGCTTGAAAAAAGCGCCCCGCTTCAGGGGTTCTTTTTTTTCGATTTATAGATCACGTACATTTCTCTCACTAGTATGAAAACAAAAAATAAAAGCACGACCCATTCTGCAAACGTCGTCATCTTAAAGCTGGACATATTGTTATAAATGGCTTTTGTCAAACTGAAACCTTGTAGCATGTCCATAAAAACAGAAATGGTTAATAAACAAATCAGTAAGATCCCTGTCACGCCTAATATCTTCATGCTTCATCACCCTCCGCTTTTAGTGTCTATCTTTATCGGAGAAGTTATACCGCAGCCATCTGTATGCATAATATGAACTCCAAAAGGAAGAATATGAGAAAATAACAAGGAAAGGTATTTTGTGTATGCCTTTATTTTCTAAGCAAAAGAAAAAGACCGATTCGAAAGATAAACAGAATACAGAAGAAAAGAATCAGGATCAGTTGCAAGAAAAAGAAAGACCGGTTCTCGTTTCCGCAAGTTTGACAAAAAATATAGCGGAAACGAAGAAGGAGGTCGGAAGCAGCTCGGACGTCATCATTCGCGAGATTAAAATCGGGGAGCAGGATCGTATCCATCTAGCTATTATTTATATTGCAGGGCTGGTCGATAATAACACGATCCATGAATGGTTAATCGAGCCTTTGGTACAGAATGAGTCTATCCAAAACTCTCATGCGATCCAGCAGATTCTTGAAAAAACGCTCCCGTTAGGCGGAGTGAAAGCGGAAAAGAGCTGGGACAAGCTTTTTTCTGAATTAATGCTCGGCAATGCGCTGGTTTTTGCTGATGGCTATGATGAAGCGCTTATATGCAGCACTCAAGGGGGAGAGCAGCGTTCCATTGAAGAGCCGAGCACCCAGGTGTCCTTTCGTGGCCCGCGCCAAGGATTTACAGAGTCTCTTGAAACCAATATTTCTATGATCCGCCGATACATCAAAAATCCGAATGTATGGGTAGAGAAAATGAAAATCGGGTCTGTAACCCACACGGATGTCGCGCTTATGTACATTCATGGCATTTGTGATGAAAAGGTGCTGAAGGAAGTGAAGCAGCGCCTGAAAAAAATAGATATAGACAGTATTTTAGAATCCGGATATATCGAGCAGCTGATTGAAGATGAAACCTTTACGACGTTTCCGACCATGTATCATACAGAACGTCCTGATGTTGTAGCGGGAAATCTGTTAGAAGGAAGATTTGCGATCGTTGTGGACGGAACGCCGTTTGTTCTGATTGCTCCGGCCTTATTTGTTCAATTCTTTCAGTCTGTTGAAGATTACTATTCGCGTTTTGACATTGCGACAAGCATACGGGTTTTGCGGGTTTTAGTCTTTTTTATTTCACTCGTGGCTCCGGCTGTTTACGTGGCAGCCACGACATTTCACCAGGAAATGATCCCGACGCAGCTGTTAGTCGTCATTGCAGCCCAGCGGGAAATTGTCCCGTTTCCAGCTGTCGTCGAAGCACTTACGATGGAGGTTGCTTTTGAGATTCTCAGAGAAGCCGGCGTCAGGCTGCCGCGTGTCGTCGGCTCAGCGGTATCAATCGTCGGTGCGCTTGTTATCGGACAGGCTGCCGTACAGGCTGGTATCGTCTCTCCGGCCATGGTCATTATCGTTGCGATTACCGCGATTGCCAGCTTCGCGACACCCGCTTTCGCCATGGCGATTTCAGCCCGTCTCATTCGATTTATCTTTATTATTGCGTCCTCTATTATGGGGTTTTACGGGCTGATTTTAGGCATCATTATGATGTTTGTCCATTTATGCAGCCTGCGCTCTTTCGGTGTTCCTTATATGTCGCCGCTCGCTCCTTTTTCATCTCAAGGGGTAAAGGACACACTGTTCAGGGTTCCATGGTGGGCTGATGAAAAAAGGCCGGAATCGATCAGCAAGAAAGATAAGGTGCGGCAGGGGGATGATCAGCGCCCAGAGCCTGATGGTTCACGCGGAATGGTGAACAAAGATTTGGAAGAAGGGGATCAGAATGGTACGTAAACGTGTATTAACCGTCCTCATGCTTTTGAGCGTGATTGTGCTGCCCGGCTGCTGGGATAAGCGAGAACTGACGGATCTTGCGATTATCTCGGCGATTGGCATTGATCGGACGAACGAAGGCAACTACGTGCTGCATCTTCAAATTATCAATCCCGGAAATGTTGCTGGCGGGCTTCAGGGAGGCGGTGCTGGAGATAGGCCGCCTGTATCCGTTTATTCAATTGAAGGCGACAACATGACGGAAGCGCTCAGAAAAGCCTCCATGAAGGTATCCCGGCGGCTTTACTTTGCCCATACCAATCTCGTTGCGATCAGTGAAAAGCTGGCGAGAGAGGAAGGCTTGGATTTTGTGTTAGATAATCTTGATCGCGACACAGAATTCAGGACAACGGCCACAGTTGTCATCGCTCATAAAACGAAAGCGGAAAACATCGTGAAAATCCTGACGCCGATTGATAAAATCCCGTCAAATAAAGTCAATAAAACACTCGACTTCACGGAGGCGCAATATGGACGGGTGGTCAAAACCAATATTCAGGACGTCCTGAAAACACTTGCCATCGACACAAGAGCACCGGTTATCCCGGGATATATGATGATTGGTGACGATAAAAAAGGAATCAGCATGGAAAACACGCAGGCGACCGATCCGAAAGCCATTCTTCAGGCAGACGGTTTGGCGGTGTTTAATAAGTCAGGTCATTTAAAGTATTGGATCACGGATAAGGAAAGCGTTGGAGCTGTCTGGCTTATGAACAAGGTTCAGCATACGTTTATTAATGCTGATTGGGACAAGACAAAGGACGCGGTCAGCTTACAGGTCACTCATCAAACCACAAAGCTTGTACCTGAGATGCGGAACGGACGTCCGCACATCCACGTGCGTGTGGCGGTTGAAGGAATTATAGATGCTGTCAAATACCCTTTCAAATTGTCTGATCCAAAGGAGCTGTCTGCCATTGAAAAAGCTCTCAACAAAGAGTTAGAAAAGGAAATCACCAACACTGTGAAAATGGTCAAGAAGAATAAAATTGACTTTATCGGTTTTGGTGACACGATATACAGAAAGTATCCGAAGCAGTGGGAAAAAATGAAAGACACTTGGGATAAAGAGTATTTGCCCGAACTGCCAGTCGATGTGAAGGCAGAGACGTATATCAGAAGAACGGGCTTGCGAAACAATCCAATCCAACACCAGCTTGAAGATGAATAGGTCTGGAGAAAGGGGACATGCCAGGTGGAAAAAGCCAAAATCAGCATACGGCAGCTGTTTGTCATGGTTATCATTTTTGAGTTGGGCAGCTCCTTATTGATAACACCGGGTTCAATGGCGGGCAGGGATGCTTGGATAGCAGTTCTATTAGGCTGTGCTGCCGGTTTGTTTCTTTACTATTTGTATCAAGGCATTTATCAATGTTACCCCGAATCTTCACCGAAAGAATATATGGATGATATGCTGGGAACCAAGCTAAGCTGGCTGTTTTCATTTTTGTATATCCTGTACTTTGCCTATATTGCCGCCCGGGTGCTGCGGGATTTTGGGGAAATGCTGTTGACGTTTGCTTATCATGATACGCCGATTCTGATTGTGAATGCTTTATTAATGATTGTTTGCATATATGCCGTCAGAAAAGGAATTGAAGTGCTCGCACGCGCGGCTGAACTTCTTTTCGGAGCCATGTATATACTGGGCGCCCTCGGCCTTGTGCTGATTATTGTCTCGGGTTCCATAGATACGCAGAATTTAAAACCGGTTTTAGAAGACGGCATTGTTCCTGTCATTCACTCTGTTTTCACACAGACCATGTACGTTCCGTTTGGTGAAGTTGTTTTATTTGTGATGATATTCCCTCATCTTAATGACCGAAAAGATGTAAAGAAAGTGGGAATGGCCGCCATAGCCATCAGCGGATTGGTTGTGGCGCTGAGCGTGGCGATTAATATCAGCGTGCTTGATGTTGATCTTACACTCAGATCCCAGTTTCCGCTTTTAAGTACGATTCAGACGATTAAGGTTGAAGAATTTCTAGACCGTCTCGATGTCTTTTTTATGCTGGCGCTGATCATCGGCGGTTTCTTCAAGGTCAGCCTCTACTTATACGCAGTGGTGGTGGGCACGTCCACGCTCTTTAAGGAAAAGAACCCTTCTCAATTGGCTTATCCAATGGGATTGGGCATCTTAATTCTTTCCATTACGATCGCGACTAATTTTTCGGAGCATCTGAACGAAGGCCTAAAGGTGGTGCCGCTGTATATTCATTTGCCCTTTCAGCTTTTGTTTCCGCTTTTCTTGTTTATAATAGCCGTTTGGAAAAAGAAGCGAAGAGAGAAATCAAAGAGATCGGAAAAAAAGAAACAATAAAAAGAGCGGGGGGATGCAGCCGCCGCTCTTTTTATGTTCACTTCTATATAAAAGGGGGATTTAGGTTGCGCCCCTGTCTGCACTGGCAGAGGCGCGTTTTTGTTATACGACTGCGACGTTTTCCTTCACAGTAAAGCTTCCTCTTGAGAGTCTGATGTTGATGTCCGATACTTTTGCAATTTGCTCATCGTGCGTTACCATGATGACGCATTTATTTTCCTTGTGCGCCAGATCTTGAAAAAGCCGCACGATTTCTTTTGATGTATCCTCATCAAGGTTTCCGGTCGGTTCATCGGCTACGATGAGATCCGTTTCACAGCAGAAAGCTCTTGTAATCGATACCCGCTGCTGCTGTCCGCCGCTTAGTGTCAGGACTTTTTGCCGGGCTTGTTTTTCACTGATGCCAACCTTCTGCAGCATTTCCAGCGCATACGCTTCTTTGTTCGTTTCTTTAGAACCTGTGATTTCCATGGCGGTTGTGACGTTCTGCAGAGCCGTCATATATGGAAGCAGGTTGTACGCCTGAAAGACAATGGATACATATTGATTTCTGAAATTTGTTAAGCCGATTTTGGAAACCGCTTTTCCATCGTAAAGGATCGTTCCTTCTTTTGGTGCGTCAAGTCCGCCTGCCAGAGACAGGAAAGTGGTTTTCCCTGTCCCTGATGTGCCGACGATTGTATAGAATTTTCCTTTTTGAAAGCTGATGTTGATATCCTGAAACAATGGCTGGCTTTTGTCTTTATACCAGTAGCCGACTTGTTGAAATTCTAATAAGCTCATAGGTTTCGCCTCTTTCTATTCCTGTTTTGTCAATATCGTTTTCGGATGGAGCCGCAGTACTGAGATAGACGGCAGCAATGTTGCGATGATTGCGATGATGATGCCGATTCCGCCAAGAACAAGCATGTCGTTCATAGAAACCGCGACGTTCAGTGAATCAATGACATCCACGTTTGCTGAGTTGTGGCCGAACATTCCGCCGCCCATGCCGCCACCGCCGCTAGGCATTTGTCCGTTTTGCCCGCTTGCGGTTTGCGTTGAATCAGATGACGAACTGATCTGCTGGGACAACAGCTGATTTCCGAGCTGGTTCGCGACTAGATTTCCTGTTACCGATGCAAGGCCAATTGCGATAACGGCCACGATCAGGATCTCAGTTAAGAACTGTCCGATCAATTTCCAGCGTTTTTCACCGATGGCCATTAACACGCCCATCTCATATTTGCGCTCTCTGATTGACATCATGACAATCAGGCCAAGAATGACAGCGCCTGCCACTGATACAAGATACACGACGTTTTTAGAGAAAGAAGCTACATTTTCAATCGGGCCGACCATTTGCTGGTAAAGCTGATCGTTTGTATTCAGTGTGTACGTATTGAAGTCAATTGATGTTTTCTTCGCTGCTTTTACGAAAGCGTCCATATTTTTTGCATCATCCATATAGTAAACAGCCGAGTCAATTGTATTTTTATAGTCGTCACCTTTCAGCGCTGCTGTTGCTGTATAAGGCGTGTAAAGCTTGTTGTAAGGATTTAAGAAAGAGAAATTTTGGGCTTGGTCATCGCCTGAAGACGTTGTTTTATAGATACCAACAACCTTCAGCTTCACCGTTGTATCTTCATCCGTTGCTGATTCAATCGTGATCGAATCGCCGACGCTTACATCATTTTCTACCGCTAATGTTTCATTAATCACTGTTACGTTTTTGCCGACATCTGATTTTGTAATCGCGCGTCCGTCAGTGATTTTTGAATCCCCGTCAGAGAATTCATCAACTAACGCTGTGCTGGTGACACCTTCAATAGAAAGATCGGCCTGAATCCTTTGCGGTCCGCCTTGTCCGTTTTTAGTATTTGAGCTTGAGCTGGAATCACTTGAACTAGAGCTTGAGCTTTCAATGGCATCAAAGTTTCCTGCGTTAGCTGAAGCTGAAGTAATGTAGTTGTAGCTCTTCACATGATCAAGTGCTGCAAGCTTGTTTGCATCAGACACTTTAATCGGTGTTGATTCGAAGCTGCGTTTTTCTCCGCTGTCTTGCTGTTTTTCCATTTGCTTTTGGCGGTCAACTTGAAGGGTTACGCTTCCGCCGAGTTCCTGTCTGGCCAGTTCGCTTGATTTTTGTGCTGCCGACTGGATGGTGAGTCCCGACAGAACAAAGACGCATATAACTGTAAACACAAATAATTGCAATAACGTTTTTCCCTTTTTAGCCTTCATATTCCAAAAGGCCCGTTTGATAAAGTTCATTTATGTTCCTCCGTATAGGTATTTTTATTGATAAGACCGCCTGTAGGGCGGGCCCGCTTGTTGATAAATTAATAGTAGTCCAAAGGTATGAAAAAACTATGAACAATCTATTTCTAGTTGATGAAATAAAAACTAACAATTGTGAAACACAAAACCTTCTGTATAAAATGGTGCTATTATATAAAAAAGCATCAAACCAACCGGAGGATATAATGAAAATATTAATGATAGAAGATAATGTTAGTGTATGTACGATGACGGAGATGTTCTTTTTTAAGGAAGGTTTTGAAGCGGAATTCGTTCATGACGGATTAGAGGGATATCAGCGTTTTACGGAGGAAAATTGGGATCTGATCATTTTGGATATTATGTTACCATCCATGGACGGCGTGACCATCTGCAGAAAAATAAGAGAGACAAGCACGGTGCCGATTATCATGCTGACTGCCAAAGACACTGAATCAGATCAGGTCATCGGTTTTGAGATGGGAGCGGACGATTATGTCACAAAGCCGTTCAGTCCGCTGACATTGGTTGCCCGCATCAAAGCTGTCATCAGAAGATACCAGGCGACAGGCAAGGCGGTCATTGATGAAGATATGATCGAATCGGAATGCTTTACAATTAATAAGAAGACGAGAGAAGTATTTTTAAACGGAGAGCCTGTAGAAAACCTCACGCCGAAGGAATTCGATCTGCTTTATTACCTTGTCCAAAATCCGCGGCAGGTGTTCTCCAGAGAACAGCTGCTTGAGCAGGTATGGGGCTATCAGTTCTACGGAGATGAGCGAACGGTGGATGTTCATATTAAACGGCTGCGGAAAAAGCTTGCCAGCGAAGACAAACCTTTCCTATACACTGTGTGGGGAGTAGGATATAAATTTGATGAAGATTAAATATTTATATCAGCTGCTCCTGAGCCATATCAGCATTTTGATTTTAGCGTTTGTCATTATCATTTCTCTGTTTTCCCACTTTGTGAAAGAGTTTGCCTATCAAAACAAAGTAGAGGAATTGACGTCATATGCGGTGCAGATTGCAAACGAATTCCAAGCCGGCCAGGTTGACATGCGCAGACTGTATCCATATCAGGATATTTTAAGCACAAGAAAGACACAGTTTATTATCTTTAATGAAGAGCAGCAGCCTTATTTTCTTCCTGAAGGCTTTCACCATCAACCAAGGGAAAAGCTGAAGAAATCGGAATGGAATAAGCTGAAAAAAGGGCAGACTGTCATGATCAGGGCAGATGGCCGTTTTGATGATGAAGTGTCCCTTGTGGCGCAGCCTATATTTGTTCAGAACGAATTTAAAGGCGCCGTTCTGCTGATTTCTCCGATCAGCGGTGTTGAACAGATGGTCAATCAAGTCAACCTCTATATGTTTTACGCTGTGATCAGCACGCTCGTCATTACCATTCTCGTCAGCTGGCTTCTGTCCAAATTCCATGTCAAACGGATCCAAAAGCTGAGAGAAGCGACGGATAAAGTGGCTTCCGGCGATTATGACATCCACTTAGAAAACAGCTACGGGGACGAAATTGGTGTGCTGGCGTCTGACTTTAATATCATGGCGAAAAAATTAAAGCAATCAAGGGATGAAATCGATCGCCTTGAGAAGCGAAGAAGGCAGTTTATCGCAGACGTATCACACGAATTAAAAACACCGCTGACGACGATCAACGGTTTGGTTGAAGGGTTGAATAGCCATACAATTCCTGAGGATAAGAAGGATAAATGCTTCTCGCTTATCAGTGAGGAAACGAAGCGCATGCTGCGGCTCGTAAAAGAAAATCTGGATTATGAAAAAATCAGATCCCAGCAAATTACCTTGAACAAGCTTGATGTTCCGCTGATCGAGGTATTCGAAATCGTGAAAGAGCACTTGGAACAGCAGGCGAAAGAAAAGCAAAACAAGCTGACGATTCAGGTAGAGGATCACATCATCGTTCATGCCGACTATGACCGGTTCATTCAAATTCTCGTCAACATTACGAAAAATAGCATCCAATTTACGCGAAATGGTAACATTTGGCTGCGTGGATTAGAAGGATATAAAGAGACGATTATCGAGATTGAAGATACGGGAATCGGCATTTCAAAAGAGGATATTGAGCATATTTGGGAGCGATTCTACAAAGCTGATATTTCAAGAACGAACACCGCATACGGGGAATACGGACTCGGTCTCTCCATCGTTAAGCAGCTCGTTGAGATGCATCAGGGCACAGTAGAAATCAAGAGTGAAAAAGGAAAAGGCACAACATTCATCATCCGCCTTCCTTTAACGGCAAAACAGCCATAACATACAGGGCGGCGGCATCTCAGGTGCAGCCGCCTTTTTTGCACACCGCTTCGGTTTATTGCGTGCTCCCGAAACAAAGATTGCGTGTTTTTCGGGTTGGGACGGTCTGTAAACATGATAAAATATGACATAAACAGTTTTTGATGGGAGAGGGTGAAGGAATGAAGAGCGGGGTAATTCCTTCTTCAGCGGTCGGTCAAAAAATTAACGAGTGGTACAAATATATCCGCACATTCAGCGTGCCGGATGCCGAAGTGTTAAAAGCTGAAATCCAGCAGGAACTGAACCACATGCAGCACGATTCCAACTTGCTGCTTTATTATTCACTAATGGAATTCCGCCACCAGCTTATGCTTGATTATCTAGAGCCGTTAGAGAAATTAAATATCGAAGACCAGCCGAGCCTGTCTGAATTATCAAGAAACATTGACAGCAACCAGGCAGATCTCAAAGGGCTGCTTGACTATTATGTGAATTTTTTCCGCGGAATGTATGAGTTTGATAAGCGGGAATTTATTTCTGCCATTACATATTATAAACAGGCGGAGAAAAAGCTTTCCTTTGTCGCAGACCATATTGAACGGGCTGAATTCTATTTTAAAATAGCTGAAGCTTATTATTATATGAAGCAAACGTACTTTTCACTGATCAATATAAAAAACGCCTATGAAATTTACGTGGAGCAGGAAACCTATAATGTGAGAATCATTCAGTGCCATTTCGTGTTCGGGGTCAACCTGATGGATGAAAGGAATTTCGAACAAGCCGCACGCCATTTCAAACTGGCGCTCGATATGGCCGAAGCAGAACAAAAAGCCCAGCTGGTCGGAAGAGCATATTACAATCTTGGGTTATGCTATTACAATCAAGACCTTCTTGACCCTGCTATTGACTACTTTGAAAAAGCGGTCTCCACGTTTGAAAGCAGCAGAATCATTAATTCGCTGCCGCAAGCCTATTTTTTAATCACCTTGATTTATTATAAACGGGGAAAACATGATAAAGCTTCGGCATATCACAAGCGGGGCTATGAATATGCTAAAGAAACAGACGATGCAGACTACGCGGTAAAATTCGAGTTTTTGCAATCCCTATATCAGGATCAGCCCAATGAAGAAGGAATCGAACGATGTTTCCAATACTTAAAAAATAAAAATATGTACGCTGATATAGAGGATTTAGCCCTAGAAGTAGCAAAATATTACTATGAACAGAAATGGTTTAAACTGTCTGCTTCCTACTTTCTACAAGTTGAAGAGGCAAGAAAACAAATACAAAGGAGTGAAGGTTTGTATGAAATTGAAATCTAAGTTGTTTGTTATTTGTTTGGCCGCAGCCGCGATTTTTACAGCGGCTGGCGTTTCTGCTAACGCGGAAGCACTCGACTTTCATGTGACGGAAAGAGGAATGACGTAAGAAACAACACCCCTTCTCACCAAGAGAAGGGGTGTTTCTTTTTTAAAACAGCGCCGCAAGATGTAGATCTTTCGGCGCCCGCAGAGACGGTCAGCAGCTTAGAAGCCGCCAACAAACGCAGTCCCTACGATAATTAAAAGAATAAACAATACAACGATTAAAGCGAAAGAATGGCCGTAACCGCCGCAGTTAGAGTATCCTGACATAAGGCTTCACCTCCCTATGAAGGATACTATAAGGTATGCTGAAACGATCGGCTTGGCAGGGATAATAGTGGACAAGAGAAAAAATGAACAATTCAACTATGATTCACATCGTATAAAAAATAGCGTCCGCTATTTATGTAAATGTATATTAAGAGATCAGCACGCCCGCGAAAAATTCCTGGTATAGCGCTTGAACGGCTTTTCTTTCTTCGGCTTCTTTCACGCCGAACATCATGCTTACTTCAGAAGATCCTTGGTTGATCATTTCAATATTCACCTTTGCCTCTGATAAAGCTTTGGCCGCTCTTGCCGTTGTGCCGACATTGTGGCGCATCGCTTCTCCTACAACCATAATCAGTGCGAGGTGATGCTCGACAATCACTTCGTCGGCGTGCAGATCCTCTTGAATCCGTTTGATGACGCTGCGTTCAGTGGCGGCATCCATTTGACCCTCCCGTAAGATGATGGTCATGTCATCAATGCCCGATGGAACATGCTCATACGTTAAACCGTGTTCCTCCAGAATTTGAAGGGCTCTGCGGCCAAATCCGATTTCTCTGTTCATTAAAAACTTGCTGATATAAATGCTGCAAAAGCCGGTATCGCTGGCAATGCCGACAACAGGACCGTTTGTGTTATCCCGCTTGCTGACGACGCGGGTGCCTTGTGCAGACGGGTTGTTCGTATTTTTAATTTGCACAGGAATCCCCGCTCTGAATGCCGGAATGAGCGCTTCATCATGAAACACTGAAAAGCCCGCGTAGGACAGCTCTCGCATTTCTCTGTATGTCAGCTCGCTGATTTCCTTTGGATTCTCAACGTAGGAAGGATTGACAGCGTACACTGCGTCCACGTCCGTAAAATTTTCGTACAAATCAGCTTGAAGCCCGTTGGCAAGAATCGAGCCGGTAATATCAGAACCGCTCCGTGAGAATGTGATCACATCGCCAGCCTCGCTGAATCCGAAAAAACCGGGAAAAATGATGAGACCGTCACGTTCCCGAAGACGATAGAGGTTTTGATAGGATTCAGGAAGTACTTGCGCGTTGCCGGGTTCATTTGTCACAAAAAGGCCGGCATCCTTCGGGTTGATATATTCCGCTTTGACGCCTTTATGGCGGAAATAGGCGGCGATCAGCTTGGCGTTGTTATCCTCCCCGCTGGCTTTAACTGCGTCAAGATACTGCTCGGGATTGCTTTTATCTCCTTCTAAAAGCGTAAACAGATCATCGCGGATTTTTTCGATAATGCTTTGCTCTAGCTGAAGCTCATTTGCGATGAGGGCATACCGTTCTACAACAGCTTCCGTCAGTTCAGGGGCGCTGCCTGATGCCAAATATTGTTCTGCACATGCGATTAAGAGATCAGTCACTTTCGTATCCTCAGCATAGCGTTTTCCCGGAGCTGAAACGACTACCGCTTTCCGTGCCGGGTCTGAGGTTACGATGTGAAACACCTTTTCAAGCTGGGCGCCTGAAGCGAGTGAGCTGCCTCCGAATTTAACGACCTTCATGTTTACATCTCCTAATGTTTAAAATTTTCACACAAATTTAGTTTTTATTATCTCTCTTTCAGTCCTGTAAATCAAGGGGGAATTTCTTTCTGGAGAGAACATTTGTATTTTCCACAAGGAATAATGCAGGTGAATTGACCGTATACATGCGTTCTGATGATAAATATGGTAAACAACCTAACGATTTGGGATGGAAAATGATTAGAATGATTAGTAAAATTACATACATGACTAGGTTAATATTTTGAAAGAATATTGACTAACACTAGAAAAATGGTAATATGTAAATGATAATGATAATCAATTACTATATGGCCATATTGTTTTGAGTCCTTGCGGAGTAGGAGATACGTTCTTTTTGCTGTAAGGATGTAAGGAGGCAGCATGAAGTTACGTTACTTATTTATTCTACTTATCATATTAGGAGTCACGTCTGTATTTATCGGCGTAGAAGATCTGTCGCCGCTTGATCTCTTCGATTTAAGCAAACAAGAGGCGTCAACACTGTTTGCAAGCCGTTTGCCGCGATTGTTCAGCATTGTCATCGCGGGATTAAGTATGAGCATCTGCGGTTTGATTATGCAGCAGATCAGCAGAAACAAATTTGTGTCACCGACGACGGCGGGCACGATGGATTGGGCTCGGCTCGGTATTTTAATTTCCTTGCTGCTGTTCACATCCGCGAGTCCTTTAATGAAAATGCTGGTCGCGTTTGTCTTTGCTCTTGCAGGAAATTTTCTGTTTATGAAAATCCTTGAAAGAATCAAGTTTAACGACACCATCTTTATTCCGCTTGTCGGTTTAATGCTCGGGAATATCGTCAGTTCAATCGCGACATTTATCGCATATAAATATGACTTGATCCAGAATGTGTCATCATGGCTCCAAGGAGACTTCTCTTTAGTCGTAAAAGGAAGATACGAGCTACTTTATCTGAGTATTCCGCTCGTCATCATTGCCTATGTGTATGCGGATAAATTCACATTGGCCGGTATGGGAGAAAGCTTTTCTGTCAACCTCGGCCTGAAGTACAAGCGGGTTGTGAACATCGGGCTCATTATCGTGTCCCTGATCACGTCTCTTGTCATTTTGACTGTCGGTATGCTTCCATTTCTCGGTTTAATCATCCCGAATATTGTATCGATTTACAGAGGAGACAATCTGAAGAACAGTTTGCCGCACACGGCGCTATTGGGAGCGGTTTTTGTGCTCTTTTGCGATATACTGGGCAGAATCATTATCTTCCCTTACGAAATCTCGATTGGCCTGATGGTCGGAATCATCGGCAGCGGCATTTTCCTGTTTATGCTGTTAAGGAGAAAAGCGTATGCGTAACCAGATGAAAATTGCGTTGCTCGTTGTTTTAGCCATCGTATGTATTGGCTTGTTTCTGTTTTATGACTTAGGCAATTGGGATTATACCTTGCCGAGAAGAATCAAAAAGGTCGCTGCCATTGCGCTGACTGGGGGAGCGATTGCGTTTTCGACCGTGATCTTTCAAACGATTACGAACAACCGCATCCTGACGCCGGGCATCTTGGGCCTTGATTCTCTCTACATGCTGATTCAGACCGGCATTATCTTTCTGTTCGGTTCTGCGAATATTGTCATCATGAATAAAAACATCAACTTTATCATCTCTGTTCTGCTGATGATACTGTTTTCTCTTGTTCTGTATCAGATTATGTTCAAGGGAGAGGGGAGAAATATCTTTTTCCTTCTGCTCATCGGAATCGTGTTTGGCACGTTGTTCGGCAGCCTGTCTTCCTTTATGCAGATGCTGATTGATCCGAATGAGTTCCAAGTTGTGCAGGATAAGATGTTTGCCAGCTTTAACAACATCAACACGGATTTGTTATGGCTTGCGTTCATCATCTTCCTGCTGACAGGCGCTTATGTCTGGCGTTTTACAAAGTTTTTCGACGTGCTGTCGCTCGGGCGCGAGCACGCCGTGAATTTGGGCATCGACTACGACAAAGTGGTGAAGCAGATGCTGATCGTGGTTGCGATCCTTGTTTCTGTTTCAACAGCGCTAGTCGGGCCGATTATGTTCTTAGGCCTTCTTGTCGTCAACCTGGCGAGAGAATTCCTGAAAACGTATAAGCATTCATACTTAATCGCAGGCTCCGTTTTCATCAGCATCATTGCGCTGGTCGGAGGGCAGTTTGTGGTTGAGAAAGTGTTTACCTTCTCAACGACGCTGAGCGTCATTATTAATTTTGCCGGCGGGATTTATTTTATCTACTTGCTGTTAAAGGAGAATAAATCATGGTAGAGGTCAAAAATGTAAGCAAACAATATGGCGGGAAAGTGGTCCTTGAAGAGACGTCAGTCACGATTCCAAAGGGCAAAATTACCTCGTTTATCGGTCCTAACGGCGCCGGCAAAAGCACGCTGCTGTCTATTATGAGCCGCCTGATCAAAAAGGATTCCGGCGAGATTTTCATAGACGGACAAGAGATTGGAGCCTGCGACAGCAAAGAGCTTGCCAAAAAAATGAGCATTTTGAAGCAGGCGAATCAAATCAATATCAGGCTCACCATCAAAGACCTCGTCAGCTTCGGCAGATTTCCGTATTCACAGGGCCGGCTGACAGAGGAAGACTGGGTTCATATCAACCAGGCGCTCGGCTATATGAAGCTGGAAGACATCCAGGACAAATACTTGGATCAGCTGAGCGGCGGACAGTGCCAAAGGGCGTTTATCGCAATGGTCATTGCCCAGGACACAGATTATATCTTTCTGGATGAGCCGCTGAACAATCTGGATATGAAACATTCAGTTGAAATTATGAAACTGCTGAAACGGCTGGTAGAGGAGCTTGGAAAAACGATCGTGATCGTCATTCACGATATTAACTTTGCATCTGTCTACTCCGATCATATTGTTGCTTTGAAAAACGGCCGAATTGTAAAAGAGGGGCCGCCTGAAGACATGATAGAAACCTCTGTGCTTGAGGAAATCTACGATATGACCATCCCGATTCAGCAGATTGATAATCAAAGAATAGGTGTTTATTTTTCTTAATATATAGAAGAGGTGAAGAGCATGAAAAAGTTTGCATTATTATTCATCGCTTTGGTGACGGCAGTTGTCATTTCTGCATGCGGAAACCAGAGCACAAGCAGCAGCAAAGGTTCTGATTCAAAGAACGAACAAATCACAGTGAAACACCAATTGGACAAAAACGGCACAAAAGTACCAAAGAACCCTAAAAAAGTAGTTGTATTTGATTTTGGAAGCTTAGATACGTTAGATAAACTCGGTCTTGATGGTAAAGTAGCAGGCTTGCCGAAACAAGCCCTTCCTAAATATCTGTCCAAATTCAAAGATGACAAATATGCTGATGTCGGAAGCTTAAAAGAGCCAGACTTCGAAAAAGTGGCGGATTTAGACCCTGATCTGATCATTATTTCAGGAAGACAATCTGAGTCTTACAAAGAATTCTCTGAAATCGCGCCAACGATTTACCTTGGCGTAGACACAGCGAAATATATGGAATCATTTAAATCAGACGCAGAAACAATCGGTAAGATCTTTGATAAAGAAGATGAAGTGAAAGATGAACTTGCAACAATTGATCATTCAATTGCGGATCTTAAGAAAAAAGCTGAAAAGCTTAACAAAAACGGTCTTGTTATTATGGCGAACGACGGAAAAATCAGCGCGTTCGGTTCTAAATCAAGATACGGCCTGATCCATGACGTATTCGGCGTAACACCGGCTGATAAAAACATCAAAGCGTCTACCCACGGACAAAGTGTTTCTTACGAGTACATTTCAAAAACAAACCCGGATTACCTGTTTGTCATTGACCGCGGTACAGCGATCGGTGAAACATCATCTACTAAACAAGTCGTTGAAAATGATTATGTGAAAAACGTAAACGCAGTGAAAAATGATCACGTCGTCTACCTTGATTCTGCTACTTGGTACTTATCAGGCGGCGGACTAGAGTCTATGACGCAAATGATTAAAGAAGTGAAAGATGGTTTAGAGAAGTAAACAAAAAAAGAGCCTCCGCTTAAAAGCGGGGCTCTTTTTTTATGGATCAGCGTGCCGGCTGCTGTTCGGCAGGGCGCTGAGGTTTCTTTTTCTTTAATGTAAAGGAGAGAAGGAAGCCGGCAAGCGCAATGCAGGCTGCCACGATAAATGCGGCGTTCATGCCGTGCAGAGCGGCATGCTTCACATTTGTTGTGCCTGCGTGAGCCGCCTGGTTGCTCATGACGGATACCAATAGTGCGGTTCCGATTGAGCCGCCGACTTGGCGAATCGTATTGTTCATCGCTGTTCCGTGCGGGATCAGGTGGCGCGGCAGCGCGTTGATTCCGGCTGTCGTCACTGGCATCATGATCATGGCGGTACCTAAGAGACGAACGGTGTATAAAACGACAATCCAAGCGAGTGATGTATGGTCAGTCAACTGCATAAACGGCAGTGATGTCAGGAAGATGATACAGAAACCTGCAATCGCCAGGCCTCTTCCCCCGACACGGTCAAAAATTCTTCCGATAATCGGTGACATGAAGCCCATCACAATGGCTCCCGGAAGAAGCATAAGCCCTGTATCAAAGGCTGTAACGTCTCTGACGTTTTGTGTATAAAGCGGCAGAATGGTTTCAGTACCGATCAATAATGCAAAGACAAGTGTTCCCAGCAGGGTTGTTAAGCTGAAGACACCAAATGTAAATACGCGGAATTCCAGCATCGGTTTTTCAAGCTTCATTTGTCTTGTGATGAACAGGAGCAATGCGATGACACCCACTAGCAATGAAATCAAGACGGTTGAACTGGTCCAGCCGTAAGAGCCGACGCTTGAGAAGCCGTACAGAAGGCCGCCGAATCCAAATGTCGAAAGGATCACTGATAAAATATCAATCTTAGTTTTTCTTAAAGTCGTCACGTTCTTCATCAGGATGCTGGCAAGAATTAAATCAATCACAGCAAACGGTAGAATGATATAAAACAATGATCTCCAAGAGAAAGCTTCGACTGCCCATCCGGAAAGAGTCGGTCCGATCGCAGGCGCGAACGAGATGACCAATCCAACCATACCCATAGCCTGGCCGCGCTTTTCAATCGGAAAGATCGTCAGGAATACGGTCTGCATGAGCGGCATCATAATGCCGGCTCCAGCCGCTTGAATGATACGGGCTGTCAGCAGAACAGGGAAGTTCGGCGCAAACGCCCCGACGACCGTTCCGGCAGTGAAAATGCTCATTGCTGTGATGAGCAGCGTCCTGCTCGTGAATTTCTCAATTAAAAACGCGGTAATCGGAATTAAAATCCCGTTGGTTAACATAAATGAAGTTGTCAGCCATTGCGCTTGGTTGGCATCTACATTGAAGTCCCTCATAATATGGGGAAGTGCGGTAATTAACAGCGTCTGATTCAAAATCGCGACAAACGCACCGGCTAATAAAATGCCGACAATGACTGAACGGTTAAATGGTTTTGGTTCAATACTTTGGTTCAATACATATCCCTTCTTTTCTTTAAGTAATTAACAGTGTTTTTAACATCGAAACGGGCTGTGTTAAAACACCGGTTTGTTCCAGATAGCCAATCAGTGATTTGAGCAAAAAAGCGCGGGGTTCTTCCTTCTTCGCTTCTTCCTCCAGCATGGCGGCTGCGGATGTCAGTTCATCTACATCATAGTCCGCGGCGGGCAGGGAAGAGATGCCTTTATGTAATTCCTTCAGGCTTTCCGACAATAGGGCTGATTTATCCTTTGGCTTGTAGGAGGATGCTGAATGAATGTAAAGCTCGATGGCTTCGGGCGGAAGGAGGGACTGCCGGGTTTCCTTGTTTTTGATAATCTGATTGAGGGTGCTGATGATAAACTCTGCGATCGGGTCAAGTTCGAGCGGTTTTTCCTCTATTTTGATCAGCATTAAAAACTCACGCATCATGCCGTGAAGAATGATGACCAGATCCCACACATACGGAAGAATGTTTTCTCCATAGGCCTGGATCAGCGAATCCCGGTGCCAGCAGATGATCGTCGATCTGGTCTGATGGATATGCTGTTTTACACGGTCATTGTGCAGCTTAGGGTTTCCATAGGTCAGCATATTGAAAAACTGCTGGTTCCGCCTGAAGCCTTCCAGCTCCATTTTGACCTTTTGCGTCAAACGCTCCTCCGGTGTCAGCGCGGTATTCTCCTGAAGTCTTGAGGCCGCGGCCACCATTTGTTTCTGGTTAAATGACAGCAGCTCCAAAAGCAGATCTTCCTTAGATTGAAACAGCTTATATATCGAAGCTTTTGACATCTTACATTCCTCTGCGATCGCCTGCATGGAAACCGACGTAAAATCCTTTTCCGAAAAAAGCTTTCGCGCAGCTAACAAGATATCTGTTTTTTTATCAAGCATCTCATGGCTTCCTTCTTTCTTGAACATTAGAAAACCCATTGGTTCACAGAAAACCAATGAGTAACAATGAAAAAATTTTACCAAATAAACTAAATAGAAGTCAATGGATTTTAACCGGACAATCGAAAGGCCTGCCGGGAAATCCGACAGGCCGGGTGAGGCTTATTTTTCAACTTTAAATCCTTGTTTCTCAAGCATTTCACGGATGTGTGGATAGTACAGGCGCTCATAATAGGATGCGATGCCCTGTGACCAGTTTCTTGTTTCTTTTCCGTTTGTCCGCTTATTCATGTATTCAGACATTTTCTCATCATATGCCTGAATGTAAGACGTCAGCTCATCTTGATTCAAATATGTTTCCTGATAATTGACTGCTTCCTGCGGAAGGCGCGGTTTTTTCGCTGAACGGTCAGCAGGATGGCCGATGACAAGGCCGGATACAGGGAACACGTATTTCGGAAGCTCAAGCAGTTCGATCAGCTCTTGAGGGTTTCCGCGAACCGCACCGATCGGAACCGTGCCAAGTCCGAGTGATTCAGCTGCTGCTGTCGCTGTGCCGAGGGCAATACCAGCGTCTACTGCGCCGACAAGAACAGACTCTAAGCCATTTGTGATTTCCATTTTGATATCATTCAGATCCTCAAGCGCGATTTTGGCCCGGTTGAAGTCTGCGCAGAACAGCAAGAAAACAGGAGCCTGGTCAATCCAAGGCTGTCCGCCTGACAGCTCGGAGATTTTCTTTTTGCGCTCTTTATCCTGGACTGTGATCACAGTCACTTGCTGCCCGTTGATAGAAGTTGGGGCAGATTGTACCGCTTGAATGATTTGGTCCAATTGTTCCTTAGCTACAGGTTCATCTGTATAGCTGCGAATCGAGCGGTGGTCTGTTAATGATTTAATGACTTCATTCATATGGGACACCCTTTCCTTATTCGCTAAGCTCTGTGCGGACAACATCAAGAGGAGCGCTCAGCAGTTCTTTTCCTTTTGCTACAAATCCTTGGAAATGCGCAGTTTCATTGTGGGATTTCATCGCTGCTTCATCTTTCCATTGTTCAAGCATTACAAATGTATTTTCTTCGCCTACTTTTTCAAATAGGTCGTATTGCGCGTTGCCTTCCTCAGCTCTTGAATGCTGAACAAGCGATTGCGCCTCGCTCAAAAATTCCTCGCGTTTTTCTGGTTTTACTTTGATGTAAGCTTGTAATACGATCATGTCAATCTCCTCCATCGTTATACTAAATTTATTGTTCGAATTTCATCGAACTAACTGTAACATGTAATCAAAATGAGGTAAAGGAAAAACCCTTAAATAGTAAAATTGTCATTCTAATTGTTGTGTGATACATTTGTGTCATGAACATTCCAAACCATCCAGAAACAGAAACGTTGCAGCTGACAAAGGTTCTTCACGCACTGAGTGATCCGCTTCGTTTAGAGCTCGTAAAGCAATTAGCTGATGCGAAAGAAAAAACGTGCGGCACCTGTGCGGATGTACAGGTTGCCAAATCGACCTTGTCACATCATTTTAAAGTATTGAGAGAATCAGGCATCGCTCAAGTTCGTATAGAAGGAAAGCGCCGGTATTATTCGCTTCGCGCCGAAGACCTTGAAAAGGCATTTCCGGGCCTGCTTGAAGCCGTGCTGAATGTGGACCAGGACCGCTGGTGAATCAATCCCCTGTACCGGGGATTTTTTTATGTCCGTAAACAGCACGGAAAAGCCTCTCGACACCCTCCTGAATGTCTTCTTCCTTTAGCCGGGCGAATCCGATAATGAGAGCGGGCCTGCCTGTTTGCCTTCTTTTTTCCTTCAAATCAAACCGGCTCATTCCGAAGATTTCAAGCTGCTGGCCGGCGGCGTGTGCCAGGATGTCTTGTTCGGTGCGGCACGTATCAAATTCGGTAACAAAATGCAGGCCCGCATTTGCCCCCTTTACGGTAACCTCTCCGCTGAACTCTGTTTCTAAAGCGGCGATCAGGCGCTCTCTCTTTTCTTTATAATGCTGCTTCATTTTTTTTATATGCTTCTGATATTCTCCGGACTCGATAAATTCCTGCAGGGTGAGCTGCGTAAGAGACGAGCATGTCTGCAAATCATAGCCCCGTTGTTTGTATGTCCTCAATAGCTCAGGCGGCAAAACCATATAGCTGATCCGCAAGCCGGGGAGAAGGGACTTTGAAAAGGTGCCCATATAGATGACATTTTGAAAACGGTCGAGGCTTTGCAACGCAGGAATACTGTCTACATCATATGTAAATTCACTATCATAATCATCTTCAATAATATAGCGGTGCGGCTTTTCGGCTGCCCAGTTCAGCAGCTGAATTCTTCTGGATACAGGCATAATCGTTCCGGCCGGAAATTGATGCGACGGAGTCGTCACCAGCACATCAGGCTGCTGTCTGCTGATTTCAGCAATCGATATGCCTTTTTCATCCAGCATGATGGTCTTCACTTGTTTTCCGGCATTTTTTAAAAGCTGGTACATGCGCCTGTAACCGGGCTCCTCCATCGCATACACCGCCTCCTTAGGCAAAAGCTCAGTCAATAGCTGCATAAGCACTTGTGTGCCTGCCCCTATGACGATTTGTTCCGGACGGCATTTTACGCCCCGCGTCAGGGAAATGAGCCTGGTAATGGCCGCGCGCACCTCATAGATTCCTTGCGGATGCGACATATCGCCAAGTGTTCGGTATGAGCGGGAGGCCGCTTTTTGCTCGCAGCGAAACCAGCTTTTGATCGGAAAATGGTCTGTATCGGCACTCATGTGTGAAAACGAAATCCAATTGCTCTGATCGATGTGAACCTCTTTCAGGTCATCCGGCAGTGCAAATGGGGGGTGCTCCACGGCAGAAAACATGTCCAGCTTCTCCACGAAAAACCCCTTTCGCTCAATGGCGTACAAATATCCCTCAGCCAGAAGCTGCTGATAGGCTGAATTCACTGAGTTTACGCTGACCTTCAGCTTCTCGGCCAGCTCTCTCTTGGAGGGGACCTTCGAGTGTGGCAGCAGATTACGGCTGAGAATTTCTTTTTTTAGTTTTTGATAAATTTGCTGATAGATATAATCGGCTTGTTCTGAGCGGTCGAGTGTGAATGTGATGTCCATTTGCAGATTCTCCTTCTGGTACCATCAAAAAGTTATAATTGGTACTTTTCATCATACCAAAAAGAAGTCAGAATGGTAAGAAAATAGCGACAGGGGGACATACGCATGAGTCAAACAACAGCAAGCATCACGACTGCCCAGTGGCAGCAAAAACGGGAGCAATTCGTCTCCAAAGGTGTGAGCAACGGCAACCGCAGTCTGGCAGTCAAAGGAGTAGGGGCTGAGCTGTACGATTTGGATGGCCGGAGATTTATTGATTTTGCAGGCGCCATCGGAACGTTAAATGTCGGACACTCGCATCCTAAGGTCGTTGAGGCTGTGAAGCGGCAGGCGGAGGAGCTGATTCACCCGGGTTTCAATGTCATGATGTACCCGTCTTATATCGAATTAGCGGAAAAACTGTGCGGCATTGCACCGGGCGGCCATGAGAAAAAAGCGATCTTTCTGAACTCAGGAGCGGAAGCGGTCGAAAACGCTGTAAAAATTTCCAGAAAGTATACAAAGCGCCAAGGGGTTGTCTCGTTTACACGCGGGTTTCATGGGCGCACGAATATGACGATGAGCATGACGAGCAAGGTAAAACCTTATAAATTCGGCTTCGGACCTTTTGCGTCAGAGGTTTATCAAGCACCATTCCCCTATTATTATCAGAAGCCGGCCGGCATGAGTGATGAAAGCTACGATGACATGATCATCCAAGCGTTCAATGATTTCTTCATCGCATCAGTCGCGCCGGAAACGGTCGCATGTGTCGTGATGGAGCCTGTACAGGGAGAAGGCGGCTTTATTATTCCTTCGAAACGATTTGTGCAGCATGTCGCATCTTTTTGCAAAGAACACGGCATTGTTTTTGTCGCTGATGAAATTCAAACGGGTTTTGCCAGAACAGGCACTTATTTCGCAATTGAACATTTTGATGTTGTTCCTGATCTGATCACGGTTTCTAAATCACTTGCAGCGGGATTGCCGTTAAGCGGTGTGATCGGCCGTGCGGAAATGCTTGATGCAGCAGCGCCAGGGGAGCTGGGTGGCACGTATGCCGGCAGCCCGCTCGGGTGCGCGGCGGCTTTGGCTGTCTTGGATATTATTGAAGAAGAAGGGCTGAATGAGCGTTCTGAAAAAATTGGCAAAACGATTGAAAACAAGGCGTATGAGTGGAAACAAGAATGCCCGTTCATCGGTGACATCCGCAGACTCGGAGCAATGGCCGCAATCGAAATCGTCAAGGATCCTGACACGCGTGAGCCTGATAAAGCGAAAGCGGCAGCAATCGCGTCGTATGCGAATCAAAACGGATTGCTTTTGCTGACTGCGGGAATTAATGGCAATATCATCCGCTTTCTGACGCCGCTCGTCATCTCAGACAGCCTTCTGAATGAAGGACTCAGCATCTTGGAGGCGGGCCTGCGAGCTTAATTATTGGAAAGAAAATGGCTGGGTCTGCTATCATTTTAAGTAATCATGAAAAGAAAGGAATGTTCAATATGCCAGATCAATTAACGGTCTACAACCCGGCTACGGGCGAGGAGATCAAAACGATTCCTCAGCAATCAGCCAAAGAAGTAGAAGAAGCCATTGAACGTTCACATCAAGCGTTTAAAACGTGGTCTAAAACATCAGCGAACGAAAGAGCGTCTCTTTTGAAAAAATGGTATGAGCTGATTGTTGAACATAAAGAAGAACTTGCAGATTTAATTACAAAGGAAAACGGAAAACCGTATCAGGAAGCGGTCGGCGAGGTCCTGTACGGCGCAGGCTATATCGAATGGTTTGCAGAGGAAGCGAAGCGTGTGTACGGAAGAACTGTGCCCGCTCCGACAACCGGTAAACGAATTGTCGTTACACGCCAGCCAGTCGGCCCTGTTGCTGCCATCACGCCTTGGAATTTCCCGAATGCGATGATTACACGCAAAGCGGCACCTGCTCTTGCTGCCGGCTGTACGTTTATCATTAAGCCGGCACCGGACACACCGCTGTCTGCCTATGAGCTTGCGCGCCTCGCATATGAAGCGGGTATTCCGAAGGATGTTCTCCAGGTTGTCATAGGCGATGGAGAAGAAATTGGAAATGTGTTCACAAGCAGTCCGAAAATCCGCAAAATCACGTTCACAGGATCAACGCCGGTAGGCAAAATCCTCATGAAAAATAGTGCGGACACTGTAAAACATGTCTCCATGGAGCTCGGCGGACACGCCCCGCTGATCGTGGATGAAGATGCAAACATTGACCTTGCTGTTGAACAGGCGATGGTGTCTAAATACCGAAACGCGGGCCAAACATGCGTATGTGCTAACCGCCTGATCGTCCATGAATCCATCAAAGATGAATTTGCAGCGAAACTGAGCGAGCAAGTGTCTAAGCTGAAAGTCGGAAATGGACTTGAAGAGGGTGTCAATGTCGGCCCGATCATCAACAAAAGAGGCTTCGAAAAAATCGTTAGCCAAATTGATGATGCGGTTGAAAAAGGTGCGAAAGTTCTCGCAGGGGGCACGTATGACCGAAACGATGACAAAGGCTGCTACTTCGTTAACCCGACAGTACTCGCCGATGTCGATACGTCCATGAATATCATGCATGAGGAAACATTCGGCCCGGTTGCACCGATCGTCACGTTTTCTGATATTGATGAAGCGATTCAGCTTGCCAACGATACACCATACGGCCTGGCTGCTTACTTCTTCACAGAAAACTACCGCCGCGGCATCTATATTTCCGAAAATCTTGAGTACGGGATTATCGGCTGGAATGACGGCGGACCGTCAGCGGTTCAAGCGCCATTTGGCGGTATGAAAGAAAGTGGCATCGGCCGCGAAGGCGGTTCGGAAGGCATCGAGCCTTATCTTGAAACAAAATATATGTCCATCGGTTTATAAACGAATCGATATGGCTCTAAAGAGCTGCCGGAAGATCCGGCAGCTCTTTTTGTATTTCAGCGAATAAACACATCATTTCCAGACAAAATAACAGCAAATACTTTTTGAAAGAAGGTTCCCCAACAATGGATTTATTTTTGGCTCTTCTCCCGGCTTTGTTTTGGGGGAGCATTGTTCTCTTCAATGTGAAATTAGGCGGCGGGCCGTACAGCCAAACATTGGGTACGACGATCGGGGCGTTAATTGTTTCAATCGTTATTTATTTGTTTGTTCAACCCGCCCTGTCCATGCGCATTTTTATCGTTGGAATAGTATCCGGCTTATTTTGGTCACTCGGGCAGAGCAACCAGCTTAAAAGCATTCAGTTAATGGGTGTGTCCAAAACGATGCCGATTTCCACAGGGATGCAGCTTGTTTCTACCTCATTGTTCGGTGTCATCGTATTCCGAGAGTGGTCAACACCGATTTCGATTACACTTGGAATCCTCGCTCTTATCTTTATTATTGTCGGTATCGTTCTCACGTCATTAGAAGATAAGAAAGGCAAAAAAGAGGGGGAGCCGAGCAATTTAAAAAAAGGCATTTTAATCCTGCTCGTCTCAACATTGGGTTATTTGATTTATGTCGTAGTCGCAAGATTGTTCAATGTATCTGGATGGTCCGCCCTGTTGCCGCAGGCGATCGGGATGGTCATTGGAGGGGTCATTTTAACCTATAAGCACAAGCCCTTCAATAAGTATGCCATCAGAAATATTCTTCCGGGCTTGATCTGGGCAGGGGGAAATATGTTTTTGTTTATTTCTCAGCCGAAAGTTGGCGTTGCCACAAGCTTTTCTCTCTCTCAAATGGGAATTGTCATCTCGACGCTTGGCGGTATTTTCATCCTGCGTGAAAAGAAATCAAAACGCCAGCTCATTGCGATTGCGATCGGGATTGCGCTGATTATTGCGGCTGCCGTATTCTTAGGAATCGCTAAAACGAATTCATAACAATTAAGGAGGATGAACATGTATCCAGATTTAAAAGGAAAAGTTGTCGCTATTACAGGAGCTGCTTCAGGATTAGGGAAGGCAATGGCCATTCGCTTCGGCAAGGAGCAGGCAAAAGTGGTTATCAACTACTACAGCAATAAGCAGGATCCGAACGAGGTAAAGGAAGAGGTCATCAAGGCGGGCGGTGAAGCTGTTGTCGTCCAAGGAGACGTAACAAAAGAGGAAGATGTAAAAAACATCGTCCAAACAGCGATTAACGAGTTCGGTACACTCGATATTATGATTAATAATGCCGGTCTTGAAAATCCCGTTCCTTCTCATGAAATGCCGCTGAAGGATTGGGATAAAGTAATCAGCACGAACTTAACGGGCGCCTTTTTAGGAAGCCGTGAAGCGATTAAATATTTTGTTGAAAACGATATAAAAGGAAATGTCATTAATATGTCGAGCGTACATGAAGTGATTCCGTGGCCATTATTTGTTCACTATGCGGCAAGTAAAGGCGGAATCAAGCTGATGACGGAAACATTGGCGCTGGAATATGCGCCGAAAGGCATTCGTGTCAACAATATCGGGCCAGGCGCGATCAACACGCCAATCAATGCTGAAAAATTTGCTGATCCTAAGCAGAGAGCAGATGTAGAAAGCATGATTCCGATGGGATATATCGGTGAACCGGAGGAAATTGCGGCAGTAGCAGCCTGGCTTGCTTCGAAGGAAGCCAGCTACGTCACAGGCATCACGTTATTCGCGGACGGCGGTATGACCCAATATCCTTCCTTCCAGGCAGGACGCGGATAAAACAAAAAAAGCGACCCAGAACTCATCTGGATCGCTTTTTCTTTAGGCGCGCTTTTTCTTTACAAGAGCTGCAACAGATAAAATAATGGCTGCCGCAGATAGCACGATCGCTGCTATATCAAGAGCTGAAGATCCTGAGTCTGCAGAAGCAGAATCATCTTTCGTTTGAGTAGCGCCGTGCTCATCTGTTACTTCTTTGGATGTGGTAATTTTTGTGATGGCATGAGGCGTATCCGCATCCTCGTCACCTGTCCACTCGACAATGCTGCCGTCTTTGTAATACTGGTATGCGTCCCAAGCGGCTTCCTCCGCTTTATCAGGGTTTTTGGCAACAAAGGTAAACTGCTGGAACTGGCCTTCTTGAATGCCCCCGCCAGTGGCTTCCCACGTCACGGACACTGATTTGTCGTCGTGTTTCTGGGTGGATACCTTCCAGCCCGGAATTGGCTCGTATTGCTGGAATTCAACATCCTTCGGCATTTTGAGGACAATCTTTGTTGTCGGCTGATTTTTCTCAGAAGGAACCTTCATCGTATAAGTTTCCCAAGAGCCTGTTGCGGATTCAGCAGGCTTTACAGTAACGTGCGCGCTGGCAGGGGCCGTAAAGAATAAGAGAGAGCCGACAATAGCCGGGCATAGTGTGAATGCAATTTTCTTCAACAATTCAAACACTCCTTTAATTGGTCTTTGTAAACATGATATTGATTTCGTTAAAGTCTCCGGTCAGCCCGTGGACTTTGATCTTCCAGTTTCCCTTTTCATTAATGGATAGGTTTTCATCCTGAAAGACGCCTTTTGTTTTCTCTTTTAATTGAAACGTGCTTTTGTTTTCGCTGCCTGACAGGCCTGTTTTATAAATGGTTAACGTAATTTGCTGGATGTTTTTCACCGGTTCGCCGTTATGGTCAGTGACCCGCAGCTCAAATTGGTTTTTGCCTGGCTGGTTCGGGCTGATGCTGAGAGAAACGCTTTGTCCGTTCTCAATCGCTTTCGTTTGGAAGAACGGTTCCGGCACCGGCTCAGGCGGGCTTGGCAAGCTTGTAAACACGGCCGCTGTGATCAATACAGCGATGCCGATTGCCCATTCCGCTTTCAGCGTTCGGCTGATTCCTGTACGACGCTGCTTTCTGGTGAGCAGAAAATGAAGCGCGCCTAAGACAAGCATCAACACAAACAGTCCGCTTTTCACTAAAAGAGCTCGGCCGTACGCTGTTTGGAACAGTGAATCCATTGATCGAATGATAAAAAATCCATTAAGCAAGCCTGAAAACAAAATGACGCCGACTGCAGTAAGCGCCCATGGGGAGAACCGGCTTACCGTTTCCCATGCGAGCGTTTTGTCAGGCTGCCTCCATTCTTTTGCGAGCAGCAAAACGAGTGCTGCTATTCCGCCGACCCAGATGGAAGCGGAAGATAAATGAAGGAAATCCATCAAAATGCCGACCGCTTTTTCTTCAACGACAGCAGCATGTCCGGTAAACGCTTTGGCAAGCAGGAGACCGAAAAAGAAAATGAGCGGCGCTGTCCAATAGCCAAAGGATGAAAAGCGGTTTTTGCGTATCACAGGGATCGCAGACAGTGCAAGCAGCACGTACAGCACGGCCTGTATGATCCAAATTGTGCCGCCTGCTGTGTCAAACAGTGTTTCTCTGATGTAGCCCGGCTGGAAGGCGCTGCCCCAGCCGCCACCCGCGTTCGCTTTTGTCTGAATGGGAAGCTGAAGCAAAAGTGCCAGTCCCAATGCAGTGATCGAGACGATCAGGATACGTCTTGTCCGTTTGGCGAGTTGTTCTGAATCTCCTTTATACCAGAAGAGATGGAAAAAAACCGTCCCGATAAACAGAGATAAGGCTGTGTACAGAATCGCGCGGTCTGCGGCTGTTGCCGGATTCAGCGCTGAACCGGCGGCTTTTTGGCTGCTGAACCCGCCGTCCGCTTTCCCGATGCTGAACGGAATGACGCCGGAAACCGGATGCCCGTCAGCGGACACGGCATTCCATTCGGCTCTGTACACATCATGCGGCAGATTCTTTTTCAGCTTCACGGTCATGATGTGATTGTTATCTTTTTTGAGTTCAGTCTTATCTGTATCCACCCGATCGCCGTTTGAATTATAGACTTTAATGTAATGAAACCCTTCTTCAACCGGTTCATTAAATTCGATTTCCACCTGTGAAGGGGCGCTTTTTAATTCGCTGTTTTCACCAGGTGAAGATTTGACAATATAGGCGTGAGCAAAGCTTGTTTTCGGCAGGAAAACAAGAAAAAGCAGAAGGATGATCCACCATCTGTTTCGCTTCATCACTCAGACACCACCTTCCGCTGTATATGTTGTGTTATTTCTTGGTGCAGGTGCAGCGTTTTTTTCTGTCTTGAAGCATGTCTTCCAGCGCCTGGTCGAAGGTACGGACGGCTCCGCCGAATCCTTTTTGAAACCGTTCAGCATGGTCGAGTGTTGCAAACGGGATCGCCTGAGGCTGGCAGCAGTGCAAGTTTAATTCAGCATTTACGACGAAATAAGCCGAACCGGCACTGACTGTTGTGTGTAACAGAAAATCTCTGCAAATCAAGTGTGAAACCTCTTCTGTTTTATCTGCGTAACGCAAAAACGCACAATGTGCGCAGCATAGCTGTTCAATGTCTTGGTTTACCGTAATCAGCTGAACCGAATGGGTTTGATTGACCGGCTTCAGGCAATAGCTGCACATATGATCCGCTTGAGGTGTTCGGGCTGGGAGCGTGATGCCGCCGGCCGTTTTAATGACCTGATTTGACTGAACAAGCTGATTGACATCTCTGTATACCGTCATTTCCGAAACGCCGAACCTTGCGCTGATGTCAGAGATTCTGAGCGCGCCTTCTTCTTTCAGCCACGTCAGGATGTGTTGCTGTCTATTAATCGGAAGCATTCATACATCCCCTCCAATAAGATCTATTTAAGCGTAGAGGATTTTAGAGACAGAGACAAGTAAGTTGATGATAAAAAATGTGAAAATGTGTTGAACAGCAACAAAACGAAACAGAAGGGACTCTGGTATAATAGATATATGGAATGGAAAGTGAGGAATACCCTATGAAAGAAACACGATGCCCGAACTGCGGCAAACCTTTGACAGGTGACATGGTCAGATCATCAAATGTGCCTTGTCAATTTCGCTGCGGACACTGCCGGGAACGGCTTCATGAATATAAAGTATCAGCTCCGATTATGCTGGTGTCATTAGCAGTCATCGTGCTGCTCATTTATCTTTTGCTGCTCCTCCGCAATGCGGCAGGCACAATGCTGCCGGCCGTACAGCACGTGCCGATGGCTGTTTTTGCACTTGTGTGCGCGTATCCCGTTTTTATTGTGAGTGAGCGGATGATCGCCAAGTACGTGATTCAAAACGGCAACATTATTTATAGAGGAAAGAGAAAAGGCTCCTGATACAAGGAGCCTTTTTATTTTTAAAAAATTGTCACACCCCCGTGCCAAAGTCCTCTTTACTTTCAATTGTATAGGGACTGTAAGCGTTTTAACATAGAGTCAAAGGGAAGACGATTCTCTGAAGCATATTTTCATATCATACAACGACAAACAAAACAGGGAGGGTTTATATATGCAGCAGCAAGAACAGCAGCAAGGCGGCATGAAAGTGAAAGTGCAGCGCTTCGGGAGTTATTTGAGCGGAATGATCATGCCGAATATCGGCGCGTTTATCGCGTGGGGCATTATTACTGCGCTGTTTATTCCGGCGGGATGGTTTCCGAATGAACAGCTGAATACACTTGTCAGCCCGATGATCACATATTTACTGCCGCTTTTGATAGCGTATACAGGCGGAAAAATGATTTATGACCACCGCGGCGGAGTCGTCGGGGCGACAGCGGCAATCGGAGTGATTGTCGGGTCGGATATTCCAATGTTTTTAGGTGCAATGATTATGGGGCCGCTTGGCGGATACCTCATTAAACAGACTGATAAATTGTTCAAGGATAAAGTCAAACAAGGCTTTGAAATGCTCATCAATAACTTTACGGCAGGGATTGTCGGCGCGGCTTTAACGATTCTCGCGTTTTACGCCATCGGCCCGGTTGTCCTGACGTTAAACAAATTGTTGGCGGCCGGTGTGGAAGTTATTGTACACGCTAATTTACTGCCTGTAGCCAGCGTTTTTGTGGAACCGGCGAAAGTGTTGTTCCTAAACAACGCCATTAACCATGGAATCTTAAGCCCAATCGGAATCGAGCAAGCAGCCCAAACGGGAAAATCAATTCTGTTTTTAGTAGAAGCAAACCCTGGACCGGGGCTCGGCATTTTGCTGGCGTACATGGTCTTTGGTAAAGGCTCTTCAAAATCAACGGCTCCCGGCGCGGCGATCATTCATTTCTTCGGCGGGATTCATGAGATTTACTTCCCGTACATTTTGATGAAACCGGCCCTGATTCTGGCGGCGATTGCCGGCGGAGCAAGCGGGCTCTTAACGTTCACGATCTTTAATGCCGGACTGGTCGCAGCATCGTCACCGGGAAGCATTATCGCATTGATGGCGATGACGCCTAGAGGAGGCTACTTCGGCGTATTGGCGGGTGTATTGGTCGCTGCAGCTGTTTCGTTCATCGTATCGGCAGTGATCCTGAAATCATCAAAAGCAAGCGAAGAAGACCTCGCTGCCGCAACAGAAAAAATGCAGTCCATGAAGGGGAAGAAAAGCCAAGCAGCCGCAGCTTTAGAAGCGGAACAAACCAAAGCTGAGGAAGCGTCTGAGCTGTCCCCTGAAAGCGTAAACAAAATTATCTTTGCATGTGATGCGGGAATGGGATCAAGCGCCATGGGAGCATCCATCTTAAGAAACAAAGTGAAAAAAGCGGAGCTTGACATCAGTGTAACCAATACCGCCATTAACAATCTGCCAAGCGATGCGGACATTGTCATCACCCACAAAGATTTAACAGATCGCGCGAAAGCAAAGCTGCCGAACGCGACGCACATATCAGTGGATAACTTCTTAAACAGCCCGAAATATGACGAGCTTATTGAAAATCTGAAAAAGTAATCTCATAGAAAGAGAGTGATACTCATGCAAGTACTCGCAAAGGAAAATATTAAACTCAATCAAACGGCATCATCAAAAGAAGAAGCCATCAAAATGGCAGGCCAGACGCTGATTGACAACGGCTATGTGACAGAAGATTACATTGGCAAAATGTTTGAGCGAGAAGAAACGTCTTCTACTTTTATGGGAAATTTCATTGCCATTCCACATGGCACCGAAGAAGCGAAAAGCGAGGTGCTTCACTCAGGAATCTCAATTATACAGATTCCTGACGGTGTCGAGTACGGAGAAGGCAACACGGTAAAAGTGGTATTCGGCATTGCGGGCAAAAATAATGAGCATTTAGACATTTTGTCTAACATCGCCATCATTTGTTCAGAAGAAGAAAACATTGAACGCCTGATCTCTGCGAAAAGCGAAGAAGATTTGATCGCCATTTTCAACGAGGTGAACTGACATGATCGCCTTACATTTCGGTGCGGGAAATATCGGGAGGGGGTTTATCGGCGCGCTGCTTCATCACTCCGGCTATGATGTGGTGTTTGCGGATGTGAACGATACGATGGTCAGCCTCCTCAATGAAAAAAAGGAATACACAGTGGAGCTGGCAGAAGAGGGGCATTCATCAGAGGTAATCGGTCCGGTCAGTGCCATCAATAGCGGCAGACAGCTAGAGGAGCTGTATCGGCTGATCAATGAGGCGGCGCTCATCACAACAGCGGTCGGCCCGAACGTGTTAAAGCTGATTGCTCCGTCTATTGCAGAAGGGTTAAGACGAAGAGACGCTTCAAACACATTGAATATCATTGCTTGTGAAAATATGATTGGCGGGAGCAGCTTCCTGAAGAAAGAGATATACAGCCATTTAACGGAAGCGGAGCAGGAGTCCGTCAGTGAAACGGTCGGTTTTCCGAATTCCGCCGTTGACCGGATCGTGCCGATTCAGCATCATGAAGATCCGCTCAAAGTATCGGTTGAACCGTTTTTTGAATGGGTTATTGATGAATCAGGCTTTAAAGGGAAAACGCCGGCCATAAATGGAGCGCTGTTTGTTGATGATTTAACGCCGTACATCGAACGGAAGCTGTTTACGGTCAATACCGGACACGCGGTGACAGCGTATGTCGGCTATCAGCGCGGACTCAAAACGGTCAAAGAAGCAATCGATCATCCGGAAATCCGCCGTGTCGTTCATTCGGCGCTGCTTGAAACCGGTGACTATCTCATCAAAACGTACGGCTTTAAGCAAGCTGAACACGATCAATATATCAAAAAAATCATCGGGCGCTTTGAAAATCCATTCATTACGGACGATGTGACCCGCGTGGCGAGATCACCTCTCAGAAAACTGGGAGAGAATGATAGACTTGTAGGCCCGGCAAAGAAAATAAAAGAGCCGAATGCACTGGCGGAAGGGATTGCCGCAGCCCTGCGTTTCGATTTCACCGGTGATCCTGAAGCGGTTGAACTGCAAGCGCTGATCGAAGAAAAAGGATACAGCGGCGTGCTTCAAAAAGTGTGCGGCATTCATTCTCATGAACCCCTGCATGCCATCGTTTTAAAGAAACTTAACCAATAACCAACCACCCGTGACAGCATGTCACGGGCTTTTTTTACCATCTCGCCATCTAGTATAATAGAAAACGCTTACGATAACAGGGGAAGGAGAATGACAATGAAACAATTCGAGATTGCGGCAATACCGGGAGACGGAGTGGGAAAAGAAGTTGTGGCGGCTGCTGAGAAAGTGCTTCACACAGCGGCTGAGGTGCACGGAAGTTTGTCATTCTCATTTACGTCTTTTCCATGGAGTTGTGATTATTACATGGAACACGGTGAAATGATGCCTGAAGACGGAATACATACGCTTACTCAATTTGAAGCGGTTTTCTTGGGAGCGGTCGGAAACCCGAAGCTGGTTCCCGATCATATTTCCTTATGGGGGCTGCTGCTGAAAATCCGGAGGGAGCTTGAGCTTTCCATTAATATGAGACCTGCCAAACAAATGGCGGGCATAACGTCGCCGCTTCTGCATCCAAATGATTTTGATCTTATGGTGATTCGCGAGAACAGTGAAGGTGAATATAGTGAAGTAGGCGGACGCATTCACAGGGGCGATGATGAAATCGCCATTCAGAATGCCGTATTTACGAGAAAAGCGACAGAACATGTGATGCGCTTTGCCTTCGAATTGGCGAAAAAACGGCGCGGCCATGTGACAAGTGCGACAAAGTCTAATGGCATTTATCACGCGATGCCGTTTTGGGATGAAGTCTTTCAGCAGACTGCTGCTGATTACAGCGAAATCGAAACGTCATCCCAGCATATTGATGCGTTGGCCGCTTTTTTTGTAACGCGTCCGGAAACGTTTGACGTCATTGTGGCGAGCAACCTGTTCGGTGATATTTTAACGGACATCAGCTCAAGCCTTATGGGAAGCATCGGTATTGCGCCATCTGCGAACATCAACCCGTACGGCAAATATCCGTCCATGTTCGAACCGGTTCACGGCTCAGCTCCCGACATTGCCGGTCAGGGCCTTGCCAATCCAATCGGCCAGATATGGACAGCGAAGCTGATGCTTGACCATTTCGGAGAGGAAGAACTGGGAGCAAAGATTCTCGACGTGATGGAACAAGTAACAGCTGACGGCATCAAAACACGCGACATTGGCGGACAAAGCACAACGGCTGAGGTCACGGACGAAATCTGTGCGCGTTTAAGAAAACTTTGATGAAACAGGGCGGGGCGGATGGTTGCCCCGTCCAAACAATTTCCTTATGAAAATGTCCGCAAAAGACTAACCAAGAAGATCCAAATGCTGTATAATGATTTGGAATTCTTAGGAAGGTATCGGGTGAAGGAAGTTGAATGCAAAAACAATCACGTTAAAGAAAAAAATAAAAACCAAATGGATCGTTGTACTCAGTATCATTTTTATCGCAGCGCTCATTTTTACGATCAGAATGGTATTTTACAAGCCCTTTCTCGTTGAAGGCTCATCAATGGCTCCGACTCTTAAAGACTCAGAAAGAATTCTGGTTGACAAAGCAGCCAAATATACAGGCGGGTTTCACAGAGGGGACATCATAGTCATTCATGATAAAATGAGCGGCCGTTCATTTGTCAAACGATTAATCGGTTTGCCTGGTGACAGCATTAAAATGAAGGATGATCAGCTATACATAAATGGTAAAAAGGTGGAAGAACCGTACCTATTGGAACAAAAACAAGAGGTCGAAGAGTTGGGTGTAACCTTAACAGGTGACTTCGAAGTTGAGGTTCCATCCGGCAAATATTTTGTAATGGGAGATAACCGTCTCAATTCGTTGGATAGCAGAAACGGAATGGGGATGCCATCTGATGAAGATATCATCGGTACTGAATCTCTCGTCTTTTATCCGTTCGGTGAGATGAGACAAGCAAAATAAAACGGATAACAGCTGACGGCATCAAAACACGCGACATGGCAGACAAAGCACAACGGCTGAGGTCACTGATGAAATCTGTACGCGTTTAAGAAAACTTTGATAAAACAGAGCGGGGCGGTTTTTCTGCCTCGTTTTTGATGATGGAAAGCGTTTTGAAGAAGAGTGGCCTGTCAAAATAAACCGACTCGGGATTGGCAAAGCCATGAAGAGCATCAAATTGATAAATCTCCAAATTGGGATGCTGTTGTTCCCTCAGTTTTTTGATAAGAACCGCAACATCAAACGACGGTTCATATGAAGGGAAAAACAATAGGACCGGGCAGACTGGCACGTGATGAAGAGAATCGCGTATCCGGGAACCGTAATAACAAACAGCTCCGCTCACCTCAGGCATACTGCTGCATTTCCATGCAATCGTTGCGCCCGCGCTGAATCCAATCACAAAGATTTGCCGTCCGGCGTTTTGCCTGATCACGTTCTGAATGATGGTTTCTCCTGTTTTCAGCCGTTTATGTTTTGTAAACTGTTCATATGCTGTGTTTTCCTCTTGCAGTGAGTAGACTTCACCATCTCCGAGCAGGTTGGGTGTTATCACATCATATCCAGCCATTTTGATCAGCTTGGCCATCTTTTTCATATGGCTGTTTACACCGTATATTTCGTGTGCGAGAATGACGAGCGGTTTTTGGAGCATAACGGTCTCCTTTTGCATTTTTTTCATTATATCCCATTGTTCAGCTTAAGGCTGATATATAATAGTCGAAAAAGGAGAAATAAAATGAACTCATTATCTTTGCCTCATCGCTATCCGTTTTTGTTTATTGATGGCGTGAAGGAAAGCGAGCCCGGCAAACATGCGGCAGCGTATAAGCTGATCAGTGAGAACGACTGGTTTATCACTGACACGCAAACAGAAATGCCGTTTTCACTTGTGATTGAAGCACTTGCGCAAACCGCGGCTTTTACAGGGATTACGGATGAGAACAGCTTAGGCTTATTGTCTTCCGTGAAGAAAGCGGAAAAACTGGGTGCGGCCATGCCCGGTGACCGGCTTGATCTAACGTTTGAAGTTACACGCAATCGGCGCGGGTTTGTGTTTGGACATGCCAAGGCGTCAGTGGGCGGGCAGCCTGTTGCTGAAGCTGAAATCGGCATTTATATTGAAAAATGAAAAAAACCCTTCACAACATTTGTGAGGGGTTCTATTATTTCGTATCGTAATCCCGTTCGCTTTGTGAGTCATCTCTTTGCTGCCGTTTGTGTTTTTCATCATTCATGTTTTCCTTTAGCTCTTCATTCGGAATCGGATCGGTTAAGTCATTGTGTTCGGGGTTTTCATTTGGCCGGTTTTGCTGTTTTCTTTCTGCCATGTTTCATCACCTCACCGTTTGTTTTCCTTTTATCAGCGCACCTCAAACATGTGAAATCACTTTTTTGTTCCGCTGGGTATAATGTATTAGAATAGAAAGAAGAACAACAAAAAGGCAAAGAGAGGTACATATATGTCTATTCAAAGAGAAGATGTAGATATCAAGCTGATCGCAATTGATATGGATGGAACGCTGCTGAATGACGAGCAGCTGATCTCGGATGAAAACCGTAAAGCCATTCGTGAAGCCGAGGATAAGGGCGTGTACGTAGTGATCAGTACGGGCCGGACGCTCATGACGTGCCGGGAGCTGGCGGAATCGCTGAAGCTGTCATCCTTTTTAATCACGGCAAACGGCAGCGAAATCTGGGACTCGAATTTTAATTTGGTGGAACGCAAGCTGCTCCATACAGATCATATTCAAATGATGTGGGATTTGCGGAATAAGCACAACACCAATTTCTGGGCTTCTACCGTGAATAAAGTATGGAGAGGCGAGTTTCCGGAAAACATCACAGATCATGAATGGCTCAAATTCGGCTTTGACATTGAGGATGACGACATCCGAAACGAAGTGCTGGAGGAGCTGAGAAAAAACAAAGAGCTCGAAATCACAAATTCAAGCCCGACAAACATTGAAGTCAACGCGCTTGGCATTAATAAAGCCGCAGCCCTTGCGAAGGTTTCTGAAAAACTCGGCTTTACGATGGAGAATGTGATGGCGATGGGTGACAGCCTTAATGACATCGCGATGATCAAAGAAGCGGGTCTGGGCGTCGCGATGGGCAATGCGCAAGACACCGTGAAAGAAACGGCTGATTGGATCACGGATACAAATATTGAGGATGGTGTCGCTAAAGCGATTCGCCATTGGGTACTATAAAAAAAGGGAGTCCTAAATGGACTCTCTTTTTTTAGTTTGGCAGGTTTTCTTCTGGGACCATGGTAGGTTTTCTGACAAAAGTATTTCACAAACTGATATGATTGAATTATAATGAAGCAAAGTTCAAAAATTCGGAATAGTCATTCCGAATTTCGGAACAATAAATACATAAAGCATATCGTTTGCTTTGGCAGGAGGGATTCTGTGTTTCAGGTTGATTTGAACTGTGATTTAGGAGAAAGCTTCGGAGCCTACACGATAGGCCTTGACCAAGATATTTTAGAGTATGTCACATCAGCGAACATTGCATGCGGATTTCATGCAGGGGATCCTAGTGTCATGCGGAAAACCGTCGCGCTTGCGGCTGAAAAAGGCGTGAAAATTGGCGCACATCCGGGCTTGCCGGATTTACTCGGTTTTGGGCGCCGCAATATGGCGATTTCCCCTGAGGAAGCGTATGATCTCGTCGTCTATCAAATTGGCGCTCTCTCTGGTTTTCTAAAAGCAGAGGGACTTCACATGCAGCACGTCAAGCCGCATGGTGCTTTATACAATATGGCGGCAGTCAATCAAAAGCTGTCGGACGCTATCGCGAAAGCTGTCTATAAGGTTGATCCCGCCCTGGTTCTTTTCGGTCTTGCTGAGAGCGAGCTCGTAAAAGCGGGGGAACGGATCGGACTTCAGACGGCAAATGAAGTCTTCGCCGATAGAACATACCAAGCGGACGGCACGCTGACACCGCGCTCCCAGCCGGACGCACTCATTGAAAGTGATGATGCCGCCGTCACCCAGGTGATCAAAATGGTGAAAGAAGGGGCGGTCACATCTCAGCAAGGACATGATGTGACATTAAAAGCAGATACCGTTTGCATCCATGGAGATGGAGCCCACGCGCTGACATTTGCGCAAAAAATCAGAAAAGAACTCAACGCGGCAGGAATTGAAGTGACGGCTATTTCAGCACAGAAGTCAACATAAAGGAGGTTCAATAGATGGAGCAGCAGAAAAACACAGCAGGAAAAAAAGCGGGCAGCTGGTCATTGCTGATGGGTGCCGCCTTTTTAATGGCCACTTCGGCGATCGGCCCTGGTTTCCTGACACAAACCGCAACATTCACAAACACACTTGCGGCAAGCTTCGGTTTTGTCATCTTAATCTCTATTATTTTAGATATTTTCGCCCAAACCAATGTTTGGCGCATCATCGCAGTGTCTGGAAAACGCGGCCAGGAAATTGCGAATATGGTGCTTCCGGGACTGGGGTATTTCATCGCCATTCTCGTCGTGCTTGGCGGACTAGCTTTTAATATCGGGAATATCGGAGGGGCCGGTCTCGGACTTCAAGTTCTGTTCGGCATTACACCAGAAACAGGCGCTTTGATCAGTGCTGTCGTTGCCATTTTAATCTTTTTAATTAAAGAAGCAGGAAAAGCGATGGACCGCTTTACGCAAATTGCGGGCTTTGCCATGATCATCTTAACGCTGTTCGTCGCAATCACGTCTGCACCGCCAGTCGGACAGGCTGCGGCAAACACCTTTGCCCCTGAACAAATCAGTATATTCGCAATTGTAACACTTGTTGGCGGGACAGTTGGCGGATACATCACGTTTGCTGGGGGACACCGCTTACTGGATGCTGGCATTAAAGGGAAGGAAGCGATTCCGCAGGTGACAAAAAGCTCAGTTGCCGGAATTTTAATTACATCTGTTATGCGAATTGCCCTTTTCTTAGCTGTGCTCGGCGTTGTTTCAAAAGGCCTGCATATTGACGAAAGCAACCCGGCGGCCTCAGTGTTCCAACTGGCAGCGGGAAATGTTGGTTATAAAATTTTCGGATTGATCATGTGGTCTGCGGCCATTACCTCTGTTATCGGGGCAGCTTATACGTCTGTTTCGTTCTTTAAAACCTTTTCTCCAAAAATTGAAAGGAATTCACGCGGCATTATTATCGGGTTTATCGTGATTTCTACGTTAGCTTTTGTCACAATCGGACAGCCTGCGAAAATCCTCGTGCTTGTCGGATCACTGAATGGCTTAATTCTGCCGATTGCGCTCGGAACGCTGCTTATTGCCGCATATAAGAAAAAGATTATTGGTGATTATAAGCATCCGCTTTGGCTGACCGTTTCAGGTGCACTGGTTGTGATCGTAATGGCGATTATGGGAGTCTACACGTTATTTACACAACTTCCTCAATTGTGGAGCTGATAAAGGTGGAGCAATTAAATAAAATGGCGCCGAATGATGTGCGCGCCTTGATACGAGAGGGAAAAATAACCGGGCCGACCGCAGGGATGTCCGGCGGCTATGCCCAAGCGAATCTTGTGATTTTGAAGAAAGACCTTGCGTTTGACTTCCTGCTGTTTTGCCAGCGGAACCAAAAACCCTGTCCTGTGCTGGATGTGACAGAAGCGGGTTCGCCAGTGCCGTCGCTGGTCGCGCCGGATGCTGATATCAGAACGGACTTTCCAAAATACCGTATTTACAGGCAGGGTATCTTGACGGAAGAAGTATCTGATATTACGCCATACTGGGAGGATGACTTTGTCGGCTTTCTGATCGGATGCAGTTTCTCTTTTGAACAGGCGCTGATCAATAATGGAATAGCTGTCCGGCATATTGATGAGGGGACAAACGTCCCGATGTATCAAACGAATATCGCTTGTGTTCCGGCAGGAGCGTTTCAAGGACAGATGGTTGTCAGCATGAGACCTGTTCCAGAACGGCTGGCTGTACGCGCTGCACAAGTGACCTCACGTTTTCTGGCTGTGCACGGGGGGCCGATCCATATCGGCAATCCGGGAGCAATCGGCATTCGCGATCTGGACAAGCCGGATTTTGGAGATGCCGTCTCCATTCGTGAAGGCGAGGTTCCTGTTTTTTGGGCATGCGGGGTGACACCACAAGCCGTGGCTATGAATGTAAAACCTGAAATGGTCATCACACATGCGCCGGGGCACATGCTCATCACAGATATTCGAGACGAGTCGCTTGCGGTGCTGTAACCTCTCGTCCTCCAAATGAACGAGAAATAAAAAGAGGTGAGAAAGATGACTGAACAATTTCAAATCGAGCTGCTCGGTGATTCTGCAATGATGATCCGATTTGGAGAAGAAATAAACGAGCAGGTTAACGGCCTTGTCCATGCCGCGGCCGCTTATATAGAAGAACAGCCATTTCCGGGATTCATTGAATGCATCCCGGCTTTTACAAGTCTGACGGTATTTTATGATATGTATGAAGTGTACAAGCATTTGCCTCAAGGCATAAGTTCACCTTTTGAGAAGGTCAAGCGCGATGTTGAAGGACGGCTGAAGGAAATAGCTATAGACTATGAGAACAACCGCCGTATTGTAGAAATCCCTGTCTGCTATGGCGGTGAATTCGGTCCGGATTTAGAAGAGGTGGCGAAAATCAATCAGCTGTCAACGGAGGAAGTCATCGACATTCATACAAGCGGCGAATATGTGGTGTATATGCTTGGCTTTGCACCTGGTTTTCCTTTTTTAGGCGGGATGTCCAAACGCATCGCCGCTCCAAGGAAATCTTCGCCAAGGCCGTCGATTCCCGCCGGTTCAGTTGGAATTGCGGGAATGCAAACAGGTGTTTATCCGATTTCAACGCCGGGCGGCTGGCAGCTGATCGGCAAAACGCCATTGGCTCTGTTCCGGCCACAGGAAAACCCGCCGACGTTATTGAGGGCGGGAGATATTGTTAAATTCGTACGCATCTCAGAGGATGACTATCACGCCTATAAGGAGGAGTCCAATTGAGCATGAAAGTGTTAAAGCCCGGACTGCTCACAACGGTTCAGGATATAGGCAGAACGGGGTATCAAAAATACGGCGTTCTGGCGAGCGGAGCCATGGACACGGTTTCGCTGCGCATTGCCAATCTGCTGATCGGCAATAGCGAAAATGAAGCCGGTCTTGAAATTACGCTGATGGGGCCCGGTCCGTCGTTTTATGTTTCAAAAACGACGTTGATTGCGGTGACAGGGGCGGACTTCACTTTGCGTATTAATGACGAGGAAGCGCCTTTATGGAAGCCTGTGCTCGTCAAGGAAAACAGCACGGTCAGCTTTGGTCCCTGCAAACTCGGCAGCCGTGCGTATTTAGCAACAGCCGGCGGCTTCGATGTGCCTGCCGTCATGGAAAGCAAAAGCACGTACGTCAGAGCAGGGATCGGCGGGCTTCATGGCAGAGCGCTTCAAAAGGAAGATGAACTATCCATTGGAGAGACGTCATCTCTTTCGAAAGCCATTATTTCCCAATTAAGCCCGCAGCTTGGAAAACAGGGATTTGCAGCGCCGAAATGGTCGGTCAGCCGCGGGAGGTTTCTGCCATTGAAAAAGAATCCTGTTATTCGGGTGCTGGAAGGAAAACAATTCGGCTTTTTTACAGAAGAATCGAAAACGCGTTTTTATGAAGAAACATTTCGTGTCACGCCACAGTCCGACCGTATGGGCTACAGGCTCAAAGGAGAGCCGCTCGAATTGAAGGCACCGCTTGAGATGGTGTCGGAAGCGGTTTCGTTTGGAACAGTTCAGGTGCCGCCTGACGGCAACCCGATTATCCTGCTTGCAGACCGGCAAACGACCGGCGGCTATCCGAGGATCGCGCATATCATATCCGCTGATCTTCCGATTGTCTCCCAAATCATGCCGGGCGAGCACGTCCAGTTTGAGCCTGTATCCCTTCAAGAAGCGGAAGCGCTTGCGATTGAACGGGAACAGCATATAAAAGAACTGAAAACGAGAATGAAGATGGAATGGCTGACATAACAAAGGGGATGAATGATGCAGAATAAAAACAAAACCGTAGTCAAATCTATGGATCTGCTTAATTTGTTTTTGCATGAACCAAGCCTTACCTTAAGTGAACTGGTATCGCTGTCAGGTATGCCGAAAACCTCTGTTCATCGGATGATCAGCTCTTTGGAGGAAATGGGGTTCCTCAATCGGGATTCGTCCGGCGCTTATTCGCTGGGACTGGTGTTTTTGGAATTCGGACAGCTTGTCGCCGACAGGCTGGATATCAGAAAAATAGCGAAACCGGTGATGGAAGAGCTGTGCCGGGAAGTGGATGAGGCCGTGCAATTGATCATGAGGGACGGCAATGAAGCGATATACGTTGAGAAAATAGAAGGGACACAGACTGTGCGGCTGTACACGGCGATCGGCAGACGTTCTCCTCTGTATGCGGGAGCCTGCGCCAGAAGCATTTTGTCCTTTCTCCCCCGTGAAGAAATCGAAACATATATCAAACAAACGGAGCTCATTTCAATTGGCTCCGGAACGATTACCGATCCCGAAAAACTGTTGCAGGAGATTGATGCCTCTGTTCAAAATGGCTATACCGTCAGCTATTCAGAGCTCGAAAACTATACAGCGGCTATCGGCGCCCCGATCTTTAACCATAAGCGCCAAGTAGCAGCCGGCATCAGCATTGCAGGCTTTGAAGCGAGATTTACAGAAGACAGGCTGCCTTATTTAACAGAAAAGGTGAAGGATGCCGCTTTACAGATTTCCAGAAAAATAGGGTATTCATAAGTAGCCGATCTTTTCTTCGCTGCGTACATTAACGTATCGACGTTCAGGAGTGGAGGAAAGAACATGGTGCTTCGATATACAGCACTGGGGGATTCTTTGACGACAGGAAGAGGCTCCGGGCTGCTTTCTCCCGGCTTCGTCCACCGTTTCGGAGACATGATGGAAGCCGACTTGAAAACAAAAACGGCAATATCCATCTTTGCCAAATCAGGCTTAAATACAGAAGAAATTCTGGGGCTCCTGTCATATCCCTATGTGCAAAAATGCATTCAAGATGCTGACGTGGTAACCATCACAGGGTGCGGAAACGATCTCATCGATTCGGTCTTAGCCTACCAAACGTCTAAGGACGAAACGATTTTCAGCCGTGTATCCGCCCATTGCCATGAGAATTTTGAAAAGATGATTGCCAAAATCGCTGAGATCAAAGGAGAAAACCCGTCCCCGTACGCCATCCGTGTGTTCAACTTATACAATCCGTTTCCCGGCATTGAAATCGCTGGCAAATGGATCACATCTTTTAATTCACATTTAGAAACACTGGCATCAGCGCCCTATGTCAAAATCGCGGATGCCTACAGCATTTTCAAAGGTAACGAACAGGAATATCTGTCCTTTGACGGTGTCCATCCGAACAGCAAAGGCTATCAAGCGATGGCTGAAGCAGTTCACAAGTTAGGCTATAAAGAATTGTCAGTTTCATAGAAAACGCGCCTTATGACAGGGCGCGTTTTTTATGTGTGAATGAAATATTAAAAGAAACTTAAAATTCCCTTTCTTCTGTTCTACAGACAAGTAAAGTGCGCTAGAATAATGGAGGGCGTAGGCAAATATAGCCATAACGTTCAATATTTCATATATAAGGAAGGATGGTCCTTTTGTTTCGGATTTTTAAAATGTCTTTTGCTGTTATCATCATTGCCCTGGCGCTTATTGCTTTTAAATATACGGAACACACTTCTGTTATCCAATCGGTCATGCTCGTCTTCCTTGGCGCTGTCATGTTTATGCAGGGGCTTGAAGAGCGCAAAAAAGAAAACGACGGCTCAGGCGCTTTTAATATTTATACCGCCGTTTTCGTATGGTCTGTCTCTCTCATCGGTTTTACACTTCATATTATATAAATCTATTATACATCCTGAAAATGCTCGACTGTCGGGAACGGGGTATAGAACCGATGAAGCAAGGCTTTCCACTCTTGATACTCTGAAGAACCGCGAAAGCCTTCCGTATGGTCCTCAAGTGTTTCCCACTCCACAAGCAGCAGATATTTATGTGTTTCTTCCATGCATTTTGATAACGAATGAGTGATATAGCCCTTCATGCCGGCAATGATCGGCGCCGCTTGCCGGAACGCCTCCTCAAACTCTTGTTCAAGCCCTTCTTTAATGTGTAGCATTGCTGCCTCTCTTACCATGTCATCCCTTCTTTCTCTATTTTCAAATAGTCTACAGCATACGACAGGTTATTTCTGCAAAATAGGTGAACCTTTTCCTTCATTTTCAAAAAAATCTTGCACGTACCAATTCATTTAAGAGAAAATAACAAGTGGAAGGCAGGGGAAAGTCATGTTAAAAAAGTGTATTCTACTAGTATTTCTATGCGTCGGATTGATTGGGTTAATCGGATGCTCCAAAGCAGATTCACCAGAGGATCGCATGGAAGCATTCGTGAAACAGTGGAACGATCAGCAATTCGATGACATGTATCAAAGCCTGACTAAAGATGTCAAAAAAGAAATCTCCAAAAAAGATTTCGTCAACAGGTATAAAACCATCTATGAGCAGGCAGGCGCAAAAAATCTGAAAGTCACTGCGGGAGAAGTGGATGAGGACGATAAAGACAACAAGGCGATGAAGCATATCCCGTATAAAGTCAGCATGGATACAAATGCGGGCAAGGTCAGCTTCAAAAATACCGCTGTGCTGAAATTAGAAAAAACAGATGACGAGGAGTCATGGAATATAGATTGGGACCCATCGTTTATTTTCAAGCAGCTGGCTGATGACAAAACGGTACAAATTATGAGCATTGAACCAAAACGCGGCCAAATCTACGATAAAAACGGGAAAGGCTTAGCCATCAATACAGATGTTCCAGAAATCGGAGTTGTTCCCGGAGAGCTTGGCGACAAAAAAGAAAAAGTCATAAAAGAGCTCGCGAAAAAACTTGATTTGACTGAAGACGATATCAAGAAAAAGCTGGATCAAGGCTGGGTGAAGGACGATTCGTTTGTGCCGGTCAAAAAGGTCAAGCCGGACCAGCAAAAATTAGTGTCTGAGGCGACATCATTAAAAGGGGTAACAAGAACGAATGTCAGCTCCCGCTATTATCCGTATGGCGAAAAGACAGCCCATTTGACAGGCTATGTCCGCGCCATCACTGCGGAAGAACTGAAGAAAAAGAAAGACGGAACGTACAGCGATACGTCTAATATCGGCATTGCCGGTCTTGAAAATGTGTATGAAGACAAGCTAAGAGGCACAACCGGATGGAAAATCTACGTGCCGCAAACCGGAGAAGTCATCGCTGAAAAGAAAGCGAAGGACGGCGAGGATCTTCATCTTACAATTGATATCAACACGCAAACGAAGCTGTATGATGAACTGAAGGATGACAGCGGGACGGCAGTCGCACTGCAGCCGAAGACAGGCGAAACACTCGCACTTGTCAGCGCGCCTTCTTACGATCCAAACGGATTTATTTTCGGCTGGAGCGATAAGGAATGGAAAAAACTAAACGAAGATAAAAACAATCCGTTTTCAGCAAAATTCAACAAAACATATGCACCGGGTTCTACGATTAAACCAATTGCGGCTGCCATCGGAATTAAAAACGGCACCCTAAAAGCCGATGAGAAGAAAACCATCAAAGGAAAAGAGTGGCAAAAAGATTCAAGCTGGGGCGGCTATTCAGTCACACGTGTGTCAGAGAGCCTTCAGCAAGTTGATCTTGAAAATGCCCTTATCACGTCAGACAATATTTATTTTGCACAGAACGCGCTTGATATGGGAGCGGACACCTTCACAAAAGGCTTGAAAACGTTCGGCTTCTCAGAGGATATTCCATATGAATTCCCGATCCAGCAATCGTCTATCGCAAATGGCAAGCTCGATTCAGACATTTTGCTTGCGGATACAGGGTACGGACAAGGGCAAATGCAAATGTCTCCTCTTCACTTGGCAGCTGCTTACACGCCATTTGTTGACAACGGGGATCTTGTCAAACCGACATTGATCAAAAAAGACTCACAAACAGCAGGTGTCTGGCACAAGCAAGTGGTCACGAAGGAAGGAGCGGCAGACATTACAAAAGGCCTGAAGGGCGTTGTGGAAGACGAGCGCGGATCAGCGTATCAGCCTGTCGTGAAAGGAATCACTGTTGCCGGAAAAACAGGAACAGCTGAGCTGAAAACATCAAAAGATGATAAAGACGGCGCAGAAAATGGCTGGTTCGTCGGCTACGATTACAAAAACAAAGACCTGCTTGTCGCCATGATGATTCAAAATGTGCAGGACCGCGGCGGCAGCCACTATGTTGTTGAAAAAGCGAAAAAGCAATTTCAATCGAATTAAAATGCCTTTTTGACAGGAGCAAGAGGAAAAAGGGGATCTGAGGCCGAATGAACTAGTAAGGGGCAAGACCCGGTTTATACAAGGAAAAGAGGGATTTTGCATGCAGCGTATTCAATTGGCGGAGGATCTTCAATTTTCAAGAGTCATACACGGGCTTTGGCGGCTGAATGAATGGAACTATTCAGATGCCGAGCTGCTCAGCCTCATTGAATGGTGTATCGATCACGGCATCACAACCTTTGATCATGCGGATATTTACGGAGGCTATACGTGCGAAAAGCTGTTTGGAAACGCCCTTGCCCTTTCGCCTGGATTAAGGGAAAACATAGAGCTGGTCACAAAATGCGGCATCGTTCTTGAATCACCTGAACGTCCCGCTCACAGATCGCATCATTATAACACAAGCAAGTCACATATTTTGGCATCTGTTGAGCAATCCCTTCTAAACCTTAGAACGGATTATATCGACGTGTTGCTGATTCACAGACCGGACCCGCTCATGGATCCAGAGGGAGTAGCAGAGGCATTTCAAGCGCTGAAATGCTCCGGCAAGGTCAGGCACTTCGGCGTTTCAAATTTTAAAGATCACCAGTATCGCATGCTGGAATCGTATTTGCCTGAGAAGCTTGTGACCAACCAAATTGAGCTTTCTGCATATGAATTAGAAAATGTTCTGGACGGCACTTTGAACTTGTGTCAAGAAAAACGGATTTCGCCGATGGCTTGGTCACCGCTGGCAGGAGGCAAAGTTTTCACTGGTGACACGGAAAAAGACCGCCGCGTCCGCTCGGCGCTCGAATCCGTTCAGACGGAAATCGGCGCCGCTTCATTGGACGAGGTGATGTACGCATGGCTGTTCACGCATTCGGCCGGCATCATGCCGATTGTCGGAAGCGGAAAACGCGAGCGGATTTCCGCCGCAGTAAATGCTTTGGCATACAAGCTTGACCATGATCAGTGGTTCCGTATTTTTACAGCCGTACAGGGTTACGATATTCCTTAACAAAAAGCACCAGCTTAGCAGCTGGTGCTTTTTCAATATTGTCACACCGCTTAGTGCCAAATTACCATTTATAAGTGATTGAAACTCAATTGAAAGCGTTTTATATTATAAAGAAACCTCTCTTTTTCCTCTCTTGTATCTCCTTGCGACTTCATCCGCACATCAAGATTGTCTAGGAGGTCTTTTTTATGTATATGACTGCCAGGGAACAAAAGCTTTTAAAGCACTTGTTATTACAAAACAGATATATAACCGTAACTGAGCTTGCCGAGCTGATGGAAGTCAGCACGAGAACCATCCACAGGGAGCTCAAATCAATTAAGCCGCTGATGGAAACCGTTGGGCTTACGCTCGATAAACAGCCTGGAAAAGGGCTGAAGGCAGTGGGAAGTCCCGAGGATAAACAAAAGTTGCTTACCGATTTATCATATGAACAGCATGAATATAGCGCGGATGAACGGAAACTGCTCATTCTCTGTTCGTTATTAGAGTCTCAGGAACCCGTCAAGCTGTACACGCTAGCTCATGACCTGCAGGTGACGAATGCCACGGTCAGTTATGACTTAGACGAGCTGGAGAAATGGATTTCTCCCTTCGGATTGACCCTGATCCGTAAAAGAGGTTTTGGCATCCAGCTCATTGGACCGGAGAATGCAAAACGTAAAATTGTCGGCAATCTGATTGTGAACCGTCTCGACATCCAAATGTTTTTGGAAGCGGTTGAATTAAACATCAAAGGTAAAGCCGATTCTTCAGAAAAAATGTTTGGCGTAGTCAGCAAAGGCGAGCTGTTAAAAATGGAGCGTATCCTATTTCAGCTGAAAGAAGAAATCGCCTTTTCATTGTCCGACAGCTCTTATATAGCGCTCGTCGTCCATCTGACGTTTGCGATCGAACGGATCAAGCTTGGGGAAACCATCACCATGGAGCAAAATGAGCTTGAGGAACTGAAAAATGCGAAAGAATATAGCTCTGCTCTTGAAATCGCTGGCGAGCTTGAACGTGCCTTCGGCGTGACGATCCCGGAGGCGGAGGTCGGCTATATTACAATCCACCTTCGAAGTGCCAATCGAAAATACAAAACAGAATACAAAGCACAGGAAATCGAACTGGAAACAGCCTTGCAAACAAAGCGGCTCATTGCTTTTATTTCAGACAAAATCAGAATGGATCTCACGAAAAACTACTCTTTATATGAAGGCTTGATCGCCCATTTGGAGCCGGCCGTCAGCCGCATAAAAGAAAATATCGAGATATACAATCCAATGAAGGAACAGATCAAACGCGATTATTTTCTCCTTTATATGGCCATTGAAGAAGGCGTGGAAAAGTATTTTCCGGGTATGTCCTTTTCTGATGATGAGATCGCTTTTATCGTCCTTCACTTCGGGTCTGCCCTTGAAATCAAAAAAGAAGAAGCAAAAGTGAAAGCGCTTGTCGTTTGCTCAAGCGGGATCGGCTCTTCGAAAATGCTTGCTTCCAGACTGAAGAAAGAACTGCCGGAAATTCAATCGTTTGATATGTCATCTTTGATCGAGTTGAAGGGCAAGGACGTCCAAGCCTATGATATGATCGTTTCCACCGTTCCGATTCCTTACGAAAACATTGATTACATTATGGTCAGCCCGCTTTTAAATGAGGAAGACGCAAACCAGGTGAAGCAGTATATCAAGCGGAAAATTCCGCTCATTCTTGAGAAAAACAGAAGCCCGAAGGAAGAGGTGCAGCAAGTTGACGTACCTGACATGCTGAAAGCGGCGGAAAGCATGGGGCGGTATATGGCCGTCATTCAAGATGTTCTGCGCCACTTTACACTTACTCACCTTAAAACAAACCTGGATCATAGTCTGCTCCTGTTAGAGCTTTTTCAACAGCTGAAGAAGGATGGCTTGATCCGTGATCCGAAAAAAGCGGCGGTTTGCCTGGCAGAACGGGAGAAACAAGGGGGATTGGGAATCCCGGGGACGAACATGGCGCTTTATCATCTCAAAAATGATGAAATCGTCCTGCCTTTTTTCAAAATGTATGATCTCGGCACCTCTTATGAAGTGAATGGCATGGACGGAAATACCCTCAGCATGACACGCATCCTCGTCATGATGGCGCCGGGCTCATTATCTGCTGAAGGATCGGAGATTTTAAGCGCGATCAGCTCCGCTATTATCGAGAGCAGAGAAAGCATGGCGGGGTTTCAGGAAGAGGGAGAACAAGAACTTTATCAGCGGTTAAATCGCATATTTTTCACATGGATGAAGGAAAAAAACATACTGTAATCCGGCATGGCACACGTCAAAAAATCGGCGTGTGTTTTTATGTGGATAGGGTGCAAAATAAGAAAAAGTGGGACTATTTTATCATTTAGTAATGGAATAATTCCAAAATGAAATAGTTTTACAAGTTATCTTTTTTGGGTTAAAATGGGTGAGGTAAGGAAGGAAATCTAACAAATAATTGAAGATTCAAGAGAATATAGGAGATGACGATATGGAAACATTACAGCATCTGATTCTGCATGACATGCCGGATAGCGAAGAAATAGAAGCTGTAAAAAGCGGAGCTCATACACTGACATATAAAAGCTACCGCAAACGGATTAACCAGCTGGCGAATGCCCTGCTGCAAAAAGGAATTCAAAAAGGCGACCGTATTGCATTGCTTTGCAAAAACGGTCATCCCGCATCAACTGTTATGTTTGCTGCGCTTGAAATAGGTGCTGTTGTCGTACCTGTCAGCTGGCAGCTGAAACCATATGAAATGACAGGCATTTTAAAAGCAAGTGAACCAAAAGCAATGTTTTATGGAGCGGAGTTTAAAGAGACACTGGACGAAGTTCTTCCTGAACTGTCTACGCTGCGTATAACAATGGAAACAGGGACAGCTTACGAAACATCTGCTGAGTTTGAAGCTCTGTTTGCTGGTCCTGATCATTTGCCCGAAACTGAAATGGTTTCCCCTGATGATACAGCGCTTCTGATGTTTACGTCTGGAACAACGGGAAACCCGAAAAGATGCATGATCACACATGGCGGCATATACAGATACGTAACTAGATCCAACAGCTCAACAACACGCATGAAGAGCCTTCGTTTTCTCGCATGCCATCCAATTTATCATACGAGTGCGCTCATTTGCATCATGCTTGGAACGTTTGCAGGAACAACCTTTGTTTTTACAAAGGATCAAGATCCTGTTCACATGCTGAAGGTCATTGAAGAAGAGAAAATTCAGACCGTGATGGCTCTTCCTGTGTTTTACACGTATTTGCTTGAAGCGTGGGAAACGCACCAAACCGACTTATCTTCGCTTGTGATTTTAATGACAGGCGGAACAAAAGTGCCGAGCAGCCTGATCCGCCGCTATCTTGATATTGGCATTCCGCTCGCGCACGGCTATGGAAGCACTGAGGCTTGGGGAATCAGCACATGGATGCCTGATATGGGAATGGATAAAGCGGCCTCTGCAGGAAAGCCTGTGGCAGGTGTTAAAGTCAAAGTAGTAGATCCGCAGACGGGAGAAGAACTCCCTCAAGGGGAAATCGGCGAAATCGTTGTTCATACCCCATTTTTATTTAAAGGCTATGAAGACAATCCTGAAGCGACAGCGAAAGTGCTGCAAAACGGCTGGTTCAAAACTGGAGATTCAGGCTATGTAGATGAAGATGGCTTTATTTTCATTACTGGACGCTATAAGGATGTCATTATTTACGGAGGAGATAACGTCTATCCGGATCAGGTTGAAGAAGTCATCCAGCAGATCCCGGGAATCCTTGAAACAGCTGTGGTCGGTATTCCAGACCCGCTGTACGGCGAAAAACCGAGAGCTTTTATCGTGAAAAACGGTGCCCAGCGCTTAACGGAAGAGGATGTCATCGCATTCTGTCAGGAACGCCTTTCCGCTTACAAAATACCTGAAGTTGAATTCGTTAACGAACTGCCGAAAAATAACCTCGGCAAGGTGAAAAAAGACGTCTTGCGCAAGCAGGCCGTACATTCGTAAAAAAGAAGCCCGCCACTTTATGTGGCGGGCTTCTTTGCTGTTGTACAGACGGAAAGCTCAGGCTTAATGTTTTTAAATTGCAACTCAATGTCTTCGAAGCCGGCTGCTTTGAAGTCAGCAATCATCTGTTTTCCAAATGATTTGGTTTTCTCGGGACTCGCATCCGCTTCCCGCGGCTGCATCGTAATCGCTGCTTTGCCGCCGGGCTTTAGCGCCTGATAAATCTGTTTCATGCCTTTTTTCTGGTCATTCCAGATGGTGTAGTTGTTAACGGAAATCACTTTATCATAAAACGAGGCGGTGAGAGGAAATGACTCGACACTTCCTTGTATCAGGCGCACCTCCTTCGATTTTACTCTGCGGGCGGCCAGCTTCAGCATGGCCTCTGACACATCAATCCCATGAAGATGAATGTCCCTTTCGCGTTTCAGCATCTGCTGCATGCAGTATCCCGGCCCAAACCCCACTTCTAAAATGCTGTCTCCGCGTGTGATCCCCAGCTGATCTATTGTCCACTGATTCAATGTTTTATTTTCAGCTGCCATGATGTACCCGGCAATCATGCCGAATACGCCCTTTGGCTTGCTGAATTTTTTAGAAAGCATGTTAATCATTCAGCAACCTCCTTTGCAAGTTATTTCCACTTTGCGTTTCATGTGAAACATTTTTCTGATAAAGCATTGCGAAGGTGCCAATCCATGTTTATCCAACGAACATGTGAGGTACACAACAAATAGACATGAAAACAAAGGAGGAGAATCATCATGGCCAATTATCCAAAGGAACTTCCGGCCCAAACTCAAAATCGCCAGCCGGGAATTGAAAGCGAAATGAATCCAAGTCCGGTGTATGAGTATGAGGATTATAAAGGAGCGGACAAATTAAAAGGGAAAGTAGCGCTCATTACAGGCGGTGACAGCGGGATCGGACGCGCGGTATCCGTCGCTTATGCAAAGGAAGGCGCTGACATCGCCATTGTGTATAAGGATGAGCATGGGGACGCCGAAGAGACGAAGAAGCGTGTAGAACAAGAAGGCGTAAAATGCCTGCTGATCGCTGGTGACGTAGGTGAAGAGGAATTCTGCAATGAAGCGGTTGAAAAAACGGTCAAGGAACTAGGCGGCCTTGACATTCTTGTAAACAATGCTGGTGAACAGCATCCGAAGGAAAGCATCAAAGATATTACAAGCGAACAGCTTCACCGTACATTCAAAACAAACTTTTATTCTCAATTTTATTTGACTAAAAAAGCAATTGATTATCTGAAACCAGGCAGCGCCATCATCAACACGACATCTATCAACCCGTATCGCGGGAACCCAATGCTGATTGATTATACGGCAACGAAAGGCGCGATCAATGCCTTTACAAGAACAATGGCGCAGGCACTTGTCAAAGACGGCATCCGTGTAAATGCGGTAGCGCCGGGACCAATTTGGACGCCGTTAATTCCATCTACATTTTCGGAAGATACAGTCGCTCAATTTGGGCAAAATACGCCAATGGGCCGTCCGGGTCAGCCTGTTGAGCATGTCGGCTGCTATGTGCTGCTGGCATCAGATGAGTCATCTTATATGACAGGCCAGACGCTGCATGTAAACGGCGGAGACTTTGTGACGACGTAAGAGGGAGTGAGGAAATGAGCATCACGAAAGAAGAAGTAAACAGCTATTATCAAAAAGCCGGTATTGTCTTAACAGATGATGAAGTAGAACAAATTCAGCTCATGGACTACGGCTTAGGAAAAGAACGAAAAGTCGGGCTCCAGCTCTTTGTCTATGTCAATACAGACCGTTATTGCTCAAAGGAACTGGTGCTTTTTCCGGGACAGACTTGCCCGGAACACCGCCATCCGCCGGTCGACGGCCAGGAAGGCAAGCAGGAGACATTCCGCTGCCGCTACGGAAAAGTGTATCTTTACGTAGAAGGAGAAAAAACGCAGCTTCCAAAGGTTCTCCCTCCGCAGGAGGACAGAGAACACTATACAGTCTGGCACGAAATTGAACTAGAACCGGGCGGGCAATATACCATTCCCCCGAACACAAAGCATTGGTTCCAGGCCGGGGAAGAAGGCGCCGTGGTAACGGAAATGTCTTCGACGAGCACAGATAAACATGATATCTTTACCGATCCAAGAATATAAGGATGAGGCTTAACAGCCCATCCTTTTTTTATATTGAAAAAAACGGAATCATCGCTATAATGGGTAAAAAAGGAAAGAGGGCGAGGGAATGTTCACCTGCAAGGTAAATGAGCATATCACCATTCGGTTATTGGAGCCAAAGGATGCGGAGCGGCTTGCTGAACTCATTATCGAAAATCAGCAGCGGCTCGGCCAGTGGCTGTTTTGGGCGGAACATCCAAGCAGTGCTGAAACGTACAGAGAAACGATCATTCCAGATTGGCGGCGGGAGTATGCCGACCTTAGCAGCATCGAAGCGGGGCTCCTATACGACGGCATCCTATGCGGCATGATCGGCCTGCATCATCTAGACCAGATCAATCGAAAAGCGGAAATCGGATACTGGATTGCCAAAGAATTTGAAGGCAAAGGCATCGTTACCGCCGCTTGCCGAACACTCATCATGTATGCTTTTGAAGAGCTTGGGCTGAATCGCGTTGCTCTCTGTGCTGCTGTCGGGAACCAAAAAAGCAGGGCGGTCCCGGAGCGGCTCGGCTTTCAAGAGGAAGGAAAGGCACGGGACGGCTTATTCGTTAATGGCAGGTATCATGATCTTGTCTATTACAGCTTATTGAAGCGTGAATGGAAAGGTTTAAAATAAAGCGCGCATTTTCTTGTTTAAATCTTCCCCAGATGTGGAAAAGTAACAGCGGAGACGTTAAAAAGGAGTGATTCGAAATGAATCAGCAAGACATTAAACAAAAAGTGCTTGATGTTCTAGATCGCCATAAAGTAGGTTCGCTCGCAACGGTTCAAAAGGGCAAACCGCATTCCCGCTACATGACTTTTTTCCATGACGGGCTGACGATTTACACACCGACAAGCAAGGACACTCATAAAGCAGAAGAAATTGAGAACAACCCCAATGTTCACATTTTATTAGGCTATGATTGTGAAGGCTTTGGCGACGCGTATGTTGAAGTTGAAGGAAAAGCCAAAATCAACAATTCGGCAGAACTGAAGGATAAAATATGGAGTTCCAAATTAGAGCGCTGGTTTGACGGTAAGGATGATCCGAACCTGGTGATTCTTGAAATTGAGCCGGAGGATATTAGATTAATGAATGCCGGAGAGAAAACACCGGTCTCACTCGAGCTATAAGAAATTTGTGTTTTCAGGGGCGATATGTTATCATGAATAGCTAGTAAGAAAAATAAGCAAATAAAAAAGAAAGTAAACTTCTTTTTTCTGTTTTGAGAGAGAAGCTTACCGCTTCCCAAGCAGCTTAACCAGCTGCCCTTATTCTTTTCCTTCATAACAAATCGCCCCTAACGATGAGATGGAAAAAAGACTTTTTTGTTTTACAATTCACACCGGCGCGGCTTCGGAGCCGCAGTGACGATTGAGAGGTAGGGCTTTCGTTGTCTTGTGTTCAAGAAATTTCCATGGTGTTTACTTTCCAGAATGATTCTTCGGAACAATGCTTTATGAATCTAACCCGCCCGACTTGGCGGATGATATAATCTTTATTTGCGTATAGAAAAGAATAAGACAAACCGCCCGGCGTACGCCGGCGGTTTTTTTATTGTTAAAAAACACATCGCACTGAAACCTCTTTGTCTTCTTTCCAGTCTTATCTCTAGGATGAAATTGGAGGAAGAATAACGTGCATGTCATGACAACACAAGTACTTTTTATTTTCTGTTTTTTATTACTCATTCACTCGATAGAAACTTTAGCTTATGCCACAAGGCTTTCCGGAGCCCGCGTGGGATTTATTGCGTCCGCGCTTTCCCTGTTTAATGTCATGGTCATCGTGTCCAGAATGTCGAACATGGTGCAGCAGCCCTTTACCGGACATTTAATTGATGATGCGGGAAAAAACGCCCTGGCGATTGTAGGCGAGCAGTTCCGCTTCTTGATTTTCGGATCGACAGTCGGCACCATCCTGGGCATTATCCTGCTCCCGTCTTTTGTCGCTCTTTTTTCACGGGCGATTATTCACTTGGCGAGCGGCGGCGGCTCCGTTTTTCAAGTGTTTCGAAAGGGATTCTCGAAACAAGGATTCAAAAATGCCCTTTCCTATTTGCGTCTGCCGTCTCTTTCATATGTAAAGGGATTTCACATCCGCTTGATTCCGAAGCGTTTGTTTGTCATCAACATGCTGATCACATCGATTTATACGATTGGCGTGCTTTCAGCTTTGTATGCAGGCCTTCTGGCGCCAGAGCGTAGCACGACAGCCGTCATGGCATCGGGCTTGATCAACGGAATTGCGACGATGCTGCTGGCGATTTTTGTTGATCCTAAGGTATCCGTTCTTGCCGATGATGTGGCAAAAGGAAAACGAAGCTATACGTATTTAAAATGGACCTCTGTAACGATGGTCACATCAAGGGTGGCGGGCACTCTCCTCGCTCAGCTGATGTTTATTCCGGGCGCTTACTATATCGCGTGGCTGACAAAGTGGTTTTGATAAGAAAGGCTGGATCATAAAGATCCAGCCTTTTTTGCGCTTACTTATTTATATTTCCTTAATCCGCGGTCGTACAAAAAGTTTCCGAATGGGACAAAAGCGGCGATGAAGCCGGCGGCTGACCATTTCAGCGACCATTTGATAGAGAAGGTTGCATACGCCAAGACTAGCAAATACAAAATGAACAACCCGCCGTGAACCGAACCGATAATTGTCACCGCAAGCGGAAGGCCCGCCCAATATTTTAGCGGCATGGCGATGAACAGCAGGATTAAGAGTGACATTCCTTCAATAAAACCCATCGTGCGAAGTTTTCCGATCGGCGTTTGCAGCATAAATCGCCCTCCTTGTGGACACGTTTTCATTCTATACTATAAACAATCCAGAGAGCACATATGACAGCTTTCAGAAAATGTTCGGAAAACATTCATTTTTACATGCTATTTCTAGGGGACTGTACTTGTCATTTACAAAAATACCCGAGATAATGTGTACAAAATCATAAAAGAAGGATGTTGAAATGAAACTTGACCAGATTGATCTGAATATCATTGAGGAGCTGAAGAAGGACAGCCGTTTGTCAATGAGGGAATTAGGCAGGAAAATTAAGCTGTCGCCGCCATCTGTGACAGAACGGGTGAGGCAGCTTGAATCGTTCGGGATCATTAAGCAATACACGCTGGAGGTCGATCAGAAAAAGCTGGGGCTTCCCGTTTCCTGCATTGTGGAAGCAACCGTCAAAAACGCGGATTACGAGCGGTTCAAAAGCTATATTCAAACATTGCCGAATATCGAATTTTGCTATCGGATTGCGGGTGCAGCCTGCTATATGCTGAAAATTAACGCTGAAAGCCTCGAAGCGGTAGAAGAATTCATCAACAAAACATCGCCCTACGCGCAAACCGTCACTCACGTTATTTTCTCAGAAATTGACACGAAAAACGGGCGCAGTTAGAGAGTGCTTGTTCAAGTCTGTTATAATAAAAGGATGAGCGTGAAAGAAAGAGAAGTGATCAAGCATGTCAAAAACAGTTGTATTAGCTGAAAAACCTTCAGTCGGCCGGGATTTGGCCCGGGTGCTGAAGTGCCATAAAAAAGGAAACGGTTATCTCGAAGGCGATCAATATATTGTTACATGGGCTTTGGGCCATTTGGTGACACTTGCTGATCCGGAAGGCTACGGAAAAGAATTTCAATCATGGCGGCTGGAGGATCTGCCGATTATCCCAGAACCCTTAAAGCTTGTTGTGATTAAGAAAACCGGAAAACAGTTCAATGCGGTTAAATCCCAGCTTACCCGTAAAGACGTCAATCAGATCGTCATCGCGACTGACGCAGGCCGGGAAGGGGAGCTTGTAGCGCGCTGGATTATTGAAAAAGCGAATGTCCGCAAGCCGATCAAGCGGCTGTGGATTTCTTCTGTGACAGATAAAGCGATCAAAGAAGGCTTTCAAAAGCTGCGCAGCGGCAAAGAATATGAAAACCTGTATCATTCTGCCGTCGCCAGAGCGGAAGCGGATTGGATTGTGGGGATCAACGCGACCCGTGCACTCACCACAAAATTCAATGCCCAGCTCTCATGCGGCCGTGTGCAGACACCGACGCTTGCCATGATTGCAAAGCGGGAGGCGGACATTCAAGCGTTTACGCCGGTTCCATATTACGGCATCCGCGCGGCGGTCGATGGCATGACGCTGACGTGGCAGGATAAAAAATCAAAGCAGACGAGAACGTTCAATCAAGACGTAACAAGCCGTTTGCTAAAAGACCTCGAAGGAAAGCAAGCGGTCATTGCTGAGCTGAAAAAAACAGCGAAAAAAAGCTTTGCACCTGCGCTTTATGATTTAACGGAGCTTCAGCGTGACGCCCATAAGCGCTTCGGATTTTCAGCCAAAGAAACGCTTTCTGTGTTGCAGAAGCTGTATGAGCAGCATAAGCTTGTCACATATCCGCGGACGGACTCAAGATTTTTATCCAGTGACATCGTCCCGACGTTAAAAGACCGTCTGGAAGGCATGGAAGTAAAACCGTATGCCCAATATGTCAGCCAAATTAAAAAACGCGGCATCAAATCCCATAAAGGATATGTCAATGATGCGAAGGTGTCAGACCACCACGCGATTATCCCGACCGAGGAGCCGCTCGTTCTCAGCAGTTTGAGTGATAAAGAAAGGAAGCTGTATGACCTGATCGCGAAACGTTTCCTTGCTGTATTAATGCCTGCATTCGAATATGAGGAAACAAAGGTCATCGCAGAAATCGGCGGAGAAACCTTTACGGCGAAAGGCAAAACCGTGCAGTCACAAGGGTGGAAAGCCGTTTATGATATGGCGGATGATGATGAAGAGCAGGAGGATGACAGAGATCAGACACTCCCTGCACTTCAAAAAGGCGATGCTCTTACCGTCAGCATGTTAACTGAAACAAGCGGACAAACGAAGCCGCCTGCCCGCTTTAACGAAGGGACCCTGCTGTCAGCGATGGAAAACCCAAGCGCCTTTATGCAGGGAGAAGAAAAAGGTCTCGTCAAAACGCTTGGAGAAACAGGTGGCCTCGGCACGGTGGCAACACGTGCCGACATTATTGAAAAACTGTTCAACAGCTTTTTAATAGAGAAAAAAGACAAAGATATTTTTATCACTTCTAAAGGAAAACAGCTCCTGCAGCTTGTTCCGGAGGATCTGAAATCACCGGCCTTAACGGCAGAATGGGAGCAAAAGCTGTCTGCGATCGCCGCCGGCAAATTAAAATCATCTGTCTTTATTAAAGACATGAAGGCTTATGCTAACCAAACGGTAAAAGAAATCAAAAACAGCAGCCAAACCTTCAGACACGACAACATCACAGGAACGGCATGTCCGGAATGTGGCAAAATGATGCTGAAGGTAAACGGCAAACGCGGCACGATGCTCGTGTGCCAAGACCGTGAATGCGGAAGCAGAAAAACGATTGCCCGAAAAACAAACGCGCGCTGCCCGAACTGCCATAAAAAAATGGAGCTTCGCGGCCAAGGTGAGGGCCAGACCTTTGCGTGTGTATGCGGGCACCGTGAGAAGCTTTCCGTATTTGAGAAACGAAAAAACAAAGATAAAGGGCGCGCCTCCAAACGGGACGTTTCCTCTTATATGAAAAAACAAAATAATAAAGATGAGCCGATTAACAACGCGCTGGCAGAACAGCTGAAGAAACTCGGTTTGGATAAATAATAGAAAAACCTGTGCATATCGCACAGGTTTTTCTATTGGACTTAGGTCCTGTTTTTTAAATGTTCAAAAAGGGAAAAAAAAGCTAGCAATCTGCATTTTTTTCTTTTATAGTAAATGTACTTTGTAACATGGCAGTGATATTTTCGTCTATATATATTTGTGAACGTCTGATTCGCTTCAGGCGACAAAGGGGGATTTGCCTGTGAGGCATGTATTATTTGCTGTCATCTTATTCTTCTTATCTATCGGACTTTCCGCAGGGTGCGCTGAAGCTGGAAACAAGACCCAAAATCAGTCAGCGGCAGAAATGAATGCCAGCCCGCTCCAGCCGGCGGAGTATTTCATCTATCACAATCTAATGAATGACCAAGGGTTCATCAAAACCGATTTTTCAGACCAGCCTTCGTATTTATCAGAATCTCTTGGCCTGTGGATGGAGTTTTTGATCAGCAAAAATGACGCTCCGCATTTTGAGGAGCAATATCAGCATCTGACTAATTCATTTCTGATGAGCAATCACTTGGTGACGTGGAAGATTCAAAACGGCCAAGCGAGCGGGACGAATGCGCTGATAGACGATATGAGAATTATGCTGTCTCTTGACCAAGCCGCCGTAAAATGGGGCCGCAGCGACTACGCGCAAACAGCCCGGGATATCGGCGCGGCTTTGAAGACATACAATATGAACAACGGGTTATTTACAGACTTTTACGACTCACAGGCTGCTTCAAAGGATGTGACACTATCATACGTCATGCCTGATGCGTTAGCTGTCTTAAAGAAGAATGGAATCATAGACGAGGAAACGGAACAGCGGAATGCCAATGTTCTCTATTCAGCTCCTTTACAAAATGGCTTTATGCCGAAAACATACAGCTCTGACACGAAGGAATACACGTATGATAGTGAAATCAACCTGATTGATCAGCTGTACGCTGCTTGGCATTTGCCGGAAGGGGATGAAAATGCCGCTGTTTTAGCGGACTGGATCAAACAGGAATTTCAGACAAACGGAAAGCTGTACGGAAGATATTCGGCAGATACGAAGGAGCCTGCCGTCCAGTATGAGTCGCCATCCGTATACGCTTTAGCCGTGTTATTTTTAACAAAACAGCATGAAGACACCTCTGTCATCAAAGCCATATATGACAGAATGAATGACTTTGAAATTCTTGATCCGGTGAAAACGTATTATGGAGGTTATATGAGCGGCACCCAGACGCATTCTTTTGACAATCTGCTGCCGCTGTTAGCCGAAAGGAAGCTTTTTAATGAAACTATCATTCAGTGAATCACAAAAATTATTTGCTTATTTTTCAGGGCTCATCGCAGCCCTGTCTCTGTTTATTTATTATGTGTCGGCCCAGCAATCGGAAGGCGCTCTGATCCTTTGCATCACGTTTGTCGTCATCGCCGCAGGCATCTGGTTCGGCCCGATCTACGCGCTGGCAGTAACCTTAATCGTACTCTTTGTTCTCGGTACCTTAATGATGTTTTTCCAGACTGGACAGGCTGAGGAAGGGCTGAGAATGCTTGTGGTGTGGGGAATCGCGCTTTTGCTGTTTTCTTTTATCTCAGGAAGAATCCACGATATTGCAGCAGAGCTTCGGCGCTCAGTTACACGGCTTCAATCCGAAATCAAAAGCTTTGTCGCTGTGGACAGAGTGACCGGCTTTGATAACAAGCAGAGGATGAAGCTGGAACTTTCAGAAGAAATCAAACGGGCGGAGCGCTACGGCAATTCTTTCGTGTTTTTGCTGCTGCATATGCATTATTTCAAAGAGTTTAAGTCTTTGTACGGTGAAAAAGAAACAGACCGTCTCTTCCAATATGTCAGCCAGCAAATCAGGTCTAGCGTCAGGGAAACGGATAAGAAATTCCGCCCCTCTGACGAGCGTATCGGAATTGTGCTGACGCACACGCCCGCTGAACATATACCGGCCGTCCTGACAAAGCTAAAAAAACAATTGGACACGTATCAACTGGAAAATGGCAAGTATGTCTCACTTACGTTCCACGTCTGCTATTTGCCTTACCGTAAAGATATCCAAACAGCTGATCAATTTTTAGAAGAACTGGAAAACGAGATGATGATGAATGAACTATAAAGGAATCACGCTGCTCTGCGTCACGATGCTTCTGCTTTCAGCTATTACGACTTTTCCCGTTTCCGCACAAGCGAAAGAGCAGGATGTCGGCATTCTCATCATCTATTCAACCTTGGACGGCAAGGAGTCGTCTCAAGTCAAAATGCTCGATTTGCTTGCGGGCCACTTTACATCCCATGTGACTGTCAAAAAAGATTTAGACGTCAAAGAGTCTGATTTCAAAGGCAAAGACCATGTGATTTATTACGGCCAAACAAAAAGAAAGCTCAGTAAAAAACTAGTGTCTCTTATCAGCAACGTAAAAAAACCAGTTGTCGCGATCGGCTATAACGCAGGCCAAATCAGCCAATTTTCCGGGCTTTCATTAGCCCGTAAAGAAAATGTGTACCAGATCCACAGCAGGTCGGAAAAGGCCGATGTGTCTCTGGAGAGCGGGCTTAACGTGCTGAGCGTATCAGGCCTGAAAGGAAAGGCGCTTTATACCTTCAAAGCCAGTGACGGCAAAACGCATGCTTTTATATGGAAAACAAAAAAAGACAATGTGTACATTGGATTAACGAATTTGTTAAATGACAATTTGATCGTGGCGAAACAGCTCAGAGAAGATTTCGGTGAGAAGGCGGGGACAACGTTATTGTATTTGCGTCTCGAAGATATCAGCCCGATGTCTGATGAAAAATTGCTGCTTCAAGCCGGTACATATCTGCATAAGAGGCATGTTCCTTTTATCCTGGCAGTGATTCCCGTTTACTTGAATCCGGAAACAGGCGATAAGGTTTATTTGTCTGATAAACCGAAGATGGTCAAGGTGCTGAAAAAGCTTCAAAGCATGGGCGGCAGCATTATTGTTCACGGCTACACACACGCCTATCGCTACAGTGAAACAGGAGAGGGCTTTGAATTTTGGGATGCAAAGGCGGATCAGCCGATTACATCTGGAAATGCCGAAGACCCCCCATCCATATTGGAAAAAGAACAGGCTTTTTCGAATGAACAAGCCTATAACAACTATCTAAAACCGTTTCAGGAAAAGGAAGAAACGTATACAAAGCAAAAACTGACGCGCGCCATTGAGGATTTAACATCATCGGGTCTCTACCCGCTCGCATTTGAAGCGCCGCATTATACGATGTCCGAATATGGCTATCAAATCGCCTCGCGGTATTTTACAAGCATATTCGGCCAGGTTCAGCTCAGCAGCACAACGTGGAAAACATCTGGTGCACCCCCGTTTGTGAGTGCTCCTTCGATGCTGCACGGCATGACGCTGTATCCGGAAACGATCGGATTTGTCGATACATCAAAGCAAAACCCGCTCGGCGATATGGAGGAGCACATCTCCCAGATGATTGATTTTGAAGGCGGAGTAGCCGGAGGATTTTATCACCCGTATCTTGGGATGAAATATCTGCCGGAGCTGGTTGATCAAATGGAACGCATTCCGGACAGTGAATGGCTTGATTTAAAGAAAACGAAACAAACCGTCAAAACAGACAAAGTGGAAATTCACACAAGCGGTGACGGAACGATTCAGGTGAAAAACGGTGTAAACGCCATTGACGAGTTTTTCGATCATCATCGGCAAACCCCTCTGGAAAAGGCGTTATGGATTCTCTCCGCAATCGTGCTCTTATTTGTCATCATGTTTGTCAGTTATACGTTTTACTTGAGAGCCACATTGAAAAAACGAATTTTTAAGGAGAGAAGAAGCCTTGGGTAATACGCTGTTCTTTATCTCGCTAAGTTTAATATGGGTGATGCTTCTCTACCACATGTTTCTCATGCAGGGCGGATTTCGCCACTATATGACCTTCGAACGGAACATCCCGAAGTGGAGAGAAAACATGAAGGAGCTGCCAAAGGTCAGTGTTCTCATCCCTGCGCATAACGAAGAGGTTGTGATTCGGCAGACGCTGAAGGCGATGGTCAACCTTTATTATCCGAAGGACCGTCTGGAGATTATTGTGGTAAACGATAATTCTTCAGACCGGACGGGTGATATCGTCAATGAATTTTCCGAGAAATACGATTTTATCAAAATGGTGATCACAAAACCGCCTAACGCCGGAAAAGGCAAATCCTCTGCACTGAACTCTGGATTTGCCGAATCGAACGGCGATGTGATCTGTGTATATGACGCCGACAACACCCCTGAGAAAATGGCCGTGTATTACCTCGTGCTCGGCCTGATGAATGACGAAAAGGCAGGCGCCGTGGTTGGGAAATTCCGCGTCATCAATGCGGCAAAGACGCTGCTGACGAAGTTTATTAATATCGAAACGATCTGTTTTCAATGGATGGCGCAGGGGGGCAGATGGAAGTGGTTCAAAATCGCCACCATCCCAGGCACCAACTTCGCGATCCGCAGAAGCATTATTGAAAAGCTCGGAGGCTGGGATGACAAAGCGCTCGCTGAGGATACCGAGCTGACGATCCGGGTGTATAACCTCGGCTATCACATTCGCTTTTTCCCTGCCGCCATCACCTGGGAGCAGGAACCGGAAACGTGGAAGGTGTGGTGGCGCCAGCGCACCAGATGGGCACGCGGCAATCAATATGTTGTGCTGAAATTTTTGGCGCAGTTTTTCAAGCTGAAACGAAAACGAATTATCTTTGATTTGTTTTATTTTTTCTTTACGTATTTCCTGTTTTTCTTTGGCGTGATCATGTCAAATACGATATTTGTCCTGAATCTGTTTTATGATTTGCATTTGTCGGTTGGATTTTTGGCAATGATTCTCTGGATTTTGGCTTTCTTCTTATTTATGACAGAGGTCATGATTACGTTGAGCATTGAAAAAACAGAAATGAACAGGCAAAACTTTTTTATCGTATTTCTCATGTACTTTACATACTCGCAGGCATGGATTGTGCTGGTCATCTATTCTTTATTCGTAGAAATCAAGCACCGTTTATTCAAGCAGGAGGTCAAATGGTACAAAACAGAACGATACAATCAACATAAAAGCGGGTGACCTTTTTGAAACAAATAATGATTTTTCTCACAAGTCTCATGCTCATGGCGATGACTGGACAAGCGGCTTTTGCCAAAGAGGTGCAGGTCAGCGGTTCGCTCCTCGGAAAAAGCAGCCAAGAACAAGCCAAACAGCAGGTGCTGACAAGCGACCTGATTACACTATACGGGTCAAAAGACAGCGCGGAGCTGACGTATCAGATTCCGGCAGGCGCCTCTTCCGGCAACCAGCAATTGGTGATTGAATACGAGGCATCAAATCTTTTAATTTCTCCATCATCGTTAACAGTGGTCATTGACGATGAACCGGTCAAAACGTTAAAGCTTGATGGTGATTCCAAACGGAAAACAGTAAAGCTAAACCTGAATAAAAGCCAGTCTGCCCAAGGCTATCACAATATATCGCTGACATTTTACGGTGTGATGAAAGAGGGCGTCTGCGTCAGACAGGATACATCCGGAAACTGGATCAAAATTTATCCGGACAGCCGCCTGACGCTGGCGGACAGCAGAGAAGCGAAGGGAACGTCGCTGGACCATTATCCATATCCTTTCGCCCAATCGGGAAATACAGCGGAAGAAACCGCCATTGTCATTCCGGATGACCCAAGTTCGGCAGAAATTGAAGCTGCAGTGAAAACAGAAGGCTATTTGAAAACGGTGGACAGCAGTGTCAGCATGTCGTATGTTACGGAATCTGAACTGAAGAAAATCGACAAGCCGACGATTTTCATCGGCGTGGACAAGCATTGGAACGGCAAGGTGAAAAAGCTGATGAAACAGGCCGGCTTACAGGCAAAAGGAGAAAAACTGCTGCTTGCAGAGCGGGTGCTGAAAGCAGAGGGCAAGCAGCTGCCGGTTCTGTTTGCGCAAGCGGCGTCCGCTGACGTGCTCACTGAAAAAATCAGTGTCATCACGGATCAGACTTATACAGGCCAGCTCAGTGGTGATACACTCTCCATCAGCAAGCTTAAGCAGGCTGAAAAAAAAGAAAGCAATAAGCTGACTCTCGAGAATTTTGGAGCAGGTGATATCACAATTGGATCTGACAAAACTTCTTCTGCACATTACTTTTATCCAGCTTCGGCGGTTTTAGACCAAAACCAATCTGCAAAGCTGTCGCTCAAGCTGAAGAAGTCCGAAACGATTCAAGCCTTAACGGCGGAAAACGAATCGGTTTCTCAGGCGGCAGAACTGAAGATCATGATCAACGGCCAGCCGCACTCGGTCGGGCTTGATGAATTAGGAAAAGAAGATAAAAATGGATTCTATCATGTCATGGTAAAAGTGGACCCTAAGCTGCTGCAAAAAAACCGCTACATTGATATTCAGTTCGTTACGACTGGGCTAAAGGAAAACAATCCTTGCAACACCACAGATGAAGAAAAGTGGGTCTATATTGATAAAAGCAGTACATTGTCTTATGCCATCAAAGACCTGTCTCCATCAGCGGATTTCCAAGAGTGGCCGCTCCCTTACGCCGGAAATCAGGAACAAACAACGCTAATCGTGCTTCCTGACACCGTAAGCCAATTGAAGTTTGAGGAGCTTTCTCTCGTAACGGAGTCCTTTGGCAGCGAAGGGCAGCATTCATATACGGTCAAGAAATCATCTGACGTAACAGCAAATGATGCCAAAGGAAGGAACCTCATTTTCATAGGGGGTACCGATCAATTTCCTCTCCTGAACGAGAAATCATCAGATCTGCTTGTTCCGCAAGCGAAGAACGGCTCGTTTGATGTATCAGGTTTTGAGATGCTGAATGAGACAACAAAACAAGTGGCATTTACTCAAGCATCTCTTTGGGATTCACGCTACACAATGGCTGTCTTTACACCATCAAAAGGAACTGGCACGGCTGTCACGAAAGAGATCATCAGTTATCTGAATAGTACCGATGACTCGGCAACCGTCGTTAACGAAACCACCAGCCAGCAGGTGTTTACAAACCACCAGCAGCTCAAATCAGAAACTAACAGTTCCAGCGCAGAACAACCATCACAGGATAATAGCCAGAAATGGCTGTATATTGGTGTGCTGGCACTTATTATGGTGATTGCGGCAGTGTTCATTTGGGTTGCCGTAAGACGAAGAAAAAGATAGACAGATACAGAATAAAACAGAGGCAATCTAGCCTCTGTTTTTTTATTTTTGGTATGTAAATTCCATTTGTGGAACCTATCATTTTATTTTTTCCGCCCGGCCAATAAGCCTCTTTACAACGTGCAGGAACGGGAGTATGATCTCTTTTAGAAAACAAATCGCTTAATCTGAAATCAGAGCGGGGGACCCATTAGAACGGCTTTTTTGCCGTTGGGGTGAATCCTTTTTAGGTAGGGCAAACTCTCATATGCCCGAATCCGTCAGCTAACCTCGTAAGCGTTCGTGAGAGGAGATGAATGAAACCTGTGTTCGATGTAATGGCACAGGGGCATCCGTTTGCCTCTGTGTTTTTTGCTGTTCATTTTTAGAATGCAAATCGATACAGAGACATCGTAGCAGAAAGGACTATTACAAAATGTGAGAGCTAGATGCTGATGTTTTTATTGTTTTAATTGAAAAATGAGAAATTAAAAGGGGAAGACATCGATGTATCATTCAATCAAACGTTTTTTGATTGGGAAACCACTAAAATCTCAAGCCGCTGGAGAGCAAAAACTGACGAAATTAAAAGCCTTGGCGATGCTTTCCTCAGATGCGCTTTCATCTGTCGCATATGGCACAGAACAAATTTTAATCATTTTGGCAACAATCAGTGCTGCTGCATTTTGGTACTCCATTCCGATTGCGATTGGCGTCCTCATATTGCTGCTCGCACTGATTCTTTCATACAGGCAAATTATTTATGCTTACCCGCAGGGCGGCGGGGCGTATGTGGTTTCGAAAGAAAACCTTGGCGAAAAGCCGGGATTGATCGCAGGCGGTTCATTGCTTGTCGATTATATTTTAACGGTAGCTGTAAGTATTTCCGCAGGAACGGACGCAATCACGTCGGCCTTTCCTGTATTGCATGATTATCATGTGCCGATTGCTGTTTTACTTGTTTTAGCGATTATGATTTTGAACCTGCGCGGACTTTCGGAATCAGCATCGATTCTAGCCTATCCGGTTTATCTGTTTGTGATGGCACTTTTGGTTTTGATAGCAGTCGGGTTGTTTAAACTCATGACAGGACAAATAGACCAGCCAGTCCATCATACACCGCTCGGTACTCCTGTAGCCGGCATTACGCTGTTTTTGCTGCTCAAGGCTTTTTCTTCGGGCTGCTCGGCCTTGACCGGGGTTGAGGCCATTTCTAACGCGATTCCTGCTTTCAAAAACCCGCCTGCGCGGAACGCGGCTAGAACTCTTGCAATGATGGGCATTTTGCTGGCGATTCTGTTTTCCGGCATCACGGTGCTCGCATACGGCTATGGAACAGCGCCGAAGCCCGACGAAACGGTGGTCTCACAAATTGCTTCTGAAACCTTCGGGCGGAATGTGTTCTACTATGTGATCCAAGGTGTCACATCACTTATTTTGGTCCTTGCGGCAAATACGGGATTTTCAGCCTTCCCGCAGCTTGCCTTCAACCTGGCGAGAGACCAGTATATGCCGCGTATGTTTACAGTCAGAGGCGACCGCTTAGGCTTCTCAAATGGGATTATCTTTTTAGGCGTTGCTTCGATTGTGCTCATCGTGCTATTTGGAGGACAGACAGAGCACTTAATCCCGTTATATGCTGTGGGCGTATTTATTCCATTTACGCTTTCGCAAACCGGTATGTGCATCAAATGGATTAAGCAAAAACCAAAAGGGTGGATCGGAAAAATGCTGATCAACTCCTGCGGCGCTTTGATTTCGTTTATGGTTCTGTCGATCCTGTTTGTGACGAAGTTTAATGTTGTATGGCCTGTGTTAATCTTTATGCCTATCGTCGTTTTGCTGTTTTTTGCGATTAAAAATCACTACACAGCTGTCGGTGAACAGCTTCGCATCGTAGACAAAGAGCCAGAAGAAATCAAAGGCACGGTTGTGATTGTGCCTGTAGCCGGTGTTACTACCGTCGTGCAAAAATCGATTCAATACGCAAAATCACTGTCCGACCAGGTTATCGCCGTTCACGTGTCATTTGACAGAGAACAGGAAAAGAAAGTTGAAAAACGCTGGGAAGAGCTCAATAACGGAGTGCGTCTCGTCACGCTTCACTCCTCGTACAGAAGCCTCGTCCATCCGTTTGATAAGTTTTTGGAAACTGTAGAAGCAAAAGCGAAGAAGGAGCAGTTTTCCGTCATGGTGCTGTTTCCGCAATTTATTACGAAAAAACGCTGGCACACCATCCTTCACAACCAATCAGCCTTCCTCCTCAGAGTCCGGCTGTTCTGGAAAAAGGACATAATGGTTGCCACGCTGCCGTATCATTTTAAAAAGTAAAGCTCTAGGACCAAGGGAAACACCTTGGTCTTTTTTTGCGAAAAAAGGAGAAATACAATGTTTACACAAGGTGCATTTGTGATCGTGTTGAACGAAAATCAGCAGATTCTGCTGGTTAAACGAAAGGATGTTCCTTTATGGGATCTGCCGGGCGGCAGGGTCGATCCCGAGGAAACGGCTGAGGAAGCGGCAGTTCGGGAGGTATTGGAAGAAACGGGATACAGCGCAGCGCTTTCTGCGAAAATAGGTGTCTACCAAAGGCCAAAGTTTCAAGATGAGCAGCATGTATTTGCTGGACACATAACAGGCGGACAAGCGATAGCGAACGGGATGGAGACAGCGGGATTGAAGTGGTTTTCTCCGCAGCGTTTGCCGCTTTTTATGGTGCCGAACCGAAAAAGGCAAATCAAAGATTTCGTTAATGGCGCTCTAGATACAACCATCACCCTCAAGGACAGAGGTATGGTTGCGGCGATCGACCTGTTGAAAAGAAGACTGGGCAAGTGATAAAGGTCTCCGGGTTTTAAAGCTATTCTCCGGTGGTATTGAAAAAAGGAAAAAGGAGGATACGGCATGGCACATAAAACTGCAGGACAAGCAATGACAGAACTGCTTGAACAATGGGGAGTTGATCATGTTTATGGCATCCCTGGAGACAGTATAAATGAGTTTATTGAAGATTTAAGACACGAAAGAAATCAATTGAAATTCATTCAAACCCGCCATGAAGAGGTGGCGGCGCTGGCAGCCGCGGCTGAGGCAAAACTCACCGGCAAGATCGGCGTCTGCCTGTCAATCGCAGGCCCGGGTGCAGTACACTTATTAAACGGTTTATATGATGCAAAAGCGGACGGCGCCCCTGTGCTGGCAATTGCAGGACAGGTTTCATCAGGCGAAGTCGGACGGGATTATTTTCAGGAGATCAAGCTTGAGCAAATGTTTGAAGACGTGGCTGTGTTCAACAGAGAGGTACATAGTGCGGAATCACTGCCGGATCTCTTGAATCAGGCGATCCGCACCGCCTACAGTAAAAAAGGCGTTGCGGTATTAAGCGTGTCTGATGATTTGTTTGCGGAGAAAATCAAACGTGAGCCTGTGCACACCTCACCAGTGTATATTGAAGGGAACCTTGAACCGAAAAAAGAACAGCTTGTCACTTGCGCGCAATATATCAATAACGCTAAGAAGCCGATAATCTTGGCGGGGCAGGGAATGAAAAAGGCGAAACGGGAGCTCCTGGAGTTTGCGGACAAAGCTGCAGCCCCGATCGTTGTCACGCTCCCGGCAAAAGGCGTGGTCCCCGATAAGCATCCGCATTTTCTCGGCAACCTTGGGCAGATCGGCACAAAGCCAGCCTACGAGGCAATGGAGGAATGTGATTTATTAATCATGCTCGGGACTTCATTCCCGTACCGCGATTATTTGCCTGATGACACGCCGGCGATCCAGCTCGATTCAGATCCGGCGAAAATCGGAAAACGCTATCCGGTGACAGCGGGACTTGTCTGTGATTCGGCTCTTGGCCTGCGCGAGTTGACGGAGTTTATTGAACGGAAGGAAGACAGAAGGTTTCTGGAAGCCTGCACTGAACATATGCAGCATTGGTGGAACGAAATTGAAAAAGATGAGACTGAGGCGGAAACACCGCTCAGACCCCAGCAGGTCGTGGCACGTCTTCAGGAAGCGGCAGCTGATAATGCGGTGCTTTCTGTAGATGTCGGCACTGTAACAGTCTGGATGGCGCGTCATTTCAAAATGAACGAAAACCAGGATTTCATCGTTTCCAGCTGGCTTGCGACAATGGGCTGCGGCCTGCCGGGAGCGATCGCGTCAAGCTTGGCCGAACCGGAGCGCCAGGCGATCGCTGTCTGCGGTGACGGGGGCTTTTCCATGGTCATGCAGGATCTCCCGACCGCCGTCAAATACAAGCTCCCAATCACTGTCGTCATTTTAAACAACGAAAATCTCGGCATGATCGAGTACGAGCAGCAGGTCAAAGGCAATATCGACTATGTCACGAAGCTGCAAAATGTCGACTATGCAGCATTTGCAGAAAGCTGCGGAGCAAAGGGCATCAAGGTGACCAAAGTTGAAGAGCTTGCACCCGCTTTCCATGAGGCGTTACATGCTGACCAGCCGGTCGTTGTGGACGTCATGATCGGAAACGAACCGCCGCTGCCTGGCAAAATCACCTACGGACAGGCAAAAGGCTTCAGCAAATACATGCTGAAAAACTTCTTCGAAAACCAAAAAATCGAAATGCCGTCACTGAAGAAAAGTTTAAAACGATTATTTTAAAAAAGCAGGGGTCTTTTGAGACTCCTGCTTTTTATGTGTTGGAAACAAATGTATTTTTGATTATTGTATTGCAGGAATGATCTATGCAGCGTGTCGTGATGTTCGCCATGCTCAAACGGACAAAAGGACAAATGCATCTTCTTTCAAAGCAAAAAGATCAGCGCATTTGTCCTTGTATGTTTCATATGTTTATTTTTATCAACTCTTACTGAGTTCATGTCTTTGTAAGCTTATTTCTCTTTTTTCTTAAGCCCGAAAAAGAAAGGAAAAGCAGAACCAACCAGGAAGGTGCCGAATAAAAACATTCCGCCGATAAACACGTGGAAATTCGTGTGTCCGGCCGTAAACGCGGTGATCAAGGAAATGATACTGAGCACGATCATAGCAATGCCGGGCGCGACTCTCATTTTTCCTTTGGATTTATAGGCAACAGCAGAACATAAAATTCCGATTACAATAGGAACGATCCACAAATAAAACAGAATAAATATTGACATCATCAAAACTCCGATTTTTTCTTCTATCATAACAAATTTCTGTCAAAAAGGGTATCAATGAGCTTCTGCGAAAAATCAAAAACCGGCTTAGCAGCCGGTTTTTTTAACGAAACGTATCAACAATTAAAAACACATTCAAAGCAACGATCAATACAGCAATCAGCCAAGAAACCACTGTGACCCATTTGGCGTTGATCAGTGACCCCATAATCCGTTTATTGCTTGTAAACATAATAAGCGGGATTAAGGCAAAGGCGATGCCGAAGGACAGCACGACCTGGCTCAGTACGAGTGCGGTCGTCGGATTGACGCCTGATGCGATGATCAAGATCGGCGGAATGATCGTGATAAACCGCCGTACATACAGCGGGATGCGGTAGTTGATAAATCCCTGCATGATCACGTCGCCTGAAAGTGTGCCGACAGACGAACTGGATAGACCGGCAACGAGCAGCCCGATTCCGAATAAAGCCGCTGACACAGGGCTGACAAGATGTCCGAATTGTTGATATGCGACATCGAGATCCTCGACAAACAGGCCGTTTTTGAAGAATAATGCAGCAGCCACAATCAGCATACTTGCATTAATAGCCCCTGCAATCAGCATCGCTATTAAAATATCAATAAATTCAAATCTGAAGATTTTTTTCCGTTCAGTATCAGTTTTGCCGACCACCCGCCGCTGTGTAAGGGCAGAGTGTAAATAAATGGCGTGCGGCATAACCGTTGCGCCGAGAATACCCGCTGCAAGAAGCACACTGTCAGTGCCTTGAAACGCCGGGACAAAAAGGCCCTTCATCACTGACGCGGCATCAGGCTTTGCGAAAAAGGTCTGCAGCGCAAAGGCGATCACCACTACAAATAGCATACCGGCAATGCCGGCTTCAAGTGAGCGATAACCGCGGCGCTGAAGCTCCAATATCGCGAAAGAACCGATCGCCGCTATAATAGACGCTTCAAGCATCGGGATGCCAAACAGCAAATACAGTCCCAGAGCCGCTCCGATAAATTCCGCCAGATCAGTTGCGATAATGACCAGCTCGCCCTGAATCCATAATCCGATGGAGACGGGCTTTGGAAATTCTTCGCGGGCAACCTCAGGCAGATTTTTGCCTGTTGCTATACCGAGTTTGGCGGATAGTGATTGGATTAAAAGCGCCATGATATTAGAAAATAAAATCACCCATAGCAACATATATCCGTATTTAGAACCCGCCGATATATTCGTTGCGAAGTTGCCGGGATCAATATAGGCGATGGCTGCTATAAATGCAGGACCCAGAAAGGGGAGCAGCCCTCTGAATCCTCTGATTTTCCCGTCAAGCGCATCTTGGATTGCTTTGGAACGGGGAGATTGTGCTGTGATGTCCTTGTTCATCATGTCTCACCTGAATTCTGATTGTTTTTGCCGAACAACAAAGAGTTTCCTTAAGGCAAATTATTTTATCTACATCATATGATCATCCCAGTTTCTTGTCAACCGAAAATGTTCAAAGTTCATTCCTGAATTTTTCCCTGTTATGTAACATGATATGTAGGAATTCGGATAAGGTCCCATATAAAAAGACATCGTTTCAGTTCGAAACGATGCCTCCTGTATGAAATGGTCTAGGCTTCCTTACGCAGCCCGCGGAATACGAGGCTCAGCAAGAACACGAAGATAGCGGCCCCGATGATGGCTGGGAAAATAGCAAAGCCAGCGAGGCTAGGTCCCCAAGTGCCAAGGAGTCCGTGTCCGATCCAAGCGCCGATCAGCCCGGCAATCATAGAACCGAAAATTCCTCCCGGCATCCGGTTTCCTACAATGGCACTTCCGATTAATCCGATTACGATCGCAACAACTAATGAAACCAAAAAGCTAATCATCATACTCACCTCTCATAAATGATTTATCAATCAATAACCGCTTATGCCACACCCGAAACATCGAAAAGCATATCGCTTTATGATTCTGTTTTCATTTTTCTCTGCACGCTGCCGTCAGCCAAATGAACAATCACCTCAGTGCCTTTATGTGCTGCAATTTCCTTTGCCCGTTCAATCGCATCTTTCTTTGTATCTTTGATCTCAGAGACACGTTTGGCATCCTCGGCTTTGACCGCCCAGCCGTTTTTATGCTTGATGACATGCTCAGCTTTATCCATAAGCTCAGGGCCGTTGCCGCTGCTTGAATCTTCATCGCGTTCTGTCTCATCATCATGCTGGAGGAAATCATCAATTTCTTCTTTAGAGGCATTTTCCGCCCATTCCTTTGCTTTGCTTGTCGCAATCGGAATCGCGCGTCCGTCCTCATATCCCTCATCAATCATCGCATTTGCAATTTCAATTGCTTTTTTCTTTACCGGCTTCTCAAGATTTTTTAATGAGGCGGGATAATCCTTCATCGACCAAGGCATGTCCATCACTCCTTTTCCTTTTATAAAAATGGTACCCGCAGGTGAAAAATAAAAACGTTTCCGAGAAAATGAAGGTATACTATATAGTAGAAAAAACGGAAGGGAAGTGCGAGTTGGGTGACAGCAGAACGAAAAGAAGACTTACATCATCAATTAAAAGAAATAGAAAAATGGGAAAAAGATCAGCAAAAAGTCTGGTTTTGGGAAAAGCTCAGCCGTCTCCCGTTTCAACTGCTGGACAAGCTGACGCCGGAATTCATTCAGAAAAAGATCGGAAAGCTTTTGGATGAGGTCGGCAGCTTTGTTCAAACAGGAGGACAGTATCTGACATCGGAAAAACAGATTATCAAGATGTTTCAAAAGAAACTGCCGGAAGATACCTTCGAATCACTGGAGGACGTCCGAAAAGCGCCTCTGCCTGTCATGGATGAAATTGCGGAAGGAATGGGCAAAAACAGAATCAACACGGCAACCGTACAAGGCGCGACAACGGGTGTTGGCGGTGTGTTTACGCTGGCGGCAGACATTCCGGCCGTGCTTGGTCTGTCGTTAAAAACGTTACAGGATATCGCGGTTGCTTACGGCTATGACCCAAAGGAGAAAAAAGAGCGTGTCTTCATCGTAAAATGTTTGCAGCTGACATCGGCGGATGTTGTCGGCAAAAAAACGATTTTGCAAGAATTAAAAGACTATGATCAAGATCGTACATATAAGAATGTCGCTTCTCAAATCCAAGGCTGGCGTGAAGTCGTTTTAGGATATCGCGACACGTTTGGCTGGAAAAAGCTTTTTCAACTGGTGCCGGTCGCGGGAATGGTCTTTGGCGCGGCAGCCAATCGCTCAACATTAAACGACATTACCGAAACGGGTATGATGCTGTATAAAAAGCGGCGTATTCTTGAGCGGCTGAAAGAAACAGAACAAGAGATGGAATAGCAAAAAGCAGACGGACATCGGTTCCGCCTGCTTTTTTAGTGAAAACACACCCAATGTGTTTTGTTTGTTTAAAAGAATTGGTAGCGGGAATACAACAACCAACACCAATTAAAGGAGGAATTCAAAATGGCAGACGATAACAAAATGAGCAGAGAAGAAGCAGGTAGAAAAGGCGGAGAAACAACAAGCAAAAACCATGATAAAGAATTCTATCAAGAGATTGGTCAAAAAGGCGGAGAAGCCACTAGCAAGAACCATGACAAGGAATTCTATCAAGAAATCGGTGAAAAAGGCGGAGAAGCCACTAGCAAGAACCATGACAAAGAGTTCTATCAAGAAATCGGCGAAAAAGGCGGAGAAGCCACTAGCGAAAATCATGACAAAGAATTCTATCAAGAAATCGGCCGTAAAGGCGGAGAGGCAACAAGCAAAAATCATGATAAAGAATTCTACCAAGAAATTGGCTCAAAAGGCGGAAACGCCCGCAACAACGACTAATCAAAAGCACAAAGGCAGACAACCTGTAGATAAAAAGCGATCCGGCATATCAGCTGGATCGCTTTTTATTTTGGGAATTTTCTCGATTATGCCGATATTGCGATATAATAAGTGAAAAAGGGGTTTTCGCTAATGTCCGGGATGTAAAATTTGCTCGCCATTGCCAATGAAGTCAAAGAAAAACACGCCAATTTTTCAATCTCAGAGGTCACGACCACTGTATGCGCCTCGCTGTGTTTACAGGAGAATATGACTGGCATCATCACCCTGACTCAGATGAATTATTCATTGTTCTTGAAGGTGAGCTGCTGATCGATTTTAAGGACAAAGAAACCGCGGTACTCAAAGCAAATGACAGCCTGCTGATCCCAAAAGGAACCGTTCACCGACGCTCTTACGTCAGAACGGTGAATCTCTGTGTCGAGCATACACAAGCGAAAACAGTCATCATAGAGGAAGTGCCATGCTGATCAAAAGGATTGTATGTGAAGTAGATGCTACAAATGCTGAAGCATTTGCAAAAGCGCAATCACAGTGTGGAGCACTATCACATGTAAATGGCTTCATCAAACAGGCTGGCGGCTGGCGGGAAACAGCAGATGGGCTGTTCACCGCAGAGATCATCAGCGTTTGGGAGAACAGAGCTGCCTATGATCATTTTATGGAGAACGAACATGACAGCATATACGAGGAAAACGAACGGCAAGCTGTGATTCTTTCAATAGAAGTGAAGCTGTACGAAGAGGGTGAACAGCTCATTCACAATCTGTTACATAACTCTGACATCCGGTACGAACCAGACTGGACGGTTCTGAAGGCATAATGAAAGCCCAAAACATTATGTTTTGGGCTTGTGTCTTTACTCGCGTCCCGGAAGCGTATCATGAACAAAAGGCGGTGCTGGTTTTAACTCCGGTTTTTCTCCAAAAGCTTTAGCTTCTTTCACATATTCAAAGGCTTCTCCGTCCGGTGCTTTTTCGTTCAGCCAGGTTTGCTCGGAGCTTTCTTCGCCTTCAGAGAAATTGATAAGCTGATGCGAGAACTCTTGTTTTTCGAGTGCTTTCGGGAATGTCCCCGGCACAATCGGGCCTTCTTGCGCTTCTAATTCTTTAATGGCGGCGATCCATTGATTTTGGTGCATCGTGTCACGCGCCAGCAGGAAGCTGAGCATATCTTTAACGCCTTTGTCATCCGTCATTTCAAACAGGCGTGCAACCTGCAGACGGCCTTGTGATTCCGCATTCAGATTGGCGCGGAAGTCAGCCAGCAGGTTTCCGCTTGCTACGATATAGCCGCCGCTCCAAGGTACGCCTGTACTGCTTTCCGGCATGGCTCCAAGTCCTGATACAATTGCATGGTGAGGGTTCATGCCGCCCAGGATGGAGCCGATGACCGGATCTTCAGCGGCTTTTTCCTGCTGATCAAGCGGGGCATCCTCAAGAAGTCTAGCGATCATCGTAGCGATCATTTCAACATGCCCGAGTTCCTCAGTTGCCGTATCCATCAGCAAATCCTTGTATTTTTCATTTCCTCTTGTATTCCAGCCTTGAAATAAGTATTGCATGGCAACAGAAATTTCTCCGAATTGCCCGCCTAAAATTTCTTGCATTTTTTTAGCGAATAATGGATCTGGACGATCTGGTTTAGCAGGGTGCTGCAGCATTTTCGTATGCTTAAACATGTTCCCATCTCCTTTTTTCGTTTATCTCTTTTTATATTTCCGATCAATTGAAAGATAAACGGAAAACAGCGTATCGAGATGGGGATTACGAATCCTCTCGCAGCTCTAAAAGCTCCCGTATCAGCTTCCGGCCGAAGATGGGCTCGTACTGCCGGTAAACAGGATCAAGGCGCTTCATCCATTCTTTTTTCTCTTTATCCGACAGCTCGTAGATTTTAATAGATGAATTTTTTTTGATTTCTTCCAGCTGCTCTTTGTTCATTTCTTCGGCATACGTTTCGTTCCACTCCGTCGTTTCCTTCATCGCTTCAGTCAAAATACGCCTTGTTTCCGATGTTTGTGCGTTCCAGAAATGCTCCTCAGTCATGACAGCATAGCCGAGATAACCGTGGCTGCTTATTGTCAAATAGTCCTGAACATTATAAAATTTTTTAGAATAGATGTTTGAGATTGTATTTTCTTCACCATCGACTATATTGTTTTCTAACAGCTGAAAGGTAGAATTGAAGGATTCCTGATGAGGTGTTGCGCCAAGCAGCTTAAACTGGTCCTCTATCACATCGCTTTGCATAATGCGGAGATCTTGTCCTTTTAAATCATCCGGGTCTCTGACCGGCCCTTGATTTGTCGTGATTTGCTTAAAGCCGTTTGTCCAATAGGCGAGGCCTTTTAATTGATTTTTCTTTAGAGAATCAAACAGCTGTGTACCGATGCTGCCGTTCAGCCCTTTTTTGACAGCATCATAATTTGTAAATGCATACGGCAGATCCAGCACGCCCCATTCAGACGAGAGCATGCCGAGCTTCGATGTGGAGGGGGCGATAAATTGAACATCGCCATTTTGCAATGCTTCAATTTCTTCAATGTCCGAATACAGGCTTCCATTCGGGAACACTTCAATTTTTATTTTTCCGCCTGATTTCTCGTTTACCAGCTCGGCGAATTTATTGGCGGCCAGCCCTTTCGGCGTATTTTCGGCAACCACATGGCTGAATGTAAACACGATTTGATCCTGTAAGCCTTCCTGGTCGTCATCATAAACAATCTCTTCACTGCCGGTATGATCATGGAATCCGATAAATAAAGCGGTTGCAATTCCGGCGATCATCAGTGCGAGACATGCAAGCAAACTCTTCATGAAAAGCCCTCCCCTTAGTTAAGGATAATGGGGGCAATGCCATTCGTAAAGACCTGAAAGGAGAAGCTGATGAACAAAAAGAAGCTCTCAATCCGTTGGAAAATCACGATCCTATCCTATATACTCGTCATTTTCTCCTTTTTGATCGGCGGCATTGTGCTCATTGGCAATATCCAGCATACAGAGGAGCGGGAGCTGAAAAAGCGTTTGATGAATACGGCCCGGACGGTGTCGGAGATGACAGAAGTGAAAGAGGCCTTGGCGCGAAAAAAACAAACAGAAGCTGTTCGCCATGCGGTTGAAGAAATCAGGATGATTAATGAAGCAGACTATATTGTCGTCATGGATATGAATCACATCCGCTACACGCATCCTGTCAGTACAAGCATCGGCAAGAAATCTGAGGGTGCAGACGAAGAGGCGGCGTTTGCGGAGCACATTTATTTCTCAGAAGCAAAGGGCGAGATCGGCACGGCGGTCCGGGCTTTTTATCCGGTGAAGGATCATGATCTGAACCAGATTGGCGTGGTGCTTGTCGGGAAAACACTGCCGGGGATCGCAGACATCCTGCTTCATTTAAAGCGTGATATCACATTCATCGTTGTGCTTACACTCGGCTTCGGCCTTGCAGGATCATTTCTGCTGGCCCGTCATATCAAAAAACAAATGTTTCAGCTTGAGCCACATGAGATTGTCCGAATGTATGAAGAACGGACAGCGACGTTTCACTCAATGAATGAAGGCGTAATTGCCATTGACAACCGGCTCATCATTACAATTTTCAATGAAAAAGCGAAACAGATCTTTGAGGTGCAGGGGGATCTGGTAGGGAAGGTGATTTGGGACGTTCTCAAGGATTCGCGACTGCCCGAAATCGTGGAGCGGAACAAAGCGGTTTATAATGAAGAAATTCGCGTCAGCGGAAAGGTCATCATGAGCAGCAGAATTCCGATTGTCATGAAGAAAAAAGTCATCGGCGCCGTCGCTATTTTTCAGGACAGAACGGAAGCCGCTAAGATGGCAGAGGAATTGACGGGTGTCAAAAACTTTGTGGAGGCGCTCCGCGTTCAAAACCATGAGCATATGAATAAGCTGCATACAATCGCCGGCCTCATCCAGCTGGGGAAATCTGAAAAAGCCTTGCAGCTTGCATTTCAGGCATCAACTGAGCAGGAAAATGTGACTGAATTTCTGCACCGCTCGATTCAAAATGACGCCGCGGCGGGCCTTCTATTAAGTAAAATCAGAAGAGGAAGGGAGCTCGGCATTGCTGTTCATATAGATGAAAACAGCAGTCTTCAGCAATTTCCCGAGCATGTTGACCAGCATGATATTGTCGTGCTTCTCGGCAACCTGATTGAAAATGCCTTCGGTTCATTTGAGACGGTTCAATCTGATGATAAACGAATTGACATCAGCATCGAACAAACGGATGATATCCTTGCCATTTTAATAGAAGATAACGGCTGCGGGATTGAACCGGCACATATGCCGCACCTTTACGACAAAGGATTTACGGTCAATAAAACAGGCGGCACAGGCTATGGCCTGTATTTAGTGAAACAAATCACAGACAAAGGATCGGGTACGATAGAAGTTGATTCACACGCGGGACAGGGGACATCTTTTTCTATCGTTTTTCCAATGAAGGGGGAGGAAGCACAGCATGGCTCGTAAGGAATGGAAGGTTCTGCTCATTGAAGACGATCCGATGGTTCAAGAGGTAAACAAGGATTTCATCACAACTGTCAAAGGCTTTACTGTCTGTGCAACGGCGGGAAACGGGGAAGAGGGCATTAAGCTGATTAAAGAAAAACAGCCCGACCTCGTCATTCTCGATGTGTACATGCCGAAAAAAGACGGAATCAAAACCTTGCAGGAGATCAGAAAGCAAAAACTTGAAGTGGATGTCATCGTCGTCTCCGCTGCAAAAGACAAAGAAACGATCTCTCTTATGCTGCAAAATGGAGCGGCCGACTATATCTTAAAACCGTTTAAGCTTGAGCGAATGAGACAGGCGCTTGAAAAGTACAAGCAATATAAACAAAAACTAGAAGCGAGTGATACGCTGTCCCAAGAACAGCTCGATGCGATCCTGAATATTCCGCAGCAGGTCGTACAGGATCTGCCGAAAGGGCTGAATCATTTCACGATGAATGAAGTCACTGCTTTTTTGAAGCAGCAAACCGCATCTCTTTCTGCGGAAGAGGTCGCCAAGGCGCTCGGCATCGCCAGAGTGACAGCCAGACGATACCTTGATTATCTAGAAAAAACCGGAACCATTAAATTGGACGTTCAATACGGCGGAGTCGGCAGGCCCGTCAACCGCTACGTGTTGAAAGGATAAACTTGAGACCAAAAAGACCAAAATGTCCGTTATGATCATAAACTTCCCCAGTCTGTATGAAAACGCTATCATTCTAGTAAGAAAGACACAAAGGAGAATAGGACAGGGGGATGCAGGATATGAAACTGTTTAAAAATTTAACAGTTCAGGTCATAACTGCGGTCATCATTGGGGTCATTGTCGGACTGGTCTGGCCGGATGTCGGCAAAGAAATGAAACCGCTTGGCGATACATTTATCAACGCTGTTAAAATGGTGATCGCTCCAATCATTTTCTTCACAATCGTTCTCGGGATTGCAAAAATGGGCGATATGAAGAAGGTTGGAAAAGTAGGGGGAAAAGCGTTTATTTATTTCGAGGTTGTCACTACCCTCGCACTCATTATCGGTTTATTTGTCGTCAATATCATGAAACCGGGCGCGGGTCTTGATTACAGCAAGCTTGAAAAGGGAGATGTATCACAATACACGCAAAATGGCGGTCAGGGAATCGACTGGATTGAATTTATCACACATATTGTTCCGTCCAACATGGTTGATGCCTTCGCAAAAGGGGACATTTTGCAGGTCTTATTCTTTTCTATTCTTTTCGGAGTCGGTCTTGCGGCATTAGGTGAAAAAGGGAAAAGCGTCATTGATTTCTTCGACAAGATTTCTCACGTCTTTTTCAAAATCATCGGCTACATCATGCGTGCCGCGCCAATCGGGGCATTCGGGGCGATGGCGTATACGATCGGGCACTTCGGTCTCGATTCCATCAAGCCTCTGGCAAGCTTAATGATGTCTGTTTATATTACGATGTTCCTGTTTGTGTTTGTTGCTTTAAATCTCATCTGCAAGCTTTACGGATTCAGCCTGTGGAATTACCTCCGCTTCATTAAAGATGAGCTTCTGATCGTGCTTGGCACAAGCTCATCAGAATCGGTGCTTCCGCGAATGATGGATAAAATGGAGCGCTACGGCTGTTCGAAATCGGTTGTCGGGCTTGTCATTCCGACGGGCTATTCGTTTAACCTTGACGGCACATCTATTTATTTATCAATGGCGACGGTTTTTCTGGCACAGGTGTTTGGAGTAGACCTCAGCATCGGCCAGCAAATTACAATTATCCTCGTTCTGATGCTGACATCGAAGGGAGCGGCAGGTGTGACGGGAAGCGGATTTATCGTCCTTGCCTCAACACTGTCCGCGCTTCAGGTCATTCCGCTGGAGGGCCTTGCACTCCTGCTTGGGGTCGATCGTTTCATGAGTGAAGGAAGAGCGATTGTGAATCTGATCGGAAACGGAATCGCCACGATCATTGTTGCAAAAAGCGAAAATGAATTCGATGAAGCAAAAAGCATAGAGGCTGTTGAAGGCATGAAAAAAATGAAAACAGCAGTCTGAAGAAAAGAACGGCCCATCCATGAGGCCGTTTTTTTAATTGTTTAAGAATAATTAAGGTGGGGACAGAGACCTCAGCATTTTTTTGTTATATAATTTACAAATGGATACTATATTGAATGAAGGACGTTTGTCCTAACAGGAGTGTATAAATGGCCGCTTTAGTTAAATTTTTTCAGCACCCGGGAGTAAGGCGTTTTTCCATCTTTGTCGTGTTAACTGGTGTGTTATATCTATTTAAGAGCATGATCAACTTAATATTGCTTACCTTCATTTTCACATTTCTTATGGATCGTTTGGAGCTTGTCGTACGGCAGTTTTTAAGCCGGTTCTTCCGCGTGAGCCAGCGGGTTGTCATTACGTTTCTTTACATGTTGCTGGCTGTGCTGCTTACAGTTGGAGGTTTTGTGTTTTATCCTGTCGTCGCTGCGCAGATTCAGCAGCTGGTTAAGCAGATTAAACATATTGCATATCACCCGGACACCATCCCTTTCTTTGATGAGATCACGAGTGTTTTCGGAGATATTAACATCAGTTCATATGTCAAAGAGGGCTTCAATGTGGTGTATACGTATCTGGCCGATATCAGCACTTTCGGCTTGCAGATCGTAATGGCGCTCATTCTCAGTATGTTTTTCTTATTTGAGAAAAAGCGGCTTACTGAGTTCATGGCGAAATTTAAAACAAGCAAACTGAGGGTCTTTTATGAGGAAATTTCTTTTTTCGGAAGCAAATTTGCAAGAACGTTCGGCAAGGTGCTTGAGGCTCAATTCATCATTGCGCTTGTCAACTGTATTCTGACGTTTATCGCACTTTGGATTATGCATTTCCCGCAGCTGTTTGGGCTTTCAATTATGGTGTTCTTCCTTGGATTGATCCCTGTAGCAGGCGTCGTCATTTCTCTGATCCCGCTGAGTATTATCGCTTACAGTACTGGCGGCGGAATGTATGTGCTCTACATTGTGCTTGTCATATTCGCCATACATGCGATCGAAACGTATTTCTTAAATCCGAAGCTGATGTCTGCGAAAACGGAGCTGCCGATCTTTTTCACCTTCACAGTACTCATTTTCTCTGAGCACTTTTTCGGCATTTGGGGTTTAATTATCGGGATTCCGATCTTTGTGTTTCTCCTAGATATTCTTGATGTCACCAACAAGGAAGAAGGACCCAAAAGATTCCAAGAAAAAAGTAACAAAAAATAGTTTACAAAATTGGATCTTTTCTGTATAAATAAACTAAATCATACAATAGTAAGCCACACGCTTAATCCTTTCATAAGGAGTGGGGGACCCAATCTTTTGGGGTTAATTTTTCATCTGAAAAACGGACATCTCTTCGTCCGAACCCGTCAGCTAACCTCATCAGCGTGAAGAGAGAGTCCTGTGGTTTGAAGATACAGCCAAAGCCCACGGGAGTCTCTCGCGGGCTTTTTTTCAAAAAAGGGAGGAATGCGGATGAAACTGGCTACAAAGATAATCATTGCATTGGTGCTAGGTGCGATAACGGGAATTATTCTTAACGTAACATCACCTGAATTATTTGAAAATTTAAATAAGTTTGTATTTGGGCCGCTTGGCACCATCTTTTTAAACCTCATTAAAATGCTTGTCGTTCCGATTGTCTTTTTCTCACTAACACTGGGAGTAGCCGGGCTGGGCGATCCTAAGAAGCTTGGCAGAATCGGTGTAAAGGCGATTTCTTATTTTCTTGTTACGACAGCAGTGGCGATTACCATTGCCATCATTTTAGCTCTAGTCATCAAACCGGGAGAGTTTGGAACGTATGATACATCGTCTGCCGAATTCACTGCTGAAAAAGCGCCAAGTATTGCGGACACCCTGTTAAACATTATTCCGACCAACCCTGTTCAAGCGATGACGGAAGGAAATATGCTGCAAATTATCGCTTTTGCCATTTTTGTAGGGCTTGGGATTACAATGCTTGGAAAAAAAGCGGATATGCTTCTCAAAGTTGTTGAACAAGGAAATGAATTAATGATGTACCTGGTGAATCTTGTAATGAAGTTCGCTCCGTATGGTACATTCGGTCTGATTGCGACAGCTATCGGAAGCCAAGGGTTCAGTGCAATGAAAGCGATGGGCTTGTACATGATTGTGGTAACCCTTGCATTACTGATACATGCGGTCGTTACCTACGGATCTACGGTTGCGCTTATAGCCAGAAGAAATCCGATTACGTTCTTTAAAAATTTCTCAGAGGTTATGGTCGTTGCATTCAGTACTTCCAGCAGCAATGCAACCCTGCCGATATCCATGGATGTGGCACAGAGGAAATTAAAAGTGCCTGAGCCGATCAGCAGCTTCGTCCAGCCGCTCGGCGCTACAATTAATATGGACGGAACAGCTATCATGCAAGGGGTAGCCACCGTCTTCATTGCGCAGGTATTCGGGCATGATCTGACATTCACTCAGCTGCTGATGGTGATACTGACGGCAGTGTTAGCAAGTGTCGGAACCGCGGGTGTTCCTGGAGTCGGTTTGATTATGCTCGCCATGGTGCTTCAATCTGTCGGCCTGCCTGTCGAGGGAATCGGATTAATTCTTGGAATTGACCGTCTGCTTGATATGCTTCGGACAGTGGTGAATACAACAGGAGACGCGGCCTGCGCCGTCATTATTACAGAAACAGAAAAGAACAAACAGCCTGAGCAAGCGCCGACTCTATCGGTTTAACCAAACATTTGGAAGCAACAAATGCTATAATACTAACAGTGCCTAATTTTTGGGCACTGTTTATTTTTTGTCGAAAAAGGAGGAAGGCTTTATGGCTGAGCCGATTTTACATATTGAAGGCCTCGATAAAAAGATTGGGTCTAAACAAATTTTAAAACAGATCAGCATGGACGTCATGGAGGGTGAAATCATCGGCCTGCTCGGTCCGAATGGTTCCGGAAAAACGACACTCATCCGTATCATCGTCGGGCTGTTAAAACAAAACAACGGAAGTGTAACAATCAGTGGTTTTCAACATGATACAGAGTTTGAAAAAGCGATGGAAGCGGTTGGAGCGATCGTCGAAAATCCTGAGTTCTATCCGTACCTGACAGGATGGGAAAACCTTAAGCACTTTGCGAATATGCACAAAAAAATAGCGGATGAACGGCTTGATGAAGTAGTGGAACGTGTAGGGCTGACATCGGCGATTCATGATAAGGTGAAAACCTATTCCCTCGGCATGCGCCAGCGTCTTGGTATTGCACAGGCGATTCTTCACCGGCCAAAGCTTCTTATTTTAGATGAACCGACAAATGGTCTTGATCCCGCCGGCATGAAGGATTTTCGCGATCATATTAAGGAGCTCGCAGAAAAGGAAGGAACAGCAGTCCTGTTCGCCACTCACTTGTTGCGTGAGGTTGAAGATCTGTGTGACCGTGTCATCATCATTCAAAAAGGTGAGATCAAAGCGGAAGTCAGCTTACATGGAACAGATCAAAAGACAGAAAAAGCGATCATTGAAGTGCAGCCGGAAGAAAAAGCGCTCAATTGGCTGGCAGGCAATCAATATCAAGCAGAGCGGCAAGACGGGGCGATTGTTGTTGAGGTAGCAAAAGAAAACATTCCAGAGCTGAACCGTTCACTTGTAGGACAAGACCTGAATGTCTTTTCCATTACGCCTTATACGCAATCACTTGAAGATGAATTCATAAAAGCGACAACTGCTCATCAAGAGGAGGGAGAAGAGCTTGTCTAAATTAATTTGGAATGAACATATGAAACTTTTTAATCGAAAGGTCACGTTGGTATCTCTTATCCTGATGGCGGTCTTTCAATTTTTCATGGCCTTGATCATTAAACGGATTGTTATCAGTGCCGGAACGGATGAAAACTTCATCGGCTATTTATCGTATACACCGAGCCTGAACATCCTGCTGCAAGCTTTAACAATCGTGATTGCAGCGACGATTGTTTCGATGGAATTTGATAAAAAGACGATCAAATTTTTGCTCATCCGTCCTGTTAAACGCCAAAAGGTTTTTTGGTCAAAATTAATCACAGTCGTGATGGTCAGCTTTTATTTGTATCTGGCATACTACATTTTGGCATTATTATTCGGTCTCGTCTTTTTCGGCACATCCGTGAGCGCGGAATCAAAGACATTGCTGATCAACACCTTGGCGCTGATCGGCTCAAACTGGCTTGAAGCCGTAATGATGGGATTATTCGGGCTGCTTTGTTCTTCACTGTTCCGCAACAGCGCGGTAGCAGTTGTCGTTTCTTTTGTCGTTTTATACGGAGCGAGTACACTTGTCCAGCTCATGAAGCTCTTTGAAAACAAATGGGGCAGCTTTTTGCTTTTTGCCAATACTGACTTTACGCAATACAGAAGCGGAGCGACAGCGTTGTTTTCCGGCATGACACCATTATTTTCAGTAGGGATTATCATCATCCATGCGATATTCTTCATCGCCGTTGGCTGGTGGTGCTTCTGTAAACGGGATGTCCGAGTGTAAAGGCAAGGAATGACATTTTTGTGAAAAAGCTCACGTAAATCAATATCATTTGATATTTTGGTTTATACTAAAGGTACTGACGGAGGTGTCTCGATTGAGGAACTTTATTACCGCTTTACCGATTGTATTGCTGCTTGGATTCTCATTTGTGTCATTCATGTTTCAGTTTGAACATCTTGTTTATTTCAGACTCGCGCTTGGGTTGTTTTCTCTCGTGGGGCTGTACATGATATATAAAATGAAGACGGGCATTCGTTATTTTATCATCTACCTGTATGCCAGCTGGATTGTGCTTGCAGCAGTGACTGCTTTTGAAGAGCCGATTTTCTCGAGCTTTTTCTTTGGCGGCCTGGTGATGACAATGGGTTACCTGACATATATGCTGATTTATCTCGGCATGAAACAAGACCGGGATGCAAATCCTGTGTAATCGCGCTGTTTCCTTAGGGGAACGGCGTGTTTTTCTATACCGGACAAAAGGTTAACAGTTGCGGAATAATGGCAGGAAATCTATAATACATATTAAATTTATCGGAATTAAAACTTGGGGGTCTGCCGGATGTCATTATTTATACAAAACGATCAACAGCGGCAATGGATGGAGAAAATCGGACGAATTGCGGATGAATTTCAGCAAACAGCAGCTGAAGATGACGAACAGGGACGTTTTCCTGTAGAAAAAATACAAAAACTGCGTGATGCTGGGTATACGGCATTAACATTGCCGGCATCCCATGGAGGGGGGGGCATTTCTGTATACGATATGCTCCTGTTTCAAGAACGGCTGGCGCGGGGAGATGCTCCTGCAGCACTGAGCATCGGCTGGCATTTGAGCGTAATCGGAGAGCTCGGAGAAGGCAACAGCTGGGATAAAGACGTGTTTGCGTATATTGCAAAAGAAGTTCAAAACGGAGCTGTCATTAACAGGGCAGCGACAGAAGCGCAAACCGGAAGCCCGACAAGAGGAGGGCGTCCCGGTACAAACGCCGTCAAAAAAGATGGCAAATGGGCAGTGAACGGAAGAAAAACCTTTACGACGATGTCACAAGCACTGGATTATTTTCTAGTGACGGCATGGATTGAGGAGAAACAAACAACAGGCGTGTTTCTCATTCATAAAGATGATCCCGGTTTGTCGATTGAAGAAACGTGGGATATGATGGCGATGCGGGCGACTGGAAGTCATGACCTTGTACTGAATGCGGTAACGCTTGATGAGGAGAAACTGGTGGAATTGCTTCAAGGGCCTCGGGGAGCTAAGCCGAATGGCTGGCTGCTTCACATTCCGGCGATTTATCTTGGCATTGCTCAAGCAGCGCGAGACTATGCGGTGCAATTTGCATCTGAGTATTCTCCAAACAGTTTGAAGGGACCGATCAAGAATGTTCCGGCTGTACAGCAAAGAACAGGCGAAATGGAGCTTGAACTGCTCAATGCCAGACATTTTCTTTTCCATACCGCTCAATTGTATGACGATCCGGAGCGCCGCCCTCACTTGAGAAGCGAGCTCGGTGCGGCGAAACATATCGTCACAAATGCTGCGCTGTCTGTTGTCGATAAAGCGATGAGAATTGTCGGCGCCAAAAGCCTTGAAAGAACCAACCCGCTTCAGCGCTATTACCGTGATGTGCGCGCCGGTCTCCATAACCCGCCGATGGATGACGCGGTGATCCAAAAGCTGGCCGCGGAAGCGTTTGATTCATGAAAAAAGAGCCTTCCCGGCTCTTTTTATGTATTGCTTTGCTCTTGTAGATTTTTTTGATGCTTGCGGTCGATCCTGTCATAAATGACGTTCATCAGCTTTGGATTGCCCATAATCGCCTCTTTGTTTTCCTGGATCAGCTGTTGGTAGGTTTTTACTTTACGCTTCGGCATGCTCCGGCGCCCTCCTGACATGTTTGTATTCACTTTCTAACTCCGTAAGCGACAATTCATACAAATGACGCTTTGACTTTTTGTATATACCATTCTGTATTAACAGATGAATGAGCTGTTTTTTTCTGATTTCTGCAGACTGAGGTGTCATTGTGTCACCAACCTCCAATCAAACGATATTGATAATCATTATCAACTAACTTCAGTATACAATGTCCACAATAGCCTGTAAAGGTGAAAACAGTCCTATTCTTTCTTGATTTGGCAAACTTTCAATAGATCGACAAAAAGTTTCCCGGGCAATAATTTGCTGTCGAAATGTCCCTCTTATGAATGTTGCCGCTCTATTTTTTATGTTTTGAACCATACTATGTAATAGAATGGAGGCTGGTATTCAATGGAGCGGACAGAAAATCTGAAAAAAGGAGAAAAAGGGGCGCTCCTCAATATTTTGGCATATGTCATCCTTGCTGTTGTGAAGCTTGTAATCGGAATTCTATATCATTCCGAAGCGCTGAGAGCAGACGGATTAAATAATGGAACAGATATCGTTGCGTCAGTAGCCGTACTGATTGGATTGCGTATTTCCCAAAGGCCGGCTGACAGCGATCATCCATATGGCCATTATCGGGCTGAAACGATTTCGTCTCTTGTTGCGTCTTTTATTATGATGGTTGTCGGCATTGAAGTGTTAATCGGCGGAGGTAGAGCGATTACGGGCGGAACAACGGAAACGCCAAGTCTTATCGCTGCATGGACGGCGTTAGGCAGTGCTGTGTTTATGTATGGCATCTATTTATATAACAAAAGGCTGGCAGCATCCATTAAAAGCTCTGCTCTGATGGCAGCGGCAAAGGACAGCAGGTCAGACGCTTTTGTAAGTGCCGGAGCATTTATCGGTGTGTTGTCATCCCAGCTGCAGCTTCCGTGGATCGATCCGGTAACGGCTTTTATCATCGGTATCATCATCTGCAAGACGGCGTGGGAAATCTTTAAAGACGCTTCACATTCTTTAACAGACGGTTTTCATTTAAAAGATCTTGAGCCTTACAAACAGACCGTGGGCAGAATCGAGAATGTACATCGTCTAAAAGATGTGAAAGCGAGGTATCTAGGAAGCACAGTTCATATCGAAATGGTCATTACAGTTGATCCGAAGCTTACAGTAGAAGAAGGCCATGGAGTGGCAGATGAAGTAGAAGACAAAATAAAACATGAACACGATGTGACTCATGTTCATGTTCATGTAGAGCCTGACGACATAAAATAAGGCTGTTTAACGAATTAGCTTATATGTTCAGATAAAAATTCAGTCACTTCTTCAGGCGTTTTGGCATTGGCGCTGTGAAGGTGAGCTGTTTTTTCACCGTTTTTGAAGATAAGTAAGCTAGGAATACCCATTACTTGGTATTTTTCAGCCAGTTCAGGAAGCTCGTCCTTATTCAGCTCATACCAATCGTTTTGATTGTACTCTTCCAAAATATCGCCGATGAACATATTCATGCGTGTGCAGTCTGGGCACCAATCAGCATAAAACTTTACGATAATTTCTTTATCAGATTGAATCAGTTCATTAAATTGTTCGTTTGTCGTGATTTTTTTCATATGTCACATCTCCTTTTCAATGCCATTTTAATATAAAATAAAAAGGAATTACATACAAATGCATTCAACATCAGCATGCCCAAAAATAATTAGATCATTTTCTTGTGAAAGTGATAAGATAGTAAAGATGAATTGTAGTGGGGGGAGTATCCATTGAAAACAAGTCTAGGATTAGTGTACGGAGGAAAGTCGGCAGAACATAATGTTTCCCTGCAGACAGCTCTGGCTGTAATCAAAGCGCTAAATACTGAGAAGTTTGATATACATCCGATTTATATAACAGAAAAAGGCGAATGGGTAAAAGGCGCCCGTTTAACTGAGCCTGTTTCAAACGTGAAAATGCTTCAATTTGAGCAAGGAGGCAGTGCTTTTTCTCCAGCTGCCCTAAACCAAGAGATGTTTCCGCAGGAAGCGTCACAGCAAAATGAAGCCATCGACGTCGTATTCCCGCTCCTCCACGGACCGAACGGAGAAGACGGTACGATCCAAGGAATGCTCGAACTGTTGAATATTCCTTATGTCGGCAACGGTGTGCTTGCTTCCTCAGCTGGCATGGATAAAGTTGTTATGAAACATTTGTTCGCGCAGGCCGGCCTTGCTCAGGCTAAATACGCAGCTTTCCTTAAGAAAGATTGGACTCGTTCTCCGGAAGAAAGCTGTGAGCAGGTCGAACAGGAATTAGGCTATCCTTGCTTCGTAAAACCGGCGAACCTGGGTTCAAGTGTTGGAATCAGCAAATGCCGAAACCGTGAAGAACTGCAAAAAGCGTTTGAGCTTGCATTCCAATATGACCGCAAAGTCGTCGTTGAAGAAGGAATTAACGGCCGTGAAATCGAAATCGGCGTTCTTGGAAATGACGATCCTAAATGCTCTGTTGTGGGAGAAATCGCACCGAAGACAGATTTCTACGATTACAAAGCGAAATATGAGGATGGAGACACTGATCTGATGATTCCGGCGCATGTGACCGACGAGGAATACGCGAAAATCAGTGAGATGGCGATTAAGGCATTTAAAGCAATCGATGGGTCAGGACTCGTCAGAGCGGACTTCTTCCTGACAGCTGACGGCGAAGTTCTGATCAATGAAGTCAACACAATGCCTGGCTTTACACCTTTCAGCATGTTCCCGCTGCTCTGGAAAGAGGCTGGAGTGGAATACGCTGACCTGATTGAACAGCTTGTGGAGCTTGCAAAAGAACGCCATGCTGAAAAACAATTAATTAAGCATACATTCTAATAATGAACATGGACACTGCCGGTAAGAGGGCAGTGTCTTTTCCCGTATATCCAAAAGAAAGAGAGGGACCTCACTTGATTAAACGAACAGTAAAGAACATTGCCAAGATGGTCAAAGGCACACTGACAAATCCGCAATATGAACAAACAGTCATTCATGGAGTGGCAACTGATACAAGAAAACTGGAACAACATCAGCTTTTCATCCCGCTGAAAGGGGAACATTTTAACGGCCACACTTTTGTGCCGCAGGCTTTTGAAGCCGGTGTGGCAGCCGTTCTTTGGGATCGGTCAGAACCAAATCCGCCCGAGAATCAAGCCGTCATCTTAGTGGATGACACCCTTTCCGCTCTTCAGCAGCTTGCAAAAGCTTATTTGCAGGAGCTTGGCACACGTGTCATCGGGGTAACCGGAAGCAATGGCAAAACGACAACGAAAGATATGATTCACGCCGTCCTGGGAACCCGGTACCGTGTCCACAAAACAGGAGGAAACTTCAATAATCACATCGGTCTGCCGCTGACGGTTTTAGCCATGCCTGAAGATACGGAGATCGCTGTATTGGAGATGGGAATGAGCGCCAAAGGAGAAATTGATCTCCTGTCCCGCCTGGCAAACCCGGATGCGGCAGTCATTACGAATATCGGCGAATCCCACATGCAAGACCTTGGCTCAAGAGAAGGCATCGCGGAGGCGAAGCTAGAAATCATTAATGGGCTAAAAGAAGACGGAGTGCTGATTTATATCGGGGACGAACCGCTCCTTCAAAAAACATACAGCTGCCAAACGAAAACGTACGGAGCAGGAGCGCAAAATGATTATCAGCTTCAGGATGTCAGCCAGAGTGAGGAAGGAACTCATTTTACAATCAAAGGAATGGAAAAAACGTTTTTTATTCCGATACTCGGCAAGCACAATGTCATGAACGCCATGGCTGCGATTGCTGCTGGGGCTTATTTCGGCATTACGCCTGAGGATGCAGCAAAGGGACTGAGCGGACTAAAGGTAACCGGCATGAGACTTGAACTCATCAAAACAGACAGCGGCATATCGATAATCAATGACGCTTATAATGCGAGTCCGACTTCCATGAAGGCTGCCATTCAATTGACAGAAAGCCTTGAAGGCTACGGAAAAAAAATGCTCGTACTCGGCGATATGCTTGAACTCGGCGATCTTGAAGAAACGTTCCATAAAGAGTGCGGCGCCGTGATCAGCCCTGAGAAAATCGATCGTGTCTTTACGTACGGAAAACTGGGAGCATTTATTGCGGAAGGCGCACTGAAACACTTTGAGAAAGAACGCGTCAGCCATTACACTGAGAAAAAAGATCTCCTCCAAGCTGTGAAGGAAAACGCGTCAAAAGGAGATTTAATTTTATTCAAAGCGTCCAGAGGTATGAAGCTTGAAGAAATCGTTAAAGATTTAATAGAGAGCCCGCTTTCATAAGAAAAAATCTTTCAGAAAAACGCAGATTGCATCATAAAATAACATGTTGTGCAAACACTAATGTATGCCGGCCAGAAATTATGTATATCTGGCCGGCTGCGGCTATGATACAATAGATATAGGTTATTTCGCGATACGAACATATTCGTCCGGACTTTCATCCGCCGACCCGAAGTTCTCCGCCGGACATGGGAGCGGATGGAGCAGCAGCCGGCCCGGCATATTCGAGAAGCCGATCTGCTTCTCATCTTATTGAAAAACAAATAGTGTAATGGTAAGATAAAACTTAAAGTAATTCGGGCTTTGTATACGGATGGATCCTGTCCTTTTTGTCTAAAGGGCAGTTTTATAAGTGGTAAATCACGACATTACTGAAACAGCAATTAGAAGGAGTTTGAATAATTTGACTATAACGTTTCAAGATTTTAATTTAAGTTCTGATCTCATGAAAGCAATTAATCGTATGGGATTTGAAGAAGCAACACCGATTCAGGCACAAACGATACCGCTCGGACTTTCAAATAAAGACGTCATCGGACAAGCGCAAACAGGTACAGGTAAAACAGCTGCGTTTGGTATACCCCTTGTTGAAAAAATTAACCCCGAGTCTCCTAATATTCAAGCAATCGTAATCGCACCAACCCGTGAATTAGCCATTCAAGTATCTGAAGAATTATATAAAATCGGACAAGATAAGCGTGCGAAGGTTCTTCCTATTTACGGCGGACAGGATATTGGACGACAAATCCGGGCGTTAAAGAAAAATCCGCATATCATTGTCGGAACACCTGGACGTCTTCTTGACCACATCAACCGCCGCACAATTCGTTTAAACAATGTAAACACTGTTGTAATGGATGAAGCGGATGAAATGCTGAACATGGGATTCATTGATGACATTGAATCTATTCTTTCAAACGTGCCGAGCGAGCATCAGACACTTCTGTTCTCTGCTACAATGCCAGCGCCGATCAAACGCATTGCAGAGCGCTTCATGACTGAACCGGAGCACGTAAAGGTAAAAGCAAAAGAAATGACGGTTTCTAACATTCAGCAGTTCTACTTAGAAGTGCAAGAGCGCAAAAAATTCGATACACTGACTCGTCTTCTTGACATTCAGTCTCCTGAGCTTGCAATCGTATTCGGACGTACAAAGCGCCGTGTCGATGAGCTGGCTGAAGCTCTGAACCTTCGCGGATATGCGGCTGAAGGAATTCATGGTGACTTAACGCAGGCGAAACGTATGGTTGCGCTACGCAAATTTAAAGAAGGCGCAATCGAAGTTCTTGTCGCAACTGATGTTGCCGCTCGCGGACTTGATATCTCAGGCGTCACACACGTGTATAACTTCGACGTGCCTCAAGATCCTGAAAGCTACGTTCACCGTATCGGAAGAACAGGCCGCGCAGGTAAAACAGGTATGGCGATGACGTTCATCACACCGCGTGAAAAAAGCATGCTTCGCGCAATTGAACAAACAACGAAACGCAAAATGGACCGCATGAAGGAGCCAACACTTGATGAGGCGTTAGAAGGCCAGCAGCAGGTTACGGTTGAACGTCTTCGCACGACAATCAGCGAAAATAACTTGAACTTCTACATGACAGCGGCAGCTGAGCTGCTTGAAGATCATGATGCAGTGACAGTGGTTGCAGCGGCTATCAAAATGGCTACAAAAGAGCCAGATAACACGCCTGTTCGCTTAACGGACGAAGCGCCGATGGTCAGCAAACGCTACAAGAACCAGCGCTCTTCTAAACGCAGAGACGGACAAGGCGGCGGCTACCGCGGCGGAAAAGGGAAAAACAACAACCGTTCTTCCTATGATAAAAAGCGTTCAAACGATCGCCGTTCTTCAGGTGACAGACGCCAGAAAAAATCTTACTAATTCTATCGATTGAAAGCCCAAAACATAGCGTTTTGGGCTTTTTTATGTTCACGATTGGCTATTCAGCAAACTTTCAGCTGACGGATGCCGTTTTTCTCTGTATGCTTAAGAATGAAACCTTTCTGTATAAGAGACGTATAAGTAACGACGAAAAAACGGGAGGTAGGTATTTTGAGAGACCAGCCAAAAAACCAAATCAGTCCAGACGGATTAAAGGTTTGGCGACTTCAAGAAGTCATCATATCCGCTGTCTGCTTGCTTATGGTCATAGCAGTTGCAGTATTAAGCTATTATTTTCATTGGCCGTACTGGATCAGCGGCGGGCTCGGCGCGGCTTGGCTGCTGGGTTCGCTTGTGACGGTCTTTATCATTCCAAAGATCCGTCATAAAGTGTGGCGCTATGAAGTCCATGAACATGAAATAGATATCCAGTCAGGTATTTTTGTGGTGACGCGTGTGATTGTCCCGATGGTCAGAGTTCAGCACGTCGATACGTCTCAAGGGCCGTTATTGAAAAAGTACAACCTGGCAACCGTAAAAATTTCCACGGCCGCGACCGTTCACTCGATCCCCGCTTTAGCGATGGAGGAAGCAGATCGGCTAAGAGACTCCATTTCCCGTCTTGCAAGGGTGACTGACGATGATGTCTGAACCGAAACGCCTGCACCCGGCGGCAGTCATTTTGAATTTATGCCATACCATTATTCAAACGATAAAAAATATCATTCTGCCATTCTTTTTTGTATATATCGTCAATTCGAACAATACTGTCCGTTTTTACGGAGCCATTGCGCTGGGTGTGCTGTTTATCTGGCTTATAGCCGCAAGCATCATCAAATGGAGAAGGTTTACCTATCGAATTGAAAATGATGAATTTAGAATCGAAGAAGGTTTGTTTGTCACGAAAAAGCGATACATATCGATCGATCGGATTCAAACAATGAATACGAGCGCGGGCGTGATCCAGCAAATCTTTAAGCTTGTGAAGCTGCAAATCGAAACGGCAGGCGGAGGCAAGGAGGCGGAAGCTGTTCTATCTGCTATTTCTGTTGAAGAAGCCGAACGCATCAAGGAAGCCGTCTTTAAGAAAAAAGCGCAAAGGCACGAAAGCGAACAAGAGGAAGAATGGCTTGCAGCTGAGCAGGAGTTCATTCCGGCCGTTGAGCCGCAAGAGCACTATCGCATGAACGTGAAAGAATTGCTCATGGCCGCTTCTACCTCCGGCGGAATCGGGGTGATTATCTCCGCTGTATTTGCGCTTTTTACCCAGATTGACGAAGTGCTGCCGATGGATTGGTTTTTCGATAAATTTTCCTTCCTTCAGCACGCGAGCATCGGCATTTATGCGGTACTCATTTTTATTGGTTTATTTATCGCCTGGGTGTCCAGCATCGCCGGTATGATGTTTAAATACGCGAACTTTCAAATCATAAAAAAAGAGCAGGAATTGGTGATTTCAAGGGGAATTATTGAAAAACATCAAGTCACGATTCCGCTTCGAAAAATACAAGCCATTAAAATAAAAGAAAACATCATCCGCCAGCTTTTCGGCTTTGTGACGGTGTCCATCGTTAGCGCGGGCGGCGGCGACCGGGAAAAAGAAGAGGGCGCTTTGACCATTCTTTTTCCGATGATTCATAAAAAAAAGCTTCCGCACATGCTTCGGACATTTACGCCGGAATATACGCTGGAAGAAAACGTCCGCCGTCTGCCGCGGCGCGCGTTGAAACGATATCTGTTCCGTTCCGTCATTTTTTCACTCTTTTTGATTATCCCCTTATGTATCTTTTTTCAGCCATGGGGCTATCTGTCGATCATCCTGCTGCCGATTGAATTGTTCTTTGGCTACCTCGCATATAAGGATACAGCATGGACGATCAACGAGGACCGTCTTCAGCTGACGTCAAGATTTATCGGCAGAACAACCGCGATTGTGTTGAGAAGGCGGATGCAGATTTGCAAGTTCAGCCAATCCTATTTTCAAAAGAAAGGTCGCCTGTATACCATTTCTACCTCGGTCAAATCATCAAGCCATATGGAAGAATTAACGGTGAGGGATGTAGGGGAAGAGGATGCAGACTCCATTTTAAATTGGTATTCATATGAAAAAGCGGACGGTTAATACCGCCGCTCTTTTTTTTGCACACATAAAAACGAGAGCAGAAACCCGCCGCAAAGTCCAAACAGATGGGCCATCATGTTAATATTGGAGTTGATAAACGACATGAGAACGGCAAATGCGAGCAGTGTGAGAATCATTTTGGAATGCTCTTGCCCGATCAGCTCTTTGCGAAATAGAACCATAAACAGGTACACGCCGAACAGCCCGAAAATCGCGCCGGAAGCCCCGACATGCACGTAATCAAGCGGCTCTGTAACATATGTGCCGATATTGCCGATGATGCCGGAGCCAGCGTACACAAGAAGGAAACGCGCTTTTCCCAGCATGCGTTCCAAAGCCGGGGCAAATAAAAAGATGGACATTGAATTGAACAGCAGATGGGTAAAACCGGCGTGCAGCAAAACAGGAGTGATCAGCCGCCACCATTCACCGTTTGCGACGCCTAAATTATAGCCTGTGACCGCATCTCTCCATAACACGACTGAATGGACAGGAAGTGAAAAAAACAGCCAGAGAACAGCTTGCAAGGCCAATATAAAGGTGACAATGGGATAAAGCCTGATAAACGTTTGAAAATTTTCGGTCCGTATAAACATTCCGAGCCCCTTTTCTTCATTTTGGTATTTCTATAGTAACACGTTTATGAGACAAACCTTTCAAATAGTACGTACGCAAAGGAGGTTATCACACATGATTTACGGCATTGGACTAGACATCACCGAGCTTAAACGGATCGCTTCTATGGCTGGACGTCAAAAAAGATTTGCTGAGCGGATTTTGACACAAAGCGAGCTTGACCACTATCAAGAGCTTTCAGAGAAAAGAAAAATCGAATTTCTCGCGGGCAGATTTGCGGCAAAAGAAGCATTCTCGAAAGCATATGGCACCGGTATAGGGAAGCAGCTCAGTTTTCAGGACATTGAAATTAAGAAAGACCAAAATGGCAAGCCTTATATCATTTGCGCGAAGTTGAGTCAGGCCGCCGTTCACGTATCGATCACTCATACAAAGGAATACGCGGCCGCGCAGGTTGTCATTGAAAGGTTGTCAAGCTAGTCTGCATATTAGGGAAACCCCACTCATATATTTGATAGTGCATTAAGGGAGACAAGTTGTTTGAGGCTTTTATGGTACGCATCCGTTCTGCCTAACGTGTACCGAGCGTACCGTTAAAGTCAAACAAGCGATTTCTTCCTTTTACATCAATTGAGAAAAAGGGGTTGAAAAAGGTGAGAAAAAGCTTTGTTTTGCTTTTAACGGGACTGCTTGCTGTCCTTATTCTTTCTGCCTGCGGGCAAAAAACGCAGCAAGATATTGTGACCGGTTTAGATGAAAAGGCGAAAGAATACACCTCGTACAAAGCAAAAGCAAAAATGACCATCGAGACAGGGAGTGAGCCTCAAGTATACAATGTGGAAATCTGGCACAAAAAGCCGTCTCTGTACAGAGTTTATTTAGAAAATCCGAAAAAGGACCAAAATCAAGTCATTTTACGAAATGAAAACGGAGTATTTGTTCTCACGCCGTCTTTAAATAAGAGCTTCAGGTTTCAAAGCGACTGGCCGAACAACAGCAGCCAGGTCTACTTGTTTGAATCGCTCGTAAAGGATGTTCAAAACGACTCGGATGCAGTTTTCACTGCCAAAGAAAAGAAATACGTATTCGAAACTAAAACGAACTATCAGCATAACAAAATGCTGCCAACGCAAGAAATCACGTTTAACAAAAAAGATATGAGCCCGTCATCTGTCAAAGTCATGGATACAGACCGAAAAGTCATGGTGAAAGTAGAATTCAGCAGCTTTGAATTTAATAAACAATTCGACAAAGAATCATTTGACGAAAAGAAAAATATGACTCTTTCCCAAATGGATGTCGCCACAAGTGCGAAGCCATCCGATACGTTCGCGGTCAAAACGCCGCTAGAACTGCCGCTAGGCGTAAAGCTGCTTGAAGAAAAAGATATTTCTACTGAAGACGGGAAGCGGATCATCATGACCTACGGAGGAGAAAAATCATTCACCTTAATTCAGGAAAAAGCTCAGATTGCCAAAGCTTCTTCCTCAGTTACGATGAACGGCGAACCGGTAAATCTCGGCTACACCATCGGCGCCTTGTCGGATGCATCATTATCATGGACTTATGACGGTGTAGATTACCTTCTCTCCTCTAAAGACCTTTCTAAAGAGGAAATGGTGACAGTCGCGAAAAGCATGCAGGGACAATCATCTAAATAACCGCAAAAGGCCAAACATGATTTGGCCTTTTTTTCGTTAGGCATCGTTTCCCTTTGTCCTTTAATTTTAGTATGATATGTAAATGATATTGAATAAAAGCTAGGAAGTGTCATTATGAGCACAAAACCTTTTTACAGAGATACGTGGGCGGAAATCGACTTGTCCGCGATAAAAGAAAATGTCAGCAACATGAAAAAACATATCGGAGAACATGTCCACCTGATGGCAGTTGTAAAAGCAAACGCCTACGGGCATGGTGATGCAGAAACAGCAAAGGCGGCGCTTGACGCAGGCGCTTCATGTTTGGCCGTAGCTATTTTGGATGAAGCGATTTCGCTGCGCAAGAAGGGCTTGAAGGCGCCTATATTGGTGCTCGGCGCGGTTCCCCCGGAGTATGCGGAAATCGCGGCTGAATATGACCTGACATTAACAGGTTATTCTGTTGAATGGCTTCAGGAAGCCGCCCGCCACATGAAAAAAGGTTCTCTTCATTTTCATTTGAAGGTCGATACGGGGATGAACCGGCTAGGGGTAAAAACGGAAGAAGAAGTTCATCACGTGATGGCGATTCTTGACCGCAACCCCCGTTTAAAATGCAAAGGGGTATTTACTCATTTTGCGACAGCGGATGAAAAAGAAAGAGGCTATTTTTTAATGCAGTTTGAGCGCTTCAAAGAACTGATTGCTCCGCTCCCGCTAAAAAAAATGATGGTCCACTGCGCGAACAGCGCCGCCGGCCTTCGTCTGAAAAAAGGCTTTTTCAACGCGGTTAGATTCGGCATTGGCATGTACGGCCTCCGTCCGTCAGCCGACATTACGGATGAAATACCGTTTGAGCTGCACCCTGCGTTTACCTTGCATTCGACGCTATCTCATGTCAAATTGATCAGAAAAGGTGAGAGCGTCAGCTATGGAGCGGAATACACAGCGGAAAAAGACACATGGATCGGGACGGTGCCTGTCGGCTATGCGGACGGCTGGCTTCGAAAATTGAAAGGAACCGAGATTCTTGTGAAAGGTAAGCGGCTGAAAATCGCCGGCCGAATCTGCATGGACCAATTTATGGTGGAGCTGGATCAGGAATATCCGCCAGGCACAAAAGTGACATTAATAGGCCGGCAAGGGGATGAATACATTTCCATGGATGAGATTGCAGGCAGGCTCGAAACGATCAACTACGAGGTGTCTTGTACAATTAGTTCCCGTGTTCCCCGTATGTTTTTGGAAAATGGGAGTATAATGGAAGTAAGAAATCCTTTATTGCAGGAAAATACAAGCAAATAGCTCATCTCAATGGAGAATTCATAAAACAGCTTTGCTTGAAGAGTGAATAATGGTATCATTATCACTGGATGGATAAAAGAGTCGTATCCGTAAGTTTGGTGGAGGTGTATGTTTTTTGTCTGAATCCAGCGCAAGAACCGAAATGAAAATCAGCTTGCCCGAAAACCTAGTAGCTGAATTGGATGGTGTAGCGATGCGGGAGAAACGAAGCAGAAACGAACTGATATCACAAGCAGTGAGAGCGTATGTCAGCGAACGAACAACTCGTCACAACCGTGATTTGATGAGACGCGGCTATATGGAAATGGCGAAAATCAACCTGAATATTTCTTCTGAGGCTCACTTTGCGGAGTGCGAGGCTGAAACGACAGTTGAGCGCTTAGTCAGCGGAGGATAATCATTTGATTGTGAAACGCGGCGATGTTTATTTTGCTGATTTATCTCCTGTTGTTGGCTCAGAGCAAGGCGGGGTGCGCCCGGTTTTAGTGATCCAAAATGACATCGGAAATCGCTTCAGCCCAACTGCTATTGTTGCAGCCATAACAGCACAAATACAGAAAGCGAAATTACCAACCCACGTCGAAATCGATGCAAAACGCTACGGTTTTGAAAGAGATTCCGTTATTTTGCTGGAGCAAATTCGGACGATTGACAAGCAAAGATTAACGGATAAGATTACTCATCTGGATGATGAAATGATGGATAAGGTTGATGAAGCCTTACAAATCAGTTTGGCACTCATTGATTTTTAGTAATATTTGCCTGGTTGCTCAAATAGAGCAACTTTTTTTGTTTTCAAAAAACATAAACGATATAATAGTGAAATAACGTAAAAAAATATGTTGTTTTTTATTGGGAGGTAAGCGAATTTGATGTCGAATCAGACTGTATACCAGTTCATTGCCGAGAATCAAAATGAACTGCTCCATTTGTGGACTGACACACTAAAAGAATTAAGCGAACAAGAATCATATCAGCTGACTGACCAAGTGTATGAAAATATATCTAAAGAGTATATCGACATTCTTCTCTCATCTGTTAAGGATGACAGCGCTGCTGAAAGCCAAATCAGCGAACTGGCGCTTAGAGCCGTTCAAATAGGGCTTTCTTTGAAGTTTTTGGCTACGGCGCTGGCTGAATTCTGGAAGCGTCTCTACACGAAGATGAACGATAAGAGATTGCCAGATCAAGAGAGTACAGAATTAATCTGGCAGATCGACCGCTTTTTCAGCCCGATTAATACAGAAATCTTTAACCAATACTCAATCTCATGGGAAAAAACAGTATCCCTGCAAAAAATCGCGCTGCAGGAGTTATCAGCTCCGCTCATTCCGGTGTTTGAAAATATCACCGTGATGCCGCTTGTCGGAACAATTGATACCGAACGTGCTAAACGAATTATGGAGAACTTGCTTAATGGCGTTGTTAAACACCGTTCCCAAGTCGTGCTGATTGATATTACCGGTGTACCTGTTGTCGATACGATGGTTGCCCATCATATTATTCAGGCGTCAGAAGCGGTAAGGCTTGTCGGAGCGAAATGCCTGCTTGCCGGAATCCGTCCGGAAATTGCTCAGACCATCGTTAACCTTGGGATTGATTTATCCCAAGTTATTACTAAGAATACCCTGCAAAAAGGAATTCAAACAGCATTGGAAATGACAGATCGAAAAATTGTTTCATTGGGGGAATAACATTTTGAGACATCCGAAAATCCCGATCTTGAAACTGTATAATTGCTTATTAGTGTCCATTCAATGGGAACTTGATGACCAAACTGCATTAACCTTTCAAGAAGACTTATTAAATAAAATATACGAAACAGGTGCTAACGGAGTTGTCATTGACCTTACATCTGTGGACATGATTGATTCCTTTATCGCTAAAGTGCTGGGCGACGTGATCACGATGTCTAAACTAATGGGCGCAAAAGTGGTTTTGACGGGAATTCAGCCCGCTGTGGCAGTGACGCTGATTGAACTCGGAATCGCACTTGAGGAAATCGAAACTGCGCTCGACTTAGAGCAGGGGCTTGAGACATTGAAGCGGGAATTGGGGGAATAGCGAATGAACGACCAATCCTGTGTAAAGATCATGACAGAATGGGATATTGTGGCCGCCAGACAACTGGGACGAAACGTTGCAAAAGAACTGGGTTTCGGCACGGTAGACCAGGCTAGAATTACAACGGCTATTTCAGAATTAGCCAGGAACATTTATTTATATGCCGGTAAAGGCCAGATTGGAATTGAACAGGTCGCTGACAGAGGAAAAAAGGGCCTGAAAATCATAGCGGAAGACCAAGGACCGGGAATTCCTGATATCCGCAAGGTCATGGAAGACGGATTTTCAACGTCTGGCGGACTCGGAGCGGGACTTCCCGGCGTGAAAAGGCTGATGGATGAATTCAGTTTAAATTCCGTAGCGGGGGAAGGAACAGAGATACAAGCCATTAAATGGCTTCGGTAGGAGGTAAGAAAGTGGATTTTAGGGAGGTTATTGAGCAGCGGTATCATCAGCTGCTTAGTCGATATATAGCCGAATTAACAGAGACATCTTTATATCAAGCCCAAAAATTCAGCCGAAAAACAATTGAGCATCAAATTCCTCCGGAAGAAATCATCAGCATTCACCGAAAAGTGCTGAAGGAGCTGTATCCGAGTCTCCCGGAAGATGTTTTTCATTCGCTGGATTTTTTAATAGAAGTCATGATTGGATATGGAATGGCTTATCAGGAGCATCAAACCCTCAGGGGGATACAGCAGGAAATCAAATCAGAAATTGAAATCGCAGCAAATGTCCAGCAGACGCTGCTCGGAACAAAGATTCCGCAGGAAGAAGCGCTGGATATCGGCGCCATCAGTGTGCCCGCTAAACAGATGAGCGGTGATTACTACCACTTTGTCAAAGACAAGGAATCCATTAATATCGCAATCGCGGACGTGATCGGCAAAGGCATTCCGGCGGCTCTTTGTATGTCCATGATCAAATACGCGATGGACTCTTTGCCGGAAACGGGCATACACCCTTCTCAGGTGCTGAAAAATTTGAATCGGGTTGTTGAACAAAATGTGGATGCCAGTATGTTTATTACGATGCTTTATGCAAATTACAATATGGATAAGCATCAATTTACATATGCTTCAGCGGGACATGAACCGGGATTCTATTATTCTCAAAAAGACAACACGTTTTACGATTTAGAGGCCAAAGGACTCGTTCTCGGCATCTCGCAGGATTATGACTACAAACAATTCGATCAGCATCTCGATAAGGGCGATATGATTGTTTTATTTTCTGACGGCGTCACAGAATGCAGAACGGAAAACGGTTTCTTGGAGCGCCCTGATCTGCAAAAGCTTATTGAAGAACATATGTGTTCCTCCGCGCAGGAAATGGTCAAAAATATTTATGACAGCCTCCTCAAATTGCAGGACTTTCAGCTTCATGATGATTTTACGTTAATTGTTTTGCGAAGAAAGGTTTAGCGTCAGCCAGCCGGGGGTATAAGACAATTAGTGATTTGAAGGAAAATTTGAGGTGATATGAATGAATATAAATGTTGATGTAAAGCAAAATGTGAATGATATACAAGTAAACATTGCGGGAGAAATTGATGTGTATTCAGCTCCGGTGCTCAGAGAGAAGCTCGTTCCTCTGGCAGAACAAGGCGCTGATTTAAGAATTTGCCTGAAAGATGTCAGTTACATGGATAGTACTGGACTCGGTGTTTTTGTAGGCATCTTTAAAACAGTCAAAAAACAAGGCGGTTCGCTAAAACTTGAAAATCTTTCTGAGCGGCTGATCCGCCTGTTTGAGATTACAGGCTTAAAGGACATCATTGATATTTCTGCAAAGTCAGAAGGTGGAGTGCAATGAAGAATAACGCAGATTACATCGAAATGAAAGTGCCGGCCCAACCTGAATATGTAGGGATTATAAGGTTGACACTGTCAGGCGTCGCGAGCAGAATGGGCTATACGTACGATGAAATTGAAGATCTGAAAATCGCAGTAAGTGAAGCGTGTACAAATGCAGTTCAGCACGCTTATAAAGAAGACAAAAATGGGGAAGTGTCAATACGATTCGGTGTGTTCGAAGACCGTTTAGAAATCATTGTGGCGGATGAGGGAGACAGCTTTGATTTCGATCAAAAGCAGCAGGATCTAGGGCCGTACACACCTTCGCATACAGTTGATCAATTATCAGAAGGAGGGCTCGGTCTATATTTAATGGAAACGCTCATGGATGAAGTCAGAGTGCAAAATCACTCCGGTGTCACCGTAGCGATGACAAAGTATTTAAATGGGGAGCGAGTTGATCATGACACAACCATCAAAAACTACGAAACTAACTAAGGATGAAGTCGATCGGCTCATAAGCGATTACCAAACGAATCAAGATGAACAGGCTCAAGAAACGCTTGTGCGGGTGTATACAAATCTGGTTGATATGCTTGCGAAAAAATATTCAAAAGGCAAAAGCTTTCACGAGGATCTCCGTCAGGTCGGCATGATCGGGCTTCTCGGCGCGATTAAGCGATACGATCCCGTCGTCGGCAAATCGTTTGAAGCTTTTGCCATCCCGACAATTATCGGCGAGATTAAACGTTTCCTCAGAGATAAAACGTGGAGCGTTCATGTGCCAAGACGGATTAAAGAACTGGGTCCAAGAATCAAAATGGCGGTTGATCAGCTGACGACTGAAACACAAAGATCACCGAAAGTAGAAGAGATTGCAGAATTCCTCGATGTTTCAGAAGAAGAGGTTCTTGAAACAATGGAAATGGGTAAAAGCTATCAAGCCTTATCCGTTGACCACAGCATCGAAGCGGATGCGGATGGAAGCACCGTCACGATTCTTGATATCGTCGGATCACAGGAGGACGGATATGAGCGAGTCAATCAGCAAATGATGCTGCAAAGTGTGCTTCATGTCCTTTCAGACCGTGAAAAACAAATCATAGACCTTACGTATATTCAAAACAAAAGCCAAAAAGAAACTGGGGACATTCTGGGTATATCTCAAATGCACGTCTCGCGTCTGCAGCGCAAAGCTGTGAAGAAGCTCAGAGAGGCCTTGATTGAAGATCCCTCGATGGAGTTAATGTAATGATCCAGGTTGAAGAAAACGAGCATATTCAAACTCTTGTATACCAACTGAATAAAGAAGGCAAATCGATTTGCGGCGACAGCTTTTTTATGAAAGCTGATGATAAGGAGTTAATTTGTGCGGTAGCTGACGGACTTGGAAGCGGATCGCTTGCCAACGAATCTTCTGCAGCCATCAAAGACTTAGTGGAAAACTATGCGAACGAAGACGTACAAAGCATTATCGAACGCTGTAATCAGGCGATGAAAAACAAAAGAGGCGCTACAGCATCTATCCTGAAAATCAATTTTGAACAAAGGCAGTTTACGTACTGCTCTGTCGGAAACGTACGTTTTATTCTGCATTCCCCGTCTGGTGAAAGCTTTTATCCTCTGCCGATTTCAGGCTATTTATCAGGCAAGCCGCAAAAATACAAAACGCACACCGCCACCTATGAAAAGGGTTCAAAGTTCATTATACATACAGATGGACTCAACGTACCCGATATCCGCTCCCATTTGAAAAAAGGCCAATCGGTAGAAGACATATCGAATTCGCTGAAAATGTATACGACATCGAGAAAAGATGATCTGACCTATATTCTTGGACAGCTGTCCTAGAGAATAAGAAAAAGGAGAAGCCGGAATGCCGGCTTCTTTTTTTATGTGTTTTTTTCGGTTTTTGATACACTAGAGAAAGAACGACAAAATTGGAGGCTTTGGTTACATGGAAACGTCAGCCCTTTTAAAACAGCAAATTGCGAAAGAAATAGGTTTGTCACAAAAATACGTTGAAAGTGTCATCCGCCTGCTTGAGGACGGCAACACAGTCCCGTTTATCGCCCGATACCGAAAAGAGCAGACGGGGTCAATGGATGAGGTTCAGATTCAGACGATTTCTGAACGCTGGCAATACATACAAAACCTGAATCAGCGAAAAGAAGAAGTCATCAGGCTCATTGCGGAGCAGGATAAATTAACAGATGACGTAAAGCGAAAAATCGAGCAATCGGTGAAGCTTCAGGAAGTGGAAGACCTTTACCGCCCATATAAACAAAAACGCAAAACAAAGGCAACAGTCGCGAAAAGCAAAGGCCTCGAGCCGCTTGCCGACTATATCCTGACGCTTCCGCAAGATAACCGTCTGGCAGAAACCGCCGACCAATACATCAGCGAAGAAAAAGAAGTGTTCACACGGGAAGAAGCGATTGAAGGCGCCAAGCACATTATTGCGGAACAAATCTCAGACGAGCCAAGTTTCAGAAAGTGGATTCGCCAGGAAACCTTTAAAAGAGGAACCATTAAGTCTACAGCCGGAAAATCGGCAGACACAGACGAGAAAAATGTGTATGAAATGTATTACGAGTATGAAGAGCCAATTGCAAAAGTCGTTCCGCACAGGGTGCTGGCGATGAACCGCGGCGAAAAGGAAGACATTTTAAAGGTGTCTATCGAACCGCCTGCGGATCACATTAAGGCGTATTTAGAAAAACAGATCATCAAAAACCGCTCAACGTCCGTAAAAGAGATTTTGCAAGAAACGATTGAAGACAGCTATAAAAGACTGATCCAGCCGGCGATAGAGCGTGAAATCAGAAAAGAGCTGTCAGAAAAAGCGGATGAGCAGGCCATTCACATTTTCTCTGAGAACTTGAGAAAGCTTCTTCTGCAGCCGCCGATGAAAGGCAAAACAGTCCTCGGTGTTGACCCAGCTTTCCGAACTGGCTGTAAGCTCGCTGTGTCAGATGAGACCGGAAAAGTCTTGAAAATTGATGTCATCTATCCGCATGCGCCAGTCAACAAAACGAAAGAAGCCCATGAAAAAGTCAAAGTGATTCTCGAGCAGCATCAAGTCGAGATGGTGGCGATCGGAAATGGCACGGCATCAAGAGAAACAGAGCAGTTCATCGTCAATGTACTGAAGGACATGCCGCGGAAAATTTATTATGTGATCGTCAATGAAGCGGGAGCAAGCGTATATTCGGCTTCTGAGCTTGCCAGAGAAGAATTCCCTGAGCTTCAGGTTGAAGAGCGCAGTGCCGTATCTATTGCGCGAAGACTTCAAGACCCGCTGGCGGAACTCGTGAAAATCGATCCGAAATCTGTTGGCGTCGGACAGTATCAGCATGACGTCAGCCAAAAACGCTTAAATGAATCTCTGCGGTTCGTCGTCGAAACGGTCGTAAACCAGGTGGGAGTAAACGTCAACACAGCATCAGCCGCGCTGCTTCAATATGTAGCCGGATTATCGAAGTCTGTCGCAGGCAACGTTGTCAAAAAACGTGAGGAAATCGGGAAGTTTTCGAATCGAAAAGAACTGAAGGACATCCCGAGACTCGGTGCGAAAACCTATGAGCAATGTATCGGTTTCTTAAGAGTGCAGGAAGGGACAGAGCCTTTGGACAGAACGGGCATCCACCCGGAAAGTTATAAAGAAACAAAAGCACTATTGAAAAAGCTCGGTCTTTCAACGGAGCAAATCGGCACGGCGGAATTAAAGGATAAAATCAATCAGCTGGCGCTTTCTGAAACGGCACAAGAGCTGGGAATCGGAGAAATCACCCTGAAAGATATTTGTGAACAGTTGACAAGGCCGGAACGCGATCCCCGCGATGAGGTGCCTAAGCCGTTACTGAAAACAGACGTCCTTCAGCTGGAAGATTTAAAAGAGGGAATGGAGCTGCAGGGCACCGTGCGCAATGTAGTGGACTTCGGAGCGTTTGTTGATATCGGAGTCAAACAAGACGGGCTTGTGCATATCTCAAAACTCAGCAATCAATTCGTCAAGCATCCTCTTGATGTCGTATCCGTCGGCGATATTGTGACGGTTTGGGTTGACGGCGTAGATGTACAAAAAGGCAGAGTATCGCTGTCTATGGTAAAATAAAAGCACTGCTTACGAGCAGTGTTTTTTCCTATAGAAATACCAGCATTGATTCAGCAGTTTAATTTGGTAATTATCTTTTTCAAGGAACGCTTTTTGCATCTGTTTTTTAAGCCAATTTGGCATAGGCTCATTCCTCCTCAGCTTTTATCATAAGAGGGACGGTGATTACCATATTGTATGCGAACGGTGAATTGTCCCGTTCAATGTTTTTTAAGTGAGGTGCACCATGGATAACAAAGAGCTTCAAAAGCTGACAGAGGATATCTCTGAAACGTATTTTAAAAAGCCGTTCCGCCATCAGGCGCTTTTTAATGACAGGCTTAAAACGACGGGCGGAAGGTACCTGTTAACCTCCCATAACATTGAATTGAACAGAAAATATCTGATTGAACACGGCAGGGAGGAACTGATCGGCATCATCAAGCACGAGCTCTGCCATTATCATCTTCACCTTGAAGGAAAAGGGTACAAGCACAGAGACAGAGATTTTCGAACGCTGTTGCAGCAGGTCAACGCGCCAAGGTTCTGTACACCCCTTAAGAAAAAAACAGAAAACAAAAAAACTTATATGTATATCTGTACGGCGTGCGGCCAACAGTATATAAAGAAGCGTGCCATGAACCCTGACAGATACCGGTGCGGAAAATGCCGCGGAAAAATAAAAAGAATTTTTTCGTGAAAAAGGTTGACGAATATGGCAAGCCTATGTTACATTATAAAAGTCGTCACGAGAGATAAATAAAAACATTTACCTCTTGACACTGAAAATCAAGGCTGATATAATAAATCTTGTCTCATTATTCCACAGTAGCTCAGTGGTAGAGCTATCGGCTGTTAACCGATCGGTCGCAGG